>JBDNHI010000099.1:0-20817 GCA_041694635.1 Gemmataceae bacterium | reverse complement strand
TAGCTGTTGCATTTAATGGGGTGGCTATTAGAAAATTAATGAAATCGTTTTCCGTTACTTTTGCCTTGCTCATAGGTGAAAGTTTAATTAAAATAGTAATTATAGGTAAGACCATTTTTGTCCAACTGCGTAAGTCCTAAAAGCTTGAAATTGTTATTGCATCAATACTTTTTTGCTGTTAGAAATTAATTAGGAAAGAATCTAATTGAAGGTTTTTCCCGCTCGTTTTGACTCTTTCTATTTTTGTCGACTTATTAAATGTTATATCAGCTTCGGTTCTTGTCATTGTATTTATCTTTTTGAAAGGGAGCTTGCTATGTTTTCACGCTTATTAAAACAGAAGAAATCAGCCTTTACCCTGATCGAACTGTTGGTGGTGATTGCGATCATTGCTATTTTGATTGGCTTATTGTTGCCTGCGATTCAGAAGGTGCGCGAGGCTTCGGCCCGTACCACTTGCATAAGTCAATTGAAAAATGTTTCTTTGGCAGTTTCTAATTTTGAAGGTGTTTTTGGTACATTCCCTGGGTTAAGTACAAGTACAACTGCTAACCCCCCAGATCAATATAGTGGAAGTATTTTTACCCAACTCCTACCTTATATTGAACAAGAAGCATTGCATCGGTTCTTAATTACTGTGCCGTTAACTTACAACCATGTATTAAGAAATTCCTTAATCAAAGTTTTGGTTTGCCCTGCTGATAATAGTGCAGTTCGTGGGATGACAACGGTATTGCCACCCTTGACTCCGGTTGCTAACGGGGGACAAGTTATGTTCCTAATTCCGAAGTCTTTGGAAATAGTAATCGCACTGGACTTCCTATGCCTCCTGCTGAGGGTGGAAGGCTTTCCTCAACTTACAGCATTGCCGGGCTTTCAAGTTCTGATGGTACTTCAAATACTATCATATTTTTCGAACAATTTGTAAATTGTGGAACAAATGGCGTGTTTGGTCAAAATTCTTGGGTTATGCCTATTTATGGCAATGTTGCACTTCCGGGTAGCACTCCTCTTGGTGGCCCTGTTGCTGGCCTTAATGGATTACCAGCCTTGCCACTTGTGGCTGCTTATCCGACAGTTCAGATCAATGGGCAGATTAGTGGGATGCTTCCAGCGAATATTGTACTGCCCTCTCCTGCTTTTAATAGCACTGTAATTGTAGCCGGTATGCCTAGGCAAGCCATGGATAATGTAGCACCCCAATCGGGGCCCCTAATGGGTAGGTATATTGCTCCATTTCCAAATATGACAAATTTACAGTGTGTTCGAATTGCTGGTTCTGGCGGAATTATTAACCCTTTACATTCTGCCTCGAGCCCTGTTGGAATGAGTGATGGAAGTGTTAAATTAGTTTCTTCTCGTATTTCAGTTAGAACTTGGGCTTGGTTGATTCGCCCTGACGATGGCCTAGTTCTTGGTTCCGATTTCTAATAATCGGCAAACTGCAATCAGAAAACTTAAGCAGGCAGGTGGAATAAGTTCCACCTGCCTGCTTTTTTTAATTCAAGCCCAGCGACTGCGTTAACAATCCCCTAATCCACCGGGCAATTTTTCCCTGCACGCGATGCTTACACGCATTTGCTACACTGCCTACAAATGTTTAATTTTAGAAAATACCAAATATCCACTGACCGGGGCGCTCAAGACTGGCAACTTCGGAAATCCTTTATAAATCTTGCTTGGAACAAATTTTGAAATCTTCATCCTAGCTCGAACTAGGCTGTTTTTTTAGCAACACTTACCTTCTGGCTTTAGGAAACGGTACCTTTCTCCCGATAAATCCTCATTTGCAACTACCCACTTAAGTTACCCTTTGGTTAAAATTTCAAGTTTTATGAAAATCTCAGCAATAATTATGGAATATGATCGAATAGCATTATGATTATAATCGAATAGCATTATAATGCTGTTAGTTAAGATCACTCTATCCTTTGAAAGGGAAACGAATGTCAGCCCATTTTAAAAAGCTAAGTTTTGTTGTTGCCTTGTTAATAGGCCTTGGGCTAAACAGGCCCTTGCAAGCTGAGTTTCGTGAAATAAAGGACACTGCGGGGTTCTTTTCTGAAAACGCAAAAGTAGAAGCGAACCGCAAAATCGGTGACATCGAAAAAAAATTCAAAAAAGATTTAGTTATAGAAACCTTTAGCAAGGTTCCTGAAGATGTGCTTAAAGGCGTTGATCTTAAAGATAAAGATGCGGAAAACAGAATGTTTGACCAATGGGCACGCAAACAAGCAGGTAGCCTGCGTGTAAATGGCATATACATTCTGCTTACCAAAGAACCGGGCCATCTTGAAATTGAACTGGGAAATGAAACCCAGAAAAAGACTTTCACTTTAGCAGACCGAGCAGGATTAAAAACCTTGATTTTATCTAGGCTGAATGAAAAGCAAAATGATAAAGCTTTAACCGAAGCGGTCAGTTTTATTTACGACACCATCGCATCACATTCGAATGTTAAAAAGCCTGCTGTAGTTGTGCCTGTAGCCCCGACTCCTATCGTGAAACATTCCCCAAATCCAGATAACCAAGTTATTGCGGACAACCCCATTGGGGGTTGGATTTGTATTGGCCTTTTAGTCCTTGGCGGAGTTTGGCTTGTTATTGGTATCTTTAGATCACTCTTCGGCGGCAGTGGTGGTGGTGCACCCGGTATGGCAGGTGGCGGTTACGGCGGGGGCGGTGGTTATGGTGGCGGCGGTGGTGGCTTCTTAACTTCCCTGGTTGGTGGTATGTTTGGCGCTGCTGCTGGTATGTGGATGTACAATAGCTTCTTAGGACATAATTCTGGATCCTCTGCTTATGGCGCTGATTCTTCCAGTGCTGGCGCCGGCGGGGCAGACGATGGGTCTTCCGCTCAGGATTCTGATTACACTGGTTCGGGTGGCGATGTCGATGGTGGTTCTGGTGGGGATTCGGGCGGCGATAGTGGTGGCGGTGGATGGTTTGGCGGTGGTGGGGATTCGGGCGGCGATAGTGGTGGTGGTGGATGGTTTGGCGGTGGTGGGGATTCGGGCGGTGGAGACTTTGGTGGTGGCGGAGATGGTGGTGGGGATTAGTTTTTTTACCTCTAGGATTTTACTTCCTTGACCAACTGTTTTTTCTGTCACAAACTTGCTTCTCTTAACGACCTTGATTCTTCGGAACTTATCTGGAATTTCCCCAACAGTTTTGTGCTCTTGGGGAAATTTCAGTTCTTCCAAGGCTATTCCATTGTTGTTGCGAAGGATCATATTCGCGAACTTAATGACCTGACTTTAGCAAAGAGGCACGCTTATTTTGATGAGATGTGTCTGGTCGCTAAAGCCATTCAAGAAGTATTTAACCCTCTTAAAATTAATTATGAGCTTCTTGGAAATCAGGTGCCACACCTTCACTGGCATTTATTTCCTAGATACCAGACTGACCCCGAAACTTTAAAGCCTGCTTGGATAAGGCTAGACCGCGCTGAAAAAAGCCCTGAGGAACAAGCTTTTTGCATTCAAGGAACTATCTCTCCTCAAAAAACAGCTTATCTCCTTCGGTCGCATCTTGAAAAACTTGGTGCCAATAAATATGAATAATGTTCGAATTGGGACTAGGGGTAGTCCACTTGCATTATGGCAAGCTCATTTTGTTCGTGACACCCTTCAATCTTTCTTCCCCGAGCAGGGAATTGAACTTGTAATTCTCGAGACGAAGGGCGATCAAATTAAAGATCGTGCTTTAAGTCAAATTGGTTTTGATGGACTTTTCACCAAAGAAATTCAGTTAGCGCTTTTGGATAACAGTGTTGACATTGCTGTACATAGCTTGAAAGACCTTCCTACAGCAAAAGTTCCCGGGTTAACACTCGCAGCAATTCCAAAGCGGGGTTCGACGGGTGATGCCTTTGTTTCCAACACCATTCGGTCGTTCGATGAATTACCAAAGAATGCAACCCTAGGAACAACCAGTTTAAGGAGAAGATCTCAGGCGCTGTATCGCAGGCCAGACCTTACCCTAGTGCATCTGCGTGGGAATGTAGAAACCAGGTTAAAAAAAATAGAAACCGAGAAACTAGACGGCATCATTCTTGCAGAAGCAGGGTTAATTCGATTAGGTTTTGAAAATCGAATATGTGAAATTTTAGACCCAGAGTGGATGCTTCCTGCGGTAGGTCAAGGGGCTTTGGGTTTAGAATGCCGTGAGGGTGATGAAAAAGTTTTGGAAATGCTTGCACGGTTAGACGACCAAAATACAAAAGCAGAAACGATAGCAGAGAGATCGCTATTAAGAAATCTAGGTGGAGGATGTCTAGTTCCGGTGGGAATTCGAACGAAAATTTCTGGTGCAACCATTTCATTAACTGCGGTGGTTTTATCGGTGGATGGGAAGCAAAGAATCGTGGCGCAAGAAAAGGGCTCAATCAATGAACCCGAGTTGGTAGGAAAGATTTTAGCAGAGAAGATGAAGCAACAAGGTGCGGAAGAAATATTAGCTGAGATTCGCCCTGCCCTGCCCTCGTAAAACTACTTAGGCGCAACTTTCACGCCCTGAACTTTAATATCGGTCCAGTCGCCTGTATCATCAAAAGTACCAACGCCGATTTGTCCCCATAGAAAAGTCTTATCAGAAGCAGCCATAACGGGGTTTTTCATATCATCGAAAAAAACTTCGATCGCGCCTGAATTAACATTGCGAATGATTCTAGCTTTGTGCCAAGCTTCGGTCCAGTTAGTACCTGGAGTCGTTTTAGTAGAGATTTTTTTTCTATCGCTGCCATTGACAATGAAAATCTGATTTGCGTGGTCATCGGTTTTTTTTCCTAGGTGGACATAATAAAAATGAGCGGGGTCTTGGTAACCTAAAAAGAGGCAGAGGTCGCGGTGGTTATAATCCTTGATGGTACTAAGCAATTTGGCATCGAAGACAAAATCGCCTAGGCTAAGGTCTTTGATAAGTGCAAAATGGTAGGGGCTACGGTGAGGGGGTTTGAAAGAGCTGATTTTTTTAAACTGACTAAGGGCTTTGCCCTCGCCTTTCACATCGACGATTTTCCAGCAGGAACTATCGCTAAAACTCCAACGGTCGAGGCCCTTTTGGAAGTTATCTTCAAAAAGGAGTGGCAAATTATCTGCACTAAGCGAATAACCGCACATAAAAAGCGATAGAAACACCAGAAAAATAAGTCTTAACATAGAGAGGCCCCTTTAATTTCCGCTAAGATAACTATTGTGGTTTTAATCTAACTTAAAAAGCGATCTATGCCAAGAAAGTTTCTATGCTGCCAGTTCAAGTAAAACGAAAGCCCGAACTCTTAGCCCCTGCGGGCGATTGGGATTGTTTAAAGGCTGCTGCTGCTAATGGGGCGGATGCGGTTTACTTCGGTTTGGATCGATTTAATGCTAGGCATCGGGCCACGAATTTTAAACTGGAAGACCTTCCCAAGGTCGTAGCTTTTCTTCACGATCATAACATTAGGGCTTTTGTAGCTTTTAACATTTTAATTTTTTCGGATGAGTTGCAAGAGGCAGAAAAGTATCTTCACGAAATTGCCAAGGCAGGTGTTGATGCAGTTATTATTCAAGATATTGGCTTAGCAAAACTGGCTAGGCTTGCTGTTCCCGATCTCGAAATTCACGCCAGCACCCAGATGACGATTGCGGATTCACGAGGCGCAGACTTTGCGGAAGAACTTGGCGCAACTCAAGCTGTACTTGCAAGGGAAATGTCTATCGAGCAAATAGCGAAGGTTTCACAAGAAAGCAATATTCCCCTAGAGGTTTTTGTACACGGCGCCCTTTGTGTTGCTTACAGTGGGCAGTGCCTTACTAGCGAGGCACTTGGGGGAAGAAGTGCAAATCGGGGCCAATGCGCCCAGGCTTGTAGGATGCCCTATACGATGATGGTCGATGGACAAGAAGCGGATCTTGGAGACCGAGCTTACTTATTAAGCCCGCAAGATCTTGCAGGCTACAACCAAATTGCAGAACTCATCGATGCAGGGGTTACCTGTTTCAAAATCGAAGGAAGATTAAAGAATGCAGCCTATGTGGCTGCAACGACACGCTTTTACCGAGAGGCCATTGATAAGGCATTAGAAGGTAAGGCGTTTGAGCCAACAAAGCATCAGCTTAACGACCTGACGATGGCATTTTCACGGGGTTTTACTCCTGGATTTTTTGAAGGTAACAACCACCAAAAGCTTGTGCGTGGTAGGTTTCCTAAAAGCCGGGGCCTGCTTCTTGGAACCATTCAAGATTTTAAAGGTCATTCCATCTTTCTTAAACTTCGGGAAGACCACCTAGATTTTAAATTACCGTTGCAGCCTGGGGATGGCATTGTCATTGATCTAGCTCGACCTGAAGAAAAAGAACCTGGTGGCAGGGTTGTCGAAATTCATAAAACCAGAGCTAAAGATATTTTTGAAATTAGAGTGCACGGTGGTTTGGCGCTTGCAAAAGAAGAGGTGCTTAATGCCCCAGTTTGGAAAACCGATGATTATGATTTCCGTAAGCGGATGGAAGCATCTTATGCTCGTGATCTTGTTGTTCATCCCAGCATCCTTGATTTTAAACTTGAATTCGTAATTGATGGGCCATTACAAATAGAAGCCAAAACCGATGAAGGCATTGTTGCGAAAACCGTTTGGGAAGGCCCGGTTCAAAAAGCTCTTAATCGGGCTTTTCAAATCAGTGATGCAAAAGAATTTCTAGGCAGGTTAGGCAACACCCCTTTCTCCCTTGGGCAAATTGAATTAGCAGCAGGCGAAGTTATGATTCCCGCTGCAATACTTAATAAACTTCGCAGGGATTTAGTTCAGCAACTATCCGAAAAAAGAAAATCTAATCAGAATAGGCCTGTTGTTAATAGCAACGCTCTCGAAACATTACGCCAGCAATTTAAAGCAAAGAAGCCTTTAAACAACTCTACTCCTACTTTAATTCCATTAGTAAGAAACCTAGAACAACTGAATGCAGTGCTTGAATGGTCCGGGAGAAACAATCAGACCAAGATTGCAATGATTCATTGCGATTTTGAAGATGGTCGGCTTTATAAAGAGGCGGTAAGTAAAGCTAAGCAAGCCAATATACCCGTTTCACTTGCGACTCTACGGGTTATCAAACCGGGCGAGGATGGTTTCCTTGCACAATTAACTAAAAATCAGCCCGATGCTTTGTTGGTCCGAAGCATTAGTTCACTTCGATACACAAAAAATAACTTTCCAGAGATAAAGCTTATTGGTGATTGGTCGCTTAATTGTGTCAATGAAATTAGCACACAGATGATGCTTGACGAGGGGCTTGAACGAATTGCCTTAGGCAACGATTTAAATTGGGATCAATTAAGACAACTGATAAAACGAGTTGACCCCCAAACTCTGGAAATCAATGCGCATTTACATATGCCTATGTTTCATATGGAACATTGTGTATTTGCTGCTTTTCTTTCAACCGGGAAAGACCATCGAGATTGTGGCAGGCCTTGTGAAAAGCATAAGGTTTCGCTACGGGATCATAACGGTGCAGAGTTCCCCGTGGGGGTCGATGCGGCCTGTAGAAATACGGTTTACAATTCGGTACCTCAATCCGCTGCGGAATATCTTAAACGGCTTTCTGAAATGAATGTCATTCACTTCAGAATTGAATTCCTGAGAGAAACAGCAATGGAGGTTCAGACCATCCTTACGGGTTATAGTGCGGTTCTAAGTGGAAAAACCGAGGGAAAAGTGCTTTGGCAAAATTTAAAAGCCAGCAACCAGTTTGGACTCACTCGAGGAACCTTTAACTTGCTTTAAGCAACCAACCGCTTAAAGTAATCTGCAAATACTTGACTTTCTAAATTCCTATGTTGATTTAACTTAACATTCAAGGATAATTGGTTTAGTTGTTTTTTTATGTCAGTCTTTTAAAGTCTGGCAATGAATTGGAACCACGCTTGATGGGCGACAAACCAACAAAATCAGAGCCACCAAAGGAAGTTTTGCTAGGATCACCTGGCCCGCTTCCCACGGTTCTTGTAGATATGGATCCGTCGGACCCTGCTGCAATTTTGTTCGCCTCAGGTTTAGAACCTACCGATAATGTTCCAACGATCATTTCAAAAACAGGGCCAAAGCAGCTTAAAACTATTGATCCAGAGCCTGCAACCGATATTTTCAAAGGAAAGAAACTTGCCCATTTTGAACTCATTGGCGCAGTAGGTAAAGGTGGAATGGCTACCGTTCTTAAGGCACGGGATACGATTTTAGATAGAACCGTTGCGGTTAAAGTTTTACCACCCGATATGGCTAAAGAAAACGAAAATGTACTTCGGTTTCATCAGGAAGCACGCAGCGCTGCGCGACTTGATCACGAAAACATCGCTAGGGTTTTCTTCTGTGGCGAAGACCAAAAGCTTAATTTCATCGCTTTCGAATTTATCGAAGGGAAAAACCTTAAAGAAATTCTTAGCGCACGCAATGTTATTCCTTATAACGAATCCCTACCATATATGATTCAAGTTGCTCGTGGCCTTACACACGCTGCAAGCCGTAATGTTGTTCACCGCGATATCAAACCCTCTAATATTATTATCACCCCCGAAGGACTTGTAAAACTGGTAGATATGGGGCTTGCGAGATCATTAGGGCCAAATGAAGGCGGCCTCACACAATCGGGAATGACCCTTGGAACCTTTGATTACATTTCACCAGAACAGGCTTTAGAACCTCGCGATGCCGATCACCGAAGCGACATTTATTCCCTAGGCTGTACTTTTTATCATTTGATCACCGGTCACGCAGCAGTTCCCGAGGGAACCGCGGCACGGAAACTATATCACCATCAACATATAAAACCAACCGATCCTCGGGTTTTAGTGCCTGATTTACCTGACAATATCGCACGGTTATTAGATAAAATGCTGGCTAAAAATCCAAGTGATAGATTTCAAGCACCACAAGAAATGCTATTTGAGATGGAGAAAGTTTGTTTTGAACTGGGGTTACAATCTACTAATTCCGAATTCAGACCCAATACAAATCAAGAAACAACTTCGGTTGCTGATGGGCAGCGCATTACTTTGCCTTGGTTGGTTGTGGGAATAGGTATGATTATTTTGCTCATACTCATTGATTCCTTACAAAATGGATTGGCAAAGCAACAGGGCAATTGGCCTTTTGAAACTCCTAGCGCTAATGCGATTGTTCTCCCCCCGTCACCAGAATCTGCAATCGGGACCACCAATCAAAATGATAATTCGCTTCCAACCAACCCACAAGTTGAACCCAAGGTTGGGTTAATTCCGAAATATGAATCAGATGAACCTTCTCTGAAAGATCTGAAAGAGTGGTTAGTTCGCTTTAAAGATTCAAAGCAAATTGAAATCATCCTTGCAAAAGATTTAGATCTTACCCCTGAGAATGAAAAACAAGATCCTGGTTTAATAATCACGAATCCCATCGTTAAAATTCGAAGTAAAGATACTACGAAACGACATCTTATTAAACTTGGTTACGATGCTAGGGCAATTTCTAAACCAGTTGCTTGGTCTGCTATCACTTTGCTTTCTGATGATGCGATTATTCAAGATATCAACATTATGATTGATGCAAGATCAACCGACACAGAAATGCACGGTATAACTTATAAAGGGAAGAAATCGTTATTAGTGAGGCGGTGTGAATTTATCCAAGCACAAGCAGTGCAAAGTGAAAACAAACTACTGGCTTCACTTTTGATAGACCCTCTAGAAAATTCCAAGCCGTTGATAACTGTTGAAGATTCTTGTTTTTTGGGCTTTGAACAAATTGTTGCACCTTCCACCGATGCGGGTGCAAAACCTGATCCGGTATCTTTCAGGCAACCCGATGGGGGTGGTTGTGATGCCATTATTAATCGGGGTAGTTCTCGGCTTCGATTTACGAATTGTGTATTCGGTCCGCATTATTCGGTGCTGCATTTCCAAGGAAAAACAGACTCTGATAATCCAGTAGTCATCCAGCATTGCACCATTATGCAGGGAACAAAATCTTCGGTAATTCTTGCTGGGTTGCTTGCAAGTCCACAAATTGCAATGAGCCATTCACTGATAGCAAGGTTGCCAGACTTAATATTACAATCAGAAAATGACCAATCGGTCTTAATAAAAAACACAAGCAATGCAAACCAAACTAGATTTAAAGGTATTGAAAATCGTTACTTCAAAATCGATACTTATTTAGCACAAATTTCACCACAAAGCTCGCTAAGAGATTTCAACACTTTTCAAAACCAACTTAACGAAAATAAACTTGGCAACGACGATAGTTCCAAAATATTGGAAACAAACCCTTGGAAAAATGATCAACCTATTAAACTACTTGAAGAGTTTCACCTTGGGCAAGCGTTTATGGTAAAAGACACCGCACCCGAGTTACGGGATCCAGATAGTGTAAAGGATCGCCTTATTGGGGCAGAAAAATTCCTAGATTTTTCCTACATTTCTAAACCTTTACCTCTGCTTGAAATGAGCAAGAACGAACTTGCAAACAAGCCTAGAATCGTTGATCCAGAAGTTGATGAACCATCCAAACTGATTTTTAAGTCGGTCGAAACTGCAATCAGCAGTTGCAAAGGTGGAGAAACCATTTTAATCAAACACGATGGGGAATTATTAGTCGGGCAATCTAGAATCGAAAAAGTTACTGGGGAAATTACTCTCAAGCCTTTTCCGGGAAATAAACCCATTCTTATTTCTGCAAATCCCCGCGAAGGAGAATCGGGAACATTATTTCTTATCAATGAAAGTTCCCTGAAAATCGAAGACCTCGATATTATTTGCAAACCTAGTCAACCTGGGGGCAAGACTCCAAACTTTTCAAACTTAGGTAAGGCAAGTAATTTAACTTTAAAAAACTGCAACCTAACTATGGAAAAAAGCGACCTGCCCCAACTTCCTGCCATTGTTGGTATCACTGCGGACTCGAGTTTAATGATGGATTCGATGCTAGGCAAACCTCTAGTTCCTGCGAATATCATATTAATCGAGCAAAGTAGGCTGAAAGGGGAATGCAATGTATTTCGTAACCGAACAACAAGGCCGTGTGAATTGCAAATCAATCAAAGTTTTATAGCGATAACTGGTGCGATTGCAAAGGTTGAGAACTCAAATTTCCCTGGGTCAGTAGCCTCGGTATTGCAAGCGAAGTTGTACAAAGTTTCTGCATTTTGCGAGGGTATCCCGTTTCAAGTTTCGCAAGCTAAAGCGCCATCTGGCCCGGGCAGTATAAAAATTTCTGATAGTTTGATAATGCAAGCAGGGTCATTTGCACTTATACAATTTGAAGACCCAGAAATATCAGTCGAGCGACTAAAGGAATCAATTCGGTTTGAAGGGGGTAGAAACCTTTACAATTCGGGGGATAAACTGCTTGAGGGGAAATCAAATCTTGATTCCACTAAAGATATTTTGTTAAACCTAGAACGCTTTCATCTTCTTTTTCCAGATTTACAAATGACAAAGCTAACAACCCCAATACCCGCATTAAATTCGAAACTTGCTCCATTTTGGAAGGCGCCAATGAATCAGTTTCGCAATGAAGAGACAAGGGGATATGGCAGCAATCCGTAAAGAAAGCCCACAGGGCGATTAACCTTGCGGGCTTTGAAAGTGCTATAAACCAAAAGCAAAGCGGCTATTTTTTCTTAGTATTTTTCTTAGGTGTAATTTTAGCTTTAGCAGAGGGGGTAGGTTGTGTGGAAGAAGAAATCTTTTCAGATTTTTTTTTGCCAAAAATCGCATCATAACCCTCTGAAAAATTTTTGGTCTCCGCAAGTCCGATCCTAATAATGCTCACTTCTTATTTCTCCTCTAGTTTAAGTAAATCTGTGAATTCTTATTATATCGATAAATGTTTGATCTTAGTAGCAAATAGAATTAAAATTTAAGTGGATTGAGTAAGAACAAAGTGCACCAAGATTTCTTGTGCGAGTTTGAGTTGTTCTATTTCTATCCACTCATCTTTGGTATGTGCTTGGGCAATATTGCCTGGCCCGAAAACCACCGCAGGAATTTTCAATTCGCACAAACTTGCAGCATCGGTACCATAAGGAACCGCATCAATCTGTAACGAACCAGTTTTAGATTGAATGCATTTGCCTAGTGCTTGAACAAGTTTAGGCGAAAACTCATCGCCCAAAGCAGGGGCAGCAAGCCAAGGATTTGTAACTTCAAATGAAATTTCACTACACTTTTGGTTCAACCAATTTCGAAAATGGTCAACAGCTTCATAAGCAGTTTCGCCAGGTAATAATCTTCGATCGAGTTGCACCGCGCAGAAATCGGGCACCGTATTAACACTAGTACCCCCACGAATCATACCGCAACTGAGGGTAGGAAATCCTAATCTTGGGTGAGACTTAGAGCCTGCAAGATTTTTAGCATATTCTTCAACAAAAGGCAGTAGCTTTGCTAGTTGATAAATAGCATTTTTTCCTTTTTCTGGAGTAGAACTATGGCAAGAAACTCCCTTGCATTGTAAATCCCACCGAACCGCACCTTTATGGGCATTAACAATATGAAGCTGAGTTGGCTCTGCGACAACAGCCCAAATAGATTGCGGGTCGTGATTTTTGATCCAAGGCTGATCCACAATACTTTGAATTCCTTGGAAGCCGTGTTCTTCATCAATAGTACAGGCCATAACGACCTGGGGCATTCCGATTTTTTTTTGTTTAAAAAGGCTTTCGAAAGCAGTTGCCATCGAGGCCATTCCACCTTTAACATCGCAAGCACCCCTGCCAAAAAGTTTGCCTGATTCAATCTTGGCGCCAAAGGGATCGATTATCATTCCGTCGATGGGCACGGTATCTTGGTGGGCTTCAAAAAGGATAGTTCGAGAAGGGTTCCCTGGGGGGTCAAGAAAAGCCACGATATTTTCACGGCCCGGTTGAATTAAAGTCCGCTCGGTTCTTGCACCTAAATTTCTAAAAAACAGTTCCATATAGTTGGTAACACGATTTTCGTAGATCAAGTGTTCGGGCAGATCACGGCCCATAGGATTAATACTGGGCAATCGAACTAAGTCGGCTAGCAAGTTAGTAACATCCATCGGCTCGTACCTCAGGAAAAATGAATTCTCTGCGAATGCTTATGGAAAAAGGTGGCATCCACCTCATATCATTCTATAAATACTAGGGTAGCTTAAGCTACAAACTTATAAAGTTTAAAATTACCATACCAAACAATGAACCTGAGTTTGTACGAATGAAAATACACGAATACCAAGCAAAAGATTTGCTCGCTGCTGCGGGCGCTAAAATTCCTATTGGCATTATTGCTTTTTCTCCTGGAGAAGCTGTCAAAGCTTTTGACACCTTAGGGGGAAAGCCCGTTGTACTTAAGTCGCAGGTACACGCTGGAGGCAGAGGAAAAGGCCGTTTTAAGGGCAGTAATAAAGATTTTGGTGGGGTTAAATACATTACTAAACGCGAAGATATTGCGCCCATCGCTGAAGTTATGTTTAAGTTCCCGCTGGTAACCTTGCAGACGGGTGAAGAAGGCCAAAAAGTTACTAAAATTTTGGTCCAAACTGCAGCGGATATCGCACGCGAAGTTTATCTAGGGATTGTTTTGGATCGGGCTGAAGGCATACCTATTATGATGGCTTGTGCAGAAGGTGGAGTCGATATCGAGGAACTTGCACAGACCCATCCAGAAAAAATTCTTAAAATGCCGATCTCGCCTGAAACTGGCTTGCAATCCTATCAGGCTAGAAAAATGGCCTATTCCTTGGGATTTACTCCAGAACAAGTTCCCCAAGCAGAAGCCATTATGATGGCATTATCCCAAGTTTTTCTTGAAAAAGATGCAAGCCTTGCTGAAATTAATCCTTTGGTGGTAACGCCAACGGGTGAAGTCTTGGCATTAGATGCCAAAATTACTTTTGATGACAATGCGTTATACCGCCATAGTGAAATCGAACAGATACGCGACCTTGCGGAGGAAAATGCATCAGAAGTTCGGGCTGCTAAATCTGGATTAAGCTTTGTTCAAATGACTGGTAATATTGGTTGTTTGGTAAACGGTGCGGGGTTGGCAATGAGTACGATGGATATTATCAAGTATCACGGTGGCGACCCTGCGAATTTTTTGGATGTGGGTGGTGGTGCGAACAAAGACCAAGTAACCGAAGCTTTTCGCATTCTTCTTTCTGATTCGAATGTAAAGGCTGTTTTAGTAAATATTTTTGGTGGCATTATGAAATGTGACACCATTGCCAATGCCATTCTTGCTGCCTACAAGGAAGTAGGATTTCATGTTCCTTTGGTGGTACGGTTGGAAGGAACGAATGTTGCAGAAGGTAAAAAGATTCTATCTGAAAGCGGTTTAAAAATTATTACAGCAGAAGGTTTAACCGATGCTGCGAAAAAAGTTGTGGCAGCTGCCAAGTAATTTAAATCCTTCTACGAAGCCAATGTGGAGTTGATTGAATGAGCATTCTTATTGATAAAAACACTCGAGTTCTATGTCAAGGTCTTGGAAAAGCTGGCACCTTCCACGCAATTCAGTGCAGGGAATATGGTACACAAGTTGTAGGTGGAGTGGTTCCCGGAAAAGGTGGAACCACAAAAGAAGGGTTCCCGATTTTTAATACCGTTGCTGAAGCCGTTGCCAAAACAGGTGCCAATGCAACGATGATCTTTGTTCCACCTCCAGGCGCTGCAGATGCAATTATGGAAGCCGCTGATGCGGGAATCAATATTATCGTCGCAATCACCGAGGGCATTCCTGTTCTTGATATGTCGAAGGCCAAACGGTTTCTTGCGGGCTTTCCTAATGCAAGGCTAATTGGCCCTAACTGCCCCGGACTTATCACCCCAGGCCAATGCAAAATCGGCATTATGCCAGGTTACATTCATAAACCAGGCACTATTGGTGTTATCTCAAGAAGTGGCACCCTTACATACGAAGCTGTTTGGCAGTTGACCAACCTTGGGCTTGGCCAATCCACCTGCGTTGGTATTGGGGGCGACCCAATTATCGGTACCAATCAAATTGACCTGCTTAAAATGTTTCAAGAAGATCCAAACACCGAAGCTATCCTGATGATGGGTGAAATAGGTGGAACCGCTGAAGAAGAAGCCGCTGCCTATATTCAAAAACATATCACCAAACCAGTTGCAGCGTTTATAGCAGGCCAAACAGCACCCCCAGGAAAACGGATGGGCCACGCTGGTGCCATTATTAGTGGTGGAAGTGGTTCAGCACAAGACAAGATGGCAGCCCTCCGAAAAGCGAATATTTTAGTTGCTGAAAGCCCTGCAGACCTCGGAACCACCCTTCAGGAAGCCTTAAAAAGAAAATAATAAGGGGTACTTCTAATGCTTTTTTCCTCCTTTTGTGGTAGGGTTCTAGTATGAATAGGGTACCTATTAACCGCCGTGACTTTCTTTCTCACCCTATGGGCCCTTGTGGTTCGTTAGCTCTTAGTTGGCTGCTTTCTCAGGAAGGTTTTGCTGCGAACATCGCAACTGATTTCGCTAGGCCGCTTGCGCCAAAAGCCCCTCACTTTACTGGCAAAGCAAAATCTGTAATTTTTATGTTTATGGTAGGTGGCCCCAGTCAAATGGATTTGTTTGACCCTAAGCCAGAATTAACCCGGCTTAATGGGCAACCTCTTCCCCCAAGCTTTGGTAAGCCGGTCAGCCAATTCACAAAAGGTGATACACCTTTATTGGCATCGACTCGAAAATTCCAGAAGTATGGTAATTCTGGGCTTGAGGTTTCCGACCTTATGCCTAACCTTGCTGATTGTGTCGATGACATTTGTTTTTTAAAATCTTGCTGGTGTTCTAGCACCGTTCACGCACCTGCAATGTATGAAATGCATTCTGGCAGAACCTTAATGGGTCATCCGAGCCTTGGGTCGTGGGTATCTTATGGCCTAGGAAGTGTAAACGAAAACTTACCAGCCTATTGCGTTTTACTTCAGCCCGAAGGTACACCCGAGGGTGGGGCTCCCTGCTGGTCGAATGCTTATCTACCTGCGGTTTATCAGGGGACATTATTACGCAAAGGCGCAAGCCCGCTGCTACACCTTAAACCGCCCCCAGATATCACCCGTAACCGCCAGCGTGCTACCATTGATTTCATCAAGCAAATGAATGAACAAGACCTCGATGCTTCGAGGTCAGATTTAGCAGCCCGTATTTCTTCCTATGAACTTGCTTTTCGTATGCAAAGCCAAGCGCCAGAAGCCGTAGACCTTGGCAATGAAAGTGAACGAACTAGGCACAATTATGGGTTAAATGATGCCAAAACTGCAGACTTTGGCACTCGGTGTCTGCTTGCGAGAAGGCTTGTCGAACGAGGGGTACGCTTTGTGCAACTTTATTCGGGCGGCGGACCCCTTATAACCCAGTGGGATGCCCACGATGATATTAATTCCAATCATCAAAAAATGTGTGGCCATGTCGACCAACCCATAGCAGCATTGCTGAAAGATTTGAAAGCTCGCGGCCTTCTCGATAGCACTCTTGTAGTTTGGGCAAGTGAATTTGGCAGGCTTCCTAATACCCAGGGGGGAAGAGGACGCGACCATAATCCCCACGGCTTCACTATGTGGATTGCTGGCGGAGGCGTTAAAGGTGGTCAAGCTATCGGGGCTACTGATGAACTTGGGTTATACGCAATTGATAAAAGAATTTCAGTGAATGATTTTCACGCCACTCTTTTACACCTTCTTGGTATGGATCACGAAAAACTCATTTATCCCCATTTAGGGAAGGATGAACGGCTTACCGATGTTGCAGGCAGAGTAGTCGAATCAGTTTTGGCCTAATTTTTATTCCCTTGCCCGGAGATTTAAAAATGATTATGCCCTTGTTTGATGATAATTCTAGTCGAATAAGATTCCCTTATGTCAATTATTTGATCATTGGGGTTAACATCTTTGTTTTTATTATGTTTCAAAACTTCGGAGAAAACGAACAATTCAACCAAGCTTTTTCAACCGTTCCTGCTGAAATTATGTCGGGCCACGACATTCAGACCGCACCTCAAGTTATAGGCAAAACAACAACAGGTGAAGATATTATCCAACCCGGACTTGAACCCACTCCTTTTTCCGTTTACATCACGCTTATCACTTCGATGTTTATGCACGGCAGCATTAGCCATATCTTGGGGAATTTGCTATTCCTTTGGATCTTTGGCGATAATGTGGAGGATAAGCTTGGCCATCTTACATATTTCATCTTTTATATGATGGTTGGAATCGCTGCATCTTTAGTCCATGTATTTTCTTCTCAATTTTTTAATTCTGGGTTATTGATTCCTTGCCTAGGTGCATCGGGGGCTATCTCGGGGGTTATGGGTGCTTATTTGCTTTTCTACCCAAGCAACAATGTTACCGTTATTATTTTTAGATTTCTTACCACTGTTCCTGCTTTTGTTGCGGTAGGGATTTGGTTCGCATTACAATTATTTCAGAGTTTTATGCTACTGGACGGCAAAGGCGATGGAGTTGCGTATGGCGCACACATCGGTGGACTTTTAGCAGGAATTCCACTTGCCTATTTTCTCGACAAATTTGGTTCACCCAATCAGAATGCTAGCTGGGATTATAAACCTTAATAACTGGACTTTTGCAAATTCAGGCCAACCCCAGTTTTTGTATGACCCACTCGCTGGACCTAGAAAACTCTGTCGTCTACCGGATGCCCTACGACAATGTACCCTTGAGTGTTTCCCGAAGGTTCGCTCAACAAAGATTCCCCGCAGGTAGTCAGTTTTTGGAGTGCCCAATCTGCGCACGATCCCGCCCGAGTTGACGCATCTGGAGTTTTTGCCAACCGCCCTGAGTTTGGCCTCTATGGCGTTTGGCCTCTATGGCGTTTGGCCTCTATGGCGTTTGGCCTCTATGGCGATGGACATTCTGCCAGGGGCTAGGTGCAGAAATGCTAGATTCACCGGGAAACATATGCTGCTTTCGGTTTGGCACGCCATTTAAAAACTATTTTGGACGAAAAATATAGCATAATCTACAAGTATAGACGATTCACGCAGCGAGAAGTTCCACGGCATACAGCACAACGACGAAGATCACTGGGCCGCTTCGGAAGACTCTCCACTTGAAACCTCACTGTCGGCGGCTCCGGGTGCATCGCATTGTTCGGCTTTTGTTACGGGATTAATGATGCGGTGTACAACCTCCGAACGATGTTCATTGATCATTGCAATGAGTTTCCGGATGTCATGCCCAGCCGCAGCCGACATCGCGTGCCGAACACGCCTAACTTCGCTATAGCTATTCATCGACGATATCCTCGTTCAGTAGTTCAAGAGGAGTCACCAGTACCGGATTCCCCAATCTAAGTATACCATTGATTCGTCGGATGTGTCCAAACTTGTTTGCATTCGCAATGTGTCGGCAATTCCAAGTCACAAGAAAGTCACAGCGATGAAACGAGGCGGCAGCCAAGTGAAGTGCGTCGCCGCCCGGGTCATTTGGCATGACATGATTCGCGATGTACGCTTCGACCGCTTCAGCGATGGACTCATTCAAGTCGAGTAGCGGAAAGCGAGCTGCCAATTCGAGCATCTCCGCCTTCTTCGGGAATTCGCTAGCATTCAGTTCCTTCTCTACTGCGAGGCTCGTGACCAACTCGCCAGCACCTTTGAACGCGGCGTCCAACCAACGGCGTGTCCAGTTCTGGCGGGAGATCATTTCCGGGCCAGTGCGACCGTTGTAATAGAAGCTCACGACCGTTGTTTCGATGTAGATTCGTGCCATTGGTTAAAGGTTCACAGTTCTTTGGCCTAACAATGATTGGGTGGAATTAAATCCATCCATTCCAGCATTTTGTTTTTGCTAATCCGGATGCCATTCTATCTAATTCAGATTAGCGATATCACCGAATTGGGAAGAGGGACCTCTTCTCATGGAATGATATTAAACACCGTTTGAGCTTTTGCAAGAAGAAAATTATTAATTTGCAAAAAAACACTTTCCCCCCAACCCCCGAGTACAGGGGAGTAAGTCGCCGAAGTTGCTCAACCTGGTGACTGGCCGAGGCGGCGCTGCCGGGGAGCGCTTGAAGCTCGTGTGGACCCAACCGGACCTGAAACTCAGAATTCTCGTGAGGAGTTGGGTCAATGAACCAGCCATGACCGGCAGCATCGCGGTCGATCCAGATGGCATTCACCTTCTATCAATGCTTTCTCTTCCCGGGGCCGATTACCAAGCCCGGCAAAGCGATTTTCACCTGACGGATTCCCTCCTCCGTGACCTTCGTTCCTTTGATGAATACCTTTTTCAATGTCTTGATCTCCTGCAAGTATCCAAGTCCCTTGTCGGTGATGCTGTGGTTCCTCGAGGATGCCAAGTCCAGCCCCGTCAATTTGGTCTTCCGCAAATGTTTTAGTCCTTCATCGGAAATCTGCGTGTTCATGAGTCCAAGGTACGTTAGATTCTCAACATGTGCAATATGCGCCAAGCCCTCGTCATCGATTCTTGTGTTATCCAATTGTAGCCCTGTCAAGGTCTTGCTGCGAGAAAGGTGATTGAGACCGGCATTGCCGACCGCCGTGCTCTTGAGCCAAAGAGTCTTCAAGGAAGGAAAGTCAACCAATTCCGCCATGCCCGCATCCGTGATCTGGGTCTTGCTGAGGTCGAGGAACTCAAGGCGTGCCAATGCCTTCAGGGACTTTAGATCCTCATCGGCGACATTGGTTTCGCTGAGGTCAAGCTCTTCGAGGCCCTTCAGTGTTTTCAGACCGAGCAAGCCATCTTCCGGGATCGTTTGGTCAAACTTTAGGTGTTTTAGTTTCTGCAATTGGCCGAATCGCTCAAAGGCTTTGCCGGTAAGTTTCATGCTGCCCAGTGTTAGTTCTTTGAGAGTCTTGATGTCTGCGAGCTTGTCTATGCCCCTATCGGAAATCTTCTGGCCGCCTACCGTCAGGTATTCCAACTCACGGAGGTCGGCAAGCACGGCTAATCCTTCATTCGTTATGTTTTGGCTTCCCAAACTTAGGCGCTTTATGTTCTTTATTAATCGCAAGGGTTGGACATCAGCATCCGACACTTGGCTTTTGCCATCGAATGCGCCGCTCCAACCAGGCGCAACATGTTCTCCTTTATGGTCGATTGTCCGATTCCACCACTGAAATTGCGCCCCCCTTACTCCTTAGTGCTTCGAGTGCGGCTTTTTCCTCCGCAGGCAGGTCTGGTTCAGCAGGCGCTGGTCTCTCCGGTTTCAGAGCGCAGCCCAAAGCAAACACCAAGGAGCAGGCATACACGAAAGCAGCAACCTTTATGCGTTCCATGGCTTATCCTCCGTATCATCGAATAGTCCCGGAATGCCCCAAAAATCATCCAGGGGATCGTGGTCCTTCGGGTAGTCAATCCATGTCAGGCCCTGCCAATCCTGTTGGAAGACAATGTCCAAAACCTTGGTCGGCAGGAAAACCGGGGTCCGCTCGTTCAAGAGAATCGGCTGCCAAACGGTTGAAACCTGAGTTGGCCAAGCGAAAAATGCGGAGAGGATTGATTCAGGGAATACGACTGCTGCGCTGTGTCGCACAACGTTCGTTGGCACCGCATGAATGAACGCGGGCGGTGAGGTCTCACCGGCGAGTCCTTCCGGGTGCATCGATTTCGTCTCGGGCAGGCGCCGAATTCCAAGTGGCAACACTGGTGCCATGACTTCGTGATTCTGGCCGTGTTCCAACCCCATGCACATTGACCGTATCGGTTGTCTTGCCACGAGTCCACCTTCCGTTCTGACGAATCTCCTACTTGATGCTCTTGGCGGGCTCCGCCACCAGCGGATGGTTGTCCTTCTTGAGGCGACTAACGATTTCAACCGTGCCAAACCTTGGCTTGTAACGGAT
>JBDNHI010000098.1:0-66620 GCA_041694635.1 Gemmataceae bacterium | reverse complement strand
TGCCACTGGTGCTTTTACTTATGTGCCTAATGCCAATGAGAACGGTGCAGATAGCTTTACCTTCAAAGTCAACGATGGCTCACTTGATAGCAACATCGCCACCGTGAACATTACAGTTAATGCGGTTAATGATGCGCCAACACTAGGGGCAATCGCCGTGGGTGGAACGGAAAATACGACATTTATCTTTTCTGCTATTAACTTCACGGGCACCTACTCCGATATCGAAAACACTGCGCTTGCAAGTATCACCATCGTGACGCTGCCAGCAACCGGCATATTAAAACTTTCTGGCGTGAATGTCACGGCAGGCCAAATGATCCCCACAGCGAACCTAGGAAGCTTTACTTACAGTCCTGCGCTGAACGAAAATGGCGTGAAGACATTAACCATTACTGCTTCCGATGGTGCGCTTTCTTCTAATGTAGTCTCCGTGACGATCAACCTCGCTGTTGCACCTATTACTGCAAGTTGGTCATCTGGTGTTTTATCTTTAATCACAACGAATGGTGCAAATCTTACCAGTGTAGTTGCAAATTCTAATGGTACCCTTACCGTTTCCGCAACTAACGCATCAGACTCCCCCGTTGTCATTACTGCAGGTGCGGGGGTTAGTGTTGCGCAAGTGGGATCAACTAATGTTTATATCGTAACGATTACGACTGGCGTAGAAACTACCACTTCCCTTTCCTTGGTGGGGGATACTACGGGTGGGCAAACTTTTACCATTGAAGGTATTAACAGCTCTGCATACAGTGCCAATTTTGGCCTTTCCGTAAATATGGTGGCTGATGATAATGCTGCGGATACTCTTATTTTTAAAACAGCGGTTGTTACGCTTAAAGGTGCTGGCACATTAATCACTTCAAATACCGATGTAATTACCATTTCTGCTGATGCTGATATCACTGCTGGAACTGGTTTTGTTAACATCGGTGCCAACACTATTTCAATCGCAGGCGATGTCACTACTTCCGCTGGTGCTATTACTTTAAATGGCGCCATCACACTTAACGGCGATACCACGCTTACTGGCACGACGATCACCATCGTTTCGACGCTTGCGGGTGGTGGTAACGCCCTGACGATTAAAGGCAATGCTGTTATCGATGGGGCTATCACCGGTGTAACCACGCTTACGATTAAAGGCGATGCAATTATCAATGCGCCCGTTTCCGCGGCCTCGCTTTCGGTAAGTGGCACGACAAGAATAAGTGCGGACATCACAACAACAGGCACACAAACTTACACCGGTGCTGTCACGCTTTTGGCTGACATAACGCTTACTGGTACGACGATTATCACTGGTTCTACACTTACGGGAAATTCTCACGCTTTGAAGATTAAAGGCAATGCAGTTTTCGGTGGGATTGTTACCGGGGTTTCAACACGCTCGGTGAGTGGCACGACGAGAATGAGCAATTCCGGGCAAACGGTCCTTATCACCGATAGTACACCTTCAAATCGGGCAGGCTCTAGCACCGTTTCCCTTACCGATCCGAATACCGGTGGAGTCATCGGTACCGCAGTACCGTTCCCCGGTTTCGCTGGTGAAATTCGGGTAGCATCTGGCGATTTCAACGGAGATGGTAAAATGGATATGGTCGCAGCAGCAGGCCCAAGAGGCGGCCCTGCTATCGCTATCATTGATGGCGCAACTGGTGTTGTTATGAAGTCTTGGTTTGCATTTGATCCTGCCTTCAGAGGTGGGGTTTTTATAACTATGCAAGATGCTAACAATGATGGCATTTTGGATATCGTCGCTGGTGCTGGGCCAGGCGGTGGACCTCATGTTAAGGTCTTTAATGGCGCTAACCTTGAAGTGATGAGGTCGTTCTTTGCCTACGATCTAAACTTCCGAGGCGGCGTTAGCGTTGCAAGCATCGACCTAAACAACGATGGCATCCTTGACCTAGTTACAGGCGCCGGCCCAGGCGGCGGCCCTCATGTTAAAGTCTTCGATGGTGCAACAGGCGCAATCATAAGCCAATGGTTTGCCTACCCAGAAAATTTCACCGGCGGTGTTTTTGTCGCTGTTGGCGATATAGGAAACGATGGCATTTTTGAAGTCGTTACCGGCGCAGGCCTAGGTGGGGCACCACAGGTTGGGGTTTGGAACCCTTTCACAGGCGAAAGCCTTGCTCAGTTCCTTGCTTATGCCCCAGAATTTACGGGTGGCGTGCGAGTTGGTGTTAGCGATGGCAATAGCGATGGAACGCTTGACCTTATCACCGGCGCAGGCCCGGGTGGCGCCCCACAAGTTAAAGGTTTCAGTTTCCCAACCTTGGATTTACTTTTTTCGTTCTTTAGTGGCGACCCCACTAACACTGATGGCGTGTTTGTGAGCTAGTAATTCAGGCAGTTTAATTTAAGACTCTTAGTGCGAATGTGCTATAAGTCTTTTTTGTTACCACAAAAAAATCCCCACAGGCACTGTTATCAATTTGGGGTCAGTTGGCTTGATTGACTTCCTTATCTTTTACTTAATTATACAGCGAGCGTCCCCAAATCTCAGCGACCTTTTAATTGCCAACAGGCGCTAGAGTTGCTTATGTCTCTTCTTCGTGGCTTCGTGTGAGTTGCGCTTCTTCAGAGTCTTATTATTTCGCACGAAGTCACGAAGGTTTAAAGGAAAAAGCGACCGTAACACGCTTTGCAGTCATTCCCACCAAGGTGGGAAACCAGTTGTTTAAATAGTTGGCTTGAATTAATACACAAATTCCCCCAACGCTACGGTTATTGATTTGGGTCCTTTACTTACACACTAAAATAAGGCTGTTACGCTGTAAATTCAAAAATTCACTTGTATTCTGAGTCGAATTTCCCAATGAAATTCCAGCACTTTTTAAAGATCATCAACGATAAGGCTATACAAGCAAACTGTTTATGAGTTTGGTTAGAGAGGAACAGAAGTAAAATATTGATCAAAAAATAAGAATTACCCCTTGTAACAAAGGGCCAATTTCTTTAATTTAATTAGGTTGAAAGGGGGCTTAGCTCAATTGGTAGAGCGATAGCTTTGCAAGCTATAGGTCAAGAGTTCGATTCTCTTAGCCTCCACTTTCTAAAGCTTTTAAAATCTTGTACTTATGAATACCCTTCTTTTGTTTTTCTCCCCATAAAAGGCCCTTACCCTAACTTTTAAAAAGTAAGGTTTTCTTGATGGATGAATTATTTAAAAAAGATTTAATTGAAACTGAAATAACTTTTGAAACGAGCAGGTCGGGAGGGCCAGGTGGCCAAAATGTTAATAAGGTCGAAACTAAAGTCCGACTCTACTTTAGCCTTTATGCTTCTAAAGCTTTAACCTACAGACAAAAATTTATTGCTTCACAAAATCCGAATGTGATCAGGCTTACCGATTCAGATGGATTTATGGTAATCGTGAGCCAGAAGTTTCGAACTCAAATTAGCAATAAAGCAGATGCTTTAGAAAAACTTTGCAACTTATTAGCCATGGCTATCAAACCTGTTGAAGTAAGAAGAATAACGAAAGTGCCAAAATCTGTAGCCCGGAAAAGACTTCAAAATAAAAAACGGAACTCTGAAAACAAATCGTTTAGGTCTAATAAATTTAAAGATGCTGATTAGAATTTTCGTTCATTTCCTTAATAAAGTTAAAAGCCTAATTGTTTTTCAAACAGATTAATGATTTAATTGATATAAATTAGTTACGATTCCTAGAACAGAGGTTTTTAGATGGGTTGGTCTTTTCGCAAATCTATCAACCTTGGCCCTTTTCGCATTAATATGGGAAGTTCAGGCGTTGGTTATTCAATTGGCGGAAAAGGGTTCCGCACCGGAGTGAATTCTCAAGGTAGAAGTTATTCTTCAGTTTCTATCCCCGGGACTGGAATTCGTTACACAACAAACGGAAATGCTGCTTCAAAACAACAACCCGGTGCTTGCGGAACTTGTTGTGGTTGTATTGTAATTTTTGTGCTTTTAATAATGTTTTTACAAGCTATCGGCTTCGTTGCTAAATAGGAACATCTTATGAATTTTGAATTTATTAGGTTGGTTAGAACGCCTTCATCAGAAAGATATATGGCACAAATTTTTGGCAAAGACCTCGCCAGCTTTGATTTGCATTTTCGGACGAATGGCTTAGTCGATGGTACCGTTGTAATTTTCGAAGAAATGCAATTTGATGAAACGCTGATCCCCTTACTTTTAAAGCAATTTGACGAAAAAGTCCTTCCCGATGTAAGTTTAAACGACAAAAACTTAGCATTTACTGTTCTTAGAGGCAGTTTTATTGGGGTATTTCAAGCAGATAAA
This sequence comes from Gemmataceae bacterium, assembly GCA_041694635.1. Classification (GTDB taxonomy): domain Bacteria; phylum Planctomycetota; class Planctomycetia; order Gemmatales; family Gemmataceae; genus UBA969. Next base: position 62,339 of record JBDNHI010000098.1, on the reverse strand, counting down.
ACTTCATGAAATTCTTGAAATTTAAGTGAATTATCAAGTAAAACTTGATTAATATTTGCAATAATTTGGAAGGTATTACGAATAAGTAAGAGGCTAACTTCTTTAATGGATCTATTAAATGATGAACTTAAATCGCTTTTTTACTGCAACTGTTTTACTAATACTTTTGGTTTTATTTCAAAACAAAGCTTACGGCTGGGGCTGAAACGATAACATCCGGTTTCCTGCAGGTCCTGCAGGGAATCCGATTATTAACTATTCGAACCAAAATAGTAACTATAATATTCAAAGAGATTTGGCATATATCAATCTGCAAGTTTATTCGATTCGCAAATCAAATTCTGATGCTATTTTAAAACTTGCACTCGATTCAAGTGATGCACGGGTTAAAGCAGCAGGCTGTGTTGTTGCTTGTGAAAAAAACTACGATTTTATTGAAGACTTAATCGAAAGCGTAGCTCACGATGATGAATTGGTAAGGCAAGCATCTAGACAGTCGCTGGTGCTATTGTCATCGAAGTTGTTATGCGAAAAAGACCAAGGAATAAAAGTGGGCAAAGATAATAAAATTGCAGTTCAGGGAAAAAAATCAACGAACTTAAATGCGATAGATTTTGGCCCAATTTTATCTGAAACTTCAAATGCTGCTTTGAATACCAGCCAAAATATGTGGAAGGTTTGGTTTAAAGAAAACTTAAACAAAAAACCAATTGCTAAAGACTAGTTGATGCTTAGAATCTTCAAATTAATTTCAGTTCAATTTTTAAATAAGGTTCCTAGCTTAGAATTAAAGTTTTAAACCTGATTTGAATGGAATATCTTGCTAAAGTACTTAGGCTTATATTGGTTGTTCGCCCTATTTCTAATTAAATTGTTTATTTCAATCAAGGAATAAAAATGATTGTTAAAGATTCCGTAATGGAACTAAGCACGCCTACAGGCCCGATGCGAACCTATTTTTATGAGCCTGCTGAATTGGGGGTCTTAAACAAAAAACGACCTGCACTTCTTTTTTATTCCGAAATATTCCAACAGACGCCTTCGGTAAGGCGGTTAGCTTTGCAATTTGCATCCCTAGGCTATTTGGTTTTAGTGCCCGAAATTTATCACGCCTATGAAAACCTGGGGTGTGTGCTTGGCTATGATGAGGTTGGTAAAAACAGAGGAAATGATCTTAAACAAATCATACCTATGAGCGAATTTGACAATGATGCAAAAGCGATGGTAAAGGCTCTTAAAAATGATCCAAGATGTGATGGGAAAATCGGTGCGGTTGGAATTTGCCTAGGAGGCCATCTAGCATTTCGCGCAGCTTTATTACCTGAAATTTTAGCCACCGCTTGTTTTTACCCTACCGATTTACATACAGGCACTTTGGGTAAAGATGGAAATGCAGATTCATTAGCAAGAGCAAGTGAAATAAAGGGTGAGCTTTTAATGGTATTTGGCAGACAAGACCCACACATTTCAACCGTAGGTAGACATAGAATCTACCAAGCACTAGACCAGGCAAAGGTTTGGTTCACTTGGCACGAATTTAATGCATCCCACGCTTTTCTTCGAGATGAAGGTGAAAGGTATGATCCCGTTGCAGCAAGAACAGGTATCAGTTTAGCAGCCGATTTGATGAGAAGGAATATGTAACAAGATGAATTGATGAAGTTGAGTAAGAAATTTAAATGGCATTTTGATTAGAATTTTTGCGCAACTTAGTAAGTTCATTTTGCTTCTGGCGCTCTATCGCTCGTAAGCGAGTTTTCTCTGGAAGGTTTTCAAAACAATAGGGGCAAGAAACGCCAACTTTATATTTCGGCGATTCTTGATCTAAAGGCGAAACCGGGTGCCTACAGGCATAACATTGCTCGTGCCCTCCAACTTTAACACCATCGCCAACTGCAATACGCTGATCAAAAACAAAGCATTCGCCTTGCCAAAGGCTTTGATCTTGTGGAATGGTTTCTAAGTACTTAAGGATTCCACCTTTGAGGTGGTAGACTTCCCTAAAGCCTTGTTTGAGCATAAAAGCAGAGGCTTTTTCGCAGCGAATGCCACCCGTACAAAACATTGCAACTTTAGTGTTTTTATTTGGGTCAAGATTATTTGCAACAAAGGTTGGGAAGTCTCGAAATCTTTTTGTTTTTGGGTCAAGCGCCCCTTTAAAAGTACCAATGTCGCACTCATATTGGTTTCGCGTATCGATTAAGATAACATCTGGGTCATTAATTAAAATATTCCATTCCTCAGGTGAAACATAGGTTCCCACTTCCAGAGCAGGATTTATCCCAGAAACACCCAAAGGAACTATTTCTTTTTTAATCCGAACTTTCATTCTGTCAAAAGGAGTTTCATCAGAGAAAGATTCTTTGTGTTCGAGGTTAAAAAGTTTAGGGTGGCTTTGAAGGAATTTAATCAGAGAGTCTATATTTTCGCGAGAACCAGAAACAGTTCCGTTAATTCCTTCGGAGGCAAGAAGTATCGTTCCAAAAATATTGTTTGATTTGCAAAACTCAAGCAAGTTAGGTTGTAGTTCGATAAAGTCGGTTAAATCAGCAAACTTATAAAAAGCTGCTATTACAAATTTATGCATCATAAGACCACGCCATCTACCGTAGTTTCAATCTGATTTACAATAGTTTATTTAAGGTTTGAAAGTGTGCCCGTGCTGTCTCCCAACCGATCAACATTAACATCCATACGATTAAGCATAGAAACCCAAAGATTATTTAAGGGAGTTTCTTTGGGATAACGAATATGCCTACCAGAATTGATTGTGCCACATCCACTACCCGCAAGGAGAATGGGAAGGTCATCGTGATTATGGGCATTGCCATCAGAATTGCCACTTCCATAAACGATCATTGAATGATCAAGTAAATTGCCATCACCTTCTTTGATGGCTTTAAGTTTTTCAAGCAGGTAGGCAAGTTGAGTGATATGAAAAGTGTTGATCTGTTTGATTTTAGTTTTTTTAGTAAGATCATTGCCATGATGGGAAAGGTCGTGGTGCCCTTCAGAAACTTGGATGAAAGGATAAGGTTTGTTGCTGCCCTCATTAGCAAGGACAAAAGTAATAATGCGTGTAACATCGGCTTGAAAAGCAAGAACCATAAGGTCGCACATAAGGCGAATATGCTCTTGATAAACAGCGGGAACACCTTTAGGAGCAGGGTAATCGGGTACTTTAGTTGGGGGAAGTTTTTCGGCCCGTTCTATTCTTAGTTCAATATCGCGGATTGCAGCAAAGTACTCATCAAGCTTTCTGGTATCAGATTTTCCTAGCTGGGTAGAAATCGTTTTGGAATCATCACGAACATAATCAAGGATACTTTTGTTTCGCGCTTCTCGTTTGGCTCGGTTGGCATCTGGGGTTATAGTAAACATACGGTCAAAAACAAGTTTAGGGTTCACTTCTTTAGGCAAAGGTTGAGAAGAAGATCTCCAAGACATAGTGGAAGAATAAACGCAGCTATAACCTGAATCGCAATTACCCGCCATCGCTCCAGCTTCGGTGCCAATTTCCAAGGAAGGGAGTTTAACTTTATCAGCGATACGAGAAGCAGCAACTTGGTCAACAGAAACGCCGGTACAGATATTGGAACCATCGGTTTTCCGAGGTTGAGCGCCGGTCAAAAAAGCGCTAAGAGCCCGAGCGTGATCGCCACCACCATCGCCGTGAGGGCGTGCTTTATCAGCGGTAAGGCCAGAAAGGACAAGAAGTTTGTCTTTAACATTGGCAAGGGGTTGAAGAATGGGTGTAAGTTGGAAGGCTGAACCTTCAGAAGAAGGAGTCCAGTCGGCCATATTTTTCCCATTGGGAACATATAAAAAAGCCATTCGATTTGGAGCAGTATTTTTAGAACCATCTGCATTTGCCCAAGCCGTTATTGGACCCATAGCCTCTAACCAAGGCAAGGTAAGAGAAACCCCAACGCCCCTAAGTAAAGTTCGACGAGAAATTTGTTTTGAAGGGTTCATTTGAAACTCCATTAAATCACTTAACCAAATTACTGTTTACAAAAATAACTATTTGTAATAGAGGCAGGGCTTAAAGATACCAGAATTCTAGACTGTTTAACAATAAGGCTTTAAATCACTGCTGGTTTCCTTGGCTTTTTTGAAACGCATCGGCTTGCACAATTGCAGTTACCAAAACAGAAAACTTATAGTTATTATCGGCAAGGGACTTAACAACCTTTTCGATAGTTGGTCTATCATAATATTCTATCCCACGACCAAGAGAATACGTAAACATTTTCTCAACTAAAGCATAAGAAAAATCATTTTTTCGCAGCTTAATGATCGACTTAAGGTCAGCGGCGCCATTAAATTTAGTACCATCGGCAAATTCGCCAGAGACATCGATGTCAAACTTTCCATCCTTAGAACGAAATGCACCTATGGCATTATAATTTTCGAGGGCAAACCCGATAGGATCCATTTTTGCGTGACAATTTGCACAACTAGGGTTCTTACGATGTTGTTCCATCCTTTGTCGTAAAGTTCCTTCCGCAACGGTTTTTTCATCTGCAGGAAGTTCGGGTACATCGGGCGGCGGCGGCGGCGGTGGTGCCCCTAAAATTTGCTCTAAAACCCAGCGACCTCGTTTTACTGGCGAAGTGCGCGTTGGATTTGAAGTCACCGTAAGAACACTTGCCTGAGTAAGTAATCCGCCCAAGTTTTTATCTTGAAGTGAAACTCGAACAAATCCCTCACCTTTAATTGGTTGACCGCCCGGAAGTTTTACCTTTTGCCCTACCTTATTGCCATTGGTATCGGTAATCCCATAATGCTTTGCAAGTGTTTCATTAAGAAAAGTGAAATCAGCGTCAATTAAATCTAAAATACTACGGTCTTCTTTAATAATCGAATGAAAGAAGAGTACTGTCTCGGTACGCATTGCAGATTTTAAATTGGGTGAAAAAGAAGGAAAAAGTTTCGCATCAGGTGCAACTAATTCCAACCGTTTAAGCTGAAGCCATTGCATAGCAAAATTTTCAACCAGAGCAGAAGCCTTAGGATCACTAAGCATTCGCTTAACCTGAGAATCAAGATTTCCAAGAAGAGTTTTTTTCGTAGCTAAATCTAGAAGGATATCATCAGGCATAGAACTCCAGATGAAATAGGAAAGCCTAGAGGCGATTTGAAAATCGTCTAATTGCAATAAACTATCTGGAATTAATTTAGATTCGGGCTCGATTTTAAATAAGAATTTAGGCGAACAAATCGCAGCTTGCATAGCAAGTTGAATACCAAACTCCCATTTCTCACCCTTTTTAACAACATTATCAATCAATGCTAATGATCTTTTAACTTCTTGTTCTAAAGGAGTTCTTCTAAAAGCTTTTTTTAAAAAGCGTTCCATAATTTCTTTAGATTGTATTTCTTTAGATTTCGAATTATCTGCAGTTAATAAAACCTTGTGTGTCGAGGGCCTACTATCTAAAGGACCTTCCAAAGCAAAATGTTCAACATAAAGCTTATTCGCAGGTTTGTTAGGATTAGGTTTAAATTGAGCAATATAAATATTTTCACGGTTTGCCATTGCTGGAATTTTAACTTCAATACTTTGAGCTTTAGTAGGAGAATCGGCTTGGATATCGAATGTTTTTAAAATCAAGGCCGACTTTAAAACATTGCCAGACAATTGAGAAAGTGCTTCAGGTGAAGAAGTAGAGGAAAGATTTTTTCCGTGTGTGAGGATGGCCATTCTAACAGGGTTGCCATCACCGCTTTTCGCATAAACTTTAGTGCGAAAAATATATTCACCATCGTTTTCAAACAAATAAGGGGTAAAGAGTGGGCCAACCATATAATTTTCTTTTGCATCGGTTTCCATCCTACGAAACCTCGCTTCCATAGCTTTTTTTTCTACTTCGCCAGAAGAGGGCTGGGCATACAAAGTAGTTACATGGCGTTTAACAAGTGCAGGTGGTTCCGGAGTAATAGCGCGTGACAAAATAGTTTCCGAAGCAGCCAAATATCTTTCCATCAAAATTGGAGATAAAGTTAGAACTTCACCAATATTATCAAACCCATAGCCAATATCATCTGAAGGAAAATCACCGGTGGGGTCAAAATCTATTCCGATTAAATCGCGGATGGTATTTTTGTATTCCACACGATTTAATCTTCGCATAGTTACCTTGCCAGGATTAGGCTTTGCGTTTCGATCAAAAGAATTAAAAATCGTTTTAACAAGCAAGACGAATTTTTCTGATTCTTGGATGGGGGGCTTAAGCTTTTCTTTAGGTGGCATCTCGCCGGAATTAATGTTCCTAATCACATTGTCCCAAACTTTACGATTTTTTTGTAAAGACAAAGAATCAGGATAAATGTCTAAAGAAAGTTCTGCTTTAGGTTTTTTACCAGAATGGCAACTTAGGCAATTCTTTTGAAGAAAAGGGAATCCATCTTTGGAAAAATTAGCAGCATTATCCTCTGCAAAAATAAATTGATTAAAACTATTTTTAGTTAAAATTAGAAAGACTAAAAATAAAAAAATAAAACGAAACATAATACCTCAATTTATAAATTTTGCAATCCTGTAACCTTATTCTATTATAGGGTAATGAACTTAATAGCAAAACCTAAAGCCATTCAGCAAAAGTTCTAAATTACTTTCTAAAATGATCAAACTATGGGTAACTTGTTAAGCAAAAAAATTGAAGCCAACATTCGGTTGAAAAATAACCATAAATTATTCAACCACCCTTGGTGGATGTATCCCAACCTTTATTCATTGGATGCCCCAATTGTTGCTATTACTTGGCAATGGTTTTTCGTTAAAATTTTTAATATCCCCATTTCACTACCAACAACTTTAGTTTTAGCATTAACTGTTTGGGTTATTTACCTTCTAGACCATCTCCTAGATGCCAAGAGCGGAGAAAACTTAAAAGAGAGACACCTTTTTACAAAAAGTAACAAAAACTTTTTTGTCATTCTTATCTTTTTTATCTTAATTGGAATAACACTAGGTTGCTTTTATCTATCAAACATAATTCTTTTGTCTGGGATTATTCTGGGATTGTTTATTTGTTTTTATTTTTGCTTGGTGCACATAAAAGTTAAAACCTTAGTTCCTAAACTAAATGTAAAAGAATTATTAGTTGGCATTGGTTTTGGGTTAGGGGTAGCACTTCCGATTATAACATCCCCTTTGTCAATATTTGTGTGGGTATCATCCGTAGTAATATTTTCTTTATTATGTTGGCTAAATTGTAGACTGATTGAAATATGGGAATCAAAAAGTACAAGACTTTCTAGGGCAGATTTATTATTAATAATAATCTTGGTGGTAGGACACTTTTTTATTCCTGCACCTATTTCAATTGCAGTTTCTTTATCATTACTAGGATTTATTTTAATTTGGATGTTTTCAGACTTAATTAAGCCTTGTATCTCTAGGGTATTAGCAGATTTTATATTGCTAACGCCAATCTTAGTAGTCTTAATATTATGATAAAATCAAATTTTGATAAACTTGCACCTTGGTATAGTTTTCTTGAAAAATATAGTTTTGGAAATAAACTTCAAGTTTGTAGGATCATGCATTTGTTAGAATTAACAAATGCCAAGGATATTTTAATTTTAGGGGATGGGAATGGAAGATTTCTTGAAGCTTTCCTGAATATAAATCCAAATGCAAATATAATTTCGTTTGATTTTAGCACTAAGATGCTGGAACTGGCAAAAAGAAGAATAAGTTTTAATCCTGATAATAATTTCAAAATAAAATTCCTTCTTGCTGATGCATTAATCTTCGATTTCCCTTTCAATTGTTATGATCTTATTGTTACTAATTTTTTTCTTGATTGCTTCACGGAAAAAGAATTAGACCAATTATTTCCAAGAGTTTCAGCATCACTTAAAAATAACGGACAATGGCTAATAGGAGATTTCAACTACCCAGGATCAAACCTTAAAAATATAATTTCTTGTGTAGGATTAAGCGCAATGTATTTATTCTTTAAAATTTTTACAGGTATTTCAGCTTTAAAGTTGGTTGAATCCTCCCCGTATTTTATTAAAAGTGGATATAAACTAAAAGAAGAAAAATTCATCTTAGGATCGTTCTTAACTTCAAAATTATGGATTAAAAGCAATTAGTTATAAAGAAGCATTTGTTTAAACATTACTTCAATGCAAGTGATTTTTTGTTATAATGAGAGTTGTAGAATTTATTAAAATAAGGAGGATTTATGTTTTTTAAATTCAGCGCTGTTCTTTTATTCTCATCTCTAATTTTTTCTTCTGTTTGTTATTCTGCCGAAAACAAACTAGATAAAACAATCAAACCTGATTTATCTGGAATTTGGGTAGGTAATTGGTTCAGTGATGGTTCTGGTCATAAAGGATCAATGAAAGCAAATTTTAGTCCTCTAGGCGATGATGCTTATGATGTTACTTTCACGGGCCGATTCTTTAAAGTTTTTCCTTTTAGGTACAAAGCCACCTTGCGCATATCAGGAATGGAAGGAAATAAGCTTGTTCTTACAGGCAACCAAAGATTACTAGGGTTTGGGACTTTTGAATACCGTGCCTTGGTAGATGAAACTTCTTTTTTGGCTAATTATAATTCAAAAAGAGATAATGGTAGGTTTGAACTTTATCGTAGTAAATAAGAACACAAACAAAGAAAGCCTGTTTGAAATAACAGGCAGGCTTTCTTATTTAATTAAAAGTTACTAATTAGCTGATTTTTTCTTATCTTCGGCTAATTTCTTTTTATCATCTTCAACTTTTTTCTTCACATCAACGGAATCTGTATTAATAGTTTTCGCAACTTTTTCAGATAACTTTTTTGCAATTAAACCGCTTGGGTCGCAACCCGGTGCAATAGAAACAATTTTGCCACCTTTTTCAATCAGGAAATTAGTAGGCATCGTTTTAGTTTCAAAAGTTTTCCAGCTTTCTCCTTTAGTATCTACAGCATAAAGCATACTGATATTCTTTGCTTTGGCGTAGGCTGCTACTTTAGCATCACCTTCTTTAAAAATCGCAAGGGAAGTTAAACCAGAACCTTTATACGCATCGTGGATGGCTTGGAAATAAGCCAATTCTTGATCACATCCTGCGCAACCGCAAGTTAACCGAACCAAAACAGGTCCATTTGCTGTAAGGTCAGCAAGGTTAATTTCTTTGCCAGACGCATCTTTAATTTTAAAAGAAGGCGCTTGACTACCAATATCAATTTTGGAAGTAGGATTTTTTACAGGATCAGCACCAATTACAACAACGGATAAGCATAAAGAAACTACAAAAGATAAAAAGCGCTTCATAGCGATCTCCTAAAAAAGGTGGGATTAACTTAGTTTATCTTCGTATTTATTTAACAATTTTACAATTGAAATTATTAATTTTCTTGAAAAAGTTAGAGCAAATAAATTTTTATTCTAATAATAATGGTTTAACATAGTGTTTCGTAATACTTTTCCACGAGAATTCTTATGTTTAAGCATTTGATTGTATTATTTACATCTTTTATCAGTTTCTTAGTAATTCACACCCCAGCGTTAATCGCTGAAAAACCTATGAACATCGTTATCCTTTATGCAGACGATTGGCGTCACGATACGCTAGGTTGTGCAGGAAACTTGGTAGTAAAAACTCCTCGACTTGATAAACTTGCAGCTGATGGGTTCCGTTTTACGCATAATTGCGTTACAACTTCGATTTGTGGAGTTAGTCGAGCGACCCTATTAACAGGTCAGTGGATGTCTAGGCACGGTAATCCAACATTTCTTATGTTCAAAACTCCTTGGCAAGAAACTTACCCCGGAATATTAAAGGATAACGGTTATTATGTAGGACATATTGGGAAATGGCATAATGGTAATTTTCCTGCAGATAAATTTGATTATGGCAAAAGTTATGCGGGAAACCATTGGTATAAACAGCCTGATGGTTCAATGATCCATGTAACCCAAAAAAACGAAAATGATTCTTTAGACTTTTTGAAAAAGAAGCCCGAAGGAAAGCCCTTTTGTTTAACGGTTGCTTTTTTTGCTACTCACGCAGTGGATGGAAACCCAAAACAATACCTACCACAACCAACAAGCCTAGACTTATATAAAGATCAACAAATTCCAATACCAAAAACCGCTAATGAAGAATCTTTCAAGAAGTTGCCCGAGTTTATTGCAAATGAAAAAAATGAAGGAAGAAAGCGTTGGCACTGGCGCTTTGAGTCCCCCAGCAAGTATCAAGAATACATGAAAAATTATTATCGGCTTGCTTCAGAAGTTGACGCTACTTGTGGAAAAATTTTAGATGAACTTGAAAAACAAAAACTACTAGAAAATACACTTGTCATCTTTACAACCGACAACGGCTATTTTCACGGGGAACACGGGCTTGCGGATAAATGGTACCCCTACCAAGAAAGCATCCGAGTACCTTTGATTGTTCTTGATCCAAGAATGCCCAAGGCAATGGCAGGGAAAACAAACAACGATTTTATACTTAATGTAGATTTAGCCCCAACGATTCTAAGCGCAACCAAGTTAAAAGCGCCAAAAACAATGCAAGGGAGAGATTTTTCGCCTTGGTATATCAAGGGAGACATCAAAGATTGGCGGCAAGAATTTTTCTATGAACACGCAATGCTAAAAAATAAAGATTTTATACCCGCCTCTGAAGCTCTCGTGCAAAAAGATTTTAAGTATATTTACTGGCCCGACTTCGACTATGAAGAATTATTTGACCTCAAAAATGATCCATTTGAAGAAAATAATTTGGCGAAAAATCCTACACATCAAGCAAAACTTGATTCACTTAAAACACGATTTAAAACTTTTAAAACAGAGGCAAAATAATCTTAAGTTTTTATTTCTAAACTTAAATTACTTACCATTCTTGGCACCAAGTTTGGCACACTTAATTGCAAAATCAACTAGTTCTTGAGAATTAAAAAACCCTTCGAAATGGTTATGACCCTGCCCCTTAATAATAATTAGTTTAACTAAGTCTTGCTGATTTTCTTGCTTGTATTTATTTAGAAACTCCTCGGAATTTTCTTTCAAAGGAACTACTTTATCGATGTCGCCATGAATGAGTGCGACAGGAATCCTAGCCTTGGCAAGAACTCCAACTTTCTCGATTGGGTTAAGATCTTTTTGTTTTTTTTCAAGTTCGGATTTTGCTAGCCCATAAGAAAGAGCAGTTTTATCAATGCCGGGGTAAGTTCGAAAATCAAAAACTGGATAAATACCAATAATGCCAGCTACTTTAGTAGGATTTTCGATAGCCCAACTAGTAACCCATAACCCGCCACGACTTCTGCCAAACAAACAAGGTTTTGTTGAGAAATCTTTTTTTTGAACAAGTTCCTGATGAAGAGCGGAGAAAAGTTCATTACTTTTTGGGCTGCCATAACCTTCACCCACATCAATACCAGCAACAGCGACGCCGGCTTTCAAGAACTGTTCGTGCATCCATTTTTCGTGGGAATCAGGGTAACCTGGAAGCGTAGGCGCATAGCAAACCCAAGGTTGTGGAGAAGATTTTTTAGCATCTTCAGGCATAAAAATAAAAGCAGGCCTGTTAGAAACAGTGAAAGTTTCGCCCGGTAACAGCAATTTTTTTGGCTGAGCAATTGCAACAGATGAAATCAAAACAAAGGTAACAAAATAATACTGAATCGGAAAAAATTTTATAATCATTTTATCCCTTAAAATTTAAACCTTTATTTCTTCTCTTTTACTTCTTTGAAGAGAAAAAAATGATCAATCGACGATTCTTGTGCTGGAAGGAAACGCATACTCGACTTGGAAGTATCGCCAGATTTAGCTAGTACTTTAAAAAAACCAGGTTCTGCTTTTTCACTAGGGGTAACGATTAACTTTATCGGATTTGCTACCTTTACATTAATTTTAATTTCTTCCGTAGTCCAGCCTTTAGGTAAATCGATCACCTTAATAACAATATCATCTGCAAAGCCAAGATTTCGAGTAATCTTTACAGGTATTTCAACAAGCTTATTTTCTTTAGAGGTAAAACTTTCACCTTCAACCGAAAAATCAAAATCGGGTTTTAAAGGGATAATGCTTATACGGTAGTAATAGGTTTCTCCAGTATGTTGGTATAAATCTGCGACACGAATAAGGATAGGTTCACCTATGGAATTAACATCTAAAGCAGGATCACGGTTAGCATTTCCCTCATCATCAATTCGTTTAATTTCTTTACCCTTCGCATCCATTTGAATAAGAACAGGGTCAAGATCGGAACCAATCGACCTTGCTTCAATTTTAATTTTGTACTTATCACCTTTTTTAAACATAAGTTCAAATGCGTTTTCTTTTTCTGTATGAAGACACCCACTGACAATACAAGGTCCATCAATTTGCATTAATTTTTTTTCTGGAGGAAAGATAAGGGAATTAAAAGCAGTAGGCAAAACCAAGAAAGTCCCCGCTAGGCCCGGTTTAAAAATTCGTGAACCATTTATAGTTAATGGAAGGTCAGAACTTATATTCGTTAGATTTTTCGAAAGGTTCCAGCCCCGGATTTGAAAACTCTGAGGTTTACTTATTTGATAAGCAAGAGGGAAAACATGATCAAGGTATGGGCCGGTAGTAATGGTTAAACGGTAGATATAGGAAAAGCTCCCAGAAAAACGAATGGTAGTATCTGGAGTCGATGGAAAAGCAAAAACCCTAACCCTATAAAGCCCAGAAGAAAGAACATTAAAAGAAATAAAAGGGTCGAGACTAAATCTATCGTGATTTTCAGCTAAAATAAATCCTTCAGGCGATACGATTTGAAGAACCGCATCCATAGGAGATTCAAGGCCGTGGTTTCCTAACAAGTGAGCAACAATCGTTTGGCCTTTTTTAGCATCGATAGCAAAAGAATCGGTGTCGCCATCAATTCCAAGTTTCCCATTAATTAAGATAGGGCCAGTGCCTACCATTTGAGGTTTGGCACTGGTGTTGTTAGGTTCGATTTCTTCAATTTCAGGAATGTTTCCAACCCAAAAAGATTTAACAGCAGATGCACCATCTTTATTAAAAAGCCTGAATAATTTTGGACCGGGAGTAGCTCTGGGGCTTATTTTAAAATCAAGTACTCCGCTTGTCTTATTTGATTCAATAGTGATATCGGTAGAATTAGTCCAAATTTGAACAGGCCATTCAGGAAAGCCACCATAAAGTGTTGACTTAACTGAAGTCCCCTGCTGTCCACCGGCAGGAAAAACACCCGTAAGAATAGGAGGAGCGGCCCAAATAAAACTTGGAAATCCAATAAACAAAAATGCAAAGGTAATCCATAAGCAGCGCATTACCCCATAAGCTCCTTGATGGGTTCTGAAATACTTACAATGTGTGAAGGCCTTCCATTCGGTGCATAAAGAATTTTAGCTGGGTCAATTCCTAATTTATAATAAATAGTGGAAGAGAAATTTTCAGGGGTAAGAACTCTTTCAGATGCAGCATAACCTCGCTTATCGGTAGCACCTACAACCAACCCGCCGGGGGTTCCACCACCCGCCATCATAATAGACATAGCATTAGACCAGTGATCGCGTCCCCCATCCTTATTGATTTGTGGAGTTCGGCCGAACTCTCCAAGGACAAGAACCATAGTGGTATCAAGCATACCACGCTGGTCAAGATCTTTAATCAAGGTAGCAATGGTAGCATCAAGGGTAGGAAGTCGTTTTTCTAAAGTTGGAAAAATCTTAGTATGGTGATCCCAGCCACCTTCATTAAGAACAATAAAAGGAACTCCGGCTTCAACTAATCTGCGCGCAAGAAGTGCTCGTTGTCCGAGGTCATTTCTGCCATAAGTTTCTCGTACAGCGTCAGACTCTCGTTGGATATCAAAAGCAGCTTGTGCCTCGGGGGATCGCATAAGATCAAGCCCTTGCCGGTAATGCTCATCCATAGCAGTAGCAGGGTCGCCAACCTGTTTATCAGCAAAGCGGACAAATTTATCAACCGCCTGTCGCATTTCATCACGGTTAACTTTACGAGAACCATCAAGGTTGCTAGGAAGGGTAACATCGCGAACGCGAAAAGAAGAACTATTAGGGCTGCCATCGACAACGAATGGAGAATGTTTAGCCCCAAGAAAATTCGGCCCCCCGGATCGGGTCATAGAGGGCATAGAAAAATAAGGTGGCAACCCAGGGGGGGCGCCTAATTCAGATGAAACAACAGAGCCCATACTGGGATGAAAACTGACAAACGCTCCACAACCAACGGGAATACGGGGAGGTGCCCCGGTCATCATATAGTGATTGCCAGCGCCGTGATTTCCCTGATCATGCTGAACAGAACGAATAACAGCAAATTTATCTGCAATCGAAGCTAATTGAGGAAGATGCTGAGAAAATTGAACACCAGGAACCTTGGTGCTTATAGGGGTAAAAGAACCGCGGATTTCGACTGGAGCGTTTGGTTTTGGGTCAAAAGTTTCATAATGAGTTGGCCCACCATCAAGCCAAATAAGAATTACACTTTTGGCCTGTGCTTTATTAGTCGCTAGTGATTTAGCTTGAAGAGAGGAGGTAAAGCCTCCCCCGAGCAATCCACCTAAACCAAGGATAAGGCTATCACGCCTTGAAGGCAAATATTTCGATATAGGATTTTTCATAAAAGCATCCTTTTAGGTCTGCCAGAAAATCTAATCAACAAGAACAAATTCGGGCGAGTTAATCAAGGCCCAAAGCAAATCTTCTAAAGCCTGTTTTCTAGGCTGACTTTTAGTTTTCACAATATTCAAAACGCTATCCCGTTCTTCCTTGGCAGGAAACCTGCAGTAACAACTAAGATACAGTTGTTCAATTGCAAGTTCCATAGCAATCGGGCTAGCTGCTAATTTAAAAGCAATTCCTTCTTCGGACAAAATTTTAGCTTGAATACTTTTAGCATTCATTAAATGAAGGGCTTGTACTACGGTAGAATCGGAACTTCGTTCGCAAGGGGGATCTTGATTTGGGTCGGGCCTGCCAAAGCTATCTAAGAATTCAGATGCAGAACGAAAGGTCCACATCTCCATTGCGCGAGACCCCGCAGGCATTGCAGGAAAGTTTTCGGCAACGCCCGTGACATCACAAACCATATCCAGCAAAACTTCTGCCCTTGGTCGATTCCGATAATGTCTTGAATAGTTGCGTGTATCACCCTTATTTCTTTCATTAGGAACGCTAGATAAGCCATAAGCTTTCGAGGTTGTAATAGTGTAAAGCAAGTGCTTTATATCGTAATGATGTTTACGAAAATCATCTGCCAAAGCATCTAAAAGTGCTTGATTACTGGAAGGATTGGTTGCACGAAGGTCGTCAACGGGGTCAACTAAACCACGGCCCATTAAATCTGCCCAAATCCGGTTGACCGCAGCTTTAGCAAACATAGGGTTTTCATCTGAAGTGATCCAAGCAGCGAGAGCTTTTCTGGGGTCTTCGGATTCAGAAAATTCCATAACCTTACCTTTTAGTGGGGCAGGCTTCATCACTTCCCCAGTTCTTAGATGTTTAACATCACCTTTTTTAGCCAAAAAGAACATCTCTTCACCACCCGAAATTGGGGCAGAAATACCATTTCCTTTTTTGCCTATTCGTCCAAAAAATGCAGCAAAAGAATAAAAATCATCCTGACCATAAACTTCAAAGGGGTGATGATGGCACTTAGCACATTCGAGCCTGATTCCTAAAAACAATCGACTTATCACCGTTGTAAGTTCATCGGGTTGTCTTTTATCTCGAACCACCACGGTTGCACCATCTCGAAAGGTGCTGCCTTCAGCACTAATAATCTGTCGGGCGAATTGATCGTACGGAAGATTTTTTCTAAAAGAATCTCTGAGCCAAGTGTGAAGCATAAAGACAGCTTTCATCCCAACATGGTAGGGATTAGGGCGAAGAAGATCAGCCCATTTATTTGCCCAAAATTCAGAGTAGTCGGGCCGCTCTAATAATTTTAAAACCAACTTTTCTTTTTTATCGGAAGCAGTATCTGCAAGCCAAGATCGAGATTCTTCAAGAGTAGGCAGCCTGCCTATTAAATCGAGGTAAACTCTTCGTAAATAGGTATGATCCAAAGCTGGTTTTGAAGGGGACAACCCTAATTTTTCCAATTTATCTGAAATCAATTGGTCGATAAAATGCTGCGAATCAATCCTTCGAGGCAAATTGCTTTTAACTATTTCTGAGTTTATTTCAGGTAAGGGCATAGTAACCATAAGCACGCTGAATTTTTCCATAAACCGAGCCATAACTGCAACTTCGCCAGGCAGGGGTCCCGCAACCACCAATCCATCAGCATCAACCGATGCTAAAACACTTTCACTCGATTGAAAAGCCGCAAGGTGAGTAACATCTTGGCTTATGCCATTAGATAATCTAGCAACAACTTTAATTTGCAATTTAGAGCTAGGGGTAAGCCGAACTTCGGAAGGAAAAATCTCAATGGACTCAACTTTTGGTTCTGAAGATTGGGTTCTTAGTTGGCCAGATTTTAGCCAACTAAGGATTTGTGCGTAGGCATTACCATCTTGCGGTAATTTTTTTCCACCACCGTGAGGAACTTGCCCTGAAGCTTTTTTCAATAGCAAACTGTTTTCAGGCGAAGCAGGAAAAATCCTTCTGCCACGCGATTCCGATGTTAAAGAATAAAAATCAAAATCATTATCAAATCCAAGAAGCGATAATTGAAAGCCATTCTGGCCGCGTTGCTTTCCGTGACAGGAACCGGAATTACAAGAATAACGCGTCAGAATTGGTTGAATATCTTTTTCAAAGGAAGGGCTAAACCCTAAATCTGCTTGTATGATTTTTACAGGAACTAATTCAAATAACTTTCCTTGCGAAACTTCAATTTGAGTCTGGCCTGCAAAGCCAGAAATAACCTGCCCTCGGGAAGAGACTTTTACTGTTTGAATATTAAGTGATTTAAATTGGCAATCAGAAGTGACATCTTCGCCCTTAGAATTTAAGACCCTAATTTGAATTTGCTCGCCCTGCCCTTTTAATTCAATACTTGCGGGATCAATTTTTAAATTTGACGACTGAGCAACAACAAGTCCGCTAGAAAACAAAGCGAACAAAACTACAGTAAAGTAGAACTTCATTTAAACCAATCTCAAGGCGGGAAACACTCTGTAACAAAAACCTTATCTTTAAATATTATAACACCTTATAAAAAAAATACAAACAAAAACATGTTAGGAGTAAAACATCAATTTTACTTATCGACATTAAAAGCCTCATTCCTTTAAATTAATAGTGCAGAATCATAAATGTATCAAATCTTTAATTGATTATAAATTGACATTTCGGTTGTAATAGAATACGATTTTTTGGGGTAATAGGATAAATTTATAAATATACTTGAGTAATAGTTAAACAGACTGCCCTGCCGAAAAGTTTATCATGCGAATTTTCAACCTGCTTTTTTGTTTTGTTATTGCGACAACCACTATCGGTTGCGGTGGTGAAAATTATGGCCTTGCTCCTGTCTCTGGGACCGTTTTTTTCAACGGAAAACCACTTTCTAACGCTACGGTTATTTTTGCTCCAGAAGTAAACGATATACGAGTTGCCATCGGAACGACAAACAACGAAGGCAAATATCAATTAACTTCGTTTCGAATTTACGATGGGGCAAGAATAGGCAAGCATATTGTTACCATACGGGCATTTGAAGACCTAGGGGGGCCTTTTATTCCTAGAGATGATAACCAAAGAGTTCAGGGGAAAATGGTAACACCTATTAGCTATGCTAACCCAGAAACTTCCAATCTATTTGCTGAAGTAGAAAAGAAAAACAACATCATCAATTTTCAACTGGCCGAATAACCCAAAGGCAAATTTTATGAAAATCTTAAAACCCAACAACAAAGCTTTCACGCTTATTGAACTTTTGGTGGTTATTGCAATCATTGGAATTCTTATTGGCTTACTTCTTCCCGCAGTGCAGAAAGTTCGCGAAGCAGCTAGCAAAGCTAAATGCTCAAATAATTTAAAACAACTTGGACTCGCCATGCATAACTACCTTGGCACTTTCAATACCTTCCCCCAGGTGCAAGTTGCGGCTACTGGAGAACAAACCGGCTTAGGAAATTGGGGCTGGATTCCAAAACTTCTTCCCTACATTGAACAAGAAAACATGGCAAAGCTTATTCCTAATTTTAACATGGGTTACTCAACCGCATCTCTCCAACCCTTACGCATGGCAATAATCCAAACAATTTATTGCTCGTCTGACCCAAAACCTGCATCCTTTAACACCTACAGCGACTATTCAACCATCGGCCCAACCGGTGTTTATGGAGCACCACAATGGGGATGCACTACCCCAAATGACCCCCCAGTCCCTGATATTGCATCTGCAACAAGGTTTTATGCCATGCACGCTTGTTACACCGGATCTTTTGGAGATGGCTACTCTACAAGCTCGGGATACCCTTATGGGGCTACCAATGGTGGACAAGTTGGCGACGATGGTTGCGACCAATACACTGCAAGAGGCTCTTGGCAGCGCTACAGAAACGGCGGGGACCCACTGGTATCTGACGGTGCCCCAAAACCTACTGATGGTTTTATTGGGGGTGCAAAAGATGGCAGCGGTGGCAGAGGCTTTTTCTCAGCGGGGCCGGCGGCGGCCGCTGGAACTGGAACCTGTACCGCACCAAATTCTTCCAAAACAGCTACCGTTAGTACCAAGGATATTACAGATGGCCTCTCAAATACCATCATGCTTGGGCACACCGTTTCAAATGCTACGGGAAACAAATCTGGTTGGTATCAAGGCATGTCTATTGCAGGCACTTCGATTCCTCCAAATTATCTTCGACCATGCATGCAACTTGGCCAAGCGCTTGCCTTCGCACCTGCGGGGAGCCCATGTGTACTGGGTTGTGGTGCACAAACTTGGCAAGCCAGAGGCTTTAACAGTTATCATACCGGTGGAGTTTCAGTTTCTATGGGAGATGGATCCATCAAATTTATTTCGGATGGAATCAGTCAAATATCTTACAACGCCCTTGGCAGTAAAGATGGTGGAGAAGTTACTCCCGATTTCTAACCAAGCCATACATTCTCAATTCTAAAACCTTTATTATTTAGGAAATCACTGTGCAAACTTTTAAAATACAGTTGTTGCTTATCCTTGCGTTCCCTATTCTAGGTTGCGGTGGTGAAGATAATGGCATTGCCCCTGTTTCTGGAACCGTTTTTTTTAAAGGAAAACCACTGCCTAATGCTACAGTTAATTTTTCCCCTAAAGGCGAAAATTCCAGAGGTGCAACAGGAACTACTGACAAAGATGGAAAATATAGGCTTACATCTTTCCAAATTAACGATGGCGCTAAAATTGGAAAATACTCCGTCACCATTCGTGCAGAAGAAGGGGGCGATGGTGCACTAAAAGCTAAAGACGATATCGACTACGCCCGTGGAAAACTCGTAACCCCTAAAAAGTATTCTGATTCAGCATCTTCTGGCCTTACTGCAGAAATAGCAAAGAAAAACAATATTATTGATTTCCAACTCACTGAATAAACAATTACTTTTATAAAAGAAGAAGTCTTCCTATTGTTTCTTCTTCTTTGGATTTTCAGAATTGCCATAGGCTTCTTTAGGTGCACCTACAGTGTCCTTAACTTCGGTTCTTAACCGAGAAAGTTCAACTTTTAAATCTTTAACTACATCTGCATAACCTGGGTCGGTGTAAAAACTTTTCATTTCATTTGGATCTTTTTCTCTGTCGTAAAGTTCCCAATAATCAACATCAGGTTTATAAAAGTGAACTAGTTTGAAGCGGTCGGTGATGACCCCATAATGTGGCCTTACTCGATGAGGAACGGGGTACTCATAATAATGATAATAAAAGCTTTTGCGCCAATCTGCGGGAACGGTGCCTTTTAAAATTGGGAGCAAGCTTTTGCCCTGCA
Source organism: Gemmataceae bacterium (assembly GCA_041694635.1). Classification (GTDB taxonomy): domain Bacteria; phylum Planctomycetota; class Planctomycetia; order Gemmatales; family Gemmataceae; genus UBA969. The sequence goes on along the minus strand of JBDNHI010000098.1, from coordinate 42,440 downwards.
TATCTTTAGGAGCATCAATGCCCGCGGCCTCTAAACAAGTTTGACCAAGATCAATCAAACCAGTAAGGTTTTTATTAACAGAAGAAGATTTGGAAAATTTGGGCCAACTCATTAACATCGGTGTTCGTAAAGATTCTTCAAGTATCCATCGCTTATCAAACCAACCGTGCTCACCAAGAAAAAATCCTTGATCTGCTGCATAAATTACAATTGTATTTTCTGCAAGGCCCTCTTTATCTAAGTAATCAAACATTTTTCCAACGGCCTCATCGACCGCCTTGACCGTGCCAAGATAATCGTGCATATACCGATTATAACGCCAACGAACTAGGTCCTTTCCTTTAAGGTCTGCCTTAAGGTATTCATCATTTCTAGGCTGATAATAGGCGTTCCACTTCTGTAACTGTTCAGGAGTCATATTTGTAGGAGGAACCAACTTAGCATCAAGTTTGGTAAAAGTTTTTTCAATGGTCATATCTTGATCCCTGATAGCGAGCCCACGATTAGAATAATCATCAAAAAGGTTTGAAGGCTCGGGGTAAACTCGGTCCTTGTCGTGACCAAGATGGCGCAAAGCTGGTGCCCATTCCCGATGCGGTGCCTTATGCTGGCTCATTAAAAGAAACGGCTTCGACTTATCTCGATTCTTAAGCCAATCGATACTAAAATCAGAAATCAAATCTGTTACATAACCCTGATGCTGTACTTTTAGCCCATTTTTAATCATCGGGGGGTTATAATAAATACCTTGGCCTGGAAGAATATGCCAATGATCGAAACCGGTTGGGTCGCTAATCAAATGCCACTTTCCAATCACGGCGGTCTGATAACCAGCCTTTTGCAATAACTTAGGAAAAGTTTGCTGAGTACTATCAAATTTACTATTCGAATTATTATAAAAGCCATTCATATGGCTATATTTTCCGGTTAATAAAGTGGCTCTACTAGGTCCACAAATGGAATTAGTAACCATACAACGGTCGAAACGAACCCCTTGCTTTCCTAGGCGGTCAATATTTGGAGTTTCAACCAACTTTCGAGAATCACCATAAGAACTAATCGCCTGATAAGCGTGATCATCTGAAAAAATAATGACAATATTTGGTTGGTTGCTTGCAGCAGAAGAATTTGCAATTAAACATAGTTGAACAAAAAAACCAAGTGCTACAAATGTATAACTTTGAAAAGAATGATTCATAAAAAACTTTCTATTATAATAACAGTTAACCAACAGCCTGATCGTCAAATTCACCTTCCCACCTAGCAACAACACAGGTAGCTAAGCAGTTGCCAATCAGATTTACAGTAGTTCGAGCCATATCCATAAGTTCATCTACCCCTAGTATTACAGCAACTGCCTCTAATGGTAAACCAAAAGAAGCAAGAGTACCCGATAAAATCACCAAAGAAGCTCTCGGCACTGCAGCAACACCTTTACTAGTAACCATCAAGGTAAGCATCATAACCAACTGTTGCTGCCAATTCATCTCTATACCTGCAGCTTGAGCTGCAAAAACAGAAGCAACAGCAAGATAAAGCGTAGTACCATCAAGATTAAACGAATATCCCGTGGGCATAACAAAGGCAACAATTCTAGAAGGCACACCAATAGATTGCATTGCAATCATAGCTTTGGGTAAAGCGGCCTCCGAGGAAGTGGTGGAAAAAGCTATTAGGGCTGGTTCTTTAACAACTGTGAAAAATTTCCGAAAGGGAATACGAGCAAGTAAGGCAACAGGCAAAAGAACCACGAGCATAAAAACAACTAAGGCGACATAAAGAGTAAGAATAAGTTTTCCAAGGTTAAGCAAAATGCCTAACCCACTATGCCCAACGGTAACCGCAATAGCAGCTCCAATACCTATAGGAGCATATTTCATAACTAACCCTGTAAATTTAAACATAACCTCAGCGAGAGCTTCGAGGCCATGAATTAAAAATTTACTGTGTTCCCCTTTAACCTGAGTTAAACCGATGGCAAAAATGATAGCCCAAAAAACAATTTGGAGGACTTCATTTTTTGCCATCGCTTCAATAACGCTAGTAGGGACAATATGCTCAAGAACACCACCAAAGGTAGTTTGCTTAGAAGCAAAATCAGCCCCTTCCTTAGCAGGAACATTAAGAGAAACGCCAACGCCTGGTTGAAAAATATTCACCGCAGCAAGCCCAATAAACAAAGCCAAAGTAGTAACTATTTCAAAGTAAATAAGAGATTTAAATGCAACCCGTCCAATGCGTTTTAAATCGTCGCCGTGCCCAGCGATCCCAATTACTAAGGTTGCAAAAAGCAAAGGAGAGATGAGAGATTTAATCATCCGAAGAAAAATACTAGAAAGTGGTTTTAAATTTTGTGCCTGCTCAGGAAGTAGATAACCAACCAAAGTCCCGACAACCATACTTAATAAAATCCAATGGGTAAGTGATAATTTTTTAATAATCAAAAACATAAAAACATCTTTTTGAAAAAAATAAGTGAATAGTTTGCGATCATAATAGATAAAAATGAAAAAGAAACAGAATAAGTTTTAAGGAACTATATTTTTAATATTTTTTCCGGCACCTTTTTTATCATCATTATTACCCCAAATCGATTCCATTAATGCGAACCCCATAACATCTTTTTGTTTAATTTCTTGCTTACTTTTAGGGATAGAGTAATGCTTGTCTAAAAAAGCTGTAGTAAGCTCAGCAAAATATTCTTTATCGCTAGACATCAAGTAGCTTTTAAGATCAAAGATGGTTTTATTTTTTGCATTTTGATAAGCATTTTTAATTGAACCATTTTCCCAACCAAGAATTTGATGATGATAGCAATGAGCAAATTCGTGCAATAAAACAAGAGTAGCGGCGTTATTAGACTCCAACTTTTTATTGTTGTTGTTTTCAGTTACAAACTTCATTCCATTTAATTCTATGCAATTGATATGATTAGAAATGCTAGAGGGCCCTTTATCGCCCTTAACATAAAGACCCAAGGCACCAGGTTTATTCCATTCTATATATAGAAAGGTACGATGAAAAAGATCTAAGGCTTTATCCGGGTATACCTCATTTACTTTTTTTAATGCTTTAGAAAGAATTGCCAATGGCTTTGTATTCCAAGTACCATTCGCTTCTTGTCGCATAACCCCATCAGAAACAAAACAACGAAAGTTATCAATCTTAAAAGTTTTATAAGAAGAGTTTTGAGTTTTGTTTTGGGCTAAACCATCAAACGAAAGTAAAGATGTAAAAATTAAAATCAGAAATAACTGAGCAACTAACTTTGTCATAAAATATTATAAAGAAAGATTAATAGGGATCAAAAATACCAAAAAAGAAAATGACCGCTGCTTGTTTAGGATCAATGCCTTTAGCTGTTCCAACATTCTTACCATTTTTACGAACCGTCCCATCTCGCTCAATTTTCCCAACAGAGGAACCATCTTTTCTTACTGAACCATCACTATCAACCTTACCAGCGTACCTGCCATCAATACGGATCGAACCATCTTTATCAATTTTACCTGCATTTCGACCTTTATAATGAATCGAACCATCTTTATCAAATTTACCAACATTACTGCCATTGATCCGAACCGATCCATCACTATCAACGGTACCAGCGTAACTCCCGTTAACCCTAATATCTCCCCCAGCAAAAGAAAGATTCGATAAAATAATAAAAGCCGATAATACAAATAACTGTTTCATTTCAAATACTCCTAATTAAAAGCTAAAACTATTCTAACTTAATCATAACTTATATCACTTATTTTCTTGCAAAATCTTTTAACAAATAACTTTATTAAACTAGTTATAAGACTTTATAGTAAAAAGAAGATGCGAAAATTATTAAACAACAAAGTATAAACAGCAGAGATCTAAACGAAAATGACTCCTTACAATTTAATTACAACGGTTGTTTTATTACTTCCAATAAACCAAGGAACTCTTGAATCTGATTGGTTTAAATTAACACAAAAACCATACGCTAATGCAAAAATAGCAGAGCTAGGGCAACTTCCCTTATTAGAAAAATCCGACACCAAAGAGTTATGGGAAATTAAAAAAAAGGATTTGTTTAAATTATGGATCAAAGAACTAGGGGTTTTTCCACAAAAACCTGAGTCCTTGAAAATAAAATTTGAATCAACAGAAAAAATGGAAGACCACTGCAGAACTTTAATAAGTTTTGAAAGCGATAAAAGCGACCGGATGCGTGCTTTTCTACTGACCACTAATGGCCTCAAAGAAAACGAAAAACGCCCCGCTATAATTGTTTTCCACCAAACCACAAAAGATACCATCAAAGAACCCGTGGGATTAGGCCCGAATCCAAATCTCGCTTTAGCTCTTCACCTAGTGAAACGAGGTTATATGGTACTTGCCCCCGAATGTTTTATTATGAAAGAAAAAGGGCCACAAGCTCAGGCAATCGCACTTCCTATTGATCACCCAAACCTTACCGGGATGGGCAAAATGGTTTACGATGCAATCCGTTGTGTCGATTTACTTGAATCACTCGAAAACATAAATCCATTAAAAATAGGATGCATCGGTTTTTCTTTAGGCGCAAAAGAAGTTCTCTTTTCTATGGCTTTTGAAACCAGATTAAAAGTTGGGGTTTTTAACGAAGGGGGTATCGGTTTAAGAATGAGCAATTACACCGACCCTTGGTACCTTACCTCAAAAATGAAAAAGAATATTCCACAAATGGAAAATCATCAAGTTATGGCACTAATCGCCCCCCGACCCTTATTAATTATGGGTGGAAATAGCGCCGATGGTGATGCTAGTTGGCCTTTTGTTTATGCCACACTACCCGTGTATAAATTATATTCTGCCGACGATAAAATTGGCCTAATCAATCACCTAGGAAAACATTCTTTTCCATATGAAGCAAGAAAAACCGCTTATCGTTGGTTAGATCATTGGCTTGAACATAAGCCAACAAGCGATGAAGCAGGGCCAATTCAGATAAAAGAATAAATTCTTAAAAAACAAGTTCTCAATCGTTTTCTAGTCGAATGCGTTCCAATTCCTGCCAACGGTTATAAAGTTGTTCAACTTCTTTTTGAGCATCTTCAAGAACCCTACAAGCATTAGCAAGTACCTGATGCCCAGCAGAAGCGGCATTTTGCACTTCAGTTTGGCAACCAGTAACTTTTTGTTCTGCAGAAAATACTTTGGCTTCCATAGAATCAAATTCTTGCTGTTCTTTAAAACTAAGCTTTTTCTTTTTGCCATTTGAAGAAGTTGTTGTTGAATGCGCAGGAAGTTTAATAAGAGGTTCCGAAGGCATAACTTTTTTATCGCCTTCTTTTTCATATTTCTTCAAACTTCGGTCATAAGCTTTTAACCACTGCTCAACACTTGCATAAGTCGCAGCACCACCTCGTCCATCAAGTCCTAAAACTTCGGTGCAAATACGGTCGAGCAAATCACGGTCGTGGCTAACAATAACAAGGGCGCCTCCAAACCCAGAAAGACTTTCCTCAAGAACTTCCAGTGCAGGAATATCCAGATCATTAGTAGGTTCATCAAGAAAAAGTAAATCAGCAGGTTGAAGCATCATCTGTGCCATTCGTAAGCGAGCCTGCTCACCACCAGAAAGTGCACCGACCAAGACATCAAGTTGTTCAATTTTGAAAAGGAACTGTTTTGCCCAAGCAACAACATGCATTTGCCGATCGCGATACTGCACCATTTCGCCATTGGGACAAAGAGCTTTTCTTAAAGTAACAGCAGGATTAAGAGCGGTTCTACCCTGTTCAAAAATCACGGTTTTAAGGTTTTCCGCTTTAAAAACGGTACCAGCATCTGGAAGTTGTTCACCTGACAAGATTTTAAGAAGAACACTTTTGCCACTACCATTAGTGCCCAAAAGTCCAAGCTTAGTACCAGGGCCAAGTTTAAGTTCAATGCCAGAAAACAATTGTTGCCCGGGAAAAGCTTTAGAGATTCCATCCGCGGTAAGAAGCTTTCGAGTTTGCCTGCCCGTAGCAGCAAAATCTAAACCTGCAGCTCCAAGGTTAGCGTTACGGTATTGTAATTCTGAAAGTTCCCCGCGCCTCTTTGCAGCTTCATCAATACGGGAAGCAGCTTTACAGGTTCGCGCTGCAGCTTTTCTACCAAGCCATTCGGTTTCTCTGCGAACTTGATTTGCAACAGCTTCTTGTGTTCGAGCTTGTCCATCAAGAAATTCTTCGCGTTTTTCCTGAAAATCGTCGTAATTACCAGGCGCTCTAAAATATCCACCTGGATAAACTTTATTAATTTCTACCACTTCATCTGCAACCGCTCTTAAAAAAGCCCGATCATGAGTAGCAACTAAATATCCGAATGATGATGACCGTAATAATTTTTGCAACCATACAATCCCAGGAATGTCTAAATGGTTGGTCGGTTCATCAAGCAACAGTAAATCAGGCTCGATGGCAAGTTCCCTAGCAATGCCAAGTCTTTTACGCCAACCGCCTGAAAGTAAATAGCTAGGTTTATCAAAGTCAGTAAAACCAGTACGAGTAAGAACAATATTAGCGCGAGTCTCCATTTCGTGTTCTTCGAGTTGTTCTTTTTCAAGTCTGGCAAGAACAACATCTTTAACGCTAAGCCCTTTGGGGAATTTATCATCCTGAGAAACAAACCCTAATTTTGCAGACTTACGAAGAGAGCGAGTTCCTTGGTCGGAATGCTCAAATCCAGCAAGGATTTTTAAAAGTGTAGATTTTCCTGAACCATTAGGGCCAATAAGGCCAACTTTTTCACCAGTTCCAAGTTCGAAAGTTAAATCGGAGAATAATGGACGCACGCCATAGGTTTTAGAAAGTCCCTGCACACTCAACAACACAGCCATGAAAACCTCATATCGGAATAATGAAAAGCAAAAAAGTAATTAAGGAACAATATTCTCAAGCAAATAAAGATGAGTTTTAGTCCGTAAAATAATCCCCATACCAACAGCAGCAGGGGAAGCCATACATCCAGAATCTAACTTATTAGTTTGAAGAATCTTCCAATCTTTTTCAGGTTTAACAACAAATCCACTTCCTTGTTCATTAAAGAGAAAAAGTTTTCCATCCGCAAAAAGAGGAGAAGAATAAAAAACTCCGCCTAAGCGTTCCTGGCGAACAACTTCGCCACTTTTTGTATCAAGTTCCGACAAAGTTCCTGCTTCATTAACCATAAACAACTGATTACCAACTTGAATAGGGGTCGACCGAGAGGGAACCCCTTTAATTGTTTTCCAAGCAACATGGGTAGAAGTAACATCCCCCTTACCATCGGGTTTAACCGCAAAGAGTTTCCAGCCACCGTCGCCAGTAGAAATAACGATTTTACCATCAACTAGCAAGGGCCTACAGGCAGCATTCATCCCCCCGTGATGAACTTTCCAAAGTTCTTCGCCAGTAGAAGGGTCGTAAGAAACGGTACCAACAGCAGCGGGGCTAATCATTTGATTTTTGCCATCAATTTTAAAAATGGCAGGAGTAGAAAAAGCTTTTTTATTATCCCCATTATTTGTGCCATAGGTAATAGTACGGTCTTTACGCCAGACTGTTTTGCCAGTCAACTTATCAAGGGCGGTAATATACTGTGCATCGTAACCATCAAAAGTAAGTATCAACAAATTTTCAAAAATAATGGGAGAAGAAGCAGGACCGCGCCAATGATCACAGGGAATATCTTGCCTAGCCCAAATGGTTTTGCCTGTCTTCGTATCTAGGCAAGCCGTACCAGCACTTCCAAAATGAATATAAACTCTACCTTCTTCGATAGCAGGTGTTGGAGAAGCATAACTATTCGTAGGAAGATTAAACATAGGTTTTAAGATTTCAAACAAAAGCAGATCGTGAATAATCTTTCCAGTACTAATATCTAAAGCAATAACACTTAATTTATCGCCTTTTTCAGTAGCGTTACTAAGCCAAACCTGATTACCCCAAACAACAGGCGAAGCCCAAGCTTTCCCAGAAATAGCAATCTTCCATTTTATATTTTTTTGTTCATTCCACTCCACAGGCAAGTTCTTAGCATCTGAATGACCGTTACCATAAGGGCCACGGTAACTTGGCCAATTAACTTCTTGGGAAGGCAAAAAAGCAAGAAGCATAAAAAGTATCTTGTCCATAACAACCTCGCAAATTATTCGTGAAGTAAAAACTTTTTTTACACGAACTATCTATAAACCTACTAAAGTAGTTTACGAGAACTACTAACCTTATGTAAGTGCTATTAGATTAAAAGGTAAAACCTTACAAAACCTATTAACCCAAAAATAATTAAAACGAAAACTATAAAATTACGAAATCAGAATTATTTTAAAACATTCAACGATAACCGAAATGCTGTTGCTTGGCTTGCAATTTCAAGTTTTAAATTAGGAGCCAATCTTTGCATATTCCGAACTTGCATTCCCATCCTAGGATTTTTAGCTAAAATCTTTTCATTTCGAATAATAAAATCCCAATACATTGTCGTAAACGGACAAGCATCTTCTCCTACCGATTTCGCAGGATCATATTTACAACTTTTGCAATAGTTACTCATTCGATCAATATATTTTCCAGAAGCTATGTATGGCTTAGAAGCCATTATCCCGTTATCTGCATATTGAGACATTCCTAAGGTGTTAGGCAATTCGACCCATTCAACCGCATCCACATAAACCGCAAGATACCATTCATGAACTTGTTTTGGTTCCACACCAAATAAAAGACAAAACAAACCCGTAACCATCAGTCTTTGAATATGATGGGCGTACCCATGCTTAAGAGTTTGTCCGATTGCACATTTCAAACAGTGCATATCAGTGTTATTATCCCAAAAAAAAGATGGCAAATTATTTTTAGCCTGAAGAAAATTGAGATGAATATATTCAGGCATAAACTTGATATAAACATTCCGAACATACTCTCTCCAACCTAAAATCTGCCTTATAAAACCTTCCACAGCAAATAAAGAAGCTTTACCATTTTCGTAGTATTTTTCAGCATCCTTTATAACAGCAAGTGGATGCAACATATGAAGGTTTAAACAAGATGCAATCCTAGAGTGATACAACCAAGGTTGATTTACCCACATTGCATCTTGATAATCACCATAGCTTGCCAACCGATGGTCAAGAAAATCAATAAGAGCAATATTTGCATCCACCGCATTTACGGGCCAATCAAAAAAAGCTAAATCCCCGGGGTGATCGGGAAATATCTTTTCAACTAATTGAATCACCGAAGATGTAATCTTATCGGGAGGAAAAGAAACTGGAGACGGTATAAGATCAGGGCCGTTTTTAGAAAAACTTTTGCGATTTTCCTTATCAAAATTCCATTCTCCACCTGCAGGTTTCCCATCCTTCATTAAAAGATCAAATTTTACACGCATTTCTCTATAAAAATATTCCATTCTAAGTTGTTTACGATTTAAAGAATGATCTTCAAATTCTTTAGAAGTACAAAGAAAATGATCATCTTCAACTATTTCTAATACAAGCCCTTGAGAAGAAACAGCATCTTTTAATTGCATTTCTACGCGGTGATCCCCAGGTTTACGAACTTTTACATTTTTGCACGAATGATCAGCAAGAAACTTCAATAATTCAGATTTTAAAGAAGAATTTTGATTTGATACCAGTTGGGTGTACTCCAAAGGATATTTATTCTTAAGCAGTTCCTTAGCAAAATGCCTCATGGCACTTAAATAAAGAACAATTCGTGACTTATGCGACCAGACCTGAGTAGATTCTTCCCGAACCTCAGCCATCCAAACACAATCATTCTTAAAATCAAAATCTTTAAAAAAATCGGAATCACAAGTAAGTTGATCCCCAAGAACAATAAAAATCTTGGAATATTTTTTAGTTTTTTTCATTAACTTTCCGATTTTTATTAGAAAGACATCGTTTAGAACAATACTTGACTTGATCCCAAACAGCTTCCCATTTCTTTCGCCAAGAAAAACTTCGCAAACAAACAATACAAATTTTGGTTTGAAAATTTTTCATACAATGGATAGGTGAAATTTATTATCCCAAAAGATTAATAGCTAAAAGATTAAATTAAAAGCAAGAAGATAAAAATTAAACTTAGGGTAATTTAAAACACGAATTAAAAAAAGGAAGTTAAATACAACTTCCTTTAAGAACCAGCTAAGCAGTTTTGAATAATTATTTTTCGCCAAGTTTTGCAAAAGCAACAACCGAAGATTTACCATTTCGAATCGCTACACCAATTGCTACCTCAATGGCTTTGTCTTCAATAGAAATATCAAGTATCACCACTTTATCCCCATCTTTTAGAACTTGAAATACTTTTTCTTTATCTTCAGTAATTTGTTCTTTAAGTGCTTCAAATAAGTGAGATTCTTTAACCTTAACTTGAAGTTTATCAACCTTACCATTATTTTTTTTGAATTCGGTTGAAAGATATTTTTCTAGGTTATTTTTATCTATGAACAATTCTTGGTTTTTTACAAAAAAAGGAAGAGAAACAACCTTCATCGCTGCATCAATATTATTAGTTTTGAAAGCTGTGATAAAATCGAGAGCCGATTTCTTCGCAAGATCATCATTGGTGTCTGCGCCAAATGCCAAAGTATTAATTGCAAAAACAACAAACAAGGAGGGTACGAGTTTTAACATATTCTATTTACCTTTTAAAAATCATTAGAAAAGTTAAAGTCGAGATTACACAAAATTTAATTTTAAAACAAGGATATAATTGCAACATTATTTTGTTCGTCGAATTCCACTACTTGCGTTGCAAGCATTTATGTAACTAGTTATATTTTTTATGGTTTTAAATTGAACTCGTTTTACAAGGAATTTTTGCGCATGCGTAATTTAGTTTTTTCAGCTTGCACATTGATTGGTATTCTTACAACAAGCGAACTTTTCGCACAAGATGATGCAGAAAAGAAGGATATGAAGAAACTCGAAGGAACTTGGAGTTTGGTATTCGGACAGCGGGATGGAAAAAAAGTATCGGATGAAGAAGCAAAAAACACGGTGATTACTATCAAAGGAAACGAATTTATTTTTCCCGCTGTTTCTAAAATTGGCACCAGTGCCAAAGGTACTATTAAACTTGATACCGCTAAAAATCCAAAATGGATGGACTCGTTCCCCTCCAATGATGGTACCAAATTTTTGGGCATTTATGAATTTGTAGACAATGGATACAAAGTTTGTTTTTCAGAACAAGGCAAAGAACGACCAAAAGAATTTAGCGCAAAAGCAGGTAGCGGTTTCGACTTGCAAATTTGGGCAGATAACCTCCAAGGGGCGTACTCTCTAACTTCCGGAGAGCTTAAAGGAAAGACTTTATCAGCAGAGACTATTAACGGCGCATCAATTATAATTGATAAAAACAGTTACAATGTGAAATTCGGCGAAACAACAATCATTGGAACTCAAAAACTTAGCCCAGGAAAATTACCTAAAGAAATTGACGCAATGGGTACCGTTGGTCCCAATAAAGGACTGACCCTAGGTATTTACAAATTCGAGAATGGGGTGTTTACTGTGTGCTTTGCGCCCTTAGGCAAGGATCGTCCCAAAGAATTCACTTCAAAATCTGGAACAGGTGAATTCATGCACATTTGGAAAAAGAAATAAATCCAATTATGTTGCAACATTAATAAAGAATATTAAAAGACAATCAAGCCTATCATCGTTGAAAATTACACAAGGAATCCTCGCCAACCTCTTTTTAATAACAGTAGCGGCGGTGATTCTTTGTTTTTGCATTTATGTGTGTATTTAAATAGAAGGATAATAAAAGAAAGATAAACAAAGCCCCGCGACTGCATTCGGTGGGAATTCTTTATGTGTGTGATTATTTAATATTATCTGTAATTAAGACAACCCCAACGAACGCAGTCGCGGGACTTTTGGTTTATGTCACCTCAGTCGCTATGCTGCGTAACAAATTTTGGTCAAAGAACTTACATCAGAGCCACCTGTGGAATTCGAATCCACGACTTACGCTTTACGAATTGGAGTAAAAATTCATCTGAAGAGGTGCATTTTGGATGCGATCCAGATGAGATTATTTGCTCCTTGTCTGCATTCTTTTGGCAATTGTTAGTATCAGAAAAACGAATTCAGAACTAGCAGAGCCAAAGTAGTGAATTGATCAAATCCAGATGTCCTTTCAATTGGCATTAAATGCATTCTGAAGCCATTTCAAAGGGTTTATAGGGCAAGACCTAACTTTGCCCTATAACCCCTGCTAATGGCTTTTAAATGCAATCAGGAGGAGCTTTAAAAGCTACTCTTCATTGCGTTTAGAGTCGTTTGATGACAATTAAAAATGGATTTTTAGCTGATTCTGTGGGCGTAAAGGTTAATAGATCGATTTATAGGCATTTAAAAAAAGCCACCTGTGGAATTCGAATCCACGACCTACGCTTTACGAAAGCGTCGCTCTACCAGCTGAGCTAAGGCGGCAATATACTTACAATAAATGAGAAAAGCCTTTCAGGCAATAGAAGCCCGAAAGACTTTTCTGATTCAACCCAACCGCTACTTCTCTTCTTTTTTAGCTTCTTCTTTTTTAGCTTCTTCTTTGGCTGGTTCTTCTTTCATTTTTTCCCCTGCTTTAATTGGCGCAGGCTTATTACTAAAAATAGCATTTGGATTAGGACCAGATTCAAAATAATTCTTAGGAACCCTGTAGCCTGACATTTCTAAAAATTTGCGTAGGTCAACGCTTACAACGCCATTATCTTTAGCGTTATCATACATTTTGCGAATAGATTTGTTAAATATATCCAATTTTTCGGGGGTCATCCCCCTAGGATCTTTAACACTATTGATTCCATCGCCAACAATTAAGAAATCTGTTTTGGGGGAAATGCCAGGGCTATTTCTTATTTCAAAAGAAGCAGGATCAAGGAAAGCATCAATAATAACCCCCTGCCTTTCCATTTGAGCAATGAACTCATAAATCTGATCTTTCCCATCACCAGTAAGGTCAACAATCCCCATTAAAGCTATTCTTCTACGAACATTGGGATTCCAAGCGGGATTAAATAAAACATCGCCCTTAAGGATAGGATCTTTATTAGTATTTTTGACAGTTAAGACCCTGCACTGAGCTAAATGCTCGCCCACAACATTAATAACTTCAAGTGTACCTTTGATTTCGGGCAAGGGTTTGCCATCCGGTCCAATTCCGTGAATGCTAAAGGTATCTTGAGGTTTAACGCGGTCGCCTGTACCAATATTGATGTAAGGCAAGGAACCTGAACGATCAATGCTAACGATTTTGTAATCGGGTCGGATATTTTTACCGATTTCATTGCCTTTGGTTTTAGTTAAGGATAATTGGCCAGCAAGGTTGGCAATATCAATGTCCTTATCCCTTATTTTTTTATCAAGCTTAACGATTTTTTCTTCAAAGTCCTCTTTGTCTTTACTTCGTTCAGCAAGCTGATTTTGTAAATCTTTTTTATTTTTGTCGTTTTCCTGGCGTTGTTTAACAAAATCACTCCTTAGTGCATCAAATTCTTTAACGGAAGTATTAGTTATACCTTTAAGATCCACATCAATTTTTGTTTTGTAGGCAACAAGTTCGTCTTGACTTTTCTTCTCGGCATCTTGGGCTTCCTTCAATTCAATTGCAACTTTATCAAAGCGTTCTTTTAGCGAAATATACCTTTTAGACTGAGCTATGGTAATTTCATCAAAAGTATTACTGGGTTTTCTAGTTGCTTTATCGAATTTTAAAGTAAGGTCTTTTTCTGCAGCGTCTTTAAATACCATTTTCTCGAGATCTTCCATCCTTTTCTTTACTACTTTTAAATCTTCTTTTTCTTTTTCATATTTGTTATCTTTGGGCAGGATAGATTCATCATCAATTTTCGAACGCATAATATCATATGCATCTAAATCTTCTGGCTTGAAACCATTGATGGTAGAAATGTAGGTGTAATAAAGAATGGATTGGAATTTATAAAAGTCGATAAGTTTAGCTTCTTCTTTTTGAGTCAGTTCGGCCTTTTCTTTTGCTTTGGTCAAATCTTCTTGTTCCGCAAACCCAAAATAAGTAGCTACCCCAAGACCAATCGTTGCAAGAATAAAGAATACCAAGGTTACTACAAGACCTTGTTTAGATTCGCCCTTTGGCCCACCCTTAGATGGGGTACTGCGAGTCGTTGCTTTAGCAGCCATAATCCATCACCTTGCTACGAATTAAATGAAACAACCTAAAACATCTCCAATATGATTCTAAATCATAAGCAGTATCAGTCAATTAATACAACCAAGTGTTGTGAAAATCTTGGAAGTTTTTTTCAGCATAAAAGGACTTACCTTGACTTTTATACAATCTAAATCACTTTTTTATTATAACTAAGAAAGATGGATCAAGATTACAGATATTTTGTTATTTCATAGTTATTCCTTGGAAAGCGTTTAGGTTCAATATAAATTGCTAAAAATGTTTGTTTTCATTAAAGAAAGACAGATTTGATATGGGCCAGTCGCACGAAATTATGTACCTAGTTGATTCTCTGTCCTTAATTTTTCAGGTTTTTCACGCTATCCCTAGTATGACAAGTCCCACTGGGTTGCCCACAAACGCTGTTTATGGCTTCACTCGAGATATGATGTTTTTAAAGGGTAAGAAACCTGATTACATTATTTGTGGCTGGGATCGGCCCGAACCCACTTTCCGAAAAGATGCCTACCCAGATTACAAAGCTAACCGCGATGCACCCCCCGAAGACTTAATCAATCAATTGCCCCTCATCCAACAAGTTCTCGATGCGATGAATATACCTTTAATAAGCATAGCCGGGTTCGAGGCAGATGATATCCTTGCAACCATTGCAGAACATGCAAAAAAAAGAGGCATACAAGTTTATTTATGCACTTCAGATAAAGATTATAGGCAACTTATTGATGATAATGTCACACTTTACAGCCTAAGAAAACAGCAAGAGTACGGAAGACCCGAACTCCTTGCAGATTGGGGAATCACCCCAGAGCAAGTAGTCGACTTACAAACCTTAGTAGGAGATTCCACAGATAATATTCCTGGAGCAGACGGCATTGGGGTAAAAACTGCTGGAAGCCTGCTCCAACAGTTTGGCACCATTACAAACATTTATGCCAACCTAGATAAAATTACAGGAGCAAAGCGCAAGGAAAATCTTGCAACTTTTAAAGAAAGAATCCCACTCGTAAACAAGTTAGTAACATTAGATCGTTTTGCGCCCGTAGAATTTAATCTGGAAGCCTGGCGTGTAAAAGATATCAACCCAAGTAAAGCAATCCCGTTGTTCAAAACTTTGGGGTTTCGGGGTATGGTATCGCAACTTGAGAAATCGTCCCCCGAACCTTTTGGCTTGTTTAACCAGCAAAGTAATCCATCAGATACCCATTCTGAAAAACATATTCATCCTGCGATTCCAACCTTTACAACGGCAATGACCAAAGTTGAAGTAAATAATCCCCTAAAATTAATTGGGGAAGGTGCCTGGCCCTACGACTACAAATTAGTTGATAATGAAGCAGATTTTTTAACTCTTGTTGACCTGCTGGCTGCCTCAAAAAAGTTCGCCTTTGACACCGAAACCACAGGCTTAGACCCCTTCACCTCAAAACTTGTCGGGATTTCTTTTTCTATCGAAAGAAGTAAAGCTTTTTATGTTGCTCTGCGAACCCCGATTGGCACAACCCATTTAGACGAATCTTTCGTAATCAACAAATTAAAACCTATTTTCTCTTCCACCGAAATCTTAAAAGTTAATCAAAATATTAAATTTGACCTTCTTATGCTTTATGTCAACGGCCTAATTACACTGGGCATCGCAGGCGATAGTATGATTGCAGATTACCTTTTGCATTCTGGCGAACGAAGTCACGGCTTAGATGACTTAGCCAAACGCTATCTGAACCACGAGATGATGCCAATAACCGACTTGATAGGATTGCGGGGCAAAGGCAAAGTTCAAAAGATGATGAATGAAGTAGACCCATACCTTGCAACTCTATACGCCTGTGAAGATTCTGATGCTGCACTACAACTTGCAAATTTGCTTGAAGAAGAAATCAAAAAGACCATCATAAACGGCAATAAAGATACACTTTATGCTTTATATAGCAAAGTAGAAATTCCCTTGGTTAGCGTCTTAGCAAGAATGCAACTTCAAGGGATTAGGATTGATTCAGATTTTCTTAAAACTTTTGGCATCGAATTAGGCCTTGAGCTAGAAAAGATGGAAAAAGAAATCCACAATATTGCAGGAAAGCCGTTCCAGATTAATTCTCTGGTACAACTAAGAAAAATCCTGTACGAAGATTTACAATTGCCTACCTTAAAAAAAACTGGGATATCTAAAGAGGCTAGCACGGATCAAGAAACTCTAGAAAAACTGGCTACCCTTGACCATCCGGGCGCTATCCTCCCAAGAAAAATCCTTATCTACCGACAAATTTCTAAGCTTAAAAGCACTTATGTCGATGCCTTGCCTGAATTGGTTCAACCCTCTACTGGAAGGATTCACGCATCGTTTAATCAAACCATCACCGCAACGGGTAGATTATCTTCTAGCGAACCTAACCTTCAGAATATTCCTGTTAGAAGAGATATGGGGCAACAGATTCGTAAAGCTTTCCTACCTAAGGAAGGTTGGAAACTTATCTCCGCGGATTATTCACAAATCGAATTACGATTGCTTGCGCATTTCTGCTCCGATGAAAATATGATCAAAGCTTTCGAAAAAGAAAAAGACATCCACTCGCAAGTTGCATCGGAAATCTTTTCTATCCCAGAAAGTATGGTTTCGCCTGATATGAGGCGGACAGCAAAAACCGTAAACTTTGGTATTATTTATGGCATCAGTGCGCACGGGCTTGCCCAAAGGCTTGAAATCGACCGTTATGATGCTGCACGATTTATTGATGCCTATTTTGCACGCTACCCTAAGGTGCTTCATTATCAGGATCAACTTCTTACTAAATGCAGAGAAACTGGTTATGTTTCAACCATTTTAGGAAGACGAAGAAGGATTGATGGAATCCGCGACCGCACTACTTTTCAACAGCGAAACCAACCAGAGCGCGAAGCTATTAATATGGAGATCCAAGGTTCTGCTGCAGACCTGATTAAGCTTGCAATGATTGGCGTGGATCAGGCTTTTACAAGAAATAATCTTCAGGCTAAACTTTTATTACAAATCCACGATGAGCTTGTGATTGAATGCCCACAAGAAGAGGTTAACTCTGTAGCAAAAATCTTACATCAAGAAATGTCAGAAAATCCTCGCAAACTTTTAGTGCTTAAAGTTCCTATTACCGTCGAAGTTTCCTGGGGTGACAACTGGCTTGACCAGAAAGAAATCAAATGAATGCGAAACCCGTAATCGCAATTGTTGGCGGGATAGGGAGCGGAAAAAGCGAGGTTGCAAAATTATTCGCCCAGCGAGGCGGGAATTTATTTATTGCAGATAATGAAGTTCATATCCTTCTCAAGGATCCTGTAATAAAAAAGCAAATCGCAAATCACTTTCATACCTCTGTTTTTAATAATGATGGCGAGATAATAAGAGCAAAACTTGCCCTTGAGGTTTTTAATAATCACGAAAAAATGCTGATTTTAGAAACTATCCTACACCCTGCCATCTTGGCAAAAACTCAAGTATTTATCAATTACTCCCAAAACTTCTCTAATCTTTCATTTATTATTTTAGATATTCCTTTATTATTAGAAAAAGATTGGCGGTACCTTTGCACAACCCTAGTGTTTATACATTGCACTGATGAAGTAAGAAAAAAACGAATATTACAACGAGGCTGGAATGAAGAAAACTGGAAAATCCGAGAAAATGCCCAAATGCCCTTGACCACCAAGGCCTCTTTCTGTGATCATTATCTTAATAACTCTAATGACCTTGCAGAAACAATTAAACAAGTCGAGGACTTATTGAAGTTATGGAACCTGCCTTGATTTTCTCTCCTCTAGGAGTTGTTGAAGTTTTGAATTTCTCTAACATTCAATAGGATGTTCTTACTGCTTGAATATAGATTTTCTCGTATATAAGTTTAAGTGGTTACCCGCTCCATCAATCAGGTCTGTAAATTAGCGGGATGATTTCTGTTCCTTTGGCAATATCTGGTGCAAGCACATCTATACCAGTTGATGCAAAAGGGGTAGATTAAGGAGATTAGTAATGGCGGAAGCCAGAAGTAAAAAAGACGATAAAGTTAGCAAGCCTAAAACTCGATCCAAATCTGCAACCAGCAAAACAGCCAAAGAAAATTTGGAAATTGTGGGCCAAGAAAACGAGGTTACCATTGCACCTAATAATATTTTAAAGCCAAATGAACCTACAGATCCCTCGGATGATGATCTTGTTTTCACACCCAAGAAAAAGGCTGTTGTAAAAACTCCGGCTTCTTCTGTTGTCCCTATCGAAACTGGAACCGAACCGGTTGCTATTGCTGAAGTTCCTACTGCTGAAACTAAGGTGCCTCAAGCAGAAATCAAGGAAGCAGTAAACTACAAGACAAGCCCGGAAGAAACTCCTCTTTCCGCACCTCTTGAACAAACCGAGGATCCTAACCCGTTAAAAGATTCAAGGTCTAAAGGATACGATGACGAGGTTAATTCCCGTTACGAAGAGATCAAAAGAGGTGGAGTGCACCTGACCGGTTTACAACAAATGGAATTGCCTGAGCTTTTAACTACAGCCAAAGAATTAAACATTACTGAGACCACTGGGCTTACTAAACAGAATCTTATTTTTCTGATTCTCAAGGAACGAATTAAGCAAAACGGCCTTATGCTGGGTGAAGGAACGCTCGAAATTTTACCCGATGGTTTTGGCTTTTTACGCAGTCCCGATTCCAACTACCTGCCTTGTGTTGATGACATTTATATTTCTCCTTCTCAGATCAGGCGCTTCGGACTTCGCGTCGGAACCATCGTTTCTGGCCAAATTAGACCTCCAAAAGAAAACGAAAAGTATTTCGCTCTTCTTAGGGTCGAAGCCATCAACTATGCTGACCCAGCCCTTTTAAATCAGAAGGTTATGTTCGAAGATCTTACACCCCTTCACCCCAACACTCGATTTCGATTAGAACACGATTCTACGGAAAATAGCACCAGGGTCATTGACCTTGTTGCACCGATTGGAAAAGGCCAGCGCGGCTTGATTGTTGCTCCTCCTAGGACTGGAAAAACTATTATTCTCCAAAAAATTGCCAACGGCATCCTTAAAAATCATCCCGAATGTTATGTCATTGTTCTTCTCATTGATGAACGACCTGAAGAAGTTACCGAGATGCAACGCATGGTAAAAGGGCCAAACACCGAAGTGATTAGTTCTACCTTCGATGAACCAGCTTCTCGCCATATCCAAGTTTGCGAAATGGTAATCGAGAAAGCAAAACGATTAGTGGAATATGGCACCGATGTTGTCATTTTATTAGACTCGATCACCAGACTAGCACGGGCTTATAATTCCGAAATGCCTAGCTCCGGAAAAATTCTTTCAGGCGGGGTCGATGCAGGTGCTTTGCAAAAGCCAAAACGATTCTTTGGCGCTGCTAGAAGCCTCGAAGAAGGTGGAAGCCTTACCATTATTGCTACTGCACTTGTAGATACCGGCTCCAGAATGGATGAAGTGATTTTTGAAGAATTCAAAGGCACCGGTAATATGGAAGTTCATCTCGAAAGAAAATTAGTCGACCGCAGAGTTTGGCCCGCTATCGACATCAACGCCTCGGGTACTCGTAAAGAAGATTTACTCCTCGATGAAGACGAACTACGCAAAATCTATGTCCTTAGAAGGGTTCTTAGCGATATGAACCCCGTTGAAGCTATGGAACTTTTAATCAATCGAATGGGTAAAACCAAGACCAACAAGGACTTTCTCAATAGTATGAACTTATCGTAATTGATGGTACTTGAGTAATTTGGAAACAAAAAAGGGACTGTTATGGCTTTGAATGTTCTTGAAGGGCACTTCAACTCTGCTAACCACAACTTTGCTATTGTTGCAGCGCGTTTTAATCAAGCCGTGGTTGATCGCTTGGTGGAAGGTGCTTTAGAAGGCCTACGCAAGCATAATGTTGCGGATAAGAATATAACCGTGGTTCGTGTTCCCGGTTCTTTTGAAATTCCTTTAATTGCCCATAAGCTTGCAATCTCTGGAAAATTTTCTGCGATCATTTGCCTGGGTGCAGTCATTAAGGGTGAAACCGACCACTACGATCAGGTTGCTGGTGCAACTACCAATGGCATAGCAGGGATTTCCGTTCAGACTGGTGTGCCCCTGATTTTTGGTGTTTTAACCTGTGATACTTTAGAACAAGCGATAAATCGTTCGGGCGCCAAGGCTGGGAACAAAGGCTTTGAAGCGGCACTAAGTGCAATCGAAATGGCTGATCTGATCTCTAAACTCCCTAAGTAGTGAAATAATTTATTATGATTTATCGAAGATCGAAAGCACGCGAAGTTGCGCTTCAGTTGCTTTACAGAGTGGATTTGAATCAGAAAATAGATACTAAACAAGCTCTGGATTTCATCACAGCAAGGCTTAACGACCAACTAAGCCGAGATTTTGCACTCCTCTTGTTCGAAAAAACCAGAGAAAATATCGAGAGTATCGATATCGCTCTGACTACTTCAGCCGAGAATTGGCGCATTTCTAGAATGCCAGCGGTAGACCGAAATTTATTACGGCTTAGCACTTTCGAACTTAGCCATCAAAAAGAAACACCCTCTGAAGTGATTTTGAACGAATCAATTGAACTAGCAAAAAGATTTGGAACCGCAGACTCTCCCTCTTTTATCAATGGAATTTTAGACAAAATTTGTTCCCTAGAGCGCCCAGCCTAAAAATGCCCAAAGGCCAGCCTTTCACCCTACTGTGGCAGTCCCTTTATAAAAATGCTGCTTCTAGGCGTGCTGACCTCCACACCCATTCCACCTTTAGCGATGGACTTTTAAATCCCTCCGCGATTTATGAAGCTGGTTGCAAGCTTGGATTAGAAGCCATTGCTATTACGGATCACGACACCACCGCTGCGCATAATATCCCCACTGAAAAAGGTCGCTGTGAGATGATTCACGGGGTTGAAATAACCTGCGTTTTTAACGAGAAGGTTTATCATTTACTGGGCTATATGATTAATCTTTCCCATAAAGGGTTACAAGCAGGGCTTAGTAAAAACCGAGAATTTCGCAAAGCAAGGTTTTTAAAACTAACAGAATTTATTCAAAGCAGGAAAGTCTCAACCCTAGAAGCAGTTATGAATGATCTTGGCCCCATTTGGGACAACCCAGAAAATGCTATTGGAAGTCGCCATTTGGCCCAAATTCTCGTAAATCAAAAAAGGGCTCATTCAATCCAAAATGCTTACTATAAGCACCTAAGGTTCTATAAAGATGATAACAGCAAATGGCTTACAATGCTGGAGGCGTGCGATCTGATTCATAAGGCTGGGGGTGTTTCAATACTGGCCCATCCTCCAGAAAATATTACTCTGGCTGAATTGTTAGAATTAAAATCTCTTGGACTGGACGGCATTGAAATCGAATACCCAGAATTCAAACTTGGCAGACGCAAGCTTTTAAAAGATTGGGCCCTTAAACTTGATTTTTGTATCGGCGGGGGCAGCGATTACCACGGCTTACCTCCTAGAGTTATCGGGGCTTCCTCCATCACCGTAATTGAATTAGACAAAATTAAACAACGCTCGGAAGACAACCGCCAATGTTTCGCGCTCTGCTAGATAAACTTAAACAGGGACTTTCTAAAACCAAAAACCTCTTTGCAGGGGTTGCGGGGCTTTTTCGCCTCAAAGGAAAAGTCGATCACGATTTCCTTAAGGAACTTGAAAAAAAACTTTATCTTGCAGATGTAGGTACTGCTGCTACCGCTGGACTTGTTGATCGAATCAAACAAGGTTTTCTCGACAAAGAAATCGACAAAGATGTCGAACTATTTGTGCAAAATTATCTTGCTGGCCTTTTGCAAATTGATGGCAACAGAGACATTAAAAAAAATCTCGATGGCCCTACCGTCATTCTGATTGCAGGCGTTAATGGATCGGGTAAAACCACTTCAATTGCCAAGCTATCACATTTATTAAGCAGAGATGGGAAAAAAGTTCTCGTTGCGGCTTGCGACACTTTTAGGGCCGCTGCTATAGACCAGCTTACCATCTGGTGCGAAAGAATTGGCGTCGAAGTCGTCAAAGGATTGCCCGGAAGCGACCCCGCAAGCATCGCACACGACGCCTGCGAAAAAGCTAAAGCCAGAAACTTTGACTTCGTCATTGTTGATACTGCAGGCAGACTCCACACCCAAACCCACCTAATGCGCGAACTCGAAAAAATTCACCGTGTTACCAGTAAAGTTATTCCGGGGGCACCCCACGAAGTTTTACTTGTTCTCGATGCCACTACAGGCCAAAATGCTGTTATGCAAGCTGAAAACTTCCAGAAAACTGTTCATTGCACGGGCATCATCCTTAGCAAACTCGATGGCACCGCTAAGGGGGGCGCCATCTTTAGCATTAAGCAACGCCTTAACATTCCGGTTAAATTCATTGGCGTTGGCGAAAAAATGGAAGACCTAGAACTCTTCGACCCCGCTTCCTTTGTCGAGGCACTGTTTTCCTTGTGAGTAACATCGATCTTGTCACAGGGGGCGCTGGTTTTGTTGGCTCACATCTCACTGAAGCGCTTCTTGTCTCGGGGCGAAAAGTCAGAATCCTCGACGACCTCAGCACTGGCCAAATCGAAAATCTTTCACACTTAAGTTCAAACATCGAGTTTATCCAAGGTTCTATTCTTGATGATAACCTGCTAAATAAAGCCACCGCGGGGGTCAGCACGGTCTATCATTTAGCTGCTGTTGCCAGCGTCCAAAAAAGCATAGAAAACCCTCTTCTTAGCCACGAAATTTGCGCAACCGGAACTCTCAAAGTTTTACAATCTGCTCGTTCAAACCATTGCAACCGCCTCGTCTTCGCTGCAAGTAGTAGCGCCTATGGCAACACGGGGGAACTTGCCCTTGATGAAAACAACCCGCTCCTTCCACTTTCTCCATACGCATCTGCCAAGCTTGCGGGCGAATTTTACTGCTTGGCCTTTGCCCAAGCTATGAATTTAGAAACCGTTCGCCTTCGATTCTTTAACATCTTTGGGCCTAAGCAACGGGGCGATAGCCCATATTCAGGCGTTATTGCAATCTTCACCGAGGCATTCAAAAAAGGCATTCAACCCATTATCTTTGGCGATGGTTCTCAGTCTCGCGACTTTGTTTTTGTTCGTGATGCGGTTCAGGCATTAATGCTGGCAGGTTCTAAACCTAATATTTCCACAGAGGTTTTTAATATTGGCACAGGGCATTCAACTTCCCTTCTCGACCTCATAACGAATCTACAAAACCTGACTGGCCTAAATATCAAGCCTAGTTTTTCTCTGGCTCGCCTTGGCGATGTTCGCTATTCACTTGCGAATATAGGCAAAGCTAAAAAGTTGTTGGGATATGAACCAAAGTTTGATATTGCGACTGGCCTTAAAACACTCCTTTAATACCCCCCATTTTAACCCATTCACCTTCCACTTGACCTTGACATAATCATTCAAAGTGGGCATTAGAAACTGTCTTTTAAAGTTTTTATTTAATACTCAATCAAAGGCCGATCATGAGCCGATGGAAGAATCTTATCTTGGTAATTAAAGTTGCCCCTGCTTCTTTATTGATCGCCAGCTTGGGCTTAACTGGGTGCGCAACTGGGCCTCTTTTTGAAAACCCCGCTGTCGTTCGACCAGAACTTGAAACCACCAGTGAAAACCCTGTTTATGTCCCTTTAGGGCCTGCTTCTTATGGCGTTGTTTTTGAAAAATGTATGGATGTCATTGACGACTTTTTTGAAGTCTCTTACTCCAACCGCTACGATGGCCGTATCGAAACTTTCCCTTGTGTTGCACCGGGCATTGGTCAGCCTTGGAAACCAGGTAGCCCAGATTTCAGGCAACGCATTCTTGCCTCTTGCCAATCGATCAGGCATCGTGCCATTGTAACAATTCAGCCGGCTGATGATGGCGGCTTCTTTGTCGATGTTAAAGTCTTCAAAGAACTCGAAGACCTCGATAGGCCAGCAAGGCAAACTGCTGGTTCCGCCACTTTTCGAAGTGATAATACCGTCGAACGACAATTCGAAGTTATCGATGATGCAGTTTTTGCATCAAATTGGATCCCGATCGGGAGAGACAATCATATCGAACAAATTGTTCTACAAAGGATTGCAAAGTTTAAAGTTGCAGCACCTTTAGCCAAAAAATTCTAATGAAAAAGAGGTGACAGCAATCACCTCTTTTTTCATTCTAAATAAACTTTATTATTAATCAGGCGGGGACTTTCTCAGGCTTTAAAGGCAACTTTATGGTAAAGGTTGTACCTTTTCCTACAGCACTTTCCACTCGCATTCTACCCATATGATCTTCTATTATCTGCCGACATACACTTAATCCAAGGCCGGTTCCACCCTGCCCCGCTTGATCGGGAGTCTTCGTTGTAAAGAACGGGTCGAAGATTTTCCTCATATCTTGTGCAGCTATTCCAACCCCCGAATCGCATATCGAAATCTCTGCTACTCCAGCTTCTTCGTTATTCTTTAATATAATTTTTAACCTGCCACCTGATTTCATCGCTTGTCTTGCATTTACAATTAGGTTTAATACCACTTGCTCTATCTGCGATGCAACAACCGCAATGATCGGCCTATCGATAAAACTTTTTTCAAGTTTGATCTGATGTTTGTGCAAATCTTTTTCGGTCAACACTAAAACTTCTTCCACCAACGCTGCAATATCTGCAGGTTCTTTGCGAACACTTCCCTTCCTAGCATAACCTAGCATACAACTCACAATCACCGCAGCACGCTGACCGCCTTTTAAAATCTTTTCTAATGCTTGTTTTCGGTTGTCATCGTTATCGGTGCGCTGAGCGATTTTCGCATAATTTATAATCGTGGTTAGCACATTGTTAAATTCGTGGGCAACGCTACTAGCAATCGCCCCCACACTGCTAAGTTTTTGGGCTTCTATTAACTGGTGCTTAAGGGCGTTGGTTTCGGCAACAAGATCTACCACTTCTTCACTTAGCATTTGTAACGCCTTCAACAAAAAGTTCTATAAGTCATCCACTAAGCCGAGGTCACACCAAAATTATCGACCCTCCCGAATTTCTTCTTAATCCCAAGTTCTATTGTTCTAATGATTTACGGCGAATTTTTGTTTCAACTAGAAGAACTAGGGCTTTTAAAACAACAAGGCAAACATGAACAATCCTGCAGTTTGGCTAAACAGCAAAGACTGGAGAATAACTTTTAATAGTATTTATCCTCTTTCACGCCTTACACTTTATTCAATCTTCCTCGCCACGATTTCCTACGCATTTCATACCTTTGTGCCCGTGCCCTTTCATTCTTTCGTCGTTATTAGATTCTAAATGATTTCTTGGTTTTAAGAGCGAATTGCTTATAATTCCTTTTGGCAATGTCCTCGTAGCTCAATTGGATAGAGCGTTGGCCTCCGAAGCCGAAGGTTACAGGTTCGACTCCTGTCGGGGACACTCGGAAAAATATCAAAGTAAGGATTTTCGTAAACATAGATTTGAAGCCTACAGCTCTTTAATCCAGCGAAATGCGAAATACCCGCTGGTTACGCTCAAAGCCGCCAACCGCGTAAGTCCTATCCGATTTAATCAACAGAATTAGCACTTTAAAAATAACTAAATCAAAACCAAAGACTAAGCACCCCTACAAGAAGTTGCTTCATTGGTAGTTAGCTTCAAAACAAAAAATATCGCTACCCATTACAAAACAAGCTATGATGGATCTATGGAATTATTAATGAGCTTGATAATTGGCGTAGGGTTAAGTGCGGCTTGTGGCTTTCGTATTTTCGTACCTTTTTTAGGTATGAGCATTGCGAATATGTCTGGGCATCTACCTTTATCTTCAGGCTTTGAATGGATTGGGACTTGGCCTGCATTCATAACTTTTGCAACTGCTACATTTTTTGAAATTATCGCCTTTTATATCCCTTGGATCGATAACCTGTTCGATTCAATTGCAACCCCAATCGCATTTATCGCTGGCTCGATCATAACAACAACACAGTTAAGCCACCTATCCCCTTTGCTTGCCTGGTCACTTGCGGCGATGACCGGCGGACTAATAGCTGGGGTACTGCAAAGCGGAACCGCAGTTGTAAGAATCACATCAACCAGCACCACCGGGGGCATTGGAAATTTCTTTGTAGCATCAGTTGAATTATTTATGGCAATAGTCACTACATTGCTTGCAATGACTTTACCCATTGTCTGTTTTGTTGTTATTTTATTAACAACTGGAAAGGCTATTCAACTAATTTGGGTGTTTAAAAATAAAACAAAAAAGCAAGTTGCTTAGAAATTTCCACAGTAATAGGGTTTACGGGCCGAACTGGAATTTAAAACCCTTTCTTCTTAGCGTCTGGATACGGTCTTTATGTAGGGAACTATTTTCCTGGCCGAGAAAAGCTAACCCCCTGATCATACTTCGCAGAAAAAAAGTAAATACAGAAGCAAAAAACCTTAAGCTGTAAATAACCAAGGTGTAATTACGGAGTCCTCGCAGGACGGAACCCAACATCGCAGATCCGGCCATCAGGCGAGTAGTTGAAGCGGTTGGCCGAGCGAGAATACCAAGCATTAAGGAGGAAAGACCCGCCACCCAACACACGATCCTATCCTGAGTCCGGGCCCTTTGGATAAGCACCGTACCAATTTTGGCACTGTCTCTGAACCCAATATCTTTACTTCTTATTCAATTTTAGCCATAAATGGGGCAAGATACCCTTCGGCCCAAATAGAAATTTTATCTCCAGCTTTAAAGCCAGAGGGAAGTTCAGCCCACCCTGCTTCAACCGTTTCACCTGAAGACAGTTTTCTGCTTATGATATATCGTTTATCCCATCGTTCACAACTTACCGAAACATCAAACAGGGGTTTAGCAGAAGCATTAGTTACAACAAGAACCATACTCTTAGCGTCAAATATTGAGCCCCGTTTCTGAACCCTAACGTCAGGGCAAGTTATACCCCTAGCTGCTTCGCAACCTAAAGTTGCTAAATCTATTAAAATTAAAACCACTAAGGGAATGATTACCCTTTTTTGGATATATGGCGTGATCACAAAATCCCCCTTTTATAAAACGAAAACAGAAAAAACTTAATTTCTAAAACAGAAATATATTAACTAACGCTGTGATCTAAGAATCTGTGCCAAAATTTCAGTTAATTATAAAGATCTTTTATAAATCCACAAATTCATATAGCTTTTAAACGACAAAACTAACTTATACTATTATTTTTTAGGGAAACCAAAAGCTCTTATTTCTGATTTTACCTATGATCATAGCTTTGTCAGAAATGAATTTCATCGGGTGAAAGCCCGGACAAAATAACTCAATCGCATCGTTTTATACTGCAAATTTACACATTAAATTAAAAATCGCTATAATTACACCGGCAAGTCAAAGGGCAGAACCGGGTTCAACATCTTGGCATTACCGCCAGCAGTCGCCGACACTCATCAGGGTAATAATTCGCCCCGTGGGGATAATCCCTAAGCCCAATAGCCAACCCGTAACCAGCCTCGCCCACCAACTGCTGCAGTAGTTCGTTATCAACTGCGCAGCCACATCCCCGACGGCAGGTGCAATCAGCGCCGTCGCAGCCACCGCAAGGTCCGCCATACAGACCCCCGTGAGGCCGACATTGGAAGCGACAGCAACACCAACGAGCATTGCGCTGCAACGCCAGCAGAACGGGGAAACGAACCCCAGGAGTACCGGTGCGTCACGTCGGCACAAGCAATCGCGCCCGACAAGGAACCTCATCATTTTTTACCGCAACATAACGAGAAGATGCAAAGGGCAATGACGATGACAATTACGAGTGTTATTGGATCCACGAATACCCTCCGCCGCCTATCAGGTAGTCGTTTGCGCAAACTATCTCCGGCGACGACAAGTCGCGGATCGGACATCTAATCTTCTGAGATTTGATCACAAACTTCCCCGAGGGAATTAATACCATCTCATTTTGCTATTCATTTATAAAAGTCATAGGATTTTAAGGCTTTATTATATTTGAAGATTTGTATTGCAAAGGTTCAATATTATTGAACCTAAATAAGGGTTTGTAGGAAGTACCTGGAATGAGCAAACGAACCTCAATATTTGATGGATCAAATTTTACATTATCCATATAAAAGTACTCACTTTCCTGACCTGATCTAAGAAATCGATTTTTATGAACTTCTTTTTTTGATTCACCATTTTTATTATAAGTAACCGCAAAACCGCAGTTTAATCCAGGTAATCCATCCATTTTCAAATAGAAACCTTGTTTATCATTAAAAAATATTCCGGAAATAAAAGGATGGTATTTCAAACTTAATCCCATTTTTTGAGTATATCGCTCTATGTCTTCATCTTTTTCTTTACCCTGATAATCATAAGTAATAGCCGTTGATAATGTGGAGGAAAGAATTCGAACATTTGCTTTTTGTATACCCAAAACACTAGTTCTTCCTAATGATGTTTTACCATCAGGATTAGTTAACCCCATAGAGTAAGTTGCAAACATTTCACTATTAGCTGGCCATTTTTCTAGAAAGTGAATGTTTTTTCTTTTCTCACCCGTTAGACCAATCAATTCAACTTCTATGGTGACATTTGAAAATTCAGATCCCAAATTTTTAATTATAAAATAATCACCACCAATAAAATTAAACGCATCCTCATCTATGTCTATTTTAAATTTTTCAGCCGATTCTGTTAATTTAGCAGAATTCTCCTCGGCTAATTCTGGAAGTAACATAGTAACAGCATCCAAATTTCTAAATAAAGAAACAAGAATTTTTAATTCCTTGCCATAAGCATCATTGTCATTACTAATACTACTCCAACCCTTAGCTAGCATTCCTACACCTACTGTTCCAGTTATAAATGTTGGATCAAAAAGCTGAGCCCCAACAAGGCCCGCTCCCATAAAAAGATCACCAATTCCAGAAGAATTTTCAGGCATTTCTGATATCTTATTGGATTGAGCAACTATCTTTTCAAGATTATTTTTGGCTAGATTTGCGATGTAAACAACACCTTTATTCGAAGAATTCTCTAATTTTGTAAGTTTTCTTATTTTTGAATGCAAATCCGTAATTTGTTGAGTGTGACTTACTTTTTGAAATTTTAACACTTCTTCAATCGATGGTTTTAATTCTTGGGTAATAATTCCTGCTAGTATTTTATAATCTTCACCTTTATTTTGGGCTAAGCATTCTTCAGAATAAATCCCGAAACTTAGAATAATTAAGATAATAAAGCCTAAAAATTTGCGCTTACTCATAATATCTCCAATCAAAACTTAAAAGGTAATCTTTGAAAACCACTAAGTTAACTTCAAAATTGTTTAAAAACTTAATTTAAACAATTACTTTTTTTGCCCAGTTCCATTGCAAGAACCA
The DNA here is from genome assembly GCA_041694635.1 of Gemmataceae bacterium. Classification (GTDB taxonomy): domain Bacteria; phylum Planctomycetota; class Planctomycetia; order Gemmatales; family Gemmataceae; genus UBA969. Next base: position 12,914 of record JBDNHI010000098.1, on the reverse strand, counting down.
CATTTTACAAAACCTTTTCCATTACAAAAACTACATTTGAAACCATTTAATTTTCCAGATCCTTTACAATGAAAGCATTCAAAAGGCCCTGTCCCAGATCCATCACAAGTCGTACATACCGCTGAAAATGCATATTTTGCAGTACCAAATAAACAAAATGCGGTAAGTGCGTTCTTAACTAACAACCGACGGCTAATGTTCTTCATGCTTTTCTCCATTTCCAAAAATTAAGTTAATTACCACCTGACACCTAATTAACTAACGCAGGTAAAATCAAAAGAACGCCAAAATAAACAAAATAATTTAAGACTCTTTACATATTCACCATATTTTCATTGAACATACCTCTAAAAATACACAATAATAAACTTATGAACGAGTTCGAGCATTCAACAAATATTAACTGCCTCTTAGCTAAAATTGCTGCTAAGGAGCCCAAAGCTAAGGAAGAGCTAATCGCTCATTCTCTCGATCGGCTACGCAAGCTATCGCGAAAGATGTTTCGAAAACACCCAAACCTCTGCACCCTCGAAGAAACTGATGATATTGTTCAAAAATTAGTAATCCGAATTCACAAAACGCTCGAAAACTTACAACCAGAAGATACCGCATCCTACTTCAAACTTGCTTCTCAGAACCTGCGCTGGGTACTTCAAGACCTTGCCCGCTCTAGCATTGCAAGAAATAAAGCTAAAAACTCTGGAGATATGAGTACCTCAACTAGGCGAGGCGAACTGCTTAATACAAAGGACCCCGATGGCGGCCCCTCTAATTATGCAGAATGGACAGATTTTTACGAAAAAATTAACCTACTTCCTGATGAAAACAAACAAATTTTTGACTTTTTATGGTTTCAAGGCTTAAGCCAAACAGAAGCAGCTACGGTTCTTAAAATCCCTCTTCGCACCCTCTCAAGAAAATGGATGGTTACTCGAATTCTGATTCGTACCCTATTAAACGATCAAACGCCAGAATGTGGTGACCAATAAATGGAAATCGCCCAAACTAAACTTCTGGCACAAGACCTCGAAGAAGCTTTATTCCAATGGGAAGAAAATCGATTCAATAATCAACCTTTAAATGCAGATATAATTATTCAATCTTTCCCCAATTTAGAAAATGAAATTCCCAAAGCTATTTCAGAATTAAAAGAAATGGATTGGCTGCTAGGTGCTGGAGAAGATTTAAATTCTGACTCTGCGGATCAACTAGAAGTAACCAAGGGTGATTTTTCAACCGACCGAATTTGGTCTATGTCCTTATTGCCCAGCCTTTCTGCAATTGAAGGTTACACCTTGGTTAAAAGAATAGGCCGTGGTAGTTTTGGAGAAGTTTGGCAAGCAACCGGCCCGGGGGATATTCCCCTGGCTATGAAAATAATTCCTATGGAGCGTGGGCTAGATGTTGTCGAGCTTCGCTCCTTAAATTTATTTAAAAACATTCATCACCCCCATCTTCTCACGATTTTTGGTTTTTGGTTCAAGGAAAACCATCTTTGGATTGCGATGGAGTTAGCGGAGCGCAATTTTCTTGATTATGTTCAAACTTTTAAGCCGACTCAGGAAGAAATCTTTGAGTTTTTTTCTGATGCAGCGGAAACTATCGATTTTCTTAATCAAAAAAGACATTTAGCCGATAATGGCGAAAAAATATCGATTTTGCACCGCGATATTAAACCACAAAATATGTTGATCGTGGGGTCTTCTTTAAAAATAGGAGATTACGGCCTTGCACGAATTCTTGATGAAGAAAAAAATGAACACAGTGGCTGTATGACCCCTAGCTATTCTCCCCCAGAATTCTTCAACCAAAAAATGAGCCTAACCTCGGATCAATATTCCCTTGCTATCACTTATTGCAAAATCTTAGGTGGCAAAGTTCCTTTTGAAGGGAATGCAGCAGAGGTAATGGCGGGGCATTGCAGCAGGCAACCCGACCTAACTATGCTTCCTTTAGTGCAAAGGGAAATCGTTGCTAAGGCATTAAACAAAAATCCCAAAAAGCGCTGGGCCAATTGTAGTGAGTTTGTCAAAGCACTCAAAGAAACTTCAATTAAAAAGGAACCAGTAACTACGCCTATAATTGGTTTTAAAATTCTTATTCCTTGTTTATTGGGGTTCGTTTTATTTGCGTTTTCGATCCCGCTTTTCAAAAAATCTGAAATTATTCTTAAAGTACCAAGATTCCAAGAAACTATTCTTGAAGGGCATCGTGGGCCAATCAATTGTTTAGCCTTTTCCGCAGATGAAAAAATTGCGATTTCAGGGGGCGAGGATAAACAAATCATCCTCTGGGATTTAGTAAATGCAAAATCAAATGTCTTACCTAGCAACCATAGCGAGAAAATTCTTTCCCTAGATATTTCCAAAGATGGCAAAAGAGCCTTGTCTGGTGGAGCATATCAAGACAACAAAATTATCTTATGGGATTTAGGGTATAATCAGCCTATTTGCGAGCTAAAAGGGCACCAGCACGGTGTAAGATCCGTAAAATTCTTGCCTGATGGCAAACGAGCTATCTCTTGTAGTCTTGATTGTACTGCTAGGCTTTGGGATCTCGAAAGTGGAACGCAAATTCAATTTTTTCAAGGCTTGGATAAATACGACCCTAAAAACATCCAATTTGGTTCACCTAATCAAGTTTGGCATATGGATATCAATGAAGATGGAAAAACTATGGTCTGCTGCCTTCGGGGAGGGCAAATTCAATCCTTCGACATCGATTCTGGGAAGGTTATCACCTCGCTTTTTGGCCCAGAACAGTTTTTTTAAACCTTTGCCCTAAATCAAGATGCTTCTTTAGCACTAACCACTTATGGCGGATCAACTATAAATCTTCGAAACCCAGTTCATAATCAAATCACTCAATGGAATTTTAAGCAACAAAACCAAGAAATTTTAGTCGATTCTCCTAGTCCTATAGAAGCTCTAATTTTTACTAAAGACTCAAATTCTGTTTTTGTTTTTCCTAAAACCCATTCGCCTTTTCTTTTTGATGTTAAAACAAAAAATAAAACTGATGTTTTAACACAACTTACCGAACTGGTGCAGGTTGCACTTGCAAATAAAGATGGCAGTTTCTTATTAACAGGGTGTAAAGATGCAACGCTCAGAAAATTCACCCTTGCCCCTACTAAACAATAAACCTGCTTTATCCTTTTTTCAAAATCTTCATCAATTATTTGTCAAAAACAACTAATCCGAGCAAATAAACATATTTAGCTAACGAATAACAATTGTGGAATTATTTCATCTTGACCCGACCTTTTCAACAAAAGGAGAATCTTATGTCAGCAAGGTGCATCGTACTTATAAACCATAAGGACCGGATTATATTTAATCGGAATACACATAATAATATTCCGCGTTTTATGAAACTTAGGTGTACGGTTTTTCAATTTGGCTTAGGTGTTCACCACGAGTTTGCAATTGACCAGGCGAAATTTAATATAGCCGAGCAAGGGTTAGATCCTGAAGATTTTACTTATTTATGTTACGACCACGGGATGGATAGTTGCTTATATTACTTATTCATAATGCCAGAATTTATTGAACTTTGGAGAAAGTCGGCTGTGATAGATATGCGTCATATTGGGCCGGAATCCGAAATCCAAAACGGCAATGAAGAGGTAAACCAGTTCCCTGAAGAAATACTTTTAGAGGAAGAAATTCAAAAAAAGCGGGAAGGTCAGCAAATAAAGGTCGACTTTAATATCCCAGATAAGAACTTCCATCAAAATTGAAACTTGCCAATTAATCAGCTAGAAATCATCCCCAAGCTTCTTAATAAGCAGAAGGCTTGGGGATGTTATTTTAAACACCCTTACGGCTCAAATTTCAGAATAGAACAAATTTCATTACGCGGACAATTCGGGCCTACTTAACTTAAAATGCTTTTTTGGGGAAGGATGCGGAACCTTGAAAAGAATGCTTGTGGATCAGAAATTTAATTGGTTTTACAAACAAAAATTAAAATCTACCTAACCTTCCTAATTTAAAAAGCTAACACCCTTAAAATCATAAGAATCGTTAGATATTCTAATGAGAACACACAATATAAGCCGATATGATTAAAGGTTTCTAAAAGTTATTGAGTCAAATTAAAAACGGCTTACACAATGTTTAGCAAAAAAAGACTTATTCGTGGCTTTTATATGCTCTGCGTTTTGGGGTCGCCCGGCTGCGTGCTTTTTCCTGAAGTGATAGATTCATCGATAGCAATCGCAAGACCAATTGAAAGCCTAGAACAAAACCAGTCACAGGTCAAAGAAACTCAAAACACCCCAACTTCATCTTATAAGGCTATTTCTCTACCACTTTCAAATGATCAAAACTCAGATTTACCAGGAAAGATTCCAGCATTTGAGGGTTTACCAAACCTTAATGTAGATGACCTTATCAAAGAAGTGTTAAAAAGAAATCCAACTCTTACCGCAATGACAGCGGCTTCAGAAGCAGCTTGGGCAAAGTATCCCCAAGCGATTTCACTGGAAGATCCTAATTTAGGCGGTTGGCTTGCTCCAGCAACGATTGGATCTAACCAAGTTAATGTATCAATGAGGGTAGAATACTCGCAAAAGTTACCGGGGCTAGGTAAACGACAACTTCGTGGCGATATTGCGCAAGCACAAGCTAGTGCAACTGAAAAAGATATCGAGGTTGTGAAGTTACAATTGGTCGAAGATGCACGCTTAGCCTTTTACGATTTTCACTTGGTAGATCAAGCGATGGAAGTAAATTCAGATACATTAAAACTAATTGAAGAGTTTCGTCAGAATGCAGAAACGCGCTATAAGAATGGCCAAGCACCTCAGCAAGATGTGTTACAAGCAGAAGTAGAAATAGGATTACAAAAAGAGCGGTCAATAGCGTTAAAACGAATGAAGAAGGTAGCACAAGCGCGTATCAATACTTTATTACATTTAGAGCCAGATTTAGCGTTACCAACTCCTATGAAAGATATGTTTTTAAGGATGGATAAGAGAAATAGCGAAGAAATGCGCAATGAAGCAAGGGAGAATCGGCCAGATTTAAAGTCGCTTGAAGATCAGATTCGTGCGGATAATTCTGCAGTTGCCCTAGCAAGAAAAGATTTTAATCCTGATTATGAAGCGATGGCAGCATACGATAGTTTCTGGCAAGGAATGGATAAGCAGATGCAATATCAAATAGGTTTAAGAATGAATTTGCCTTCACAGAGATCTAAACGATTTGCAGCCTTATCTGAAGCACAAGCGAAGTTAGCACAGCACAAGGCAGATTATCAAAAATTATCAGATCAGATTAATTTTCAGGTGCAGGAAGCGTATGAACAATTATTAGAGAGCAATCAAATTCTTGACTTAATAAATAAAACCACCCTGCCAGCGGTTAGGAACAATATTAAGGAAGCACAATCATCCTACATCACAGGAAAAATTCCATTTTTAACACTGGTTACAGCTCAAAAAGAATTAACTTTAACCAGAGATAGGTATTATCAAATTCAAACCGAATCCTTTAGAAGACAAGCAGCATTAGATCGAGCTACAGGTCGGCTCTCGGTTCCGGAAATAAATATTAAATTAAAGGGTTAGAAGCAGCAGCTTTTTGTTCCTGTAATTTAAGCCACCTCGCACGCCTGACCCAATAAAATCGAACGGGTAAAAATAAATCAACCACTTCGTCAGAAATTAGCAAGCCACCTAACACGGGTAAGGCCATAGGGGCTAATACTTCGGCCCCAACGCCTTGAGCAAATACCATAGGGAAGATAGCTAAAATAGCAACGCCTTCGGTTAGTAATTTAGGGCGTAAGCGATGAACAGCCCCATCAAGAACGGCTTGCTCTAATTCTTTAAGGGATTTGATATTTTCCAAGCCGCCCCGATTTTCAATTGCCTCACGAAGGTAGACCATCATAATGATACCGGTTTCAGCAGCCATGCCAAAGCAAGCAATAAACCCGACCCAAACTGCGACGCTAAAATCATAAGGAGGGGTATCCCACCCGTATTGAATTTTAGGGAAGAAAAACAAAAAGAAGGCTCCCCCGGCCAATGCTTCGGGCAAAGCAAGCATAATGAGAAACGCATCCATCCAATCTTTATAAGTCATATACAGGATGATAAAAATAACCAGAATAACCGCGGGAAAAGCAAAGAGCAAAGTCTTAGCAGCACGCAACTGATGCTCGAATTCGCCACTCCATTCTAAGTGATATCCTTCAGGCATAACGACTTTTTGTTCTACAACACGCCTAGCTTCTTCGATGAAACCAACCATATCGCGACCCCGAACATTAAGGGTAACGGGGTTCATCAATTGACCATTTTCACTTTTAATCATAGAGGGGCCTTCGGTAAATCGGATGTCGGCAAAAGCGCTAAGAGGAATCACTTTTTTGCCCCCGCCAAAATGTGCACCACCAAGACTATGAAGCCCAGCAGAAGGTTTAATTTTATTAATCGAATCATTATTAAGGTTCGTATCCGCGCTTTGATTTCCTGCAACCAATAATCGTTTAATAGTAGTTTCATCTTCTCGTTCAACCCGGGAATAGCGAATTCGCACAGGAAATCGTTCTCGATTTTCTACTGTTTGAGTCACAACACGCCCGCCAATAGCAGCTTCAATTTCCATTTGTGCATCTTGAACACTAACACCAAAGCGGGCAGCCTTAACCCGATCGATATTAATATCGAGATACCCCTTACCCATAATAGGAGCGGCAACAACATCACGAGAGCCACGCACACTTTTAACCGTAAGTTCAACTTCTTTACAAAGTCGATCAATCATTCCCAAATCAGGCCCAAAAACTTTAATACCAACATCGGTTCGTACACCGGTTGAAAGCATTTCAATACGGTTGATGATAGGTTGGGTAAAAATATTACTCCATCCTGGAACTTGTAAAACCCTGCCCATTTCATCATCAACAAGATCACCCCTAGGGCCGCCAGTCCGTTTCCAAAATAGTACCCATTTTTGGAAATCGAGTTCAAGTTTCAGTCGCAACTGTTCAAATTCAACAGGAACTTTATCGGAAGATTTTTGGCCTAAACGAATTTCAAGCGTTTTATCAAGAAGAGCAAAAGCTGATTTTCCTATAGAATTAGAATCAAGTTTCCCTAATTCACGAAGCCCGAATAGAAGTTCTTCCATAGCAAACCAAGTAAACGAACCGGTGCCATAAAAAAACAATTCGCGATCAAGATTAGCAACCCCTTTACGCCACTCTTGATCATAGAGCTGAATTAAATGAGAGGTTAATATATCTGCTAAAGAAAGTGATGTTGAGGTAAATTTTTCTTTTAACAAATCCAAAGTTGATAAATTTAATTTCAATGCTGTAGCGGGTTCAATCAAATATTTCTCTTGTTCTAATGCTTCTGCTAATTGTTTAAGTTGCTTTTCAATTTCCCCAAGGGAGATATGCCTAGCCAAGGCTAATCCAAAACCAGGGAGAAGTTTTTTTTCAAAAGTAGCAACTAAGTCGTCAGAAACTTTGACAGCGGGATTTATCCACTCCTTAGTTGCAAAAAAATAGTTTAAAGCAAAACGAACAAAAGCGGTAGACATTGTCGAGCCTAGTTCTGCTTCAAGTTCAATAAAACGAAGAGAAGAAAATTCCCTTTGCACCTCATCAAAACGCTCTAGGGCTTTCTGAGTAGCATCAACCTGAAGATTAGAACGCTCATCAGCGTCAAGCTTGCCGTTAAGAAAGCTTCCCTTTTCCAATGCGATTAAAATAGAATTAGAATGAAACAAACCGTCGTTATATTTAAGAACCCTACGGGGCCAAAATTCTTTTCTACGAAAATTAATAAACGACTCTACCATATCTAAAGGTGCGGGGTCCGTAGGGGTATCTGCCCTTCCAGCTTTGCCTACCACGCTTTCAACTTCAGGAAAACCTCTGATCAAAGCATCTCGTGCTTTTAAATCATCAATCGCCTGAGTAATACTGACCCTAGGGACCGTAACAGGCATATCTAAAGTAGTGCCTTCATCAAGGGCGGGCATAAAAGCCACCCCGATTTTAGGAAAACCAAAGGCACATAAACCCAGCATTAAAAGCGTGACCAGAGAAAGCGTTTGATTCATAAAACCAACAGTGGCAAGCACGGTGATCGTGGTAACAATGCCTAAAACAGCAAGGAACATAATACGCCAAGCACTTTCTGAGGCTCCAAGTCCAACTAATGCTTGAAGAGGAAAGATGCCGGAGGCAAGAATCAAAATAGCAGCAAAAAGCCACATAACGAGATTTCTTTTAGGTAAAAACCAAGTAAGAAAAGGTTTATAAATATTAATAAAACTGCGAACAATCCAGTTTTGATTTTCTGAACTTAAACGCCCTTTTAGAAATAATGGGATTAAAGCAGGGACCAAGGTAACAGAAAAAAGTGCGGTACCTATGAGAGCAAAACTTTTAGTAAAAGCAAGTGGGTGGAACAACTTCCCTTCCCGACCGGTAAGAAGAAAAACCGGAACAAAAGATAGCAGCATAATTAAAACGGAAAAAAAGATGGGGCGCCCAACGGTAATACAGGCAGGCAAAACTAAATCCCGAATATCGCCCGAAACTACTTTATCGCCAAACTTACTTTTCAAATGATGCGTTGCATTTTCAACCATCACAATAGCCTGATCAACAAGCACACCAATAGAAATAGTGATACCCGCAAGAGACATAATGTTAGCCTGAATATCAATAATTCCAAGAATTCTTAGGGCCCACATCATAGTAAAAGAAAACAAGACAGAAAGTGGCAGAGTAATGCAAATAACAAAAACGCTACGGATATGCCCGAGAATTAAAAGTATGGCAATTGCAGCAATAATCATTTCGTGATAGATAACTTCGGTAAGTGTTTGGATGGCCCCCTGAATAAGTCTGGTACGGTCGTAGGCGGGTACAATGCGAACGCCTAGAGGCAGGCTTGGGAGGAGAAGACGGATTTTTTCTTTAACACGAGAAGTAACTGCCAAGGGATTTTCACCGTAGCGCATTAGCACAACGCCGCCCACCATTTCCGAACCATTTTTTTCAAAAACACCTCGACGGAATCTTGTACCTACTTGAACAGATGCAATATTATGAACATAAATCGGAGTTCCATCCACTTCACGAATTACCGTGTTTTCAATATCTTCTTTGCTACGAATCCAGCCAATCCCACGGACGATGAATTCCGCATTATTTTTCTGAATGACCCCGCCACCTGCAGGTTGATTGCTTTTAGAAATAGCCTCGTATAACTCGCTTAATGTGATGCCATAAACCCGAAGGTTTTCAGGTTGCACATCCACTTGATATTCCATAGGCATACCGCCAACACTTGCAACCTCTGCAACGCCGGAAGCCGAATTAAGCTGTGGAGCTATCAAATATTTATTTAAAGCCCATAATCGAGAGGCATCAACCGGAAGACCTGGAGAAGATTCCACGGTGTACCAATAAATTTGACCAAGAGAGGTGGCATCAGGTGCAAGGAAGGGAGTTACCCCCGCAGGAAGTTTGTCAGAATTTTCGGCAAGGCGTTCTAAAATGCGCTGACGGGCAAAATAAAAGTTTACCTTGTCTTCAAAAATCACTGTTATCATCGAAAAATTAAATTCGGAGGTAGATCGAATCGTACGAACACCTGCCAACCCCTGCAGTTTTCTAGAAAGCGGATAAGTAACCTGATCTTCAATCTCGCGCGGACTTCGCCCGGGCCAATCAGCAAAAACAATCACCTGATTTTCACCAAGATCAGGCACTGCATCAACGGGGGTATTGTAGGCTGCAAAAACTCCCCAAGCAGAAAGTGCAACTGACAAGATAATAATCAGAAAGGGGTTTTTAATAGAAAATTCAATCCATTTAGCAATCATTTGACACCATCGGCTTTAAGCTTTGGGTTGCTTTTTTTGGTTTTTAATTCTTTTAATTTTAGCAAGGTTTTTTCGGGGTTACCTTTAGCAGAATCCAAACAACCCTCACAGCAAACAAATGTGGTTACCCCCTCCAAAATGAACTTTAAAGGAACCCCCATAGAGCCCAATTTTGAATTTTGCTGACTAACGCAAAGAATTTGTTCTAAAGCAATGATACGGTCGGAAGGCGTAAGTTTGCCAAGGTTTGCAGTAATGATGGCATCCTCATCATTAGGGGTAGAAGGCCTAGGATTGGATTGTTTAGTTGTATTGTTAGAACCAAAATAAATAGAACCTAGGGCAGGGTTTAGGCGCGTTTCCGCATCAATAAGAAATGAACCTTGGGTTACAATGGTATCGCCTTCATTAATGCCAGAATAAACGGCGAATAAATTTTGACCATCAGCAAGTTTAAATTTAGGCCCTAAAATAACAACAGAACCAAGAAAAACACCGGGAGATTCTTGTTTATAAACAATCTGAGTCGAACCAGTGTCAATCACAGAATCTTCAGGAATAGATAGAATTTTCCCATCTTTGGTTTGCAATGGGAAAACAGGTTTTCCATCCGATCGTTTAAAATCTTTAAGCTCAGAAGCATTAGTTTCGAGGCGCACTTTGGTCGCCATCCCTGGTCGTAATCGATTTCCAGGGTTTGCAATTTCAAATCGAACAGAAAGGGTTCTACTTTCTTGATCCACATGGGGGTATATAAAAGATAAAACCCCCATAAAATTTTCATTAGGGTAGGCACGGGTAGTAGCGAGAACCTGCCACCTATTTGTATTTACTTTTTCATTTTTACCTAGGTGATTAAAAGGGGTAAAAAAACCAAGGTCGTCTTCATACAATTGAGCTAGAATCCAAACACTTTCTAAATTAGCCACATCATACAACGGCCCGCCTTCTTCGACATACTGCCCCTCTTTTAGATATTTTTTCAAGATGTGACCATCAATAGGAGAGCGAATCGTAATTCGCTGAACGGGAACGCCATCTTTAAGGATTTTTTCAATTTCAGCAGAACCAACCCCCCAAAGCTCAAGCCTTTCACGGGCATTTTTTTCTAAGATGAGATTATTTGACCTACGGGCATCTAATAAATTTTGAACCGTGATCACCATATCAGGGCTATAAAGCACCGCTAACTCATCTCCCTTATGAACCATTTGTCCAGTCTGATTCACAAAAAGCTTTTCTATTCTTCCTTTAACTCTAGAAGCTACATGCTTTAACTCTCGTTCATCAAATTCGACAGTACCAACTGTAATAATTTCTTTAATTAAAGGTAAAAAAGAAACGGTATGGGTACGAACGCCAGCAAGTGCAACGCGATATGGGGTAAGCTGAACCCTGTTAATAATGCCTGGTGGAAGAACATCCGGAGAGGAAACGCCCAGTTTTCTTTTACTAAGGCCCATAAAGCAAATAGGACACTTTTCAGTTTTCTTTTGACTAACAACCGTAGGATGCATTGGGCAAAAATATTCGGACCCATCCCCAGCAACTTCGCCTGCAGTAACTTTCCAGCCCCATTTCTCCCAAACAGCTAACAAGGTATCCCATTTAGCAAGAGCAAGCCCAATAGTTCCCAAGATAAAAACAAATCGTAGCCGAGCTAAAGGCGTTAGCACCAACAAGCGAAACCAACTAATTTCGCCACTATTTAATGGGCTCATAGTAAACTCCTAAACAAAAGGTTAAACAAGATTATTCAAGTAAAAAAGAGGTTGGTAAAAAGATGATTTTTTAAGTGATAAAATCAAATAATAAGGTTTGTAGGACAGGGCGGGTAATAAGTATTAAAGCCTAATTTATAAAAAACCATATAATTAATAAAACTAACATTCAAGTGCTTCGATAAAAACAAATCGGCGGAATGATTTTTTATATCATTTAATTGTAGTTCATTTGAAAAAGAATTTATCACATAAGAACTACCAATAAAAAAAACTGGATAATCAGTCAAACATTGACAATTTTTATTTTGAAGATGATCTAATGAAAAATGTTCTTTTTCATCTTCAGAAAAACAGCAATTGCATTGATTTTGAACTTCGTAAACGGCACAGCATTTTAAGGAAGATAAATGATTAGAAACTTTGGTTTGAATACAACAAGCACAAGAATTACAAGGTAAGAAAAGAACTAAAATCATACTGGCAACTGCCAATAGGCAATGAAATCTTCCTACAAGGATAAAAGTTGATGAAAACATAATGTAATCGTATTAGAAAAAGTCCATCATTGTCAAGAGTGCAATCTTAAAACCCATGGTAAAACTTATGCAACAGTCATTAAAAACAGACAAAGCTTAGATTAAATAGAAAAAGTCAGGCCCTTTATGAAAGCCTGACTTTCCCAGTTCCTGAATCACTTAAAAAGCGATTACTTGAGAATCTTAGAAATATCGCCCGTGATTTTTTCGATCTCACTATCGCTCAAAGAACCCTTAAAGGCATGATTAGCCTTAACCACTCTGCCTGTATAAAGCAGAACTGTAATATCTGCATCTTTGCTGATATTGTATTTAGAAGGGCCAGCGACATTATCAATGCTAAGCACAGTATTCTTAACATTTTCATCTTTAGCCATTGTTTTTAACTTTGCTTCAAGGTCAGATGAATCAGAAAGAAATACAACATAACTACCCATCATTGCAGCGCTATTTTTTGCAGTAGCAGCGTCAATTTTCTTAATGAGCTTGGTAAGGGACGCATCGGTTTTACGAGCAAAGATCACTGCAACAGGGTTGTCTCCATTGGAACAGAAAAGACAGCTTCTCTGCCCAGCGTTTTCGCCTGTAACATTAAGTGGATGAAAAGGCCCCGGAACATCTTCTGCAACCTGTGGGCCAGACTTCACAACTTCAGCAGCCTGAATACCACCCACCACTAAAGCTAAACCAAGGGTCATCACTGCAAACAAACGAAACATATTCATTAGATTATCTCCTAAGAAACCGCACTAGAAATGCCACTTACAACGCGCAAATGGCTATTACTTATC
>JBDNHI010000097.1:0-19124 GCA_041694635.1 Gemmataceae bacterium | reverse complement strand
GTGAGCGTCTCCTGACCGCTCATCGCATCCCACACCTTCACCGTCTTATCCAAGCTTGCCGACGCCAGCCGTTTCCCGTCCGCGCTAAACGCCACGCTATTGACCTGGCCAGTGTGCCCTTTCAGAGTGAGCGTCTCCTGACCGCTCGTGGCGTCCCAGACCTTCACCGTATTATCCCCGCTTGCCGACGCCAGCCGTTTCCCGTCCGCACTAAACGACACGCTCCAGACCAGGCCGGTGTGCCCTTTCAGAGTGAGCGTCTCCTGACCGCTGGTGGCGTCCCACACCTTCACCGTCCCATCCAAGCTTGCCGATGCCAGCCGTTTCCCGTCCGCGCTAAACGCCACGCCCCAGACCCGGTTGGTGTGCCCTTTCAACATGAGCTTCTCCGCAGTGGAGCCAACACTCGTCATCGCTGCCAGTAACAGACCCGCCACGATCAATCGCATATATCACCTCGTTTTCGAATGGAATGGGCGACTCACCGGAGCCACCTTACTTTGTCTCGTGTTCCTGAGCGGCCCCCAACCCGCATTTTACTTAGGCTCAGGTGTCAGCGGCCGAGCGTCCCACACCTTCACCCTCCCATCCCCGCTTGCCGATGCCAGCCGTTTCCCGTCCGGGCTAAACGCCACGCTCGTGACCCTGCTGGTGTGCCCTTTCCATGTGAGCATCTCCTGACCGTTCGTGGCGTCCCAGACCTTCACCGTATCATCGAAGCTTGCCGATGCCAGCCGTTTCCCGTCCGGGCTAAACGCCACGCTCGTGACCCTGCTGGTGTGCCCTTTCCATGTGAGCATCTCCTGACCGCTCGTGAAATAAGAGGAGAGCATGGTGCCGACGATAAGCATCGCGACGATCGCAGCGGAGAGGCCGGCGACCACTAACCACGCGGACATTCTCATTATCTTCATCATTAGGATCCTCGTGCGAACTCTATTAGGGGATAAAGCACAAGCCAAAGACTAACAAGCAAAGAGTAAAGCGGTGCATCGAAGGTGCCTCTCTTGAAAAACAGGGCAGGGAGAATGTTTCTATAAGACTTGGCCTAGAGGAAAAATGCAAGGAATTTATTCTTGTTGTGCTAATGGTAACGATAATTCTAATTCGGTTACCTACCGCAGTTGTCTTACCCTTTTGCCTAATCTTTCCTCGAACCGTAAAGTAGGTTATTACAAATGATAGATGAAATGATTTGATTGATTTGGATTTAGGTCTATAATTATAGCAGTGCTAAAGTATTGTGGTTGTTGAAAGATTCCTGCCTATTATTGAACGGAAATGCATCATCCGAGTTACTCGAGAATTAATCAAATGATACGCTTCTACTTAACTGGGTTACTGTTGCTATTGCAGTTTGGGATTGGCCAAGCCCAAACCCCTGATGCTGCCGGTGTCGCCTTCTTTGAACAAAAGATCCGACCCGCCCTTGTTGAAAACTGTTACCAGTGCCATTCTGCAGATGCAGTAAAAAACAAAAAGCTTCGTGGTGGCCTAAGGCTTGATACCGCAGAAGGAATACTTAAAGGCGGAGATAGTGGCCCAGTTATAGTTTCGAAAAAAATAAATGAAGGCCATTTTCTTCAATCAATTCGTTACACAGGCGATTCGAAAATGCCCCCTAAAGGCAAACTTCCTGCAGAGGTTATTGCCGACTTTGAAAAGTGGATTGCGATGGGCGCCCCTGACCCACGAAAAGGCGGAGATTCCCAAGAAGCAAAAAAAGTTGACATAGCCAAGGGTAAAACTTGGTGGTCCTTTAAACCAATTGTATCCGTGCAACTTCCCAAGGTAAAACAAGAAGCGTGGGTAAAAACTCCACTTGATCGATTTATCCTTGCAAAATTAGAAGAGAAAAATATTGTTCCAAATGGATTAGTCTCTAGGGAAAAATTGCTACGACGAGCTTATTTTGATCTGGTCGGATTACCACCCACCCCTGCTGAGATGGATGCCTTTCTTAAGGATACCTCGCCCGAGGCGTACAGCAAATTGCTGGATCGTTTATTAGAAAACCAACATTATGGAGAACGCTGGGCCAGGCATTGGTTAGATTCTGTACGCTTTGCAGAAAGCAGCGGATATGAATTTGATGGTAATAGAGCTGGCGCTTTTCATTACCGCGATTTTGTTATCAAGGCACTCAATCAAGATATGCCCTACACCGAATTTGTTCGTCAACAAATTGCAGGGGATCATCTAAGCCCCAACGATTTTTTAGCAAGCTCTGCAACGGGCTTTTTAGTTGCTGGGCCTTATCCAGGGCAAACCACCGCCAAAACACTTGATACGATTCGTTCCAATCATCTCGATGATATGGTTTCAACTTTAGGATCATCGATGTTGGGTTTATCGGTAGGTTGTGCGCGTTGCCACGATCATAAATATGATCCGATTCCACAAAACGATTATTATAGGTTGGTTGCAGCCTTGGGTCGAACCGACTCGATGGATCGAAAGTTGGATCCCAACCCCGAAGTGTATGCAAAAGCAAAAGCAGCATTTGACTTAGTGATGAATCCGTTAAAAGCTGCGAAGGAAAAATTTGAACGAAACGAATTGCCAACCCGCTTGGAATTGATCTGGGAAAAACAGCAAAGCGAAACACCTAGCGAATGGATTCGTATCGAAGCTTTGGAAGCCAAAGGAAAATTGCGCCTCCTACTTCAACCAGATGGTTCCTACCTTGCACCCGAGAAATCGGAAAAGAATGAAACCTTTACCTTTACAACTCAAACCCTAATCAAAAATATAACTGGAATAAAGCTCGATACTATAGGTGGTGGGGATTTTAATGTTGCTGAGATTACAGTTACCGCAGCATCCAAAGATGGAAAAACCAAAGCTGCGCCTGTTAAACTTAAAGCTGGTGCGGTGACTTCTGAAAAGACCAAACTTGCTTTAGCAATCGATGGCGACAAGAAGACAGGTTGGTCGCCTGTTGATCCCAAAGAAAATCAAGAAGCAGTTTTAGCGTTTGAAAAACCACTGGCTGGGTTTGATGGCGGCACCGTTCTTACTATTGCTTTATCCTTTATTAATGACCCCATTAAACAAATGGCCCTTGCATTTACGAACTCCGCTACGATGGGGCTTAAGGGGAAAATTGCACCCCAGCATCTAGAAGAGCTTCGCTCTGTGTTGAATCAAGATCAGGGTGAATGGAACGGGAAAAATTCTGACCTCATCTTTCACTGGTTTAAACAACTTGATGTCGATGCCAGTAAGGTTTTTACTCCCTTTGAGATTCAGGCCAAGCTTGAACCTTTGCCTAATTTGCTTAGTGTTTTCTCTGCAACTTCAGGCCGTGGCGGAGATGTTCATTTCCTTATTCGTGGAGAAGTAGACCGCAAGAACGGCGTAGCTGCTCCTGGGTTTATTCAAGTGTTAATGAACGATAAGGATCAAGAAAAGCGCTGGACTGTAAAGCCACCTGCGGTGCTGACCGAACCGCGAGTCGCACTTGCAAATTGGCTGACCGACCTCGAAGCTGGAGCAGGCCACTTGCTCGCTAGGGTCATTGTCAATCGGATTTGGCAGCATCACCTCGGCAAAGGGTTAGTCGCTACTCCTAACGATTTTGGTGTCCAGGGGGATGCCCCTAGCCATCCAGAATTGCTCGAGTTTCTTGCGGGCGAACTCATTAAGAATAACTGGAAGTTGAAACCAATTCATAAGCTTATTATGCAAAGTGCTGTCTATCAGGAAAATGGTGACTTGCAAGATGGATTGAAACTTGATCCGGCAAACCGCTTGTTTTGGCGCCATGCCCCCAGAAGATTGGAAGCCGAAACTATTCGTGATGCAGTGCTTGCAGTTAGCGCAACCCTTGACCCTAAGCCATTCGGCGAAGGTAACCTCGATCACAACAACCCTCGAAGAAGTATTTATCTTACAGTCAAACGCAGTCAGATGGTTTCAATGATGGCAATGTTCGATGCCCCCGAACCAATCCAGAGTATTGGCGAACGCTCGGTGACAACCGTGCCAACGCAATCGCTGGCATTTTTGAATTCGCCCTTTGTTCGTACCCGAGCAGAGAAATTGGCCCAGCGTGTTAAACCTAAATCTGCTGCTGAAATTCCCATTAGCATTGCAGAAGCTTATCGCATTGCCTTGACTCGTAATCCAACTGAAGCAG
The DNA here is from genome assembly GCA_041694635.1 of Gemmataceae bacterium. GTDB lineage: Bacteria > Planctomycetota > Planctomycetia > Gemmatales > Gemmataceae > UBA969. Next base: position 14,983 of record JBDNHI010000097.1, on the reverse strand, counting down.
AAGCAAGTCGGATGCTGGCATTTTTGAATGCTCAGGCTGCTAGTTATGGCACCACGCCTACTGCAATGGATCAGGCACTTTCCGATGTGTGCCATGTGTTATTGTGTTTGAATGAATTTGTATTTGTCGATTAGTCGCCCTAGTAGTCGCCCTAGGTGGCGAAGAGAGATTGAAAATGAAACCACCGATTGTTTCTTTACCTATGCGCCGAAGATTTCTCAAAGAAACTGGGATGGGCCTTGGTTCCTTAGCGTTATCATCGTTACTCAACCAAGAAACAGCGGCGGCGAGTCCGCAGCAACCTCATTTTGCTCCCAAAGCAAAATCGGTCATTTGGTTATTTATGACCGGTGGACCATCTCATGTCGACCTGTTCGATTACAAACCCGAATTGCAACGCAGAGATGGGCAAGCTCTTGCAGGCGCAGATCCGAAAACTGGTTTCTTCACCACGAGTGGCAAATGCTTGAAGTCGCCTTTTTCTTTTAAGCAATACGGTAAATCGGGCACTTGGGTTTCCGAACTCTTGCCTCAAACCGCCCAGCATGTTGATGACCTTGCCTTTATTCATTCTTGCTACAACTCGCAGAATAATCACGCCCCCGCTGGAATCGAATTATCAGCAGGTGTTAATCGTCCGGGATATCCTTCGTTGGGTTCTTGGGTTAACTACGGATTGGGTAGTATGAACGAAAACCTGCCGGCCTTCGTGGTTATGCACGGCCCTAAACCCCGAGGCGATGATAATCTTTGGTCCCCTGGTTTTTTACCCAAAAACTACCAACCAATCACGCTTGATGCAAGCCGACAGGAGGAAATCGCTAACCTCGTTCGCCCTTCAGGTCAATCTGATGCACAACAGCGGGCACAACTAGATATTCTAAAACAGTTAAACCAAGCACATCAAGATTCTAGGCCACAGGAAGCCAACCTAGCGGCTCGGATTCAAGCGTTTGAATTAGCTTACCGAATGCAATCCGCTGCCCCTGAAGCGATGGATCTGCGTCAAGAACCACAGCAACTTCAGCAAAGGTATGGCTTAGATAAACCCGAGACTGCAAGCTTCGGAAGGCAATGTCTTTTAGCGAGGCGACTTGTAGAGCGTGGCGTTCGCTTTGTTCAAATCTTTTCATCATCAAGCCGTATTTCTGGCGGTGCGGTTGCTGATGTTCCTTGGGATGGTCACGACAATATCGATCAAAATCATCGCGATTGTGCAGCTACCAATGATCAACCTGTAGCGGCTCTCTTAGCTGACTTAAAACAACGAGGTTTGTTTGATTCCACTTTGGTGATTTGGGGAGGAGAATTTGGCCGCACACCAGATTCACAAGGCTCTAAAGGCCGTGATCATAATCCTCACGCCCATACAATGTGGCTTGCTGGCGCAGGTATTAAAGGCGGCGTGCATTATGGCAAGACCGATGATTTTGGTTACAAGGCGGTGGAAAATCGCGTTGGGGTTAACGATATTCACGCCACCATTTTACACCTACTTGGTTTGGAACATACCAAGCTTACTTATCGCTTTAATGGTCGTGATTTCCGCTTAACGGATCTTGCAGGGCAAGTGGTTCGGGAAATCCTTGCCTAAAATGTTAGCCTAGTTCCTGAATGATTTTTCTTTGCAATCGTGCCGCACCCCGGTTAAAATACTACAGCATGAAGAGAGGCGGGAGCTCTTCCGTTCCAGCGACATACTATTCCGGATTAGCAAGAATGAAAAGCCGAGATAGATGGAATTAATTCCATCTAATCATTGTTAGGTAATTTTTGGCAGCGCCATAGCAATATGCTATCCTAGCCGCATGAAAGTAAATGAAATCTTGATGATGCTAAAGACGGATGGATGGTATCTCGCTGCAACGCGAGGTAGTCATCGTCAATTCAAGCATCACATCAAAAGTGGCCGTGTCACTGTGCCCGGAAAACCAAGCGATGATTTGGCGCCCGGCACTTTGAACAGCATACTCAAACAAGCAAAACTAAAGGAGTAACTCTATGCGTTACGCAATCGTTCTCGAAAAAACAGCAAACAACTACTCAGCTTACGTGCCAGATTTGCCAGGTTGCGTAGCTACTGGCCACACCGTCGAAGAAACCGAGCGTGAAATTCGAGAAGCTATTGAGTTCCATATCGAAGGCCTTCGTGAAGACGGTTTAATCATTCCCCAACCAGAAAGTATCGTCGAGTATCTTGAAATCGCAGACTAACCCTGCGTTGAAGCGGGACGCCGCAAAAGTGCGCCGCCACTCAATTTAATGTTGCTTAACTTTTATTGCGCCCAAACACTAGCTTGCTGATCCTAGTTTATTTTGCGGGTTCGTAAATGAAGGCGTGTTCATCTGCGGGTTTAACCCAGACATTGCGAAACTTCACAGGGTTAGCATGGTCTTGAAGAAACACGGGTCCGGTCATGGTCTTCTTCTGTATATCTCGGATTTTTTCCAGATACGGGGTTGTTCCAAATCGGAACGGGTGAAACACCGACTTGGGTTCGCCAAATGTCGTCCCATCCTGCACTTTCATTTCGTTAAACCAGACCGTGACGGTTCCGTTCTCGATGATCGCCCCCGCATCATTTCGCCTAGGTGCCCGGTAGCGAATATCAAAAACCTGCCACTCTCCTGGTTTACGACAGGCATTCACAAGAGGTTTAGAAAAACCATACAGCGCACCCGCATCTTCCTGGGTGATCTTTTCCTTCTCCTTGCCAAAAGAGTTCAGAATCTGAACCTCGTAGTTCCCGTGAAGGTAGACACCACTATTCGCAGTCCCCTTTTCAGGAAGCATAAATTCAACATGGATATCCGCATCCCGAAAGTGAAGTTTGGAGACAATATGATTCCTATTCCCTTTGGGTGTGGAAATGAGCATCCCATCCTCAACCGGCCAGTCGACTTTTTCCCCTGCCATGCTCAAGAATAAATGTTTACCCTTGTCATCGAGAAGCGAGGTTGCACCCTTAGGCGCAGGAACGGGAAGCTTGCTCTGGTCGGGTTTGAACTCGACATCTGCCGCAAAAACAATAAGGGAAATCAGAATAGCAGGAATCATTTGTTTGCCTCTATCAGGGTTTTGGAATTAAAGATAAGAGTACCTCTGTTGCGATAGATTTGCAACAACCGTTTGCCCACCAAAAAGGGGACAGGCACGTTTATGAAACTTGGAATTAAAAAGGAATATCTATTTTCAGAGGGATTATCAAATTAATCTATTTAAAAGGTGCCTGTCCCCTTTTTGGCTCAATTTATTTTTGTAATCGCTGCACAACTCGGTTAAAATACTTGAATATGAAAAGAAGCGGGATTTCTTCTGTTCCTGCGATATGTAGTTGCGGATAGAATCGAGTTCGGATTAAAAGGATTAAAAAATTGAGATAGAGGGGATTAATTCCTTTAACTTTTCTGAGGTATTGCAAATGGTTCTCACAGCCGTGCTCATTCCAGCGCCAGAAGGCGGATTTACCGCTTTAAATCCTGAAACAGGAACAACCACGCAGGGCGAAACCATTGAAGAAGCTCTAGCAAATCTACGCGAAGCTACCGAACTTTACCTTGAAGAATTTCCAATTACTTCATCTGGCCGTGCCTTAATAACTACATTCGATGTAGCGGTGCATACCTAGACTACCGAATGTCTCTGGCGCAAAAACTGTCCGCGCGCTCGAACAACTTGGCTTTGTTGCCCTTCGTTAAAAAGGTAGCCACATCATCATGCGGCATCGTTCAATGGGCTGCGTTGTTCCGAACCATCGCAAAATCAAATAGGTACGCTCGGTGGCGTACTCAAACAGGCAGGGGTTAGCGCGGAAGAATTTCTTCAGGCACCTAGTGAATGAACCCAGCAGTCAAGCGGACTTTGTGCATAAAGCTGCGCAAGCCCGGCAACTGCATAAGTCCTAACTAACATCGCCTAAAGGAGAGTTTTAACTGAATCGGTTACGAACACACACCCCATTATAGCTTTTAAAAAATCTATAGTATCTTTTGCTTAAATGACTTTTATTCATTTACGAAATTAGTTCGTGCCGAACTATTCCTTCGCCTGCGATTGGCATTGGCCGTCCAAATGTGTCGGGCACTCTTGTTTCAGGGTCGATGCCAAGCAGGTAAAATGCGGTAGCAAGAATGTCTTTCGGTGAAACCGGAGTGTCTTTGACTTCGCCAGCATATTTATCGGTACTACCAATCACCTTGCCCCTAGCCGCCCCACCGCCCGCAAGAACTACCGAATAAGCTTGAGACCAATGATGGCGGCCTGCGCCTTTGGGCTTGCTATCAATTTTAGGCGTTCGACCATGTTCGCTCAACCACATGACCAAGGTAGAATCAAGCATGCCCCGTTGTTCCAAATCTTGGATCAGTGTCGGGTAGGCCTGATTGAAACTAGGCAGCAGGTAGTTCTTTAGACGGGGATAGTGATTGTTGTGCGTATCCCAACCACAATTGGCAAACTGGCCAAAACCATCCCAGAAAACCGTAACAAATTTACTGCCTGCCTCAACCAGCCTTCGTGCTGCCAAACATGATTGACCGAATAGCGTGGGGCCATATTTTTCCCGCAAGGGTTGTGGCTCTCGGCTAAGATCTAATGCGTTGAGCGTCTTGCCAGACATTAGCAAAGAGAATGCAAGATCATGATATTTGTCAAACAATCGTGGTGGCACTAATTCCATACGGCGCAGAAGCTCACGCCTTGCCTGCAATCGATCAGGGGAAAGACCATCGACTTTTTGCCCAAGGGAGGAAACACGAAACTTGCCACCAAAGGTTGTTTCTTGAAAGGGGTCTAAATAATCCTTGGCTTGACCATCCGTATAACGGGGGGCATTTTTAGTGCCCACACCATCAAAATCCGTCCAGACCGGGTCATGCGCCTGCCCAAGAAACGCAGCAAAGGGCCCGGCGCTAACATTCAGATCAGTTTTGGAATTCAGAAGCCAGGGCAGTGCGATATTTCGAGGCACCGTGGGAATTGCACCACCAGAACGAATTTGCTCGATGTAATCCACGACAGAACCAATAAATGGCCAGTGGCGGGCGTCTCGTGGCTTGTCTTCAAGTTCCGGGGTATATGTTGGGATTCCAGAAACAGCGTAAGCAACTCCATGCTGTGGGTAGGGATGATTCACCGAACGAATAACGGCAAGCCTATCCATTATCGGTGCCAGTGCAGGAATCCCCTCTCCTATACGAACCCCCGGCATGCAGGTGGCAATGGATTTCATTTCACCTTGAATTTCAACCGGGGCATCCGGCTTGGGATCAAACATCTCATGCTGAGGGGGAGAACCATACGGAAACAGTAATATGCAAGCCTTGGCCTGGCCAAATGACTTAGATGGCTGCCGGGATTGAGAAAATCCCGCAACGGTCAGACCAGACAAGGTCAGCGCTTCACGGCGAGTAATAGGATGCATGGTGATTCCCTACGGTAGTAATCAAGATGATAATTGTTATTGGCCAATATTACCAGAAAAATCCTCATCATGAAACCTTGGCAACAATCGCTAAAGAGTAACCGTTCGGTGAAAACCATTCTTGCGGGGCATGTTAGCCTTGGAGTTTTCAATAACTCGAGGGAGAATAAGCAATGTCTATTAGAAGAAATCCCAGAACAGAACAACGCTAACCAAGGTAGTTATCCACTTTCCTGCAAATCAACTTCACACGCTTTTGACAATCATGTAATTAAAAACTTGATTCAATTCGCTTATTGGAACCTGTACTTCGCCGAACGGACACATAATTCCTTTGACACAACGCTTAGATAAACTAAGCTTGGGTAAGTGATATTAAGAGTAGAAATCCCCAGAAGCAGCGAATCTTGTTTCAATCTCTCAAAGTCGGGGCACTCATCCAAGCAGTGGACAGGTCTTCAATGGATAAATTGGAAAGTTTCAACCCCTCAAGGTCGGGGCAACAGGAATGCTAGTGAACTTTTCCTGACTGGGGGTCTAGAAAATACCCAGCTAAAAAATCTCTATTAAATTTTCAGATAGTTCTTGACTCTTTAATTTGTTGTGATCAAGTGTATTTATCTAAGAAGATTTGGGCGCCCAATCTGCGACTCGTCGATGGAGATAGTTTGCAAAGGGCGCAATATTGACCAAGATAGTTTGCGCAAACGAATACCTGTTAGGCAGCCAGATGAGCGGCACACCTACCATAGGCCCAGACCCCTGTAGGGCACGCCGCTACCAGAGAAAAAGAAGGCTTGGCACTTTCGAAGACTGCCGGAATGCCGTTCCCGAAGTACGCGGGACATAGTGTCAGTGCGGTACCGCTCGGCACGGACGGTGTGGTTTTGTTCTTCTCCTCCAAGCCCCAAGGGATGAAAACATTTATCTACAAGCACGCCGAGAAATAGCTGCCATTGCGGCTCGAACTGGATGCCGGGGTCAGGAGCCATCCTGATTGTAAGTCTGGTCAGGTGAGCTTGGTCGTTTGGCACGATCAAGTGGGACAAATAACGGAGCCACATTGGCTTGTCCCTTGTTTACCAAAGTAAAGGAGCAAGACATGATCTGGACGAGTCTTTCTAAACGAGCCACCCTTGCGGCGGTGGTGTTCGCCGTGAGTGTGCTCCCCAGTCTGCACCGACAGGCTGCGGGACAGGAGAAGGAGGGCGGCAAGCTGCCCGTCGCTGAGTTCGAGAAGCTGCATCAACTAATCAAGCCGCACGCTGGTGAATCGCGCTGGATGGAGATTGCCTGGTATCCCACCATCTGGGAAGCACGGCAAAAGGCGGCCGCGGAAGGCAAGCCACTCTTCATCTGGGCAGGCAGCGGCGGTGCGCCCGCTGCGGGATGCTGAACGGCGGGTCGCGGGGGCCGTGCGCCCTCTCAATGGACCGATGCCAGCATCAAGCTCATCAAGGAGAACTTCATTGCCGCAGCGGTGCCGACCGAAGTGCAGAACGCGAAAGGCCCGGAGGGGGAGTTTCTGCGCGGTGCCGGCATCAAAAAGCATTGGGTGACGAGTAGCGGTTACATGAGTTGCGTGTCGCCCAGCGGCAAGTACCTGGGTGGGGAGCCTTCCGCCAAGGTGCTGGAAACATTTCAGAAGCTGCCGGAGGCTGAACGCAAGCCGGGTGCCGTGGTGGTGCGCGATCTGGAACCGGCCGAGCGGGTGATTCCCTCTCCGCCGGAGGGAGGCCTGATTCTCAAGGTGCATGGCCGTTTCATGAGCCGCGACGACAAGGGCCCGTTGCGCCATGCCAAGAAAGTGGATTTCCGCAGCATCCCTACATTCATGCTGGAACCGAACACCGAATATATGTGGCTCACGCGGGAGGAATGGCAAGTGCTGGTGCCGGCCAACCCGGTCAAGGGAGAAAAGCTGCCGGTGGCGTCGGCCATTAGCGAACGCATGGCTCGTTTCCATCTGTCGCCCAGCCGTGCGTTAACCAGCGAAGACGGCATCGTGTCCAAGAACGAGATCAAGAAAGCCGTCCTGACGCTCGTGGTGGACGATGTTTCCCCCGGCCGGATTCGTCTGAGTCTGGAAGGCTTGGTCCACACGGGCAGTGACTATGACGCAGCCAAGGCCACCTCGCCGAATGGGCCACTGCGCTTCGGTTTCGCCACGCCGATCCACGGCATCCTGGAATACGACCGGACAAAGAAAGTTTTCGTTCGCTTCGACATCGTCGCCCCCGGAGAAGTCTGGGGCCGCTGGGGAGACGCCAACGGCAAGAGTCAGGATATCGAGCGTCCGGGGCGCACTCCCATCGGCTTTGCGTTTGAACTGGCCAAGGGCGAGTCGCACACCGATCGGCTGCCTCCCGCCGGCAATGGCGGTCGCGCCCTGCGGAGTGGATATTTTGCCACCGGAAAGTAGTCGGCTGTCCCGCCAGATAATTCAAGGGGTCCGGATTTTTTGGGCCATTTGGAGAGGCGAAAAGGGGGTCGATAGTCGAATAGCGGCCAAATCAGGCCGAACAATGCGTTGCGGTTGACCGGGCCGGCATCAAGGAGCACTTCAAGCAGGTCAGGTAGCCCCTAGACACAAAGCACGCCGAACCAAGCGCTGCCGCGAACGGCGGCATCGCATCGCGGTTGCAATCGGCGCATCTCGTGGCCGCCATCGCGGAGTTTGGGTCGTTAGGCATCAATAAATTACACCTATTCTATTGATTTTACGCAGATCAATCCACGCTCACTAAAGCTTGTGGCGCAATAACTGCCTCCCGTGATAGACTCCGCTACGAACACCGGGCACATGCAATCTCAATTTATAATTCTATCTTTTTTCTTGACGGGGTTTTTCATCATCATACTATGCTGATAGATTAATTTTGCAATTATTACGCCCATTTCTGCGACTCGTCGTCCCCGGAGATAGTTTGTGCAGGGTGCAATGTTGACCAAGATAGCTTGGGCAAACGAATATCTGTTAGGCGTTTCTACCCGTACCATGAGGAACGAAAGTGCAACTATGAGAACGAAAACCGCAATCATCATTACGATGTTCTTGACCATCGCTCCCATCGCTTGGGCACAAACGCCAACGCCCCCGGATCCCAAGCAGGCGGAAGCGGCGAAAACGCAGCGGAAGCTCTTGGACGACAGGGCTGCGGTGATCAAGCCGCTGCCGACGGAATTGAAGTGGCAACAAATCCCCTGGCTCACCGACCTGACCGAGGGGCAACGGTTGGCCAAAGAGGAGAAGCGTCCCATCTTCCTCTGGGCCTCGGGGGACGATCCTCTGGAAAGATGCTGAGGTTTCGTCTTTGGGCTCCGTGCGGGCCCTCTGTCGGACGATGCCGTGATTGCCCAAATTTCCCGCAGTTTTGTGCCGGTCGCTGTGAATCTGTATGAGGTCCGCCAAGCCAAGGATGCCGGCGGCGAGTTGTTCCGCTCGATCCAGTCTCAAAAAGATCGGTATCAAGGCATCTGGATTGTCTCGCCGGATGGGAAGGTCTTGGCCTATTTGGACTGGAAAGACCGAGATCCCAAGGTGGAAGCGCGGGAGATGCTGGCTGCCGTGGCCGCGGTCCTGAAGGATTTTGGTAAAGTAACCCCACGCCAAACCAAGCCAGTGGACCATTACACCGGTCGCGGCAGAGGAGTGGGAGTCCGGCCCGATGACAGTGTGACGCTGGCGGTTTACACCCGCTATATGCTCGGCGGCGGTCGGACCTCCGCCCCGGCGAAATATCCCGTCGGGAAATTGTACGAGTGGGATGGAGAGTTGCGGTCCGATGGAGGTGCGGTGGTCGATAGCATCACCCTCACCGCCAAGGAGTGGGCGACGCTGTCGCCTCCGAAGGCTGAGGCCGGAACGCCGTGGACCGTGCCGGAGGCCGTCTCGGGTATGTTCTACCGGGTTATCTCCCCCATCAGCGATGCGTCGCACCTGGTCGGGCGAAAATTGACGGTCAACCAACTGAAAGCCCAGGTGGAAGCCATCGATGCAGGCCCGGCCCGGATTCGCCTGACCGGTCAATGGCAGACAGACCATCTCTACGAAGGCGGTCGCATTCGAATGCGGACTGCGGGAGAAGGTATCGCCTTGTATGACTTGAAGCAGCAAAAGATGCTCTCGCTGCTTTTCGTGTGCCGCGGCGTGATGCTCGATGCCAAGGGCCAGCCTGTGCGACCCACGGGCGCGGTTGTCGAGTGGCAGGCGGAACGGCCTGCCACTCGGCTGCCGTAGTGGAGTGGCAGCGGGAACAAAGTGGCAAGTGAACAACCCGATGATGAGACACGGTAAGCCAGAAACAATGCCGCCTAGCAAAACGCTGAAGCTGACCGTTAGGCGGCGGAGGTAGCATCATGATCGGTCGCAGGATACTTCTGGTAGCGATGGCCGTTGCGATGTTGATTCATGCCTCTTGCGCCAAGCAGGCCGGACCGACTCCACCCATCGGAAGCGATTACGGCACTGTCACCAAGGACCAACTGAGTGGCGAGCAGACTTGTTCGGCAACCGGAACCTCGGGTGCAAAGTTCATGTGGGTTTTTTCCGGAGATCGGTTCGAGATCAAAGGGGATGGCAGGCCCCTCCCCCAAGGACAACACGATCACCGGCACAATGCGCTACCACCACAGGGCGACGATCGCCTTTCGTCTGGCGGCGAGCCAAGACGAAGAATGTGGTGAAGCGACCATCTACAGGCGTAAGGAAAAAATGACTTGTGCCGCTTCGCCCAGGTCGACATTCAAAAAGGAATTCTCCATGATCCGCACCTTTATGACTCTGGCCGGTTTCATCACCGTGAGCCTGACGGCGCTCGCCCAGGACAAAGGGCCGCTCGCCGAACTGCCCAGCAAACCGGGGCTGCACATCGCGAAGATCAAAGCGATGGGCGACAACCAGTGGCTCAATCTTGGTGTTCCCGCCAAAGATCCAAAGTGGGGCAAGGCACGGGGCAGTTCGTGGGGTGCCAAAGCTCTTATCCTCACACCTGACAAACGGGGAGCCCTCCTCTTCGGCGAAGGCGTCCATGCCTATGTCAAGCCCGATGGCCACGCCATGGACGACCTGTGGTTCTACGACATCAACGCTCACGCCTGGATGTGCCTTTACCCCGGCATGAACACGAAGACCTTTAACCAGCAAGTCAAAGATAAGGAACTCAAGATCGATGATAACGGACAGTTGATCGACAATGAAAAACAGCCCATTCCGCTCCATCCGTTGGTTCATGCCTGGGGCTACCTCACCTACGATTCCGACCGAAAGAAATTCGCCTTTGTAAGTTGGTCGAGCAACCCACTTCCCAGATACTTCCTTGGCGGTGAGAAACAGATGGACGAAGGCTTGAAGCTGCTCGAAGAACAAATGAAAGGCAAGAAGAAGGCGGTCTTCTCCCCCTGGTACTACGATGAAGCCTCGGGAAAGTTTGAACGCTCCCCGACGAACAACTCGACCGCTGTAAACGCAGGCGGATTCCCCCAGTTACACTACCTCCCCTCGAAGAAGCAATTCTTTGCGGTGGGTTCCGACACTGTGGCAATTTTCGATCCCGCCAAGAACCAGTGGTCCGATGCGAAGCCGAAAGGACCGGCCCCCAAGGGTTATGACGCTTGCGGCTGTTACGATTCCAAGCGGAACCGCATCTATCGCAATGACGGCGACAACTCGAAGGATGAGGGACTCATGGCCTACGACATCGAGGCCAGCACTTGGAGCCATCTGAAGCCGACCGGGACCGCACCAGCGGCAGCCAACACCAACGCCGCGTTCTACGAATACGATGCTCGGCTCGACATTGTCGTGGCGATCCACTTCAAGGGAAAGACAATGGGGATCCTTGTTTATGATCCGAAGACCAATAAATGGGCAGACCCGCTCCCCTTCCCGGCGGACGGTCCCAAGTTTCAATATGCCGCCAACACCTGCTACGACCGTGAATTGAACGCCTACTTCTGCCATGTCGCCGGCGACAGCAGCGATAACGGCGTGATGTGGGTTTATCGGCATAAGCAATGAGGTAACACCGTGCAACTGAAGACCATCAAGATCGAGAAGCCCGACGACATGAACTTCATCCTAGGCCAAACCCACTTCATCAAGTCGGTCGAGGAGAACCACGATGCGTGAATTCTTGACCACAGGCGTGGGGCAGTGAGCGCGCGTATTCATACTTCTCGGATTAGTCTACACCAGTATAGCCCTCGCCTTGGCGCTCACCCAAGACCTCACCAAGACGGTGCCAACTTTCTAGATGGGCGGAAGCATCTTGGCTGTCGGGCTTGGGCTGGCAGCTATCCGGTTGCGGGAGCTTCGGCGGCGTGCGTGGTTCCTTGAGACAGGGTTGGAGTCGTTCGGTACGATAGTCGATCTAGCGCAGAACCGGTATATACGCCTCTATCGTCAGAATCCGTGGGTTGTGCGCTACCGATACGAGGTGTATGGTTGTGAGTATCAAGGCTGCGAAACGATGATGGACCTGCCCGCAGGGTATGTGCAGGGCGCAAGCGTGGCGGTGAGGTATGATCCGACACGCTCGGGAGTGATCGTGCTCAATCGAGGTAAGCAGGGGTCAGGTTAACTTACGCCTGAAGTGCCGAACAAGCCGGCTGCAGCGAACCCCGCGATAGACTGCACTACGAACACCGGACACATGCGATCGCCATTGTCGATCTGGCCAAGGCCACCGTTGTCCCGGAGGAAGCCATGCTCTGCGTGCGCAGCGGGTAGCGTTCAGCGAATTTTCGTAGAGTGACGGCGGCGAAGAAACACGCATGACATAGATCCAAGAACTTTCTCACGCTGCGAGGTATTTTATGCGAATGTGACTAATAATCATTGTGCTGGCGTCGGCAAGTTTCAGTCATGGCCAAGACTCGCCAGCCAAACCGTTGCCGGAGGACTGGGATTATGTGATCCCGATGAAGAAGGCGGCGGCCAAATTCAAGGGAACCGAGGGGGGGTGCTGCATGTCGGCGGTTCCATGACCATCGCCAATCCGTTTGGAAACTGGGCCACGAGCGGCAAGGGCAAGACGCCCGAAGATCTGGCCATCCTTAAATGGATGCACACCGGCGCCAAGAGCAAGACCGACGGTTGGTGGTTGTGCCGAACGGAGGTGGAACATTACCGGGCGCACACGGCAGAGAGCGGGCTGAAGTCGGCCATGTTGCTCGATGGCGGGAAGCGTAGGTTGCCTGCTCTGGCGAAGATGCTCGACGAGTACAGGCCGCGCATGGTGACGATCGAGTGCGGCATCTACGATGTAAAAGATGGCGTCACTCTCGACGACTACCGGAATAACATGACAAAAGCCATTGACCTAATCCTCGACCACGGGGCCATTCCGATCTTGAACACAATCCCACCTTTCAAAGCACAGTTCGCACGGACTCAAAAATTCAATGTTGCTCTGCGTGTTCTGGCGAAGGAACGAGGCGTTCCGGTGATCGACCTCGAACGGGAGATTATGACCCGTCGCCCAGACGACTGGTTTGGTACACTAATGAAGCGAATTCACCTGACGGCGGGCGAATCCGGTGCCAGCCCTTCGGCCGAGCCGACGCCGGAGAATCTGAGGAAAAGTGGTTATCTACTTCGAGGCTGGCTCACGGTGTGGAAGATTGCCGAACTGACACGCTAATGTCGAGCGCAACGAAGACCTTGCAGGCTGGATTCATGGAAGTGATGTAATTGACCCAAAGATAACTCTCGAGGATATTTCTCGCCTCCAAACCGAGAACGCATCGCTTCGGAAGCAAGTTGAGGAGTTAGAATCCCTTGCTGGGTCAGCGAGGGCTGGACGCAAAGAGTTGGTCGCAGCTTCATTGAGTGGTGATGCGCAGCAACTTCTGGTTGCCGCAAAGGATGGGAGTGGCCACATACTCTACATCCGGCATCTGGGTGGGGCTGCGATTCAAGCAGCGAATAAAAACTTTGTCGATCCTCAGAACGACCGAGAGGAAGCTCGTTGGAAGGCCGCTTTGGATGAGCTTCGTGAACACCGTCTTGTTGAAGCTGCTGGAACCAAAGGCGAGACCTTCCGGATGACGAAAAAGGGTTATGAGGTTGCTGACGAAATCGAAGCCTTGAAGACCGGCAAACTACGAGCCGAACTGAATCGTTAGGCTTCAATAAAATATAACCTATTGATTTTACGCAGATCAATCCACCCTCACACGGCCTTATGGCCCAATGACTGCCTCCCGTGATAGACACCGGGCACCTGCAATCGCCATTGATAATTTGATCTTTATTCTTGACGGGACTTTTCTCATCGTCATACTATAGCTAATAGATTAATTCTGTAATCATTATGCCCATTTCCATAACTTGTTGTCGCTGGAGAAAGTTTGTGCAGGGCGCAATGTTGACGAAGATAACTTGTGCAAACGAATATCTGTTGTGCCCTTTGCTGCAGCATGCAGTTATCCTTATAAAATAATATGTCACAAAATTTGAAATCAATTACGAGTGAAGTTTTAGACATGAAATCAGTAGTTCAAAAAGACTTATTTCATATAGATAATTCGGCCGTTCATTCGGACTGGTTTTCTTTATATTTGAAGAACTTACATATAAATGATGAATCCACAGGATGGCCTGATAAGTTTGGAGATGAGCTTAAAAAATGGCAACAGAAAAACCTGAAAAGAAATATTAGAACCTTAAGCCTCTTTAGCGGCGGTGGCGGCCTCGATATAGGATTTCATGATGCTGGGTTTAATATTGTAGAAAGCGTGGAAATTGAAAAGATTTTTACAAAAACACTTGAGATAAATACAGAAAAAAACAAAACACTTAATGAAACAAAAGTCATCTGCAAAGATATTAATGATTATCACCCAGAAGTTACAAATATTGAATTTATTATTGGCGGCCCGCCGTGCCAAACATTTTCTGCTGCTGGAGCAAGGGCAGCCGGCGTAAATGGCATGGATGATGAAAGAGGTAATTTGTTTTTACAATATGCAAGAATAATTAATACGCTGCAGCCAGTAGGCTTTTTGTTCGAAAATGTATATAGAATAATAGGCGCTCAATCAGGGAAGGCTTGGAAAAAAATTCAAGAAGCATTTCAGGAGCTTGGTTACACGCTATATTGGAGAATACTGGATGCTGCAGACTACGGGGTTCCACAATTTAGGGAACGGCTGATTATCGTGGGATTAAAAAATGGCCAATTTTTATTTCCATTTCCATCGCATGGCCCAGACTCGATAACTAGTCGCAAATATTATTCTGCTGAAAATGCAATTTCTGACTTGGTATTTACAGGTGAAGTAAAAATTTTAAGTGGTAGACATGGCCACCTCTTAAATGACATCCCTCCAGGACTCAATTATAGCTTTTACACTGAACGAATGGGGCATCCAAATCCAATATTTGCTTGGAGATCAAAATTTTCTGATTATCTATATGTGTCCGTTCGGTGAAAACCCTTCTTGCGCGGCATGTTAGCCTAGGAGTTTTCAATAACTCGAGGGAGAACAAGCAATGTCGATTAGAAAAAATCCTAGATCAGAACAACGCTGGCGGGATATTATCAAAGATTGTCAGG
>JBDNHI010000096.1:0-94521 GCA_041694635.1 Gemmataceae bacterium | reverse complement strand
GCAAGCGAAACGGGAATCGTTTTATCAACCTCAGTTCCCTTACCAGCCCTAATAATTGCATTCACCAAATCCCAAAGCTTCCAAGGTTCACCGTTAGAAATAAAATAAGCCTTACCCGCACAAGAAGAACCAAAGTTTAAGCAATCCAAAGCAAGTAAATGAGCCTCCGCAGCGTTATCAATATAAATAGAATCAATAAGAACATCTCGAGAGCCAATCTTGCGAAGTTTTTTTTGCTTAGCTCGGGCCAGAATTCTTGGAACCAAATGGTTGTCGCCTGGCCCCCAAATTAAATGAGGCCTTAATGCCACCGTAGCAAGCGAACCATCGTTTGCTTTTAAAACCATTTGTTCCGCAAGGGCTTTTGTTTGGGGATAAGCTGTTAAATACTTGGAGTGATAAGGAACAGATTCATTAACGCCTTCCATATCAGAGCCATTAAAAACAACACTAGGTGAACTAGTAAAAACTAATTTAGGAATATTTAATTCTTTGCAAGCAAGAATAATGTTCGAAGTTCCCAGCACATTGGTTTGATAATAATCTTGATAAGCACCCCAGATACCAGCCTTGGCAGCAGTATGAATAACGGCATCGCAACCTTTTGCTGCTTCTACGATCAAATTTTTATCTAAAAGATTCCCTAGAAATTGTTGAACCCCAAGGTCTTTTAAATTTGCATAATGAGAACGAGAAACACTGTGAACCTCATCCCGTCGTTTAATTAACATAGAGCAGATTGCAAAACCAAGGAACCCCCCGCCCCCTGTAACCAGAATTTTCATAAAAGCCTCCTTGCAGCCCATTGTGCAAGAACTTCACGCTTTATTTTAGAATTATGCCTGACATCAACAGGGAAAGCAGGGTGGATCAAAAAGTGCAGAATATTAGAGGTTTGGTGATAAAGTTTAGCTCTAGTTGAAAGGTTACGGATTAGTTCTGAATCAGGGACAGCGTTTTTTTCTTTTTCAACACAAAGCACCGGAATTTGATTTGGACCCAATCCAACACCCACAAGAGCAGAACGAAAAACACCTGGGACGGAATCAAAAATTCCCTCGATGGGAACAGTATGATGAATACTATTTCCAGAGCAAACGCGCTGAGATTTTCTGCCACAAAACCAAAGATTCCCATTAGGGTCAAGGTAACCAAGGTCGCCCATACGGTGCAAAGTAGAGCCATCAGCATCTTTAATTTTGGCAAGTGAAGTCTGAGCAGAATGATTAAAATAATGTTTAGTAACAACAGGGCCACGCACGACAATTTCCCCAATAACGCCCGATTCAACCCGGAGCGAATCAGACCAATTTTCGATTGGGGAATCATCGATTTGAATAATCCGAACTTCGATACCTTGAACGGGTTTCCCAACGCAAACACCTTTTCCAGATGAAGTAAATTGCTGGGTATCATTTAAGATAAGGTTGCTAGAAATGGTAGAAACGGGAAGAGATTCGGTAGCGCCATACGGCGTATGAAGATGCGCCCCAGAATTTAACCGGGCCGCCAGATTTGCAATTTCACGCGCGGGAACCGGAGCACCTGCCGAGAGAATGCGCTTTAATGTGGGGAAATTTATATCCTTGGGAAGGCTAGCAAGTTGCCTAAGAAGAGCAGGGGAAGCGAAAAGATTAGAAACTTTAAAATGGCGGATAGCGCCAAGAATTTTAAACGGGTCAGCCTTTGCAGGTTGAGTAAAATCCATTTCTGGGATAACAGCAGTCATACCAAGTGCAGGAGAAAAAAGGCCGAAAAGTGGAAAGGTAGGTAAATCAATTTCACCCGGAGAAATATGATAAAGCGTTTTAAGTAATTGAACCTGAGCATAAAATTGCTCGTGTTCATATACAACGCCTTTAGAAACCCCTGTGCTGCCACTGGTAAAAAGAATAGCAGCAGGGTCAACAGCATTACAAACGACAGGATTTTTAGAAACACTGCCTCTTTGAAGAACTTGCGCCCAAGAAGTAGCAAAAAAAGTTGGGCCAACGGTAATAGATTTTTTAATACTTTTCGAACCCCAGCCAAATAAAATTCTGGCATATTGTGCTTGGGGAATTCCGATAAATGCATCAGGCATAGCTTCGGTTAAACACTGGCCAATTCCTTTTAACCCAAGCCCCGGATCAACAACGACAACAGTAGCACCAAGGTTGAATAAAGAAAAAACGACTTGGAGGAATTCGATGCCCGGCCTGACCAAAACAGCAACCCGCATACCTGGGATAATACCAAAATGGAGCAGGCCATTAGAAGCGGCATCAATATTTTGTTGTAAAGAAGCGAAAGAAGTTTGTGCAGAAATATGAGGGCCAGAGGGTAAATGTGCCCCTTGTTGACAAATAACAGCCATAGAAGATGGTAGTTGCTGTGCCATCAAGCGGACTAAATCTGCGATATTAAAAGAGCGTGCCATTGGCTCAGTCTCCCAAATTATTCAGGAAGAAATCATTTATTTTTGCAGAGATAGGGGCGGTAGCATCTTCGAGAAGGTAATGCCCTGCATCTTCGTAGATATGGTAATTGGCATCGGGGAAATACTTTTTCCATTCGAGAAGGAAATCATCATTGAAGATAAAATCGTGTCGAGCCCAGCAAAACATTTTTGGGATGTTATTTAATTTAAATAGTTGTTCGCGAGTCGATTCAACAATGCTGTAAGAAGGGTCAGAAGGGGAAATGGGAATATCCTGCACGAAACGAAGAACCGCAAGTCGATCTTTCCAAGTTGAATAAGGTTTAAGAAAACCAGTTTTAACCTTAGTGTTAAGACCTTTGATGGCGCCATATTTAGCAGCACCCAAGCAAAAGGCATTGAACCCCCGGACTAAAATAGGTCCTAGAAATGAACTTCTGCAACACTTAAGAGTCCAAGGAAGAGGCTTGCCC
This sequence comes from Gemmataceae bacterium, assembly GCA_041694635.1. Taxonomy (GTDB): domain Bacteria; phylum Planctomycetota; class Planctomycetia; order Gemmatales; family Gemmataceae; genus UBA969. The sequence continues at coordinate 91,629 of JBDNHI010000096.1, read as the reverse complement.
TTGGGCAAAGCAAAACCAGCGGTGTTAAGGAAAACGATATTTTTTATCCGTTCTGCATTTCTTACCGCCCAAGATGTTCCGATCATCCCGCCCCAATCGTGAACAACAAGGCTTACCTTTCCAACGGGTGCAATATGATTAATCAACTGATCAAAATCGTTTATTCTACTTTGAAGAGTATAACTATATTGTTTATCCGTTGGGCGATCAGAAAGGCCACAACCCATATGATCTGGGACGATTACCCTGTGATGTTTAGAAATAGTTTGGGCAAGATTACGGTAAAAGAAAGACCAAGTTGGGTTGCCATGAATCATAAATACTGGAGACCCATCACCTTCATCGATGTAATGAAGGTTGCACTGCCCGATATTAAGGGAATGGCCTTGAAAAGGATAAAGGTAGGAATTTTCCTTGATCCAAGATAAAAGAGATTGAGGCGGGCCAGATACCGGAAGGCCAACAGAAAGATCTACCATTCGACGCCAAGCATTAGGCAGTTAAGCCCGCTGCCTATCCCCAATAACCCAACTCTATTACCTGGAAGCAGAAATTTCCTTTCCTCAGCAATCGCTGCGGTCAAAGGCAGAGAAACGGTTCCAATATTTCCAAGAAAAGGAAATGTAGAATAATCTTTGTTGATAGAAATGCCCAAAGCTTTTAAGACAGAATCACGGTGAGGCGCACCGACCTGATGGCAAATCACTTTATCGATAGCATCGGGTGCCCAATCGATTTTGGAGACGAAATTTTTCCAAGTTCGAAGACCTAAATCCACGCCATACTTAAGCACCGCAACTGAATCGGTTGTCATAAAATGTTTAGCAGCGTGAATAACACCTTGAATAATTTGCTTAGGAGAAGCGCCATCTGGGATAAAATCAGGAATAGATTCGGCAGTAAGGCCCCACCGACAAAGCCTATGATGCTCTGGGGCGGTTTGCGCACTGGCAGCAACCAACCTGCGACGAGGTTCCTTGGTAAAGGAGCCATCGGTTACCACCACTGCGACTGCGCCAGAACCTCCTGTTAAAGTTGCAAGAGTTTCTTTGTAAGTCTGGATGTTTTTCTTTTTCAAAAGTTCTGCAATCATGGTGTCGTTGATTTCGCGAGAGGTTTCGCAGGAAACAACCACCCCGGCCCGCACTTGGCCAAGTTCAATTCGATTTGCAATATCGAGAATTCCATTGAGTACGCCCAAGCAAGCGTTACTGAGGTCGTAAACCAAAGCGTTGCTGCTGACGCCAAGCTTTGCAGCAACCGAGCAAGCGGTAGCGGGTTCAAACTGTTCCCTGCAAACGGCAGAGTAAATGACGACTTCAAGATCTTTAGCGCGAACCCCAGAGCGATCAAGAGCTTTTCTAGCAGCAACAGCGGCGCCTTCAGCGACAGAGAAACCTGGTTCCCACCAGCGTCTTTCTTGAATACCGGTCCAGGCAAGAAGTTGTCCTGCATTTAGTTTCAATGCTTGATAAACAGGAAGTAATCTGGTTTCGAGTTCTTCGGTAGAAACGACCACGGGAGGAAGTTCGTAGCCGATAGAATCGAGGTAAACGCGGGAATATTTCATAAGTATAAAATCCTGGCCAATTTAAGATTTCCAAGCACGAAGCTTAAAGTCTTTCATTTCATAAATGATTAAACCATCCACAGATAGTTTACCATTTGCAACTAATAAACCAGAGGCCTCTTCTCTATGCGAAATAGAAGCCTCAACGATTACAGTGTTATTATGGGGAATAACTTGGCCGCGGTAAATCCAAATATGTGGCTCGGGGTCAACTAAAGGAAGAAAAGTGTCAACGGAAGGCCAAAATCGAGTGGCAAGAATTTTCATTAATTGAACCATAGCTTCGAGGCCAAGAGAGCCAGGCCAGACGGGATCTTGATAGAAATGCGCCTTAAAAAACCAATCTTTTGGGTTAACTTGCTTAGAACCCCTAATGTAGCCAAGCCCTTTTTCACCCCCCTGCTCCTCCAAATAATCGACCTGATCCAGCATTCTTAAAATTTCATCGGGAAAAGGAATTTCTGTGCTTATTTGCTCATCAACGCGCTGATAATTATCAACATTCCATAACGCTGCACCTCGAACTCCAACTTGATTGGCGAGCGCTACCTTCGAAAAGAACCCAAATGTAGTTTCACCTTTGTAGACACTTTTACCTTTGCAAAAAACATCAAACAAATAAGATTGAACGACCATCCCTGCAGAAGAAGAAACGCGAGTGATTTTAACCTTAACAGAAAGCGTGCCAGCATCTGAATAAACCGGTTCCAGATAGTTAGCTTTTCCCCCCAAATTCCGAAACGATAAATCTTCCTGACTAGTCAAGGCAGAACCAATATAAGCAGCTAGCCAACCACAAGGCTGCAGAGCGATTTCAAGAAGAATTGCAAAAGGCATTGCGGCTTGTCGTTCGGAGAGGAAGTACCACTCGTTAGGAGGAACATCATACTCGGCAAGAATTTCCCCACCGCTAACCATTTTCCAAGGCTGACAATTAATTTCCATAATGCGGTCAAGGAATTTATAAGGTGGCCCAGGAAGTCGAGCTATTTTTCTATCGGAATCAAACACCTTGTAAGCAGCGCCAAAAGCATCAGAAGGATTTCCAATTGCAAAAGCCAAAATACTTTCATTATCAAAAACAGGTTTTTTCTTGTTTCCAAAACCTTTCCCAGACCAGATTGCACTTACCGATGCCTCGGTCCAACCAGTAAGGCGTAGCGACATCGATTTTATTTCTACCACATTTTTCCCATCTGCATACATATAGGCATCAACGATGGCGTAAGGTTCGGGGCGATACCCCCGTTCTCGGATTAAAACTTCGTAAGTAACCTTACTGGTACTAGCATTGACCTGACCTCTACAACGAAGCTTGCCGGTGATACCGGGAACGGGTTCAAAAGCGACATTCGATTTTTCCCCAACCCACCCCAAACGATAAAGAAAGATACGCAAGGTATGCAGACAGCATTCATACATCAAGGTACCTGGCATAACTTGATCATCGACAAAATGGCAAGTAAGAAACCAATCATCTGGATGAATGTCAGCTTCGCCAATAATACGACCAAGGGAAAAGGGTCCGCCATTGGGTTCAAGAAGAGGGACCCGATGAACAAGCCTCATTTTATTCCCTGGTAAAGTAGCAGGATCTTTAATAGGCAAGTTTGCAAACAAAGGGCCAAAACAACTTTCTAAATCACCACTTCTTAGCGAATCTAACTGAGCATCAGAATAAGATTCTTGCTGCATAGGAATCAGAGAAGGACAAGAAACAGCACTACCTCGTTTATCTAGACTGGGAGAAATAACAATGCCTTTGCCTGCAGCAAGTGCCTCTTCGGTAAAGAACCCTGCGCAACCTTCACGCATCGCCATCAGAGGCTCACCATTAACCGTGGCATCGTACCAAAACCTAAAAAGATAGGTGTCGTTATGCTGGAAGAACCTATCAATCCGAATGTCGTAATGAATCACATCGCCAGCAACGGGAAGAGATCGATAAAAAGTAACTTCGGCATCGAGCAAGCGATAAACAGCAAGGCCTTTTGTTTTAAGGTCGATCCCTAGAAATCCAGAAAGAAAAAGATCTGCTTGACCAGATTCAACAGCAATGCAAGTAGGGATTCTGCCGTGGTCGAGGTACCAAGAATCAGGGCGGACATCGTGCTCGGTAACGATTCTTCCCGCACCCATAGAGCAAGGTTCGCCCTGAATATCTAAAATTCGATCGACCAGCATAAGTGGTTCGTCCGGTAATCTAACCCGAGTAGGGAAGAGGTCGATATTTTGATAGAGTTGGCCTAAAACAGAGCCAATTTTTCCGCGCGCATATTCAAGACAAGCATTCCGGTCCAAACTTCTTGGGGGAACAACAGGGATCTTCTGAGGGGGAGGATTAATTTCGTCTACTATGGTATTAGAAAAAACCTCTAAACCCACAACAGGATTCTCTACTCCAACTAACAGTTGATTTTGAAAATCAACCAGAGAGGTCATTTGCCCAAGGGTTGCTTGGGAAAGTTTGAGATAAGCAGCGTGAGCATTTAAGGTCGATTGATTTATTTTAACAGCTTGCTTTAAGCCGTGAAAAACCAAGGCTTGCTCATCGGTCATAAAGGAAATTCTTTCTGAAGTAAAGTCATCCGAGGTTATCTGATCAGAGAGGGAATCAGGCAGTGGATTAAGTGGTGCATTATTATGGGTTGTTTTTGGAGGATGAAAGCCAAAGGAAGGAGCACCATTAAGAAGCAGAACTTTATTCACTTTAGATTCATTTTTAATTGAAGGGATAAAAAGAAAACTTGGATCAAGCGGAACGCGTTCGGCAATTAAAGCAGCTATGGTTTTAACGAAAGTTAAAATCTGATTACCCCGTGCATTACTAAGTGATTTCGTAAAATGAGGCGTAGCATCAAGAATATTCGTTATCATTCTGGTGCAAGAAGATCCCGGGCCAATTTCGATAAATACTTTTGCCCCATCTGCATAAGCTGTTTGAACCAGAGTATTAAAATCCATTGTATTCAACGCAAGACTCGTGATGGCTTCAGAAGCAGCTTCTTTCGTAACTTCATAGGGCCCGCCAAAAGCAGCGCTATAGATGTATGGTTTTTCTTGCAGCTTTGTAGGAAGAAGATGAAACCTTCGATAAGCATCGGCAACGGGCCTAGCAGCTTCGCAATGTACCGCTGCGGTTTCACTGCTTAAAGGAAAGAACCTACAATTCAATTTTTTCACGAGCAATTTAACTTGTAAAACTTCGCCACCGATTACACATTCATTAGGGCTATTAATAATAAGTAAGTAAGCACGGTCAAAATCAGTCAGAGCAATTTCAATTTCTTCAGGAGATTTTTCAACCAGACCCACCGACCAATCAGGAAACTTTCCTGGGTCTAATCCCCAAGACAAAGCAATGGCTTGTCGTTTGCCTATTAAATCGTCTTTAAAAAGAGTAGAAGCCTCGAGTGAATGCCAAAGGCCATCGCGATCAGGCCAATATCCCATAGCAACCAAAGCGGTAGATTCTCCGAGACTATACCCAAGAACGAAATCTGTTTTGATTTTTGCTAATCGGATTAACTCGGCAACAGCGCAACCAAAAGAGACCTGCGCCATAATTCTTTCATAAGGAAAAGGGGCCCTAGAAGGCCTAAGATGCCAGTAAAGTTCGGGAAGGATTTGCGACCTTAGTTTAGAACAATGGTGCTCATAATTTAGGTAAGATTGTGGCCAGCGCAGAGAAAGGTCGGCTCCCATCGAAGGAAAATCACTACCCGAACCAGAGAAGACCAAAGCGATTTTAGAATCGCCACCAATAGGATTTGAAGCATAAAAAATCCGGTCGGTGAAGGAAGTTCCTAGAGGCTGCCCCTGAATTAATGCTTTACTTTCCTTAATAATTTGTGCCAAATCTTCACGACTTAAGGGAACCACAACAAGAGCAAGGCTCGACTGTGATAAGTGGCAAACCTTTTCGTGCCACTGTTGCGCTAAGGCCTGCAAAGATTCATTTTTATTATCGAATGCAAACTGTTGTAGTTGCAAAAGATTAGTTTCGAGGGCGGCCATCTCATTACCATAAACTGCAAAAAGAGTTTCCTCAAAAGCTGATGCAAGAAGGTTTGGAAGAGGAGAATTATTCACCTCTTCGGCTTCCTCAAGAAGGATATGAATCCAGGTACCATCGTTTGCTAAAGAATTAACGCCGGCTCTGCGTGGGCCTTCTTCTTTATTTCTAATCCAAGGGATGGGAGTTGCAGTTTCAGAAAGGAATTTCACATCATCGAAGCGAAAATCTTCTTTAGACTGTGGTTGAGCATTCCCAGGTAAGACTTTCTGATAAACGCACAAACAAGCTTTAGCAAGCGATTGTAATCCAGTGGCTGCCCCCGACCAGCCAAGCTGAAATCGAGAAGAATGAAGAATCGTCTGGCCAAGCACTTGTCTGGGGGAAAAGAAGTCACCAAGAGCCCGAGCTTCCGCCTCATCATCATCTTCAAAACCTGTAGAATTAGATTCGAGATATTGGACGGTTGCGGGATGAATCCCCGATGCGAGATAGGCAGTTTCCATAGCAGATCTACAAGCACGGTCAGATTTACCTTGTAAGACAGGATCTTTAGAAGCGCCAAAACCGCGCAGGACCGCAATAATTGTATCATTTGACTTCTTTGCATCGTCTAAGCGTTTTAAAATGAGGACGGCAGAACCATCAGCGGGAAGAATTCCAGTTTTTCCCTGAGTTAAAGTTTGCCAATCGACTTGGTTGGCCAACTTGCCTTCCTTTGCAAGTGCGACAAGAATTCTAGGATCGAGCGAAAAATCAACAGCGCCAACTAAGGCACTATCAAGCTGATGAGAATTAAGGGCGTCCCAAGCAATTTCAAGAGCCCGAAGGCCAGAGTTTTCATCAGCAGCTATCGTAAAGGAAGGGCCACCTATTCGGTACTCTCGGGCAATTCTACTTGCTGCAATACTTGCCAAGGCTCCCATAGTTCGATCGGCATTTAATGCAGGATAAACAACATCGATTTGATGAGCACTTTCGTTTTTAGATTGCCACCACCAGCGCAAATGATAATTCGTAGTATTTAAGTCGAGCCCAACTCCTAGAAAAACACCCATCGACTGAAAATCTGAATCTTGAAGGGACGAAGATTGAATAGCTTCTCGGGCGGTATCGAGTGCTAACCCTTGCTGGGGTAACAATTGTTCGAGTTCACGAGGGGGAATGCGAAAGGCATCGAGTGGCATTTCGATCGCTTTTTTAGCTAAACCATTTAGCACGACCTTGTCAGAAAATAATTTAACAATTGAAGGAGAAGCAGGAACATTCCAAGCATTGGTAAGAGTTTCTACAGGGACCTTCGTTAAACCTGAAGCGCGCTGAAAAAAGGGTTCAGTACTTAGATCCCCGGCTGATCTTGCTGCGATGGAAACCACCGCAAGTGGAGAATGCTCGGCATCTGGTTGTCTCGTTTTAAGAGTTTGACCAATCCATTCTTCAATTAAGAGATGAGCATTAATACCGCCAAAACCAAAGCCACTAAGAGCTGCTCTTCGGGGGGTATTGGCGTGCCTTCTTTCCCAAGGCTCTTTGGTTTTAAGCACTCGAAAAGGGGAAGCATCAAGGTTAATTTTAGGGGAAGGCTTTTCGAAGCTTGCAGTAGGAGGAAATAGCCCGTGCTTCATCCCAAGTAAAACCTTAGCAAGCCCTGCACTACCCGCTGCAGTAAGAACATGGCCAACATTCGACTTTACAGATCCTATAACGCATTGATTTAAGTTGTATGCTTGATTTTTCCATAGTTCTTGCATACTGGCAAATTCAATCGCATCACCAACGGGGGTACCCGCGGCGTGACATTCGATCATATCCATATCGCAAGGATTTAAACCCGACAGAGTGTAAGCAGATTGCATAGCCCGCACTTGACCTTCGCTATTGGGTGCTAATAGGCCGCCTCCAATATCATTAGAAAGGCCAATGCCACGAATGACGCCAAGAATTTGATCCCCAGATTGGACAGCGTCTTGCAGCCTTTTTAAAAGAAATATTCCAGCACCTTCGCCTACCATTAGGCCGTCGCCACGATGGTCAAAGGGCCTACAGCGCCCCAGGAAAGATAAGGCACGAAGCTGACTAAACCCCATATGAGTATAAAGGCTATCAGCCCCAGAAACCCCACCTGCAAGGATGGCATCAGCGCGGCGATAATAAAGAGCCTCTGCAGCAAGTTTAATGGCGTAAAAACTTGAGGCACAAGCAGCATCCAGCGTGAAGCAAGGGCCCCCAAGGTTGAAAGCTTTGGCGATTAAGTTTGCTGGAAGGGCTGCAGGTTTTGCCAACCAAGATGGCTCTAGGCCTTCGCATTCTGCAGGCACTTTAATTCCCGCCTCGTCAGAAAGTGCTTTGCCTAATACTTGCAAATTTAACTTGCAGGTTCCTTCGGTGGGAAGGGCGATATGGCCGAGGATAACCCCAATGCGGTGGGGATCTAATTTTTGGAGTTGGTTTTCGAGTGCCTGAGTTGCTGCTTCAAGAGCAAATAAAGATCCGGTATCTATTTTGTTAATAATATCAGGTTTTAACGGATATCTTGTAGAAGTTCTGGAGGGAGCTTCTGCAAAAAAACCTCGGGTTGTATGCACTTTATCTGGTTCAGATGCAAACTTTGCTTGAATTGATTTGGGGTTAAGCACCCATTTTTCTGGAGTTACTTCGCTTGAAGCATCACCTCCGGAAGATACAAGGTTCCATAACGATTCTAAATTGGTTGCACCAGCAAAGACACAACCAGCGCTTACTATAGCAATAGGAGAAAACGCCGCTGGATAGGGATGGTTCTGGTTATGCTTCAAGCTATTCATAGAAAACCCGAGCTAAATTACTGCTGGTTTTCCCAGACGGTTACGGCGAAATGCCCGAGCTAGTGATGCATCCAAAACACCTTCAATACCCTCCATCCGCATAACCACGCCAAAGGTTGGATCAATCATATCGGCATCAGCAACCGCGTGCAGGTCATTTGCTTTGCGAATTTCTAGAACCACGCGAAGTTTCTGATTAGCAACAGGCTTTCGAAACAACCGCAAGCTACCTATTCTGCAAGGCAACGAACCCATCCCTTGCAGCTTGGTTGTCCAGACAATCAACATCTGTAAGACCGCATCTAAAGCAAGAGGGTCAAGTATCCAGCGCTGCCTAAGGGGCTGACGAATCCATTGGGAAGGTTCGGGAGCACCCAGAACCCAAGCAGTGATGCCCCGTTCGCCACAGCTCTCAATAATTTCTAAACAATGCATCATCTTGCCGTGAAATAGTAGATCGTGGTAAAGATCACCAGAAGGGTAATCGACTTTAGGAGAAGTAATAGACCTTAAGTTTGAAGGAGAATCGGGAAGAGTTTCCACTAAAAGAATATCAGCGCGAGCGTGCAAAATATCTCTGCCATTATTGCGAAAGCTTCTGGCTTCTACGGTAACAATTAATCCCTGCTCGGTAGAGCGAACCGTGCCGGATAGAAAACGAAGCCGCAAGGGTTCGGGTTGGTGGCAAATGACCCCGTGAAGAATTCTAAAATCATCGCAGCCGTGAAATTGATAGCCTGGGTTTTGGTGTAACGCTGCGTGTGCTAACCATTCAAGCATAACAGCCATCGGCAAAACAGGCCGTGCATCAATCACATGATGTTCGAGGAAAGGATGGTTTAAGAAATCAAGTTTGCGTTCAAAGACAAGGGTAGGTTGGGTGGTGGTTAAGGTATTTCCTGAAGCGTGTTCTTCCTTAGGGAAAGTAGAACCTTTGGCTAAAACGGTAACTTCAACGGCGGGATTAGTCGCAAGGAACTCGCAGGCAAGAAGAGCAGCGCCTTCTTTTAAAGGGATGAGAGAGATACCTTCTTTAGAGAACAATTTTTTAAGGCTTTCACCAACCATACCGCCCTCCCAAGGTCCCCAGTTAAAGGAAACAACAGAAGTATTTTTTAATTTGCGAGCCAGCAATTGTGCCATTTTGTTAAGCACTTCATTTGCCATTGCGTAATCAACCTGACCAGCTCTACCAAACCTAGCGGTGGTGCTTGAAAACAATGCGATGAACTTAAGTTGAGCGGTATCAAGGTTAGCAAGAATATTTTTAAAACCTGTAACCTTGGTAGAAAAGACTTTGTCAAATTGTTCGAAGGTTTTATCTTCGATCAAAGCATCTGCCAAAACGCCAGCGCCGTGAATGATACCCCGAACCGGACCAAAGTTTTTTTGTGTTTCTAAAAGAACCGAAGCAACGGCATTCGCATCTCGAATATCGACCGAATGATAAACAACATTAGCACAAGAAGAGCGCAGCTTTTCTAGATTTGCCCAAACCTCACGATTTATAAGGATCTGCTTACTCTGCTCGCCAATAAGTTTTGGCGAAAGAGTAGTTCCGAAACGAGCAACAAGTTCTTTCTTGATTTCAATCTCGGTATGAAGATTCAAAAGCCATTCAGGTTCAGGAGTAGGGCTAGGGCTACGGCCAAGAACAAGTAAAGTCGGGGCATAAAGGCTTGCAATTGCCTGGGCACATTCAGCAGTTACCCCGCGGGCCCCTCCGGTAACTAGTACCAGGCTTCCTTCTAGGCCAAGTTCTTTTTCTGATAAATTAACTTCAATAGGTTCAAGTTCAATGCAGCGTCTGCCCATAGAATTAATAGCCAATTCAATAGGGCCTTGAAGGAGGACTTCATCTGCAATTTTTTCAGCAGCATCGAAGGTATTGATGCTTGGATCAAGATCGATTGCACGAGACCTAATTTCTGGCCATTCCCTTGCTACCGTTTTAATTAGACCAAGAATTCCAGCATCATAAGGGTCGCGGTCATCTGAAAAAGTTTCGAATCCCAAAGCACCATCTAGGCGAGTTACACCAAACAAAAGAGAACCCGAATTTACAGATTCAGACCTTAACGCTTTACCAACCGATTGAACTGCGCTTAAGGCTTTTTTAAGAAATTCTTCACTCGATTTTGCTGGCGATGTGATAAGAATTAAACCACCCAAGCGATCCCAAGAGGCAGCAATCAACTCATCGATATCAATTCTTTCTGCTTTGATGCCACGCTTCGTTAGTGTATCGCAAAGTTGGGAACAAAGTTCTTTGTCTTGGCCTGCGACAAGAATTTGCTTATCTGTTTTAAAATTAGCTGGTTTGAGATTAACTGCAACCAGTTTAGGAATCAACCGATCAAGACCGATAGGAGCCAAAAGCTGGCTGACCCGCTTTTGGCCCATCTGCTTTTTTACGGGGAATACCTCAACAATGGGGATTATCTCGGAACTAGTTACTTGCCCTTCTAAATGATTTAATACTTCTCTAAGGGTATTAAGCGCACCTAAATGCTCGGGCTTTACTATGGGCGCATCTGGTAATTTTTCTTGTAACGCTGCGAGTATCTCTACCCTCTTAATCGAATCTATTCCCAAATCCGCATCTAACGACATATCTAGTTCTAACATCTCGGTTGGGTAACCAGTCTTTTCAGAAACCACTTGCACTAAGGCGGATTCAATACTACTAGCCTTCTTTACCAAAGGAGTCGCAACCGATGTTACAGAGGAAGCCTGGGCAGCATCTTTCTTTTCTACCGTTTTCTTTTCAACAGGAAGAACGGAACTTGTGCTTGCACCACCTAGAAAATCTGCAACTTCTCTTAGGGTATTAAGCGCACCTAAATGCTCGGGCTTTACTATAGGCGCATCTGGTAATTTTTCTTGTAACGCTGCGAGTATCTCTACCCTCTTAATCGAATCTATTCCCAAATCCGCATCCAACGACATATCTAGTTCTAACATCTCGGTTGGGAACCAGTCTTTTCAGAAACCACTTGCATCAATGCAATAGCGATTGCATCTGGTTCTGCTGTTTTTTGAGTAGGCAATACAGTCGGGGTAACTTGTACTTTTACTGCTTCGTGTACTTGATATCCCACCAAAGGAACTTCGCTTGAAACTTGAACAGGTATAAAACTAGTTGCGGGACGAACCTCGGGAACAAATGCTCTTTTCACCTCAGGCATACCTACAGGCGTTGGCACAATTAATTTTTCTTCAATTCTAGCTTGGACAACTGCCTGCGGTGCTACTTGCGGTTGCAATTGTGGCGCAACTTGAGGCTGCAATTGCATCTGCAATTGGGCCGGCATCATTCCCAACGATACCTGCAACACAATTTGCTGCTGTTGAATGAGTGCTTGCAGGTTTCTTTGCGAAGTTTCCTGACCTTCCAGAAACATTTTGTGAATCTGAGAAGATTGTTCCTGCAATTTTTGCAGTAAATCGAGGCTTGCTTTGGTCACATCAAGTGCCTTGGCAATGCTCTCTGAATGAATATTCCTATTTGACATCGGTACTATCTTCGCTTCCTGATTAATTGGCGTATTTATGTTTTTAGGAGTAATAGGTGGGTTAACCTTCTGCTCTGTAGGAACAGTTGGTTTTTTATCTGCAATGGTTTCTATCTTGCTAACAACCGCGGGCAATTTCAAAGGTTTAACCACTGCAGCAACCTTTGAAACAATAGTAGGCTTAGGTGCAACTTGAGAAGTAACAGATTTCACATAATTGGCACCACTTAAGGGCACCGTAAATCCTGGTTTAGCTATCTCAAAATCAAGCTTACCATCATCCCAATTCTCAAGATTTACACTGTAACCCAGTGCGCTCAACTTGCAAAGTAGGCACGCTAGATCATATTCTCCAGACTTTTTCCCCTGACTGGCATCAAGAGAAATAGCAAAGTGAGGCTGCCCTTTTAGTATTTCGGAGACAAGCCCCGATAACCTTGCACCGGGTCCAATTTCTACAAAGGTAGTCGCTCCATCGCGGTTCATTGCAGAAATCATTGCACTAAACTCAACACTTTTACCCAACTGACCTGCAAGCAATCTATAGGCAGCAGTTTTCCCCTCTGGGTATAAAGCCGCAGTCGAATTAGCATAGACAGGAATTTTAAGAGCTTTCCATTCTGAAGCAGCTTCTAAGAAATTAAGGAAAGGTTGCTCTGCGTTAGCAACCATCGGGCTATGAAAAGCTGCACCAACCTGAAGTTTTTTAGCTTTAATATTTTTCGCAAGAAGCAACTTTTCAGCAAGATCTACTTGGTCAATCGCCCCAGCAAAAACGATTTGATTAGGAGTGTTCTTATTTGCCGCAACCAAAGAAATAGAATTTTCTTTAAATAAAGAAACAACATCTTTTTCGGGTGCAATCACAGCGATCATACCGCCCTTCCCCGTGGAAGCATCAGCCATACATTTTCCGCGTTGGAAAGCAAGTGCGAGAAAATCGTGATCGGATAATGCACCAGAGCAAGCAAGCGCAGATAATTCTCCGAAGCTATGGCCAGCAGCCATCTGAGGTTTTAACCCAAAACGGGCCAGAAGTTTCATCGCACCAAGTTCTAATACGCCAAGTGCTGGTTGTGCATTGCGCGTATCTTGCAATGTTAAAAGATCCTGCCCGGCTTCTTGGGGATTAAAAGTTGACTGCGGATAAACCAAATCTACAAGCAAAGGTTGCGAAGGTGGATTTTTTAATTGAATACTATGAGCCAATTCAAAGGCATCAATCATCTCGGGAAACATACAAGAAAGATCGAGCAACATTCCGGGGTATTGAGCGCCTTGGCCACTGAATAAAAAGGCCAGCTTCCCCAAATGTTTACCCTGATCGATATAAATACCAGCAGGCAAAGGTTGGTTTTTCTGAAACTGAGAAAGTGATTCCTTGGCTTTTTCCAACAACTTTGGTAACTCGGTTTCATTTTTTCGAGAAACTATTAAGATGCGCCAATCCATTAAATGATTAAAGCTTTTACGCGAAAGAGCACAAGTCTTACGCCAATCATCCCACTTGATTGAAGGTGTTAGAGAAGTAAGTTTTTGCTGAAGCTCTGTTTTAGTGTCAGCAGAAAGAGCAAGAATCTGAGTTTGGCCATCCCAATCGGGCCGAGATTTAATTTTCTGATGCTCTTCCAGAACACAATGAAAGTTACTACCGCCAAAGCCAAAAGCACTAACAGCAGCACGACGAGGATGATTAGGGTTTGCAATCCAGGGTCGTCTTTGGGTAGAGAAATAGAAAGGAGTTTTACCTCTATTTGCACCATCAAGAGGTTTACGAACCTTAATACTAGGAGGCAGAACTTTATGATAAAGAGCAGCGGCAGCCTTAAGCAAACCAGCAGCACCTGCAGCAGCTTTCGTATGGCCAATCTGCGACTTAATGGAACCAAGAGCGCACCAAGAACCTTGTTTCCCTGATTCCTGATAAACCTTAAGCAAGGAAGATAGCTCGGTGGCATCGCCAACCTTGGTACCCGTGCCGTGTGCCTCAACTAACTCAATAGAATCGGGAGTGATACCTGCTTGCTGATAAGCATCACGCAGTGCATTAACTTGACCATCGGCGCGAGGGGCATAAACAGCGCCACCCTTGCCATCACTGGAAGTTCCAACCGATCGAAGAACAGCGATGATATTATCGTTAGCAGCTTCAGCGTCGGAAAGTCTCTTGAGAACAAAAAGTCCAAGTCCTTCGCCAAGGACAGTGCCATCACCCTCAGCATCAAAAGGTCGTGAATGGCCAGTAGGGGAAAGAGCAGGAGTTTTACTAAAGCACATAAACATAAAAATGTCATTGAAGGTATCGACGCCGCCGGTGATCACCATATCAGAACGATGAGACCAAAGCTCTAAAGCGGCAAGGTGAACAGCAGCAAAGGAACTAGCACAAGCCGCATCGACAACGCAGTTAGTGCCCCCAAGATCGAAGCGGTTAGCAATTCTGCCAGCGACGACATTACCTAAGAGCCCAGGGAAAGAATTTTCTTGCCAAGGAACATAGGAAGCGCTGATTTCATCCATAACATTTTTAGCGGTGGCATCATCAATTCCAGCGTTTTTAAGAGCTTTCCGCCAACGAGGGTGTCCAAGCCGTGCTCCCAAAGGAATGACAAGTTCTAAGGTGCCTGTAACGCCAAGAATAACACTAGCTCGCTGTCGATCGAAAGGTTTCAAGCCGGGTTTTTGTTCGCCAATCCCCGACTGATAACCAGCGTGTTCAAGCGCTTGTTTAGCAGCCATCAAACCTAGAAGTTGCGAGGTGTCGGTAGCTTCGAGGTTATTCGGAGCGATGCCAAAATCGCCAGGGGAGAAATCTTGAGGTGAAATAAATCCACCCGTCTGACTATAAACTTTATCAGGGAATTTCGGATCTTTATCGAAATAATCTTCGGGGTTCCAATGTGTGGAAGGGATAGCGGTGATACCATCCTTACCACTTTTTACAAAGCTCCAGAAAGCATCGAAGCCATCAGAACCAGGAAAGAAGCAACCTGCTCCGACGATAGCCAAGGGCTCCATATTTAGTTTTGCGGGATTGTTCATACAGTCACCCCCGCGTATCCCAACTGTTGTTTAAGCAAGTGTAGTTCAAGTGGCTTAGGGGAATCCAGCCCTTGAACGGGTAATCCAAGCAAGGTAGAAATTCGGAACTGCATCAACTGACAAGCACCTTGCAAAAGATTAAGAGCGACAACATCGGCTTTACGATTTTCAGATTTTTCGAGGAAAGATCCACGAGCCCATTCGTTAAAAGCGCCCATAGCAGGCCCACACCAGATTTGGTAATCAAGAATTCGCGAAGGATCGCCTGAATTGGCCCATCGTGAGGATTGGCCTAAGTACCAGCGAAAGACCAAGGCCATCAGATGTTTTGGATCTTTTTCTGCGCGGTCAACTTGTCCTGGGTCACGGGTTAAAAAGAACTGTTTGGTTTGTTCCCAGATTTCTTCAAGGGAAGACTTAAAGATTGTTTTTTCGAGTTGGGCTTTTTCGGCAAGTGGAATAGCGGAGATAGAGGGGAACTCTCTGTAGGTTTCATAAAGTTTTTGGGCACGCATAGGAAACATCGTGCCCCGTTTAAGAACTTGAACTTTAACGCCCATTTCGAACATATCAGCAGCGGGTGCCATCGCCACATCGGCTTGTCCAGATTCTGCCAACATTTTGCGGACCCTATCGCAAGAGCCAGATTCAACACAGGCCTGATTAATAGAACCACTAACAACATAGGCAGCACCCATCATAAAAGCAGCAGCAACAGCAGAAGGAGTAGAGATACCGCCTGCCGCACCCACTCGCAACTTATTTGGATAGTTGTATTGTGCCTGAAGGCGATCTCTTAAAGAGATAATAGTGGGAATAAGTGTAATTGCAGGGCGGTTATCAGTATGACCACCCGAATCGGCCTCTGCAGTGACATCTTGGGCGACGGGAACAAAGGCAGCAAGCTTGGCTTGTTCGAGGGTTAATTTGCCCATTTGGACTAATTCAAGAACCATCCGTTCTGGTGCTGGGCTAAAAAACTTGGCAGCCACTTCAATACGAGAAACTTTCCCCACAACACGGTTAGGGGTAACAATGTTACCAGAAGAATTGCGATAAATTCCGTGAAGACTGTAAAGAACCAAAGGCAAGGTTAGATCAAGGTAGGCCGAAGCTTCTACCAACCGAATTTGTTCGCGCAAATAAAGTTCAGCAATTGCAAGTTCGTGTCGGGGTTCGTTAGGGCTGTGAATAAGGTTAAAGCCAAAGGGCTTATGTGGGATTTCAGATTTTAATTGAGAGATAGCAGCTTCGACTTTGGAAAGAGACAGTCCTGCAGCGCCAAAAAAACCAAGCATACCGGTGCGTGCCAAAGCTACCACAAGCTCTACAGAAGCTATGCCATTGGCCATTGCCCCGGCCAAATAATTAAATTCAAGACCTAGGTCGACACGGAAAGACGGGTCACCTAGATCCTCTGGCCTAATCAACATTGGCGAGGACCCACCGTGAAATTACCCACCCTCCACCTCCCACAAAAAGTACGGTATAAATCTGGCATTCCTAGCCTTATAAGCCTTCCTTGGCGATTCCAGTATTCCAACTGGAATATATCTATCTTAATGCCAATCCAAACAGACTTCCCAAAGTCATTTTAAGGAAAGAAAAGTTCTTTTATAGATTCCCAGAACAATCGATTCCTAAGTAGTCAAACCAAACAATTATAAAAACCAAAGTTCTAAATGTAAGCAATTGAATTATAAAGACTTATAGAGCAACTATTCCAGCATTATCTTTGACAAATGTTAAAAAAACTGGTTTTAAAAAAAACCAAATAATTTAAAAAATTAGACAAGGCCCCACCACCTGCGTAAAAGCCATTCGAAAGCAACGATTGCGATAAAAATCAACATAATAATGGGGTAAACAGGAGAACCCTTGGTAGATTTCCAGTCGGGGTAATACTTAGCACCTGTTTTTTCGGTGAGAATTGGTTCATCCACCATTTTCTGAAGGAAAACTTTCAATTCTTCGGCTCGTTGAAAGCTTCCACCCCCTGCCATTGCTATTTTCTTGAGCAATTCGTGGTCGGCGGAGCGTCTGGTAATTTCCAAATCTTCATCGTAAACCATAAATCTAGCAGCAGTTTTCCCTTGAATAATCTCGCCACTAGGGTCTTTCCCTTCGCCTTCGACTTCAATTTTGTACTCGCCTGGCTTATCGGTATCTAAAAACACGCCTCGCTCTTCCGAACTTTTTTTTGCGGAGGGAATACGAACAGAAGTCCCATCGGGGCCAACCACCTGAATGACATACTTTCCGGAATCAAGTTCATTGCCATCTTTACCCCTGATAGCAACTTTAAACCCTAGTTCGCTATTAGCAGGAATGCGCCTAGAATCTGGAATAACAATAACACTGCCTTCCATTTCTTCTTGTTTTGCGAGCCATCGAACCATCTGATTCCAAAACCGAGCGTGGGTTTGCTTGGAAAGTGGATCACGAATCCATTTGTAAGAGGTATCAGCGGCAAAGGCTAGGGTTCGACCTTTGCCATAATTTTGAGTAACTAATAAAGGATCTTTTCGATCTGATTCTGCAAGTACGGAAGATAAGCCAGGCTTCAAGCTTCCCAATTTAGTTTGCCCATCCAGTTCTTTAAGATTTGCCCAAGCCTTAGAAGACTCATCGGCTTGATTAGAAATTTTAAGGATATAAGAGTATCTTCGAAGCCCATCATCGGTAGGAATCATTTTAACAGGGGCATCGATTTGTCCCTGAGTATCAAGTGAGACGGGGAGTAATTTTTCGATGGGGGTTCCTTTCCAATCGGAATTACCAAAGGTGCTATAACCGCCAAGCATTAAAAAGCCTGTGCCTTTTTCAAAAACCATCCTTTCGATTTGCTCGAGTACATCGGGAGCCAAAGATTTAAGCTGGGCAGCAGTAACATCGCCAAAGATAATTGCATCATAACTGCGTTGGTCAAAGCGAAATAAATCTCGAACATCATCATCGGGTTTTTCTTTGCCCCTAAGCCAAACGGGAAAAAGACTGACTCGGGGATCTTTAGCCAAAGCGTCACAAATAAATTGAGGTTCCCACGCACGAAGCTTATCGACTAAAAGAACGCGGGTACCTTCTTTAACAACGGTAACATAGGTATCGATTTGATTATTGGAGCCAGAAACTTCGCTGGGTAAAGGCTGAAGATCGCGTCTAGGATCTCCGACTTGAACAGTGACCTTAACTTCCCCGAGTTTGGAAAGAGGTTTATGCCTGATCAAGATTTCATTACCCTCGGCCCGCTTAAGTTGAATAGCCTGCCCTGGGACGCCTGGCATTTTCGCCTCGGCATCGTCTTGAAAAATCTTGCACTCGACGGGAACGCCATCTAATAAAAGCCGAATTCCAACAATCGCGTTATCAAAGCCTGGGGCATTTAAGCCAACTTTGACTGTGATTTCGCCGCCTAATGGAATAGTAGGGGTAGGTTCGGTTGTAATAGAAACCAAAGCCAGATCATTTTGCCCAGCTAAAGTGGTAGGTTTTCCTAAGGCAAAGGAATGCAAATTAAGAGAAAGTTCGCGCAAACGAAGTGCCAAAGGAAGCGCAGGTTGCCTAGAAGTTCCATTATCAGAACCATCGCTAAATAAAAGCAAGCCACGAAAACGATCCTGACCAACCGTTTGTTCAAGAACACCTTTTAAGGCGTTGCCAATATCGGTAGTTTTCCCTTGAGGTACGCCTGGTTTTTCCAAGTCGTGCTCTGCTAACTGCCCTGCAAATTTAAATGCTTTAACTTCGGTGTCTTGCAATTTAAGTTTTTCTAATAGAGGCTGGGCATCTTTCAACGATTGCTGCAGATGATCCCAGCGTGAGGTCTGATCCGATTCATCAAGAATAGTCATACTTTCAGAAGAATCGAGTAGAAGGTAAATAATACTTCGAATTGTTTGCTTGTCAAAGATGGCAACCGAAGGCCTGAATGCAACAAAGAAAGCCATAAAAATTGCAGCAAGTCGAATAAAAAGAATAACTCCTATCCGAAAAGTAGTAGCTCTGGGAATTCCAATATAAGTCCAAACCGTAAGGCCAACTAATAATGCAGGGAGTGCGCAAAAAAGAATCCCTCCCATCGCACGAAATCCCATCCCTATGCCAGCACTACCCAACGCACCTTGCAAAACAGTCCAGATTAGTGCAACCGAAATTAAAAGTGCGCCCAGCATTAAGGCTGCGACTTTACTGCCCCGACTTAACAAAAGGGGAAAGGTTGCAGGCAATATCATCGCCACCAAAACCACGATAATTACAGGCATAATAACCGAAAGCGTAGGCAATGAACCTAGCAATCCAAGTGCCAGCGACCAAGGCCAAAGTGGATCGACTACCCAATCCATCAGGAAAATCTCCTGTTAGAATTCTTTAGGTAAAGATAACTCATGCTGGTTGAGGTTCCTTTTTATAAAACTTATTTGCGGCAAGACTTTCCATTGCAAGAATGAAAGGCAAGAGTAATAAGAACCAAGGCATAAGTTCTAGGGGTGGTTGGTAATTTTGCTTAATGCGTTCTGCAAGGTCGGCATCTTTACCTAAAGGGACAACCGAACCTTTGCCAAAAAAGCCTTCAACTTTATCTAAGGCGACTTTATCCAGATAACTTTCTTCTACAGGAATATTCAAACTAAATAAAGACAATGGATTATCTTTATTATCTAGTAATTGATAATTTCCCGGCTCAACCGCCTGCCTTAAAATCAAGGGGCCTTGGTTTTCACCAAGGTTGATGGTTCGTTCTGTGGGAGTTAATCCCGGGCCTATTAGCTGCAATGGGGTTTTCAAAGGTGGTGGGGGCAATTCTATTACCACAGGTTGGCCACAGGCAAATTGCAACTCGGGCAGGCGACTTTCTCCCCCTAAGTATTTCGCCGAGCGATCCATCAAAATTAAACCAAAAGAAGAATCTTGCCAATAGTTATTCCAAAAGCGATTCCCTTCCATACGCGACCCATCTAAAGGCGTTGTGAACGCAAGCACTCTGCCCGAACCTAAATTCTTTTCTACCAAAGCAGGTTCTGCTAAAGCACCCGATTCAATATACTTGGCAAGAATATTCGATTCTTCGTGAAGCTGAACCTTCCAACGGCCCAAGACAAAAGGCCGTAGTTCGGGCCTATTAAAATCAGGATCGGCAGAAGCAATCCAATCTTTAAAAGGTGCTGTAAGCGGATTAATATTATCAAAACCACCCAGTAAATAGCCCGGCTTGCCCGAGGCAAGTTTCTCAAGCGAGGTATAAGTTACGGGCAAAAGTGATTTAGCTTCGGGAAGGCTGTAAGCTTCCAAGTTAAGCACAGGCCCGGGAACAATCGCCAAGCCGCCACCATTTTTTACATAAGGCACCAACTTCTGCCAAACCAAGGGTGCTGGATTATTAATTTGAAACAATAGCACCGCTTTAAAAGTCGAAAGATCATCCAATTTCGGAAGATTTAAACCCGACAATATTCTTATTTCCGTATTAAATGAGCCTAACGCATCCAGCGCAGCTTTCACAATCCGCGGCGATCTGGAATCTTCTGCCAATACAAGCAGACTAGGTTTAGATTTTACCTGAAAGGTTCCGTAGCGAACATCATTCGCTTCCCAAGCATCGCTTGAAGAAATCTTTGCAATCAATTGATAGAACTGAGTAGTTCCTAATGGATTATCAATTTTGGGCACGGGTAATTCAAATAATGCTTCAGTAACTTTATCTTTAGGGCAGAGGAAAGATTTTTTATCAGCAATTTTTAACCCTTCGGGCAGGTTTGCTATCGAACAATTTATGAGTGCCTTGTGATCTATTCCAGTGGACCGCAGTGCCAAGCGCACCAAAATAGTTCCACCTGGTTCTACGATGGTTGGTTCGATCTGCATTTTATCGATTGCAAGTTCAGCGGGGCTATCTTCCCCAACATCAATAAATACGGTCGAAATATCTTTGGGAATATTAATTCCCGAGGTTTCCATTCCATTCCACGAATGAGTGGTTCGATCAGAAAAGATAAAAAGAAACTTAGGAAGAGTTCCTTCGCCTTCGCCTAAAGTTTGTAAAAGCCTATAAGCATACCCCACTTGAGAGGAAAGGGTTGCTCCGGTGGGGTAAGTTTTTAATTCCGTAATTTTCTGTTCGACCTGCCTTATGCCGGGCATCCATTCTTGGGTAGCAGGCTTCAGGTTATCGCGGTTGGAAGCGAGGTCTAGGATTGCGATTTTACTATCTGGAGAAATTTCTTGTAGAAACTTTTTAGCCTGAAAGCGAGCTTCCTCTAATCGTGATTTATCGCCAATTTTATAATCCATACTAGGGGTGGTATCAAAGATCATAACCGCAGCGATTTGCTGATCCTTACCAAAAGAAAAATTACTTGTGGTAATACGGGGCCTAGATAAAGCCAAGCACATAAGGGCAATAACAAGAATTCTGAGCAGTAAGAGTAGCCAATGCTGGATGTTCATTCTGCGTTGATTTTTATTTTGTTTTTGCAAGAGGAAACGGATTGCAGGGAATTTGATTCTCTTAGGTTTTTGCTTCATAAGAAGATGAAAAAGAATTGGCAAAGCTGCCAACACTAATCCAGCAAGCAAATATCCGTGAACAAAACCCATAGACTGTAACCAATTAGGCTAAAGGGGCTTACCCCATAATGACACGCACTCTTACAAACATCCTACCGATAAATGATGCAACATCCTAGAAATGCTTAAACTAATTTTTGAACTCGAAAACCTCTTCGTCTGGCAGAATTGTCCAGCAATCTAAAGGGGAAGTAGCAACAAAGCGTGGACTGAGGTTTAAAATCAGGAAGAAACTAGGAACACCAGTAAAACAGGGTAGACAGGTAACAACACCAACCCGGGCATTTTCGTTATCAAAAAATTGGGAGAAGAAAATGTCGGCAAAAAGAACAGAAAGGAACGCTATCAAGAGGCTGCTGCTAGTAGCAAGGACAGCAGGGGCACGATTTTTACCGCCTTGAAAAGGAGGCCAGTATTTGTGTTTTCGTGCCAAAGTGGGTGCAACGCCCAGCCAGATTTTCACTTTATGAATTAATGCTAAAACCAAGCCAATTAAAGAAAAGATAATAGCCATTAAAAAACCTATCATCATACTAAGAGAGGTACCAACTAAAATTGCCTGAAAATTAGGGGGAGGATTATTTTGGCCATTGATTGGCTTGGTAAATATTGCAATCAAGATAGCGCCACCCAGCAAAAACACCAGCGAATATAAGGCAATTTTCCAAAGTCCATACGCAATGTAAAGAAAAAAACAGGCCCTTCCTCTACCTACAAAAGGATCCCGCTTTAGAAGCCAAAATCCAGTTATTACTTCATCCCAACCAAATTTCAGACAAGCAACAAAAGCCCCTAAAATGGGTTGCGCTGTCAGTTCAAAAACAACCCAACCTAAAAGAATCGCTAACCACCACCCAAATTGAAATTTGTTTTGAGGTGCATCGACCCCTAGATCATTGTTTTCATCTGAATTAATTTGGGCATTATTATTCATAAATTGATGTAGTTAGCCTGAATTAAAATCTACGCTGGCGCTGAATCAGATACTCCATCAAGGCTTTATCAAAATTCACGCTTGTATCTATTGCAATATAATCGCAATTAATCTTCAAGCATTCATCCTTATATTTAGACCTGAATTGCTTCACAGCTAAAAGATAATCGTCTTTCATTCCCAGGGCATCTACAGTCAAAAGAGTAGGAGTTTCAACATCCTCAAATTCAACCATACCATCAAAAGGGAATCTAGCTTCCGCTTCATCTAGAATATGAAATAACATTATTTCGTGGCCACGATGCCTAAGCTGATGCATAGCCTTAATAATCGGTTCGGGTTCTGCAAGCAAGTCGCTAAAAATCATAATCAAACTTTTACCTTTGATCAAGGCAGTCAGTTGATTCATACAAGCAGGAAGGTCAGTAATTCCCTGAGGCACAAGCTTTGAAAGTACGGAAAGCACGGAAGCAAACTGGGTGCGTTTACTTCGCGGAGGCAAATGTGCAATTAATTTTTCCCCAAAGGTAACAAGCCCAACAGGGTCTTGCTGATTGACCATCATATAAGATAACGCCGCTGCTAAACAAGTTGCGTACTCGAACTTCGTCAACTCTTGCCTGTAGGTGTAGCCCATAGAAGCACTCTGATCGATAGCAAGATAGCCAAGCATATTGGTTTCAGCTTGGAACTTTTTGATATAATATTTTTCAGTTTTGGCGTAAACCTTCCAGTCGATGTCTTTGATGTCATCGCCCATGGAATATTTACGATGCTCGGAAAATTCGACACTAAATCCTTGAAAAGGGCTAGAGTGCAAGCCAGAAAGGAACCCTTCAACGATAAACTTAGCTCGCAAATCAAGCCTAGCAACTTGATTGATAACCTCGGGTTTTAAGTACTTTTCCGAAGTATTCATTTCAACCCAATTTCTGATGGGTTTTCATCCTCAATAAGTAAAGAACCATCAGCCTCAATAAAACCGATACCATCAATATGAACAAAACCCTGACTAATTGAAGCCAAGGTCAAGCTAAGTTTTTTAAATAAGCTAGGGTCGGTACCATTTTCTTCTAATTCGGGAGTAACTTCAAAAGAAAGGATTTGCTTAACTTGAATAATGCGTTCCATCAGATCGAGACGCTGTTTGCTTTCTAGCCAAGCGGCCCAAGTGTTGATTTCAGCACGCACCCCTTTTTCAGAGGAAAGAAAGTGATCGATAGATAATTCGCCAAAAGACGAATGAGAAAGAATAAGTTGAAACCAACCATCTTCATCCGCACGAAACTTGCCAGTGACCTCGGGCAAAATCAGTTGAAGGCTTTCCATAAAGCTGGAAGGTTCCGGGCCATCTTCTTGCAACATAAAAACGCGGAACCATCCAGCCATAAAGATTCTCCCACCGAAGAAGCCTAATTACTTGGCAAGTTTAGCAGAATCAAAAACGATTGGATCTGCAGATTCGCCATTTAAAGCCTTCATAAAATGGACTAAGTCTTTCTTTTCGAAAGAAGTCAAACCCAAAGCAAGAGGAATAATAGCCTTGGGATTACCAGAGGCTTTTTCGCTAGAAAAGTCACGCATACGCACATCTAGAAAAGGGTTAACCTCGCCCCCTTTATCGTAAAAATCGACAACTTTTTCAAGCGAATCTAAACTCCCGTCGTGCATATAAGGTGCGGTTGCAAGAAGTTGACGAAGAGGAGGAGTTTTGAATGCACCAATAAGCTCGGGATTTTTCTGTCCCGTTGCCTGGGCACCAAATCGCCCCAGCATTCCTTCAGGCAGTTTTCCTGCCTTCGCTCCAATGCCCAAATTATGAAACTGACTATCAGAAAAATTATCACCCACATGGCAACCATTGCAACGAGCTTTCCCATTAAACAATATCCTGCCGTTATTTATACTTCTAGCAAGTTCAGAAATCTGTTCTTTATCATTGGCCTGTAATCCTAATGCAACAAGCGAAGTAGAATCTTTAGCAGCAACCGATTCGGTTAAAACCTTGGCGTAATCCTTAGCAAGTAATTCGAACTTGCCAGATTCATCTTCCGCAACCCGCTTACGCATTGCAACTTCGGCCCGATCGTGGATCGAGTTACCGGTAAGCACGGTGCGTTCATAAGCAGCCATGGCTTTTGCAGCGCCGTCTCGCGTGGGCAAGGTGCCAAATACTTCCTTGAACATCGCAACATATTCGGGATTACTACGCAATCTTTCAACAGCCTTATCCCAAGCATTGCCATTGCCATCAAACATTTCACTCGAGTTTTGAATAGGCCCCTGAGATTGAGCTTCAAGGGAAGGTGCCCGACCATCCCAGAATTGGGCAAGGCTATAGGCCGAGTTATAAACCGAAGGGGAGCTCATACCGCCTAACTTGCCGTTAATTCCCGTCGATACTTTAGATTGATCAGTGAAACCCATCTTCGGATCGTGGCAAGAAGCGCACGAAACCATATTGTTGGAAGATAATATCGGATCAAAATAGATTTTTTTACCAAGAATCCATTTCGAAACCGTCATAGGATTTTCAAGCGGCACCGATGGGTTCTGAGTTAGGCCTAAGGGTATTTTTATCTTAACCACTTCCATTTCAGATTGTTTCCCCGTAACCGTATCCGTCACTTTTTGAGTACTTTCATTCCAGAAAGATTTAAGTTGCTCCCATTCTGCAGCATTTTGAGAACGATTCACAAAAACAATCGGCTTCTGTTCTGCTACAGATTTCATCCACGCATTATTGGGAATTGCGAATTCAAAATTAGGTTGATCAGGGGATGCAGCAAATGAAAGTGTTTTTACTGAATAAAATCCCCAGACCGATGCAGCAATGAAACTTATTCCTAACAAACCAAACTTCTTTAACCAAAATTTACTAATCATTGTTTACTCCAAAACAGGAATGATACTGATACAAAATCAAAACAAATTTCAAACCATTACTTAATTGGTGATGCTTTAGACTTCCCAAACCCTCGGTCGTATTTTGAAACTTCTGGTTCGCCCACATAATCAAGCAACTGCTTGACGATGTCATCACTCCGCTTGCCCTCGGCTTGAGCTTGAAAATTGGCACTTACTCGGTGTCTAAGAACGGGCACAGCACCCTTCTTAATATCATCTATAGACACGCTGAAGCGTCCGTCCATAGCAGCGAAAGCTTGGCCCGCACGAATTAGAAACTGGCCAGCCCTAGGGCCAGCACCATAATCGACCCAATTCTTAATAAAATCGGGGGCATCAGGCCCTGGACGGGTACATCGGACCAACTTTGTTACATAATCTATCACATATTCACCCACAGGAACCCCGCGCACCAACTTCTGCAAATTTACAATCGCCTTCCCACTTAAAACCTTAGATAATTCAGGTACTTCATCTTTCGTCGTCTGCATTAAAATCTTCTTTTCCTCTTCTTGCGAAGGGTACCCCACATAAATATTAAACATAAACCGATCTTGCTGAGCTTCAGGAAGTGTATAGGTACCTTCCTGTTCGATGGGGTTTTGAGTTGCGATGACAAAGAATGGATCAGGAAGTTTATAAGTGTCCATACCCACCGTGACTTCTCGTTCCGCCATCGCTTGCAAAAGAGCGGCCTGAGTTTTGGGAGGGGTGCGGTTAATTTCATCAGCGAGCAAGATATTGGTAAAGACGGGTCCTTTAACAAAGCGGAAATCTCGTTTACCTGGTTCTTTTTCATCTAAAATCATCGTACCCGTTATATCGGAAGGCATAAGGTCGGGGGTGAATTGAACCCTACGAAACGAGACATCAAGAATTTGGCTAAGAGAACTAACCATCAGAGTTTTGGCCAAGCCAGGAACGCCAACTAAAAGGCAATGCCCTCGGGTAAAAATTGCAGCTAGCACCTGCTCGATTACATCGGTTTGCCCAACAATAACGCGGTTTAACTGTTCCAGCATTTGCTTGCGTGCGTTGCTAAATTGGCTTAGGTATTCGCTTATTTTATCCGTTGACACCGTAAAATACTCCTCGAATCCATTCTGTTAACCAACCTAAAGTTTTAATCATTCTAATAAAGTGCGGTAATTATAACAGTAATAATTTTCAATAACCCGAATCGATGAGAATATCCTGAGAATTAATCCAGCCGAATTTTCCCGAATAGGATCGGACCAAAAACCAATCGTCGTGGTTTTCCTTTATAGTAATTGAAGTTCCAGGTGTAAGAATCCCGTTTAAATGTAACGGGTAAGAATTACCATCCCCAGTGCTTAAAACTACGGGTTTTTCACCAATAATTCCGGTTAACTCCAGCCCTCTAGTTAATTCCATAGCTCTAATTTGTTCGGTACCTTGGGGGACAACTGTTACCCATTGGCTTGCACTACAAAAAACAAATAGCAACATACTTAAAATCAAAGCAACCAACCGCCTTTTTCCTGCAGATAAAAAAATTAAAAGCCATAAAGCAAAATTTAGCACACCTGCAATTCCAAGCATTAAACGCGAATTCATTCTGTAAAAAAAAGGTACCCAAGCAGGTTCGTCTAACTCTAATTCCTTCTGCAACCATTTCGATATTTCTAACAAACCTACATCGCAAGGAAAAAGGTATAACCCCTGCCTGCAAACCCATAAGGAATGTGCGGGGTTTCCCGCAAGTAACTCGGCTGCTGCAAATTCACGAAAATAAATAGGCGTTTCTTGCACTTGGCCAAAGCATTTCTCATAACCCTCTGCAGACTGCTGAAACAAAGTTCTAGAAGAATTTAAACCATCTTTTTGTTTTAACCCTTGTTCATACAAGTTTTGCGACTCGATAATTTGTTCAGGCAAGCCCTGTAAGGGCAAAATCATTAAACACAAATAAAGTAGGTAAACGCTCATCGCCTTACCTCCAATAATAAAATCCAACTCATTGCTTCTTTGGTAAAAGATAGGTGTGAGGTCGGGTCAAAATGAGTATCAAAATTGTGGTTTTCTATTACCTTAAAAAACTGAGCAAAACTTGCAGCTTCATTTGGTTTTAAAAATTTTGCAAGGATACCAGTTTCAATTTCATAGCCAGTAACTAAGCCATTCATTCCACAAGATTTACGCAGATAAGTAAGTAATAAGGGGTAAACTTGCTTAGCTTGAAGTTGCCAAGGTAATTCAGAAAGTTTTTTAATTTTAGCGATAGTATCAAGGGCTTTGCCTTCTTGATTTAAGAGGGATAAATCGTTGCGATAATTGAAATAGATTAAAGTGCTGAGTACCAAAAAAGGTGGGGTAAGAAAAATCCACATCAATGCGTCAAGCCCGAAAGTTTTCGCATTAATCATCCAAGGCAACTTACGCAATTCTTTAAGATCAAAAACCAGATTTGGACCCCGAATCTCCGTTGCAAAAACCTCTCTTTTTAAAACTTCAACTTCTAATGAATTTGTAAAATCGATCATAAGTTGACGATTTTTCCAAGGAATTTCCGGATTAATATAAGCAAGAGGAAGTTCGGGAATTACAATCTTTCCTTCAGCCTTAGGCCAAATCTTAAAACAAAAACTCCAGTGGTTTTCTTTTACCGCACTAGCTTCAGTAAATAATTCGATTTTATAATCCACCGAATTCGATAAAATTTCTTCAAGATATATAGAACTAGGTGGAACTAATACTTTTCCTTTTGCTTTGATTTCAATTTGCAGTTCTAAAAAATCACCCAGCTTTACTATCGAACTTTTTAAATACGACCTTATGCGAAAATGCGCACCCACTGCACCACTAAACGGCATACCTTCAGGTAGGTTTCTGGGCAACCAAGCTTCTTCCTTAGTTGCAAGCACGAGATCTGTAACTGAAAATACGACCAATAGAACCAGAAAAAACAGTTTGATCGGCATTAGGGGTTATCCTCTGAATTAGAGGACTTTCGGATTTTAGAAGCTGCCTGCTTTATTATTTCTGCAGCTTCTTCCTTGGTAACTTTATTTAGACTTTTTTGATAGGGAAGAAAGGTAGAATTACCCTTACCGGCTTGAGATTTGTCGGAAGTTGCATCTGCATTAGAATTGGTTTTTTCGCCCTTTTCGGAGTTCGTATTTTTATCGGTTTCAGAATTGGCTTTATTATTTAAAGGATTAGAAGATTTAGTTTGGGGGCTTGTATTATCATTACCTTCATTTTTGTTATTTTGGTTCGTTGACTTTAAATCTGGTTCTATTTGAAAGCTATA
The DNA here is from genome assembly GCA_041694635.1 of Gemmataceae bacterium. Classification (GTDB taxonomy): domain Bacteria; phylum Planctomycetota; class Planctomycetia; order Gemmatales; family Gemmataceae; genus UBA969. The sequence continues at coordinate 63,004 of JBDNHI010000096.1, read as the reverse complement.
AAAAGCGAGATAAAATTTTCTATTAGCAATAACATCAAGATCGTTAATGGAAAGTTCTGGGAACAAAGTCGCATTTTTCAAAAAGGTCTGACATTTTGCAATATTATCGGTGTTTTTGCGCATTGAAGATGCCAAAACGCAATCACAAAAAGCAAGTGTTGCAGCATAAGAGTAAGAAGAATTTGCCCCTGCAAGGCTTTCTAACAGCCTTGCAGCTTTAGATAAAAGTTCATCTTTATTATTGCCTGTGCTTTGTTTTGCCAAGGCAATATTCGTTAAGGCAAGGAACCAAGTTGCTTTTGCAACATCGTGGGCCCTAGGCAAGCTATTGGAAAGACTTTGCTGAGCTTTCAAATATTCACCTTGTTCAAAAAACAAATAGCCTTTAAGAATGGCTGCATCTTCCAGCGAACTAACCGACCCAAGAAAAACTGCCACCATTATTAAATTGATCATTCTACACCTAACTGATCTGAAACTTGCCTACCAAGTGGCGGTACGATAAGCGAAGCAACAAGTAAAAGTAGCCCCGGTAAGGCAAACCATTCTGGTGTCGACTTGGGGAGTAAAAGAAATTCCGCACTATATTGCAATGTTGACTTTTCGTTTCTTAACATTTTAATAACTTGCCCTTCGGGAAATACTTTAGCACCAAGGGCGATAACTTTTCCTCCGTGTTGTTCGCAAAAACTCTGCAGAGATGAAGGTACGACCAACAAGTCCGTAAAAACAATATTAACATTTATATCGCTTGGAATTGCAACTTCACTAAAGCCTAAAAGTATTTCTGCAGGAGAAATAGAGATATCTGGAACGATTAAAATCAAGCTTTTTGAACAAAGAGTTTGTGAATTAAAGGTTTGCAAGGAATTTTGTAAAGCTTGTTTTAAGGAAAGAGCTTGCGACTTGACCGGTGCAAATTTTACTTCTGGTCTTTTTAAAGAAGCTGCAACAAACTTAAAGAATTCGGGGTCAAGCGTTAAGGGACAGTATAAATCCGACTCATTGCTCCAAGGAATAAGCCCAATTCTATTTTGAGGGTTCCGTGAAGATTCGTTTTGTATTTGTGAAAGAAGTATACTTTGTAAATCAATCGAACCGGGCAAGGTTTTCTCGTTAGCTTTTAGCGCAATTACTATCGTGCCAATTCTTAGCGAGGGATTAAATTTTGTTATAGAAAGCAAAGGCCCAGAGCAGGCAAATCCCAAGAAGCTTAACCCCAATATCAACAAAAAATTAAGTTTTAAAAACTGCTTTAAGGAATAAACTTTGATCTGGCCCGCTGGACACCACAGGGCTAAGTCTGCTAGAAGTTTATTTTGAATGGGGAATAAAGCTAAAGCAACAAATACGGAAAATAAAAGGGCACAAAGAAACCAGGGATATTGAAACAAGGCAGTCATAATTTACGATATTCTTTGCCAAGGGCTTGCGGGTAAAAAGATTCCAGTGCTGAAAAATAACAAGCCACTTAGTAGGAACCAAGGATAAAAATCTTGATATGGTTTTGAATAAAAAGATTCTCTAAGTCGCTTTTCTAAAGCTCCTATTTCAAAAAAAGCATTTCGCATTGAATTTTCATCATTCGCATTAAAACTTTTACCCATTGTTATTTGCGCAATACTTGCTAGCCCTTCCTGAGCTAATTGGCGTTTCTCCTTTTCTTCCGTTGCAACAATACTTAGAGGGTCTCCCGCATTGAGGGTATAGATAGGGATACTCAATTTTGCACAAAGTTGAGCAAGTTCTAAAGCATTTAAACCAGAAACAGGGTTAGGAAAATTCTGTTCGCCATCGGTTAAGAGGATGATAATTTTTTTTTGATCAGGAAGGTTTAACAAGCGATCAACAGCGAGTGTAAGAGCATCAGTAATGTTAGTTTCAGAGGTGCCTGGGATTTTTTCAGGCATCAGTTTATCTAAGACTTGCGTAAATGCGAAATGATCTAAGGTTAAAGGAACAAGCAGTTTTGGTTGTGATGCGAAGGCGATAAGGCCAACTAGGTCGCCTGAACGACCCTCTTGAGAACTGGTCCCTTTAAGAAAAATGTTCATACTTTTTTTTGCCAATTCTAGCCTAGATATAGATAATAAGTCATTTTTAATTATTTCCTCTGCCATACTGCCACTAATATCAACGACAAATTCGATAGCTATACCTTCCAACTGAACCGGTGCTGAAGAAAGAATTCTTACAGGTTGAGCCAAACCCAGGATAATAAAAAGTAAACCAAGGGAAGCAAAAGCTTTGGCAAAGAGCGTTGCAGAAGCCGGTTTTTTAGGTTCATTTTTCACAAGAGAAACGCCCGGAAAAGTAATGGCATACCAATGCAATTTAAATGAAACCCAAGGCACCAAAAGAATTGGCAAAAAAACAAAATAAACAGGCTGAATTATTAACCAATCACTCATCCGAGTTCCAACTATTTTTTTGCCGTTTCAACTTGGACACTTTTATTGCTATCATCCTAACTAAATTGTAATGATATATTAAGTTTAAAGTGTTAATTTTTACGCCTAATTTATTGTCTTGTTTACCTAATTAATAAGTATAAATGGTGAACATTTATGATTTTTTAGACTTTTATCGAAACTATTAAAAGAATTGAATGTTTATTGTTTAAATGTGTACAATGCTTATAATTATACGATTGGTTGAGTATTAAGTATAACCCATACTTTTTAGGTTGTAACTTCTGGCCTTACTCAACTTTATATGCTATGGATAGCGTTTTTCTATGAGGACTGATGGATATCTTGGAAGCTAAAAGCAATTGTCCACCAAAAAGTGATATCGTTGATTTAATTAAGGGCAATCTATCTCAATGGACATCACTTAACTTGCGGCAGCATGTCGAATCGTGCCCCCATTGCCAGCGAATACTTGCAAAATTAAGACAATCCACAGCCCCAAATGAAGGTGTTGAAGTTCCCGACGAACTTACCAATACTAGCACGGTTCAGAAAAACACCGACTCGATGCCAAAATTAGTGATTGAAGCAGAGGATCCTATTTTAGGTACAGGTGCTATCACAACTGCTTATAATGCTGCGGGGATTTCCAATCCTGATTTCAAAATAAATCCAGATGGCAACAAAATATCGCTTAGCTTTCTTTCATCCCCGCAAGGTCCCGATGAGCTAGGAAGGCTTGGAAGTTACAAAATCATTAAACTTTTAGGCGCAGGCGGTATGGGCCTTGTCTTTGAAGCAGAAGACACAATGCTGCGTAGGCAAGTTGCCCTTAAAGTAATGAAGCCAGAAATTGCTGTAAAAGCGGATAACCGCCAAAGATTTCTTCAAGAAGCAAGGGCAGGCGCCGCCATTCCTCACGATAACATTGCCACCGTTTTTCAGGTTGGTATTGAAAACAATGTACCCTTTCTTGCTATGCAGTTTCTACAAGGCGAATCCCTTGGGGCGAAATTACACCGTGACCATAAAATTCCTGTTGATGAGGCCCTTCGCATTATTCGTGAAGTTGCTAGTGGCATTGCTGCTGCTCACGAAGTTGCTCTTATTCATCGCGACATTAAACCAGATAACATCTGGCTCGAATCTGATGCGACAAGCAAATCTTGGAAAAAAATCAAAGTCTTAGATTTCGGCCTAGCAACTTCCATAAGTAATACCGAAGAAGGCAACAAGGAATCTGGCTTAATTATGGGTACCCCCCACTACATGGCACCCGAGCAAGCTCGCGGACTTCCCCTTGATAACCGTTGCGATTTATTTAGTATGGGATGTGTTTTGTATCAGATGATTAGCGGAATTTTGCCTTTTGATGGTGATAATGCGTTAAAGATTATGAACGCCCTAGCACTAAAAGAACCCAAACCTCTAGATATTTTAGACTCAGCTGTTCCTGCCAATGTTGCTTTATTGGTGCGTGATTTATTAGCTAAGAAAGTTTCTGATCGGGTTCCCTCTGCGAATGCGCTCATCGAAAGAATCGATAACTTAGATAAAGCAGACAACAATACTCCGTATAAAAAAGATTCTTCCTTACAGAATTTACCCGTTCCAAACTTACCAGGTCAAGGCTACGAGGCAACCCACCTCCCTTGGTATAAGAACTACAAGGTTGGATTATTTATCCTTGGTATTTTTATTAACTTCGGGTTATTAGCCTTCAACTTCAGTAACTTCGGTTCAGTGCCAGATGATAAGGGACTTTCTTATGGTGACCCAGTTCGAGTTGGAATATTGCATAGCATTTCTGGATCTATGCGCACCACGGGCAAGAATGTTAAAGACTTAACTATGCTTGCAATTGGGGAAATTAATGAAAGTGGTGGATTGCTTGAGTACGATGAAAAAGGAGTTCCAAAATTACGAAGGCGCATATTGGCGCTAGAAGCCGATGGAAAATCTAACCCCGAAGTCTTCGCTACCGAAGCTGAGAAACTTATTACCCAAGAAAAAGTTAAAGCTATCTTTGGGTGCTGGAATTCCACCGAACGAAAAGCTTGCCTTCCTATCCTTAACCAAAACAATAATATCCTTTTCTACCCTACTTCCTACGAAGGCTTGGAACAAAATCCGAATGTGGTTTACCTTGGCGCGGCTCCTAATCAGCAACTGGAATTTACCTTTGCACATATGATCACCAAATTAAACAAGAAAAAAATCTACCACATTGGTGAAAATAGCATCTATTCCAAAGTCGCTTCTGAAATTCTAACCCAACAATTAAAAGAACTTAAAGAAGAAGAAAAATCGATCAAAGCTACAATGGTTGGTGAAAAACTCTTTTCTTACGGTAATTTTAAATTTGATGATGTTGCAAATGCAATTGTTACATCCAAAGCCGATCTTATTATTAACACACTAAGCGGCGACGCCAACCGCGATTTCTTTCGGGCTCTTCGTTTAGCGGGCATTAAAGGAAACATCACCCCTACCCTTTCTTTTCACATTAGCTCCGAAATCCTTCAGGAACTTGACACCGAAAGTTGTGTTGGTGATTATGTCGGTTGGAATTATCTCCCCTCTATCGATACGCAAGAGAGTAAAATCTTTCTTGAAAAAGTTAAAGCAAAATTCGGCAGTGATACGACTGTCAGCGATAGTATGGCGGCAGGTTATTATGGTGTTTATTTATGGGCCCAAGGAGTTCGAGAAGCTAAATCTTTCGAACCATCTCAGGTTCTTGATAAAATTCGCGGTAAGTCTTTTAAAAGCCCTATTGGTGCCGTTGCAATTGATAAAGATTCCCTACACACTTATCTTGTTCCCAGGTTTGGCAAAATTATTGGCCCTAACAAATTCGAAATTATCGAAGGTAATGAAGGTAAACCCCTCCGGCCTAATCCCTATCCTAGGTATCGATCTCCAGAAAGCTGGGATAAGTTTCTTACTAATTTGCATTCCTCTTGGAATGGAAATTGGTTTGGTATTAACTAGATTATTTTCTTGATTGCCTAACCCCACCCCCTAAATTCTTTTCCATAATAACGAATAGTACAAATATTATTATTGTGCCCTCGAATGAAGAAGTTATATTAAATTATCTTTTTCCCAATGTGTTTTTTTTAAGGAACTTGAATCGTGGGTCATAAACAAACTGATAAGCATCGTTTTGGCAAAAGCTCTTACCACCAAATCGGCCTCGTTCGCGGACAATTTGGTAATGTACCATTTCCTGAATGGGTCAAATTTATTCAAGATTCTCACTTCGATGGCTGGGAAGAAGCAAGCTGGGAACTTGACCTTGCTCGCTGCTCTAGCGATGCTGGAGCTGAAGCCTATGCTAAGGAACGCGTCGATCTTGCGAAAAAGCACGGCTTAGAAATTTTTACCATTGCTGCTCATCTGCAAGGTCAAGCACTTGGGGATGAACCTAGTGCAAAAACTTTGCAATTCTGTGGCGGTGAAGCGGTTGAGGCTTATAAAGCTTGGCGCGCAAAGGGCAATAATCCACCCAGAACCGACCCCTATTTTGTCCCCGCTGAAGTAGGCAAACTCATTCAAGATCAAGCTCAAAAAGATCTTATCAACATTGTTCGTCTTGCTCATTACCTGGGTAAATTTCAAAATCGTAAAGTCGCTGTTCCAGGCTTTGTTGGCTCACCTGCTGGATGTTGGAGCCATTGGTTTTTATTCCCACCTCTTCCTTCCAGCATTGGTGGCTACAATATTCCCGATGTCAGAGATACCAGCTTAGAACTTCTAGTCGAACGATTTGGCCCGGTACTCGATGCTTGTAAAAAGTATGGCGTTACTTTCGATCTGGAATGCCACCCTAGCGAACGAGCAATGGGCGACTTAGAATCAGCTTCCGATTACTTAAAAGCTATGGATAAAGCGGGTTATCAAAGCGTTGCTGGCTTTAACCTCGATGGTTCCCATATGGAATGGCAAAATGTCTCTGTGGTTCAATTCATTCGAGAATTTGCGGATAGAATTCATTGTGCACATATTAAAGGCGTGCAAGTTATGCCCGAACATTGCAGGGCTGGTAGGTTGGGCGGGCATCGCCCTATGGGGCATTGGACTAATGGCTGGAACTTCGTTACCCCAGGCACCGACCGCGATGCTAATTCTATCGAAGAAATTTTTGTGGAATTAAACCGCGTAGGTTATGATGGTGCTGTTAGCATTGAATGGGAAGATAACGATGCAGAGCAACACGCTGGGGCGAAAACCGCACTCGCAAATTGCAGAAAAGCAGATAACCCTCCTAGCGGAATGCGCCACGATGAAATGCTTAAAGCTTGATTTTTTCTGATCAACTAAAATAGAGTTCAGCCCGAGGATTTAATCAAACGGATTTATCTAAGGGCTTTTTTAAGGTGCACTTATTATGGTTTCAATCCTTCTTGCAACCTTGTTTCTTTTTAATGCCGACCCTAAAGATGATCTACTTCCCCATACCAAGCTTAAGCCCTCACGGTTGGAAAAAGACCTTTGCCTTTTTCAGTATAAGATTCACACTTCTTCCCCCTTATGCCAATCTTTTAACGATCAAGGTTTGAGCTACCTATATTCCTATGTTTGGATGGAAGCAGCCCGAAGTTTTGAAACCGCTTTAAAGCACGACCCCGATTGTGTAATGTCACATATTGGATTAGGAAAAGCTCTTGATAGGTGGGGCAAGAAAGCTGAATCAACCAAGGTATTAAAAAGCGCCAAACGATTGGAAGAAAAAGCTGCACCTAATGAAAAAGCTTTATTACAGGCAACTTTTGTAGAGTATGGCTTGAATGAAAACCCTGCTCCCGTTGGGGATGCACGAATTAAAGCTGCTACAAATATTATCGACCAAGCACTTACGCAATACGAAGAAGATCAAGAACTTTGGTTCACACGGGCTCAAATTGCTTGCAATTATGGTAATTCCGGTGGCAATTCTAACTCCGCTATCTTTTACAAAGCTCTTCTTAAAATCAACCCCTTGCACCCAGGCGCTAATCACGAACTCATCCATTTTTACGAAGGCCAACAACGACCCAACCTTGGTTGGCCACACGCCGAAGGATTCTTCCTTTCTTCTCCAGGTATTCCCCACGCAAGCCATATGCAAGCACACCTTGCAACTCGCCTGGGAAAATGGGATAAAACCAGCGACCGTTCTACTAAAGCTGTTAAGCTTGAAATAGCGTATCACAAAAATATGAATGTTAAGCCATCCGAAGATCACCAGTTTCAACACCATATACAAACCTTACTTATTTCGCTTACCCACGATGGCCGTTTTAAAGAAGCGTTAACCTTGAATGATACAAGGCCTGATAAATCTAGATCTTCTGTTGCGTGGTTTAAATTTTTGCTCGCTGCAAGGGATTACGCGGGTGCAGAAGCAGAGGCAAAAAAATTCATCAAAACCGACAAAAATAACGGTGCTTTCTTAATGGCCATCCTTTTCCTCTCTAAAAATGACCCCGAATCTGCTTTGCCTTGGGTCGAATCCTTGCAAGAATCTTGGATTACTGGCAAAAAAGAAAAACAACAAGAATTTCGCATCTGGGAAATACAAGGCTTAATGCTCGCTGCACAAGGACAATTCAAGCTTGCAGCTCGACTTCTTAAAAGAGCTGTCGATAAATCTAAAAACGATTACTCCCACCACGCTTGGGGTAATGGTTCTTACTATTTGGAAAAATGGGGCCTCATCTCCTTAGCAGGCAAGGACTTTGAAGATGCGGAAGAAGCTTTCCTTGAAGCCTTGGCACACGACCCGGGTAGCTTTCGTTCTGCACTTGGGTTGCGCAGAATTTGTGAATTGACAGGCAGAAAAGAAGAGGCCAAGGATTACTCTATTCTTGCTGAAAAATGCTGGAGCAAAGCCGACTCTGGTTTACTTGAAAAAGAATGGGACCTCATTCGGTCTTTAGTTTCAGACCCTAATATTCCTGCAGCTATGCGGTAAAAACGCAAACTACTTTCTCGCAACAGTAATTCAAAATAAAATATACATCCCCAGCGAACGCGCATTTAAATTAATCAAACAGCCCCATTAAACGCAGTCGCTGGGGCTGTTTGATTAATTGCTACATTAATAAAAATAGAAAAGATAATCAAAGCCCTAGCATTAAAAAACCCCTATAAGGAGACTTTCCTTACAGGGGTTTCAGTATGTTTTAAATGCAAACCATCACATAATCCAACCACGGCTTACATAATCTGAAAGCATCAAACCAAGCATAATCGTAAGGAAAAACATCGATGCTAAAATAATAACCCAAGTTAATGGACCACTATTTAGACCGTGCATAAAAATAGTTACAACTAGGGCAGCTTTAATAACTGCAATTCCTAGGGCGATAGGAGTACTCCAAGCCCCTAGGTTTTGAAACCCTACATAAACCGTCAAAATAGTAAGAAACATCAATAATCCAAAGGTAATAAAATACGAGGATAGTGATGCAGGTTGATGAGCAGGATGATCAGTAGCCATTTAAATTTTCCTAAACGATTAATGAACCAAGTGTGCGCCAAGAAGATATAACAACGGAAACAAGAAGATCCAAACAATATCAACGAAGTGCCAATAAAGGCCTATATTTTCCACCGGGGAATAATAATCGGGGGAATAAGCTCCTTTGTAAGCATAATAAGTAATGATAGTAATAATGCCAAAGCCCACAATCATATGCAGAGCGTGAAGGCTAGTCATACAGAAATAAAGGAGGTAAAACAACCTAGCCTGTTCAGATTCCTGCCTACCTTTTACACCAAGTTCGGGGTTGGTATCCGACTTAACATTTTTCATATCAGGAAGTTCGTGCCCACCCCCGTGAGTGTGCATATCCTTAGCTGCCTTGGCATATTGCCACCAGAAAAAATCTTTACCCGGCATAAGGCGAACTTTATAGTCATGCCCCCACTCCATAGACTTAACGCCTAAAAAGGCAAAACCAAATACCATCGTAAGAACAAGCCAATTGCCAGTCCATAAGCCATTACCTGTTTGAGAACACCGAACAGCAAGGGCCATAGTGAGGCTGCTAAGGATAAGAATTACCGTATTCAAAGCACCAAGTTTAATATCAAGATGGTTACTAGCTTCCTCAAAAACAGCAGAGTATTTGTAACGGTAGATGGTATAAGCTGCAAAAAGCCCACCGAAGAATAAAACTTCGGTGAGGAGAAATGCCCACATACCAAGTAGGTTTGCATCGTGTTGCTGCTCTAGCGTATCAAAATGATGCGCTAGATCTTTATGATGATGTGCGTGGCCGGCGTCTTTGACGAGTTCGTTAGTGGCTGACAACCGCAGACTCCTTTAGACGAAAATGATAAGGCTCTTCAGTAACCACAGGGGTTTTCTCGAAGTTATGGGGTGATGGTGGAGAAGTAGTAGAAGTCCAATCAATGGTTGTAGCGCCATATACATTATCATCAGCTTTTTCACCAAAAAAGAATGAATGACCAAAGTAGAATAAAGGCATTATATACCCGATAGCAAGAATAGAAGAACCCGCGGTGGAGAAGACATTAAGCACCTGAAACTCGTCGGGATATTCGTGATATCTACGGGGCATACCAAGGTACCCTAAAAAGAACTGAGGGAAGAAGGTAAGATTAAAACCAATAAAAATAATCCCAGCACTAAGTCTACCCCAGAATTGTGAGTAAAGCTTGCCCGTAATCTTAGGCCACCAATAATGAATACCAGCCATGTAACCCATAATCGCACCACCAACCATAATATAATGGAAGTGAGCCACTACAAAATAAGTATCATGAAGATGAATATCAGTACCTAAAGTAGCAAGGAACAATCCAGTTAGGCCCCCAACCGTAAACAAGCCAAGAAAACCAAAAGCATAAATCATTGGTGTTTCATAACTTATAGAACCATTGTACATAGTTGCAAGCCAAGAGAAAACTTTAATACCAGAAGGAATCGCCACGGAAAAAGTGAGAAGCGAAAATACCATAGCTGCATAAGGAGACATACCCGTGGTAAACATATGGTGGGCCCAAACAATAAACCCGAAAACAGCAATTGATACGCTAGAAAAAGCCATAATCTTGTAACCAAAAAGGTTCTTCCTACTAAAAGTTGCAATCACTTCACTGATCACACCTAAAGAGGGAAGAATCATAATATAAACAGCAGGATGAGAATAGAACCAAAAAAGATGTTGGAAAAGTACAGGGTCACCACCAAGGCGAGGATCAAAAATTCCTACACCTAGAGTTCTTTCAACAACCATAAGGCCCAAAGTAACTGCAATCACAGGTGTACCAAGTAACTGCACCACACTGGTTGCATAAAGAGCCCAGATAAACAAAGGCAATCTAAACCAAGTAAGCCCTGGGCAACGCATACGATGGATCGTAATGATAAAATTCAAACCTGTAAGGATTGAAGAAAACCCAACCACGAACAAACCAATCGCCATTACGGAAACATAAGAATTTGAATAAGTAGAACTAAAAGGAGTGTAGAAAGTCCAACCAGTATCAACACCACCTAAAAGTAAAGCTGTTAAAGCTATAACCCCCCCTATTAAATATAGGTAGTAGCTTAGAAGATTTAACCTTGGGAACGCAACATCCTTCGCACCAATCATAAGAGGTATAACAAAGTTCCCCAAGACTGCGGGAATTGATGGTATCAAAAAGAAGAAAAGCATAATGATACCGTGGGCGGTAAACGACTTGTTGTAGGTATCGGAAGCAACAAAATCACCTTTAGGTGTTAGAAGCTCAAGTCTAACAACACCAGCAAGTATACCCCCTAAAAGAAACATCAGGGTAATAGTCACTAGGTAAAGAATACCAATTCGCTTGTGATCAAGAGAAAGTAACCAAGAAGAGACGCTATGATCGTGGTTAAGAAAATTAACCGATTCATTAACGACCTGATTATTTTCAGCGACTAAAGTTTTTGGTTCAAGACTAATCGTACTCATAACTATTTTACCTCATTATTTAAGTTTTTATACTGGATCGCAGCAGGAGTAGGCGTATTATCAACTCTTGGTGGCGTCTGACCTTGATTAAGTGATTTAATGTAAGCAATCACTTGTAATAATTCTTCTTCAGTTACCAAACCTTGATATGTAGGCATAATCGATTCCCAACCCGAAGCAACCTTAGCATTTGGATAAAGAATTGATTCGCGGAGGTAAGCATCATCAGCGTACACGATGGTACTTTCTGGCATTTTCTTACCGTTCATATGAGAGATCGGAATATGCTTTCTATATATGCCTTCAAGATTGGGAGCTTTTGCCTGTGCGTTGCCGGTATGGCAAGTAACACATTGAAGCTTCGCAAAGAGTTTTCTACCTTGAAGTGCTTGACCACTTTCAGCACCTGAAGATAACCAATTTTGATAATCATTTTCTTCCATGACAATAACTTTCCCAATCATACGGGAATGCTCGGTACCACAGTATTCAGAACAATAAAGTGGATAAGTTCCCACTTTGGTGGCTTCAAACCACAGGCTTGAATATCTGCCTGGAACTGCATCTTGCTTAACACGAAAAGCAGGTAAAGAAAAGCAATGAAGAACATCTTCCGAAGTAATCGTAATTTTGACTGGCCTACCAATAGGAACATGTAAAGTGTTAATTTCGCGCTGACCCTCTGGATGTTGTACTTTCCACATCCACTGACGACCAACAGCATAAATATCCAAAGAATCAACAGGAGGAACCACAATATTCGAATAGACCTTAACGCCCCAAGAAAACATAACCAAACAAATGAGTACGGGAATGAAAGTCCAAGCAATTTCGAGAGGAACATTACCATGCATTGGAGCAGGAATGTAGGTTTCAGATTTTCTGCGGAACTTAACCGCAAAAACAATGGTAAGAATAGAAACCGCCGCAGTTATAAACACTGTTACTACAACAATAAAAAGCATAAGCATATCGACTTCTGGTGCGATAGTTGATGCCTGCTCAGGAAGCCATTTAAATTCATCAAACATAATGATCACGCCTGCCTTTCGTGAGATGCGCGAACCGGATTCGTTTCGCCACCTTGATCAATTTTAGATAAGGAAGGCTTTCTGAATAAGCTAACAACAGATCCCCATATCCAGAAAGTTCCAAGACTAAAAATAGTTAATAGTGCTCCACCTTGAACCAATCGAATAACAACCAATGTATATTGACCCGTGTGCGGATCGTAGGTGTAACAAAGTAATTTAATCTGGTCAGTAATCGAACCAATATTGTTCTTTGAAGATTCAACCAAAGATAATTCGAGATCCGTTGGCATATAACGAATACCTAACAAATAACGAGAAACAGTTCCGTCAGGAGTAAGAATCATAATTCCAGTAGCGTGTAAATATTCATCTCTTTTTTCATCAAAGATATAACGATACCCGATTGAATCCATAACCTTTGCGATATTTTCTTGAGATCCGGTTAAGAAATGCCAACCACCAACAGAGCGCCTTCTTCCAAGGGTAGAAAGCATTGAATCTTTTTTAGTAAAGGCGATTTCAGCAGTTTCGGTAGGGTCCATACTAAGAACCACAACTTCAAAATGATCAGAAGGCCTAAACTTAGAATCAATTTTTTTAAGACCATCAAAAACACTATCAAGAACCCGATTACAAATCAACCTACAGCGATAATAAGCAGGAACAAAAACAACAGGTTTGCCATTAGTAAAATACTCACCAAGCTTGACGGTTTTCCCAGATTCATCTTTAAATTCAAGATCTAAAGGAACCTTATTCCCAAGCTTTTGATCAATCCCAATTTTATCTTGTATATCCTTAGGAAGACCAGCCTTGGCATCCACATCGCCTGGGCCCCTAGCAGATCCACGCAATCCAGAAGAACCATCAGCGAATACTGAAGGCACAATCGCAAAGGACGCAAACGCAAAAATCAAACAAAATATAAAGTTAAACTTCTTAATCACAATTCCTCTTAGTTACTACTGCTTTCAGTTACTGTTGCTTTTAGTTACTGTTGCTTTTAGTTACTGTTGCCGTGAGGCCTACGACCTGCACTAGAGTCACTTGGAACAAAATCATTATTAACATTAATCAACAACTTATTCTTAGCGTGAAATTCTTTATTTTGTTCCATATATTTCTTAGCAAAGCTTTTGATACCGTCATCTAAATTATATTCTTTAAGCTTATCTTCAGAAACCGCTTTGGTTAAATGAACATAACTAGGCCACCCAGGCACACCACTCATCATAGGGCGTAAAGCCTCGATACCCTCAAGTCTAGAGACCACAATTTTGGATTTTTCGTTTTTAGCAATAGCCTCAGCGCTAGCAGTTTTATTGGTGCCTTGGTTATACAAATTGATATCAGCGCTGGAATAACTAGGCCCAGGAAGAGCAGGGCGCAAAAACCCTGTAGTAAAAATTCGATTATCTTGCCTATGTGCAAAAGTATCTTCAATGATGGATGTTACTTCCTTTAAATCAATGTCGTTTGCAAGGATTTCTTCGCGTTGTTTACGCGCAGTTTCATCTCTGGGGTAAATCAAATCGTTTTTCTTAAGTCGAACTAGTGCATTAGACTCGGCTTCCTTAATCAAAGAATCTTTTAAACGCAACTCTTCATCCTTGACTTCTTTAGCGATCAAAGGATACTCAGAAATCTTCCGAGTATTTTCTAAAGCAGTCAAATAGTTGAACAAATAAATACCAATCCCAAATGCAATACAAATGCTCACAGCAAGCACAATACCGATAGCAATGATATTGCGAAAATTAATATCAGATTGTTCAACATTCGCTTTATTACTATTCGTATTAACCATAGTTAGGAATCCTTTTAAAATCTTGCGTTAACTCTAATTACACGCCATGAATTGGTTCTTGTAAAAGCCTAGGATCACGGACAGCAATAGGGGGCATTAATTTCCACTGGTAAAGAAAAAAGCCAAGCCACAAACCACCAATACCTGCAAAACAAGCAAAATGACTGATAGCAATTTTAAAATGCTTAGGGCTAAAACTGGGCCCAAGCAAATATAAGTAATCAAAGAAACGCATTAACAACAAGAAACAAGCTATGTATAGCAAGTTCTTTCGAACTCGTTTCGAATCCCGCGATAGTAAAAAAAGAAACGGAATTACAAAGTGACCAATCGCTAATATCATCGCAATGGTATGCCAACCCCCAGTTTGACGATTAAGAAAGTAGGTAACTTCTTCTTTAAGGTTTGCAGACCAGATTAGCAAATATTGGGAAAAGGTAAGATAGGCCCAAAAAATGATAAAGCCTAAGATAAAACTACCCATATCACGAAGGTAATTTTTACCAATGAATTTTTCGAGGTTACCACTTTTAACCACTCCACCATCATCGTAAAGCAAAATCATTGCAACGGTATGAAAAATCATCGCGCTTAAAATACAACCAAATGCAAACAAAACAGGATACATACTTGAATACCAATGCACATCAACTGACATAGCCCAATCAACAGAGGTTAATCCCGCTGTAACTGCAAAAACGACTAAACCAGGGCCGCTAATAGCAGTGAACCACCAACCCAAACTAGGGTCTGCAGATTCATCTTCTTTTTTAGATAAGTTGGTAAGAACTAAAGCAAGACCAATCCAGATTGAAAAAAATATGACCTGTCGAACCATAAAAAATGGAACATTGAGATAACTTGATTTCATCTCAATAATTTTATCTTTTAATGCATCTGGTTTTGCCCATTCGTACAAGTCAGGCAAACCTAAAACGACCAAAGGAACAAATAAAACAGCAAGCAACATCAGGGTACGACTTCCTGCTTCAAGCAAACGCCTAGTAGAAAAACCCCAAGCACCCCCTGCAACATGTTGAATCATTAGTAATGCAAGGCTGCCCAAACCAATTGCAAAAAAGTAAATAAACGACATCAGGTAAGATTGAAAGAATTCTTTTTTGTTTAAACCCATCATTACAAAACCAGCAACTAGCCCAATTGCACCAACAACGAATGCAACTTTTTGAATGGTATCAACCTTCGATTTTACATTTTCGGAAACAGCAAACATTACTTGGCCTCCTTTTGGGCTACAGTCTGGCCAGATGCTTTACTAAAGGTTTCTTGTAAAGCTCGAATGTAAGCAATAATTGCCCATCGATCCTTAGGGGAAATCTGTGCAGAGTAAGTACCCATACCGCCATATCCATTGGTAATGACTTGGAAATAATAGCCAGCAGGAGCGTCAGGCAAAGGAACCGAAGCGCCGGTTAAGTATTTTAGTCCACGAGAATGATCGATAAAAAAGCTAGGAGGTGGCAGGTATCCACGCTGAACAATCATCCCATTGCCCGCCCCGGTTACTCCGTGACAAACCGAGCAATAAATATTAAATCTTTCCTTACCACGGAGTATTAATTCTTCCGTAACTTCCATTGGGAAGGTTTCGAAATAAGGGGATTTAGCTTGATCAATCGTCATTACTTCCTTGGTAGGGTTTAAATCTTTCCAAGCTGTAACGGTGCCACCTTCTTTTAAACCCGAGTACAAATGTTCATTTTCGTAAAGCATTCCTCGTGCAACAGTACCTTCTTCATAAGGTCGATTACCACGGCCATCTGTAAAGAAAGTAGAAGGGACATGCATTTTGATTTTGGGTTGTTCCGCCATCTGCTGATAAAAGCCCCAGCCAATATCTTGCTTACCGCAACCCAAGCTTCCAGCAGCAATAAAAGCTGCGATTGAAAGATTTAATATGTAAGATGATCCAATAAGGTATTTTCTAATTGATTTAAACATTATTCAGGCACCTCCGAAACTTCAAAAGCATCTAAGCTTTCGAGAAACTGCTTGGTACCCTGAATATCAAATTTAGGATCTATTGCCTCGATACAGAGGAAGAACCTATCAGAGGTAACCAAAGAAAACCTAGGAACATTAAACAAAGGGTGATAAAGCTTAGGATAACCATTAAGCGCCAACATCGCCAAAACAGCAGTAAACGAAGAAAACAAAACTGTAAGCTCAAATTCTGGGGGGATAAATGCTTGCCAAGCATTTAGTGACCTACCACCAATATTTAAAGGATAATAGAACCAATCTGGAATGTATGGAGTCATAAAGGAAGGCGCACCACCTGAGGTTACCGTGGTCAAAGTCATCGCGGTAAGGAAACCAGTAAGCCCGCCACAAAAAACGATATAAGGAAGTTTGGTTCTTTTAAACCCAACCGCTTCGTGCAAATCTTCAACAGGAAAAGGACTGTATGCTTCCATAACAGTGTAGCCTTCTTCCCTTGCCTTGTTTGCAGCATTAACGATTTCTGTAGGAGTTTCGAACTCTGCAACTAAACCATAAGTTTTAACTTTAGGAGCTTCCATTAATGGCTACCTCCGTGAGGAGTGTGAGAATCGGTATTATGAGCATCTTTAGGATGATGGACATGAGATTGTGGCAGAAGGTGCTTCATTTCTGCGATCGAAATCATAGGCAACACTCTGCAGAAAACAAACAACAAGCTTAAGAACAAACCAAAGGTTCCGAAGAAGGTACTTAAATCCCAGAAAGTTGGGCTGTATTGACCCCATGAAGAAGGCAGAAAATCACGCTGTAAACTCATTAGAATCACGAAGCGTTCAAGCCACATTCCAATATTTACAACAATAGAAACACCAAATAAAATAAATTCATTTGATCGGACCCGCTTAAACCAAAGTACCTGAGGCATCAAGCCGTTACAGAACAGCAAGGCAAAGTAAAAATAACCGTAGGGGCCAAAGGCACGGTTCTTCATCATCAAGTCGCGTTCGTATTCATTAGCACTGTAATAAGCCATGAATGCTTCTACACCATAGCCATAGAAAACCATTAAGCCGGTGGTAAGCATAATTTTCGCCATATTATCCATATGCTTGTCAGTGATGAAATCTTTCATTCCATAGAAATGTCGAATAGGAACAGCGAGGTTAATAACCATAGCAAAGCCGGAATAAACCGCACCCGCAACGAAGTACGGGGGGAAAATCGTTGCGTGCCAACCGGGCAAGTTCGCAACAGCAAAGTCAAAACTAACAATGGTATGAACCGAAAGCACAAGAGGGGTACTAAGCCCCGCAAGCATAAGGTAAGCGGTTTCATAACGATGCCAGTGCATCGAACCGCCACGCCAGCCAAGAGATAAAGCGCCGTAAATCATCTTGAGAAATTTATTGGGTGTTTGATCACGAATGGAAGCAAAGTCGGGGATCAAACCAATATACCAGAAGGTTAAAGAAACAAGAAAATAGGTTGAAACTGCAAAAACATCCCACTCGAGTGGGCTTCGGAACTGAGGCCAAAGTTGCATCGTATTAGGGTAAGGAAGCAACCAGTAAGCAAACCAAGGCCGTCCCATATGGGCCAAAGGATAAAGGCCAGCACAAGCAACTGCAAACAGGGTCATAGCTTCTGCGAAACGGTTGATTGAAGTTCGCCAAGTTTGATGGAACAAAAGCAAAATAGCTGAAATAAGAGTACCTGCGTGACCAATACCGATCCACCAAACGAAGTTTACAATATCAAAGCCCCAGCCTACAGGAACATTCACGCCCCAAATACCAATACCTTCGTAAAGAAGGTAGGTAACGGAAACTAAAAGCACCTGAAGAATCATAAAGGCGATTGAAAAACCAATAATCCAGCCTTTAGGGGTGGCTGCAAAAATCACATTGGTAATTTTTTTTGTAAGGCTATCAAAGGTATAGTCGCCACCTAGCATAGGTGGTTGTTTATCGACTCGTACTTTTGGGTCTACTTCGGTTGCCATGGCTTAAGCATGTCCCTTTCCACTGGAAACCAGCTTGGGGTTTGGATTACGGACTTCCGCCAAATAGGTGGTACGGGGGTTAGTATTTAATTCGCTGAGGATGCTGTAATTAAATTTGCCACTATTCTTTTGAATTTTAGCTACCTTGCTGTTTACATCTTTGAGGTCGCCAAAAACGATGGCGTTTGCAGGGCAGGCAGCCTGACAAGCAGTAACAATTTCGCCATCTTGGATCTGACAATCTTTCGCACGATCAAGGGCTCTATTTTCCCGCTCGGCTTTAAGCTTGCCTCGTTTTTCAGCTTCAATTTCTGCTGCTCGAATTCGCTGGACACAGTAATTACACTTCTCCATCACGCCACGACTTCTTACCGTGACATCTGGGTTGTTTACCATCTTCATCGAAACCGATGCATAATCGGTGTATTGAAGGAAGTTAAACCTTCGAACTTTGTAGGGGCAGTTATTCGAACAATAACGGGTACCTACACAACGGTTGTAAACCATATCATTCAAACCATCGTAACTATGAACCGTAGCTGCAACAGGGCACACCTGTTCACAAGGAGCATTTTCGCACTGTTGGCAAGGCACGGGTTGATAATGCGCTTTAAGCTGATTAGGTTTAAGTGGATTACCTTCAAAGTATCGATCGATACGAATCCAATGCATTTCTCGACCGCGAGTGACTTCAAGTTTACCAACAACAGGAATATTATTTTCAGCCTGACAAGCAATGGAACAAGCCGAACACCCGGTACAAGTTGTCAAGTTGATAATCATCCCCCACTTATGCTGTTTGTAGGCATATTTTTCGGAGACAATCTCAGGCAACATACTTAATCTGGTTTTCCCTTGCTCTTCTTTATGATCATCGTGCTTATGGTCGTGACCTTCGTGACCGTGGCCTTCGTGTGCCAAGTGAGCTTCGGGCCCCATTTCCTCAACCCATTTATCATTTTCTATGCTGCCAGCAACGGTACCAGACCGAACCAAATGACGACCTTCCATATAATGATGACTTTGAGTACAAGCCAAGATATGCTGTTTTCCAGTTAAAACTGCTTTTAATCCAAGTGCGTTCCAAGGATCAGAAGATGTTCTGATTTTATAAACATCCGCACCTACATCGCGGGTGCCTACTTTTCCTGCACGCTCTCTACCATAACCAAGTTGTACATTAATACTATTATCTGGCTGACCCGGAACCACCCAAACGGGCATAACCAATTCACGGCCTTGAACACTTAGCTTGATGGTATCGACATAAGCCCTACCGTGTTCGCCACCTGTAAAACCAAAAGAACTTGCGGGAGATCGATAAACCCCATCTTCAAGCTCGGGACGCTTTTCGGTTTTGAGAGAAACGCCCAGCTCAATCGCTGTTTTGAAGCTCATAATCGCTGCGTTGTCCCAAGTTATCTTGGTCGTCGACTTAGGCAACTCAAGCAACCAACCGTTATTTGCAAACCTGCCATCAAATACAGATTCATCGGGGCGGAAAGTAATTTCAAGGTTATCCTTAGAACCTTCCTTCCATTCGGGGGAAGCTTCAAACTTCTTACTTGCAGCTCGTACCGCTTCAACCAAAAGTTTTACTGATTTAATTGCAGCTCGTGACCCTTCAACCAAGCCATCGTGCAGTGATTTACGATAAAACTTCTCGAAAGGAACGGAACTCCTAATTGCAGTTTGCCCAGGTGCTTCGTACCAATTTTTCCAATAGTCTTTAACGATAGCGCTGGCATCACGATTAGGTCTTTCAGAAAGCCCGGAAAGCAATTCTTGAAAATTTCTGCCAAAATACAAGGGAGCTATCAACGGTTGTATTACCGTTGCAGTTCCATCAAATGCCCTAACATCTCCCCAAGATTCAAGAAAATGACTATCAGGAATATGCCAGTGACTTAACCTCGATGTTTCATCGTGGAATAATCCCATACGGTAGCGTAAAGGCACTTTTTCAAACGCTTCTTTAAACTTAAGGTCGGCAGGCATCGAGTAAACAGGGTTTGCGCCCCACACAAATAGCACCTTAACTTTGCCGAGGTTCATATCGTCAACCAAACCACGCAAAGATTTTGATCTTTCACCTGGTTTTGCGTGAACTGGATCAATGTAGGAAACAGTTTTCCCGTTATTTCCTAACTTTTCGTTGATGGCTGCGACAATGATATGAACCGATTCGGGTTGCTCATCGCCAACGATGACTAAGGTTGTGCCCTTTCCACGGGCAGCAAGGTCTTCGGCAGCAATTTCTGCAAAGCGTCTAGATTCAGCAGACAAGCCCTTTGGTTCAGCCACATCATCGACTTTAAGGTAGAAAGCGATCAAGTAAGCAAACCGTTCAATTTCCATAGCTCGCAAAGCGAGTCGATGATCAGCTTTTACGCCGGTGTTTGTAAGCGTGCTTTCCGCAACATACATACGGTTCATTTTGTCAAGTTTTTCGAGGTCACGACGAGAAGAAAATTCTCTTGTGTAGCGCAAGTGAGCTGGCCCACGACTTAAAAGGTCTGCATCTAAAGACAAAATAACATCTGCAGCACTAACCTTGTAAATCGGCTGGCAAGCAGAACCAAATGCCTTTGACAACCCTTCTATGCCGTTATCTGAAGCACTAGGTTCGTGCTGAACCCACTGCACTTCTGGGTAATCTTTGAAAAACTCATTACTTAACTGATCAACCAAAGAGGGGGAGGTAATAGTATCGGTAATTAAATAAAAACCTTTACCTTTTGGTAACTTTGCAAGTTCAGACTTGATACTAGCAACAACATCATCCCAAGATTTAGGACGACCTAAATGAGTAAGACCAGATTCGCGGTCGGGATCATAGAGACCTAAAACGGAAGCTTGCGCAAATACATCAGTAGCACCCAAACTCGAAGGATGATCTATATTACCTTCAATTTTCGTTGGCCTACCTTGATTACTTTCGGCGAGCAAACCGTTACCATACCCTGCTAAAGGCATAGCAGTGGCAAAGAACATAGATTTCCCTGGGGTTACACCTTCGGGGTCTTTAATGTTAGGGACAATCTTCCCGCCTGGAGGCCTGCACCCACTTAACCCAGCAAGGGCAAGTGAAGCACCCATCAGGGTGAGAAAATGACGCCTTGTTACAGGGTCTGTCCACTCGGCCGCCTGACGAGGAAACTCACGCTGGATCATCTCTTGGAATCCCTCGCCTTGAGCGAGTTCATCTAGGCTGCGCCAGTATTGTTTTCCATCAGTGTTCTCGAGTTTTTGCAAAACGGTTTCGAGGTCCATGATTTCTTTTTCTTTATTGTTCAACGATGACATGTTGAGCACTCGATGAGACTACGGATATCATACTTCGTTCTAAGCATTGAACCAAGAGTTGCCTGCGTGTGAGGCGAGCCGCTTTCTTGTGTCATATCCTCAGGTTTGAAGCTCATATTAAACACCTGATCACGCGGCCTAAGATGTTTCTCAGGAGCACGATGGCAATCTAAGCACCATTCCATTAGAAGTGTACCATTTTGGTAAACGGCTTGCATTTGATCAACTCGACCGTGACAAGAGACACAGCCAATACCTTTGGTCACATGAATACTATGATCAAAATAAACATAATCGGAAAGGCGATGAATTTTATGCCATTCAAGCGACTTTCCAGTTCGATAACTTTCTCGCACGGGCTCAAGCATCTTTGAACCAACCCAAATTTGGGAATGACAATTCATACAAGTCTTTGTTGGGGGGATGTTCGCATAGTTCGATTCTTCAACCGAGTTATGACAATATCTACAATCAATACCCAAGCCATTAACATGGTGGGCGTGACTAAATTGGACTGGCTGGGTGTAGGCTACTGCTTTGTGAGTTGCATAAGGTGTTCTTGCAAAAACCATAACGGAAGCACCTAGGGTAGATACCCCTACTACTGAACCAATAATAACAACCCAAGTAAGAACATTTGCGTAACGGGGAAAAGCTTGTGGCATTGTATCCTCTCGGAAGTTGCCCAATCTCATACTTTAAAATTCAAGTAAAAGATTTTGAATTTAAAATCGACATAATTATGTTAGCAATTAGAAACTGAAAAACTAACTTTAAACTAAAATCATTTCAATAAAATTTCCCAAGACTTATAGATAAAAATTATGAAATCAGTTGATAATAAACTATGAATGAAGACTTGAGCAATATATGAGCCAACAATTAAAAATCTGCAATTTAATTTGGTAATAGATTATTAGATAGACAAATTTAAGGGTCAAAAGAGTTATTTTCAAACGGTAAGGGCCAGTCCCATTCTTGTTATTAAGAATCCAGCCCAAAGAATTTACTAAATTTGAGACATTTGCAGATTTATTTTTCAAACGATTCTTCCCAAAAATCTTCGATGGCTTTCTTGAAATCTTCTTGATTATTCAAGTTTCTAAGGGAGGACAAGGAAGGGTCAAACTGGATTAGTGTTGGTTCTTCAATGACCTTTCCTTGGACTTTTTCTAACAGGAAAAAAGGCCTTAATTGGCCTTTTTTTAGCAATTCGGTCACTTCTTTAAGGATTTCCACTCGATAAACAGCCGCTAAGGGATGATAAAATCCTGCTGTCTTCGGGATACACATTTTACTAGCCCCAAGGTTAGCAATCATGCCTAGAACAAAGTCTTTTTTGAGGAATGGGACATCACAAGAAGAGAGGAAAATGGCATCACATTGGTTTTGAATTGCTTCTAAGCCAGCTGCTAGCCCCTCTAAAGGGCCCTTCCCTTCCTCTCTATCGGTTTGAAGAATTACTTCCCTAGGCAAAGCAGGAAGGGCTTGGCCTTTGGCAGCTACCACAACGATAGGAGAAAGAACCTCGCTCATAATACGAACAATACGCTGTAAAAGGGTTTCGTTTCCGAAAGGTAGGAGTGCTTTAGAGGAGCCCATTCTGCTGCTTTTTCCGCCACAGAGAATTATACCGCCTGTTTGCATAATAATTTCAGCTTTCTTGATGCATAAAACGATGATTTAAAAAGTTGAAGTAGAATCATTTAGACCAAGCCGGGCTAATTCCTGATCGCCGATCAAACCCGAGTTGGTCCAGTTTCTGGCAGAGTAATAAGCTTGAATTCTTGCGTTAAGGGAAAAAGCGGTGAGAGAATTCTGCCCGCCCGATTGAGTTTGCAAGGTTTCGGTTAAAAACCTTTGGGGCAAGGTATCTTCATCGGCTTGCCAACCTTCTCGAATGTTGAAAAGTTTTTTAATAGTAACGATTCGCTCCGCAGATAATTTAAGTTCGTTTTCGGTCATATTCCAACCGGTGACGAGAGAAAGAAGTTGGGCACTTTCCAGAAAAAGATTAGAGAAGACTCCACGCAAAAACTTACAAAGGATTAAAGAATCGATCAAAGCACTACGGTTTTCAGATTCTACCGCATTCGTTGCTAAGGCGGAGTCATCAAAACCACCCTCAGGAAGAGGAGAAAAATCGGATTCATAAGCACCAGACCGATTATGATCGGCTCCTCGGGTAGCGACCGCAAGGCCAAGCGCCATAGTTTGCAAGCCTCGGGGTTCATAGCCTGGCATTTCGAGCCCTTTAACTTGGGGTGCGAAGGCGATAGAGTTATGGCCAATAATAAGGGCAGCCTGCCTACTTCCCAGACAAAGAATTTCCCCCAATCCTTGTCGATTTGCAATTAAGTGAAGGGCTTTTTTGACAGCATCAATCGATCCAAATTTCAACCAGGGTTCATCTAGAATTTTCTTTTCCACACACTCCATAGCAAAAGCAAGCGTGCCTCCGCTTGAAATCGTGTCTAGCCCTAATTCATCGCAAAGACCCACTGCATCTGCAATATCTTCGGGGTTTTCGATACCACAGAGGGAACCAAGGGCAAACATACTTTCATATTCGATTCGCACCTTGCCGTTTTTACTTGCAAAAATATGTTCACAGCCAATTGTACAAGCAGCGCACGAATGTCGAGTTATTTTTTTAACTTGATCTAAGTGTTGGAAGTCTTGTTTTTGAACTCCCTCGAAGTGCCCTTCCTGAAAATTTCTAGTGGGTAGAACAGAAAGTCTGTTAAAAACCAGAAGGTTTGAAACGGTGCCTAACTCACGATACTTTGCTGTAGCGGGGCCAAAGCTTTTTGTAGAAAGATCTCGAGCTTTTTCGACAACTTTGGCAGGTTCTGCAACGGGGATTCTAAAAGAACCTTTAACCGCAATGGCTTTGATATTTTTGGACCCTAAAACAGCGCCTAAGCCGCCTCGACCTGCGTGCCTTCTTTCGTGACTTAAATTAGCGAAAAGAACCTGATTTTCACCTGCCAAGCCGATTGCTGCAATTTGAAAGCCCGAACCCAAAATCTTATGCAAGGCCTCGGAAGTAGCGAGAGAACTTAAACCAGAAAGAGCATCGGCACATTGAAATGAAATTCTGCCGTCTTCAATAATCAGTACTTTTTTAGTTAAACTTTTCCCGATAATGACGAGGGCATCGTAACCTGTTTTTTTTGCTTCAATTGCAAAATGCGATGAAGATAAGGCATCACTTATTCGGTTAGTTAAAGGCGATTTAGCTATAACCGCAAATTTTGCAGAGGTGGTGAGGGAAGTTCCTACCAAGGGGCTAAAGCAAAAAATCAAGGGTGCTTGGGGACTTAGGCTTGCCATTTTGGGGCTTGATTCTTGCATTAAAATCCAAGTGCCTAGGCCGACTCCACCTATATAATTGCGCAGAACGGTTTCTGGAATCTTTATTTCAGTTGCAGTTTCGGTTCCAACATCGATTCTTAGATATTTCTGATGGTAGCCAAACATTGTTTCTCTTTATGGCGATGAAAACTATTTAGTTAATTCAGTTAAACTAACAAAAACTGGCGGAATTGCTTGCGAAAAAGGGGGCTTTGCTCACGAGTTTACGCAAAAAACTGATTTATCCTAGGATTAGCTAGTCAAAACTTAGTTCTTCTCGTAATATACTATTCTAAAATCTTTTTATGATGGAGTTTACGATGTACGCTGTTTTTGAAGATGGTTCAAGACAATATCGGGTTAGCGAAGGCGATATAGTTCAGATCGATTTGCGAGAGGAAGAAACTGGCAATATCGTAGAAATTACGAGTGTATTGCTAGTTGCAGATGGAACCGATGTTAAAATAGGCCAACCCTTGGTGAGTGGGGCCAAAATATTAGTTGAAGTCGTGGGCGAAGCCAACGAAAAGGTTCGGATTCAAAAATTCCGTAGGCGTAAGAACTATCGCAGGCTAAAAGGCCATCGTCAGCACTATACCTGTGTTAAAGTTACAAAAATTTCTGTGTAGTAAGGTTCAGACTAATATAGATTTAAGATAAGGCCTTTGGTTTAAAACCTAGGGCCTTTTTTATTTCTCCTCTTGTTAATAATTCGACTTTAAAAGTAAACTTACTCCTAGGGATTTTTGGCCCGCTAAATATGGCCTCAAATCAAGTTCTTTGTAGAAGTCAGGGAGTGACTCAAATGCTTTTAATTCGATGCATTTCAATTTTAGTAATATTACCCTTTTTACTTTCTACGCTGACTTTGGCTCAGGTGCCCTTGCCACTTGATCCTTTAGTTCCTGTACCAAGCTCAAAACCTTTACCAGGTGCCAATCAAGGTGTTGTCCCTGTTTCTATAAAATCAAGCGAAGCACCCAGAAGGATTGGGGCATCTTTTGATGAAAATAAGTTTACCCCATTGCAAAAACAGTTTTTCCAAAGTGGCAAAAGCGGTGCTGATTGGCTTTATAGAATGAATACCGTTAAGGGAAGGTTCATTAATGGAATTCGGCCCGCACTAAAAGTGGAAATGGAAGAAGAAAACTTTATACACCAGACGATTGCAGCCTTGGCACTGGCAAGGGCCGCACGAATTTACAAGGAAGATCGGTTTGCTGTTCGAGCCAGTCAGGCGATACTACTGTTGTTAGAAGAAACAATGATGGACCCAAAAAACCCATCTGCCCGTTATACCGTGATGCCAACGCAAATTTTAGACCGCCAAATGTCTGCAGGTTTAATGCTTCTTGCTATTTGTGAGCTTCCAAATCCAAAAGCTGATTTACTAGAAGCAGGAGAACAATTTGCAAGTTACTTAAAGACTACTCTGCAAGAAACCAGTGGAATTGACAAAGAATTTACCGTTGAGGAATTTGATTCCAAGGGTTCTGAATCTGCAATTGCAATTGCAGCACTATTAAAAAGTAATCAGTTGATGCCTATGCCTTGGAAGGTTGAAGTTGCAAAAAAAGCGATCATTACGCGGTGGAATGCTTGGAAAACGCAAAAAGATGTGGCACCCTCCGCTTGGCGGATTCTCGCTTTGAATGAAGCTTATAAAAGTGGTAATGAAAAAGCTTATGCAGAACTTGCATTTGAAATTGCCGATCGACTTTCCACTTTGCAATACGATCAAATTGATCCAAGAAAGCCTGGTTGGTACGGCGGGATGAAAAATTTCTCGACGCATAGCAACGAACATATGCCCACCGTAACGACTTGCATTCTTGCAGAAAGCTTTGCGGTAGTTTGCCAATGTGCACAGTTAGCAGCGGATATTTCTAGGCACGAGAAATACCTTCTTAAACTTGAACAAGCTTTGCAATTTTGCCAAACGATTCAGTACAACGATTCCAACACTCTGCATTATTCCGATTGGTTTAGGCCTCGTTTACTTGGTGGATTTTATAAATCGGCACAAGACGGCGACCTAAGATTAGATTACACTAGCCATTGCGTGGCAGCGTATACGATGTATTTGCAGGTCTGCCCGATTGGCTCTTAAAACTGGCCAAATAGCTTATTTTTATCTATAATACAAGGAATAACGGTTTGGAGTTCATATCGTTACCCCGAGGCAAAACTAGCCCTAAAGTATGGTTTGATTCATGAGCGATGAACGAGCACCTAGCCCCCGGCCTAAATGCCGTAGCCTTATGGGAATTCAAATTCTTTCAACAGGAAGTTTTGTTCCAGATCAGGTTATTACCAATGCTGTACTTGAACAGCAATTTGGCTGCGATGCTGATTGGATTGTAAAGCGCACTGGAATTCTTGAACGCAGACACGCGTGGCCCTATCAGGCCACCAGCGACTTAGCGTTTGAAGCAGCAAATCGCTGCCTAAAAAAAGCTAACATCAAGCCTAAAGATGTCGATCTTCTTGTCCTAGGTACTTTCACACCCGATATGTCTTTCCCTTCTACTGCTTGCCTGCTTCAAGATCGATTAGGCCTAACTTGTGGCGCCATTGAAATCGAAGCTGCGTGTGCGGGATTTATGTACGCACTTATAACAGGTGCAGCTTATGTTGCTGCTGGGATTAGTGATACCGCCTTAGTTATTGGTGCGGATTGTAATTCACGCGTATTAAACCCTAAGGACATTAAAACTTATCCCCTTTTTGGCGATGGTGCGGGGGCTGTTTTACTTACCAAAGGAACACCCGAGCAAGGTTTGATCAGTTTTAGTTTAGGGGCAGATGGCGGAGGGGGCGACTTACTTAGCAGGCCCGCATGTGGCAGCAGAATGGTGCCTACACCAGAAAACATTGAAAAAGGCTTACACTACATGCATATGGATGGCCGGGCTGTTTTTCGCTGGGCTGTTGCTATTCTTTGCGACACGATTCAAGATGTTCTTACCCATAGTAAAATCAACTCCGATCAAGTGGACCTCTACATTCCCCATCAAGCTAATATCCGGATCATTAATGCTGCAATCGATGTGCTTCACATCACACGAACCAAGGTTTATAATAATCTTGATCGGTATGGAAATACCTCGGGTGGTTCTATTCCAATCGCCTTAGATGAAGCACTAGCAGAAAATCGGATTCGTAAAGGCAACAAGGTGATTATGAGTGGGTTTGGTGCTGGCCTTACTTGGGGGACTGCTTTATTTCAATTATGATTGCAGGCTTTTATGTTCGAATTTTTCGAGCACACCGCAGATCTAGGCTTCAGAATTCAATCCCCAAGCAAAGAGCAATTATTTGAAGAGGCTGCTCAAGCTCTTTTTGCTGCTATTTGTTCCAATCCAGAACTCATCTTACCTAGTGTTCAACTTACCCTTACCCTTCACGAAAGTAGCACAGAATTACTGCTACGAGACTGGCTTGCACTTCTACTTACTACTTTTGAATCAGATAAAATTATATTTTCTAGCTTTATTGTAACCTTTGATGGCGACCAACTTAATGCTATCGTTATGGGGGAACCTTTCCAACCCAAGAAGCACGGCAGAAATCACGAGGTTAAAGCTATCACTTACCATCAGCTTGTTTATCAAGAAAACGAAAGTGGATTTCTTGCTGAAATCATTGTCGATATTTAAAGGAAACTTAATCCGATGAACCAACAACCTTTTCAAGGGCGACTAGAAAAAGTTGATACTTGCTGCTGGAGGATTCCAAAAAGTTATAAGCAAGGAATGCTAGTCGATGGCATTATTTTCGCAAATGAATCACTTCTCCAAAAAGCCAAACAAGACCTTGCACTAGAGCAGGTTGCCAATGTTGCGTGTCTACCCGGGATCATCGGGGCAAGCCTGGCGATGCCTGATATTCACTGGGGCTATGGATTTTGCATCGGCGGGGTTTGCGCTACTGATCCCCAAGAGGGCGGGGTTATTAGCCCAGGGGGCGTAGGTTACGACATTAATTGCGGTGTCAGACTCGTACGAACCGATTTAACATCGGAAGATGTCAAACCTAGACTTAAGGTTCTTGTTGATGAGCTTTTTAAAAGAATTCCTTCGGGCGTCGGGCAATCGGGCAAGTTTCATTTCCAAGCCAAAGAAATGAATCGCCTTTTGGGTGAAGGCCCATCTTTTCTCCTTGAACGCGGACTGGCTACTCTGGGTGACATCGAACATACCGAAGCAAATGGATATTTAAACGGTGCTGATCCTTCACAGGTCAGTAGTGTTGCGCAAAAGCGTGGAATGGATCAGTGTGGCACTCTAGGCAGTGGAAATCATTTTCTTGAAGTCCAAGTCGTGGATCAAATTTTTGACTCCCACGCTGCAAAGGTTATGGGACTTTTCGAGAATCAAATCTGCATTATGATTCATAGTGGATCCCGCGGATTAGGGTACCAAGTTTGCGAAGACTCTTTGGTTAATCTTAGGAAAGCACCCGAAAAATATAAAATCGAACTTCCCGATAAGCAGCTTGCCTGTGCCCCTGCAGAAAGTTCAGAAGGCCTTTCTTACTTGGCTGCTATGCAATCTGCTGCTCATTTCGCCTGGTGTAATAGGCAATTGCTTATGCACCAAACACGCGAGGCCTTTGCTTCAGTATTTGCTCAAACTTGGCAAGAACTTCGCATGAATCTGGTTTACGATGTATGCCATAATATTGCTAAGTTTGAAGAACATCAAGTTGCAGGAAAAATGAAAAAGCTTTGGGTGCATCGTAAAGGTGCAACTCGAGCCTTTCCCCCGGGACATAAAGACATCCCTAATTCTTATCATTCGATTGGCCAGCCTGTTATTATTCCGGGCGATATGGGGCGCGCTAGCTGGGTTCTCGTTGGACAAGAAGGCAGTATGCAAAGATCGTTTGGCACAACCTGCCATGGCGCAGGGAGATTACTAAGCAGAACAGCGGCAGCCGCTTTGGCAAAGGGCAGACGCATTGACCAAGAACTAGCAAGCCTTGGCATAATCGCTCGGGCCGCAAGCCTTAAAGGGCTTGCAGAAGAACATTCCGATGCTTACAAAAATGTCGACGAAGTTGTAGCTGTGGTTGAGGAAGCAGGGCTTTCTAAAAGAGTAGCCCGTATGAAACCTATTGGTGTTATTAAGGGCTAAACTTTTTAGTTTTTATGCGCTTTATGACAACCGTTACAAGAAGTTCCTAGCTTGCTTATAGCAGCATCTGCCCCGGATTTATTCATAGCTGTAATTGCAGTTTTCAAAACTGTTACATCATCTAGGTATTCTTTATTTAAGGTGGCCCAAGAAGCTACCTCACCTTTTGGGGGCTTGTTCTTACCTAAGGCAGTTACAAGAGAAACAAATTCATCGGCATCCGATTTAAGGTTGGCCCAGTTAGGAGCAGGGGCTTTGAGCCCTTTTTGTATTTGGGGGAATAGTCCACCGGCTTTGTTAACTTTGGTCATTATTTCTTTAACATCGGGGCCTTGGGCTAATGCCAATTGAGATAAGGCGCAAGAAGCAAAGTAAATTGCAGCGGGAAAGAAAATCATTTTCACAATCTGGGTCCTCCAGAATTTAAAGGCTTAATAAAAACAAAAGCAGATTAACAGCATAACCTGTCAACCTGCTTTTTGTGAACGCCAATATTTTGGCTAAATCTTACTTGTGAAGGCTATGGCAACCTTTGCAATCAGAAGCGACTTTGAATGCAGCTTTGCCTTTTACAGCTTCTTCTGCTTCTGCAATCATTTCTTTGCAACGCTTTACCCAAGCATCTTTGTCGCCCTTTTTAGGCGTGTTTTGGCAAAGTGCGGTATAGACTTCGACGAGCATTTTCTTTTCGTCGTCGCTAGCCTTGCCACCCTTAACTTTAGAAAGCAAAGCATTACTACCTTGAGCTGCTTTCATAACTTCCTTAATGCTCCACTTTGGATCAGCGGCAGCATTGAGGCTGAAGCCAATAACAGCTAAAAACATAGCTGCTAAAGCAAATTTCTTAACGGTACCCATACTAAAATCCCCTTTAAAACTAATCCCCATCAAAGCAAGAATACCCACGAGAAAACACCGAGTTTTCGATAAAACATAGGTTAATTTATGCTAGGCAGGAGGAAAAAGAAGCAAATATGCCCTTTTCCCATAAGTTCTTAATTAATCGTATATTGAAAGTGTGTCAACACAATAGTGATGAAATAAAACAAATTCAAAAAATGAGTAAAAAATTAGAATAAATGAAAAGAGACAATATTAAAGTCCCTTTTTAGCTTGGGTTTTTAATGCTACAAATTCTGTTGCAGATACTTTTTTAACGGTACCGTTCGTCATAAGAACCCACCCGCCCAAAGTTTCAGTTTCTTTATCAAAGGCAATAAGTTTTCCTTCACTTTTTAAAGAATCTCCCTCGCCCAGCATTGAATTGCCCCAAAAAACCACGAGAGCACCGGATTTAACAGCATTAAAGGAAGCTGGAAAGTTAGATTCAAAAGGTTGTAAATCCGCAATTTGAGTTGGTTTTCCTGTGCCACACCGTAATAAGTCGCCTAATTCTTTAACCACCGCCTCCTGCGGTTCCATTCCTGAGCCAATACCTCCAGAGTTTCCACCGCCACATCCAACAAGCCCTACTGCTATGAAGGCACATAGAATTAAATTTTGATCATTCATAAAAACATCACTCAATAAGGTTTTAAACGAAGATAAATTGTTTACAAAGTTAGAATCCGGGAACCTCGCCACCTGCTCGAGTGCCTAATCCCTGCCAAACGGTAAATGCTATGCTATTGTTTATAAATCGCACCGAACCATCTGCAAGACAAACCCCTACTCCACCCGAATGGTAACTACTAGCAGCAACATGTTGGTAAGCTATAACGGTATCACCACAATTATATTTTTGAGTTGCGGTATTACCAGTATTTACATTCCAATTGGGCGGAAGTGTATGGTTATAAGTTGTTGTTCCTGTTAAATTTCTTGCAAATTGTAAACCAACATATTTGATAGAAGAAGTCCAAGGATTTCCACCTGCAGCACAAGGGCCAACCGCTCTCGGGTCGGATTCAGTTGCTGGTGTTACAGCAGCGTTAAGAACAATTACAGTATTATCTCTACCGGCAACAGCAGGCCAAGGGTGGGTGGTACGCATAACTTCCGCAAACAATGCGGTGTTACTTGTGCCATCGGTAACATCTGTAATTCTGGTGCCTCTCACCCCAGTGCCGGAAAAAATCCCAGCCAGTTGATTCGTCTGGGTTCCAATGCCACTCGCACCAAGACAAGCAAAATAATTTAATCGCCCTTGATACCCCGCTGTTCCATTAACATCGTTTGAACCCCGCTGACTAGCGGAAGAGTCTGAAGGGCACATGAAAATTGAAATGTCTTGCGTTCTTGCAACTAAATTAACATTTGGCATTGCAGGAAGTGTAGCCACCACCGCAACATCATTCCAAGTTCTATAATTTAAGTTAAATTGATTAAACTTACTAGCTTGTTCTACATAGGCTAAAATCAACGCTTGTGGGCTCGCATCGTTAGAGTAATTGATGCCCCCAACATTAACCATGCCAAACCTAGGTGGTAGGAAACCGTTCGTACTTTCATAATTGTGGGAAGCCAAGCCAAATTGTTTGAGGTTATTTTGGCACTTCATCCTCGCAGCAGCTTCTCGCACCTTCTGCACCGCGGGTAGCAGTAATCCGATCAAAATCGCAATAATAGCGATTACCACTAGCAACTCAATAAGCGTAAATGCGTTGTGAACTTTTTTCATTTTGAAACCTAAAGTTTTGATTTAAGACCGAGCGATTCTTAATCAAATAAACATAAAAAATTTTTAAATAGGTATATTAATCTTACTATACACTTAAATTATAGAAAAGGATATTTTTTCAAGCAAACCTATATTATGAATTCTTCAAGAAGTGAAGCTGCAACTTACCTAAAAAAACTAGCCTTAGAACAAGGTTTTGATCTTGCGGGCATTGCAACTGCAACCAAATCAGATGGTTTTCCTCATCTAATAAAGTGGTTGGAAAAAGGCTACCAAGGCAAAATGGATTACATTCCCAAGCGCATTTCTGCATACGAAAACCCCGCCTCACTCCTTACCAATGTCCAAAGCATTCTAATCGTGGGCTACAATTACAACCATAAAACATTACCTAACAACGCTTTAGCCAAAGTCGCAAGCTATGCCCACGGGCAGGATTACCACGAAATCCTTTGGGATAAACTTACCATCCTTCTTAACACATTTCAGCAGCGCTACCCAGAATGCATAGGCCGGGGGGTTGTCGATACAACTCCGCTATTAGAGCGAGATTTTGCCAAGCGAGCAGGCTTAGGTTGGATAGGCAAAAACACTATGCTTATCAACAAAAAGGCGGGTAGTTTTATGGTGCTAGGCGCCCTTTTAACCACCATGGAATTAGAACCCGATGCTCCAATTATAACCGACCATTGTGGCACCTGTACCGCTTGTATCAAGGCTTGCCCCACCCAAGCAATTGTCTCTCCAAAAATTCTCGATGCTACCAAATGCATTAGTTACCTTACCATTGAACTTAAGAGTGAAATTCCTGTTGACCTTCGCCCAGGAATGGGGGATTGGATTTTTGGCTGTGACATCTGCCAAGATGTTTGCCCTTGGAACACCAAAGCACCTCTAGCCAAGGATTGGAACCTTTACCGCAACCCTGAATTAGAAGCTATTGACCCTGTAGAATTACTGGAATTAAGCCCTGCCGATTTTAAAAAGAAGTTCCGACATACCCCATTTTGGCGACCAAAACGCAAAGGGATTCTACGAAATGCTTGCATCGTTTTGGGTAACATCGGGACTAAAGATCATTTGCAAGTATTAGAAAAGGCCCGTTTAGAAGACGAGCCTTTAATTAGTGAAGCTGCAGCGTGGGCGATTCAAAACATTCAACTACGCCTAGCAATTAAACCTAATCCAGTGGAATCGTAACGGTGTTATCGCCCGCTTTAATCACTGCCTTGATGGTGGAAGTATCAACCTTAGCAAGCCCAGTAGGAAGAATATTGGGCCCAACTCTTCCATCTTCTAACCTACGAGGACTGCGCTTAACGATAGTTAAAACATATTCCCCTTCGGGAACTCCATCAAAGGCTCCGTAGGTAGAAATCTTGGCAACTCCATCTTGATTTGTTAAGCCATCAGCAACCTTGGTAGCCTTTGGCAAAGTGGCGAGGTGGAAAACAATTTCTGCATCGCTTAAGGGTTTGCCCTTTTGTGTCACTTTAACATTGGTCAGGAAAGTTTGTTTTCTTTTTGAAGTAGCAACACCGGTTTCATCGGACTCGGGTATATTAAGGGCATCATCTAAAATACCTTCGAGCAAAATATTAGCAACAACAGGGCCCTTATTTTTCATAGTCACCCAAGCGATATGATCAAATTCGCCATACACTGGGCCACGAAGTTTACTAGCCCCGCCTGTCGTAGATAAACTGTAATAGCGCATACCATTTCTTTGGAATTTTTGATAATGGTGGACATGCCCAGCAAAGACGGTGTAATTTTTTCCTTGCAGAAGATTTTCAAAATCGAGCCAGCCATTTTTTTCAACTGAAGTTTCGTTCCATAGTGGCTTGTGCAAGAAGGTAATTATCCATTTTGCTTTTGCGTTATCTGCAATCGCTTTTTTCATATATTCAAGTTGGGCTTTGCTAAACCTAGTTGATTCTTCATTGTTTTTCTCAGGTGGATCTTCCGAACTTAAACAAAGAAAAAGCACATTCCGATAAACAAAGTGGTAGTAAGGTGCACGATACTTTTCCACATACATTTTTTCTTGCATTTGATTGGTAATATCGTGATTGCCAGGAACATAGAAGAAAGGCATCTCTAGCCTTTTCACATAAGAATTAAATTCAGTCCATTCTTGCTCGATCTTTTCTGATTTCTCGCTATAGCCTTCGATGAGGTCGCCAACCGACATAACAAATTCTGGTTGCAACAAGTTGAGTTGTTGCATAGCTTGAGAAAAGATTTTAGGCCGATGCCCGCCAGTTCGGTCGCTTACCACAGCAAAGCGAAACTCATCGGGGTCGTTGTTCATTTTCAAACTAGTCCAAGGGTTTTTATCTCCAACCTGAACTTGTAAACCTTTTTCGGTGGTTGGTTTTTCAGAAAGGGCAACTGCGGTTATTAAAACGATCCCAACAAAGCCAAAAACCAAAGTTCTTTTCATAAGTCACCTTCGAAAAAAATTTTCAAAAAAGTAATGATAGGATATTGCAACAAAAAAGGACTTTGTTCAAGTAACAAGTAAGGGAATTACAAAACTTTTGCAGATCCTTCACAAATTAAAGGTTGAGTTTTGTTGGCTAAGTGTCGGTAGAAGTGGCACGAATAACCTGCAATTTAGGCATAATCGTTAAGATAAAGGCAAATCCTTTATCTTGTTTTTGGCCTTGTAATTGCGCAAACTTTCATTTTTCTTGATGATGAAACTACTGTTATTATGCAAACAATTAACATTCATTTATTTGAAGGGTTTTGTTTATGGCTCATAAAATTCTCCAAGGCCTTCGTATCGTTATCACGGGGGCTTCTCAAGGCATTGGCAAAGCCTTGGCAATCGAAGCTGCTAAAAAGGGAATGAGGGTTGTTGCTGCTGCCAGAAGTGCCGATCTTCTTTACGACCTTGCCTCTGAAGTTAAGCCCCTTTCGGGCGGTGCGCTAGCCACGGTAATAGCAGATGTGACCGACCCTGCAGGCAGAGAAGCGATGTTACAAGCAGCGATGGAAAATTTTGGTGGGGTAGATATTTTGGTAAATAATGCGGGAATAGGGGCCACGGGGCATTTTGCAGAAGGAAGCTTGGAAACGCTTCGAAAAATAATGGAGGTCAATTATTTTGGCCTAACGGAAACAACGCGCATTTTCATTCCCGAGCTGAAAAAAAGTCCGAACGCCGCAATCGTTAATATTTCATCGGTTGCAGGCAAACGAGGAATTCCAGCTAGAGCCGATTATTCCGCAAGCAAATTTGCAGTCCAAGGTTTTAGTAACGCCCTGAGGGCAGAGCTTGCGAAGGATCAAATTGATGTTCTGGTTGTTTGCCCGGGCCTAACCCAGACTAATTTTTCTAAAAATATGATTGAGCAAAAAGCAAAGTTAAAAATGGATCATTTACGCGGTATGACTTCCTCAGAAGTTGCCCTGCATACATTAAAATCAATCCAAACTGGAAGGGCCGAAGTTTGCCTAACCTTTAACGGCATTCTTATGGCGTTTGTAAGCCGATTTTTACCAAAATTAGCAGATAGAATTGCTAGAAGAAAAGTACTCTCTCTTTTTAAAGATGAAATGGCTCAGCGGAGGCTTAAAAAGCTTGATTTACTTAAAGCAAAGGTCTAATTACAACCCAGCTTTTTTAAATCTTTATCTTCCCAATTCAGTTGAATGCTTGATTCTTACCACGATAACATATAAATTGCCTTCTGATGCTGGAGTGGCGGAATCGGCAGACGCATCGGACTTAAGGTTTTGAGCACCGGGAAGGGAAACCGCCCGTGTGAATTCAGTCGAAGTCGGGGAAACCGCAGCACAAAGTAGGTGGCGGCAATCCCGAGCCAAGCGTGGTTTTTTCCACGAAGGTGTAGAGACTTGGTGGCTGAGACCTAAAGCCTTCGGGCCACGGTCAAGGGAAAGTCCAGACCACAAACCGCTCTTGCGGGTGGCGTAAGCCATAGTGGTATGAAAATCCGAAGGGGTGAAAACTCCGTGAGGGTTCAAGTCCCTCCTCCAGCATCTTTATTTTTCTAGGACTTTCTATGTCCCTTGCTTATGACCAAAACGGCCTGCAATTTCATTACCCTGATGCTTGGTCCCTCGAACGGGAAGAAAGCCAACAAGGGTGGTCCATCACTCTTCAAAGTCAGGGAACAGGTTTTCTTCTCATTGTTTGCGATCAAGAGATGCCACAAGCAGAAGAAATGGCAGAGGCTACGCTTGAAGCCTTACGCAAAGATTATCCACTTTTAGAAGCTGATTCAATTATAGAAAACATTTGTGGTCAGCCAGCGATAGGCCACGACATAGGGTTTTTCAGTTTAGATTTAGAAAACACTTGTAAGACGCGTTGCCTCTATATACAAGATGGCACCCTGCTGTTTCTAAGTCAATCGAGCGATATTGATTACAAAAAGTTTGGGCCCGCAATGCAGGCCCTTTATGCTTCCATTAAAATTGATAACGAGTAAACCTCGTTATTTTCCTGCAAGTTGACTGGTGCTTGCGTCGTAACTGATAAGCAAGTTATAAAAGGAAGTATAAAAAGGTCTGTCGCCTTCTACCGCAGGAGCAAACCTCAATCCATTACCTGTCATATGATCGATAAGGGCACTAACAGTAGCGCCCTTAGCGCCCCATTTTCCATTGAGGTAATTAACTGAATTAGGTTCAGTAAGATTTTTTAAACCTTCTTCAAGATTGTTTGCAAATCTTTTGGATTGAATGTAATCCGAGGGGGAAAGGTCGCCCACCATATTTTTAATCAGCTCGCTAAGATCGTTGATTGCATCTTTAAACTTTTTATAAGTTTCGGGTTCAAGGCTACCAGAGGAAGCCTGCCTAAGGGCTTCGGGGGAAACGCGATTAATGTTGTCGCGAGGGGCTTTGAATTCGGGTCCTTTAAGAACCATAGGCCAAACAAGGTCGCCCCCATTTTTAAAAATACCAACGCTACCCGCAGCGGTACCGGTTGTCATATTTAAATGGCGCAAAACTTCTTCGCTAATGGGAATAGAGGGTCCTTTAATTCTGGAAGTAAGCTCGGTTTTTTGAATTGCAAAGTAGATATTATTTAAAGCTTTAGCAGACCAGATATCACCATTAGCAGGATTATTACGGGCTAAACGAAGGGCTTCTTGACGATCTTTTTCATCTAATTCTGCACGAGTTGGGGTATTTGCCTTTTCGTAGGCATCTTCATCAAATTTGGCCCTACGATTAGCGACCTTAGCGTTTTCAACTTGTTCTTTACCCAAACGAGCTTGCTGAGTCGTAAAATAATACTGAGCATTAGCGTTGGTCATCGAGGAAAGACCCTGAAAGTAGCTGCCCATCCCGCCGCCACCGCCACCACCACCACCGCCACCGAAGCCGCCACCAAATCCGCCACCATAACCACCACCACCACCGCCGCCGCCACCAGTGAATTGCTGGTAGGTGTTAACAATAGGCTGGGCAACTTTAGGAACGGGAGGGGCGTTGGTTTGTCCACCAGCACCTTGAATTTGGGCATAGGCTGGCTGAATTAAAACAGCTAGGCCAAAGAAACCAAATAAAACAATTTTCACATTAAAAAGCATATTCATAACAACACCTAAAGTATTGAGTCGAAAAAATATTAAACCAATTTAATCAATAGACCTAGAAGGAACGGTACCTTTAGGAACAAGTTTTTTCCACTTTTCAACAATGGCCTCACGCTCTGCTTCGGGGCCGGTCGGGTTAAATTTCAAGTCTCGACCTTTGGGAACCAGACGATGCAAATGCCAATGGGAAAGGGCACGAATCCCAATTTTCTCGTTGCTAAGGTAGTCGATCAAAGCTTCAAAAGTTTCTGGTTCTTTGAGTTCATCATCGCCAAAAGAATGAAGCAGATCGATAAAAATTGCAGCTTGATTTTTACTATAGTGCCTTCCTGTCAACATAAATTCGTATAGTTTTAAATCTTGGCCTGCCTTACGGCCAATCCAATGCCTAAGACTAATGATGCCGTTATCCAGCACATCGTGGTATTTTGTTTCGGCAATAATTTTATAGAATATTTCAAGCTGATCTAAAGCCAAAGTAAGATTAATTGCTATAAATCTTTCCTCTTTATCAGAGGACTTAGCCATAGAACAAAGTAACTCACCCAAATCTTTTCCAGCAAAGAACTGATCTTTTAATTTTTTACCCGCCATCAACCTAGAGAGAATAAGTGGGTTGGTAAGGTCGGGGGGTAAAACCCAACCGGGGAGTTTTTCCAACTTGGATTTAACGGGAATTAGACCCCCTGCACTATGCCATTGGAGCATAGCAGGGCCCGGGGGAGCAGACATAAAGTGGGTAGAATCATGGTCAAAAACTTCGCTAGTACCTTTAGTAGCAATGTAAATTAAATCGAAACCTGGGTCGACTGATTCTTTTTTATTCGGGTTAAAATGGGTGCCTTTAAGCCAACGGCCTAAACCTTCCAATGCACAAGATGCCCCCGGTTCGTTTAATTGAACCGAGCCGTTATCCTGACCATCAAGCAAAATAATATGACACAGTGCAGAACCCTTTTCCTTGGTGTTAATAAGTTCGATACGACCTCGTTCAAAATTTATATTAAAATCTACACCCGCTTTAGGAGGCAAAAGCTTGATAGCTGATTCTCTGATTGGAAGGGGTGAAGTTCCTGCAACATCGCCCCAAAAAGTAAGCCTTACTGATTTATCAATATTCTCGATGGAGGAACCAGCACCAGAAAGGATAACATCACCTTCAAAAAGTTCCTCTTCGTGAGCAACGGTTTTCCAAGTGGTGCTTCCCGCGGGTTGGCGAACTAAAGCGCCATCTTTACTTAAGCTACGGGCAACAGGTGTTTTTTTAGTTTCATAAACCACCACCCGTTTGCGTTTGAAAAGTAAACCAAAATCTGCGAACACAAATTCAGTAAAAAAACTAGTTGCAATTAACCCAATAAGGGCACTTGCGAAAACTAGTTTTAGCCAAGTAGCTTTCCTGATTAGTCCCGATCTGCAAGCATTCATAATAACCCCTAGAAAAACCTACTATTAATTATACGCATTAGCTAAACCAAAAAGCGCAAAAAGCCTTAAACTATTTGGCGTGAAAAACTTCTATAGGAAGTTCAAAGGAAGAAGTCCTCCCCGAAATTTGATCTTCAGCTTTGATTTTAATTGTAAACTTACCTTGACGATTAAGCGAAGCATGAAACTGGATTGGAACCAACCGATTTTCAACTGGTACATCTTTGCTAATTTCAGCTACGGGAGGTTTCTTCACTGTTGGCTTGCCATTCGAATCGAAAATTTCCATCGTTAATTTAAGCTTAGGCAACTTAGAACTATCTCGAGAAAAACCTGCCACAGAAAGGCTTAACCACAGTGATTCCCCAGTTGCAAATATTGCAGTTGGCACGGTTGAGTCACGATCTGCTGTTGTACGAACCAATACGATATCTAAGCCGGGCTTTACCAATTCAAATTCCTTGGTTATCACTGCGGTCGAATTTGATTTCTTATCCTTGGCAGTTACCTTAACAGTGTATTTACCTTCAGGCTGTTCATCACCAATATTAAGTTGAGTAAAACCAGGCAGGCTATTACCCCCTAGTGAATCAAAGCCTACGATGTCTTTAGATTCGTGTTTGTATTCTAGCCGACCATTAATAGAAACTTCGGTGATAAGAGAATAAACCACCTTGCCTTCGGGATCGCCTTCGATGCCTACGACATCAAAGGCCATAACAAAAGCATCACCACGAACGAATTTATTGGAAGTCCTAGGTAAGCCAGGAACACCGTGCAAGAGTCTTGCATTTTCGATCGAAATTTTCCCTGATTGTTCAGGAATAAGAGCAAGAAGACAAGAAAGGCCAAGAGTTGCGGTCCACATTGAAAAAATCTCCACCGAAAACTTCAAGGGAAATAAGGAAACTAAATATAAAGCTACCCTTAATACATAATTTTCTCTAGTCGAATTATAGAATCAAGGCTCAAATTTTGTTAATACTGCCGCCAACAAAGGTTCAATCGCCAAACTTTAACCTTCTTGTTTACTTTAACTAAGAGGTAATTTCCGCAAAGGATTCCTTTGCAGCATTAATAGTAAAGTCAATGATCGCATCATTATGATCAATCGAATTAAAAGCTGCTTCAAATTGGCTACAAGGCAAATAAACGCCTCGATTCATCATCGCCCAAAAAAACTTCGAGAATAAATGCGTATCACAAGTTTTAGCACTGTCATAGTCGGTAACAGGTGTGGCTGTAAAAAACAGAGTCCACATACTACCAATCCGGTTAATCGTATGAGGAATTTTGTAAGAAATTGCAGCTTGATTCAAGCCCTTTTCTAACTTTGCGCCAAACTTCTCTAAAATTTCATATGGTGGGTTGCTCTTTAATTGCTTTAAGGTGGCGATTCCAGCCGCCATCGCAAGGGGATTTCCCGCAAGAGTCCCAGCCTGATAAACCGGCCCAGAAGGCATAACTTTCGCCATAATTTCTTTTTTCCCACCATACGCTCCAACAGGCAAACCTCCCCCTACAATTTTCCCCAAAGCCGTTAGGTCGGGTTCAATGCCTAATAATACCTGTGCACCACCCGAAGAAAGCCGAAAGCCGGTCATAACTTCGTCTAAAATTAATACCGAACCATATTGAATAGTCAGGCTTCGAAGTTCTTTAAGAAATTCCGAAGATGGAGGAACTAGGCCCATATTTCCCACCACCGGTTCAATAATGACACAGGCGATTTTTTCTCCCTGCTTCGCAAAGGTCGTTCGTAATTCTTCCAAATCGTTAAAGCGCAGTACAATCGTATCTGCGGTACAACCCTTGGGCACCCCCGGACTACTAGGAACTCCTAAAGTCGTTGCTGCAGATCCGGCTTGCACCAAAAGGCTATCAACATGCCCGTGATAACAGCCCGCAAATTTCACAATTAAATCTCGACCAGTATGCCCTCGCGCCAAGCGAATCGCACTCATGGTGGCTTCCGTACCCGAATTCACCATTCGAACCATCTCGATCGAAGGAACCATCGAGATGATAAGTTCTGCCATCTCTGATTCCATTTCCGTAGGGGCGCCAAAACTACTTCCTTGGGTGACGGTGGCTTGAATGGCCTTAATCACGGCAGGATGTGCGTGACCTAAAATCATAGGCCCCCACGAGCCAATGAAATCGATGTACTTATTCCCATCGATATCAAAGAGGTAAGGTCCCGAGGCATGGTCGATAAAAACAGGTGTGCCACCTACCCCACCAAAAGCCCTAGCAGGGCTATTTACCCCACCCGGGATCAACTGCTTAGCCCGTTCAAAAGCATTCTTACTTTTCGCTCGCTGCATATTTCTAATCCTGTTAGGTGTTAAAACTTAATTTTGAATTTCATTGTTAAACTTTTTCAATTGAACACGAGACTGATCGAGATATTTTTCAACGCCTGGTTGGCCGCTGTAAACTGCCAAGATGTTTAAGCAATTATATCGTCCATCCAGCAATGTATTCATAGGCGAAGAAGCTTCGGCCAATAATTTCTCTATAAGTTTATTTCGTTCTGCCTCGGGGTCACCTTTAATAAAACCAGCAAGTTCCTTAATTTTTTTATTACATAACAAGTAAGGAAGTCTCAAGGCTGGGTCAAACAAACAAGCTCGATCGGTATCTTTTTCAAATTTCTCTTTGCTTTCTTTATAACGAGCGATGGCTAAGGCGTTGTCTTTAATTTGTTCGGTACGAAAAGCGATAAAAACTGGAATAATAGCAGGTGCGATTTCTGGATCATTTCCAGAGTCGCGAATAATACGCAAGGAATCGCTCCAAGCTAGTTCAAATCGGGGAAGGGTGGCAAAAAGCTTACGGCGATTTTCCCCAAGTACTGCCCAGCGAGATTGCGGATTTTGCTTGCCTATTTCCAACCACGCTTTATCTGCTTCTTCAAAATTCCCTTCACTTTCAAGTTTAATTGCTTTAAAGGCATTGCTCTCAATTTCCTCCTGCACTCCAAATGTAAAACCTCGAGCTGTTTGCTTCAAATACTTTCGCAATAACTCTTCGCATTGCTCCACATCGATTTCATCTGCCCAAGATTTCATCTTTCCTTTTTGGCTATCTTCCGACCTGCCATACAGTTGCAAATACTTTTCAAGCGGGCCTTCTCTTGCTTCGGTCCGGTTGTTTGCTTTAATCATAGTTTCTGCTTGAGAAAATAAAGATTTAGCAGAAGGTGGCCTTATAAAAACCTCGTACATAATCCAAGAAAAACAACTAAGCACCGTAAGCAAGGAAAGAGCGACGAACCACCCCGAGGAATACCAAAGTGCTTTTTGATTTTTTTTCCCTAGTCTTGCAAGAAGTCTGCGGGCTTTTTTTTGATCTGAGGTTTTTGTTGAGCTAGATTCATTTCCATAACTTTTGGCTAAATCTTCTCCCACACTTGTCTGCGCAATAATTTTTTGATTAATCTCTTCAAGAATATCGCACACCACACTTGCACTATGCGGCCTGTTATTCGGATTTTTTTCTAACAAATGAAGAATTAAGGTATCTAAAAACTTGGGTATTTCTAAATTAATTCGCGATGGCCTTTCCGGTTTCGATTGCACATGATGCAGGAACAACTCGACTGCATTTTCCCCATTAAACGGCCTTCTTCCAGTTAACATTTCGTACAAGACTATTCCCAATGAATACAAATCCGATTTTCCCGTTACAGTCCTTTCACCTCTACATTGCTCGGGCGACATATAGGCTGCTGTCCCTATCGCACAATTCGCACCCGTCAACAAAGTGCCATCTAAATCCTTAGCGATACCAAA
Source organism: Gemmataceae bacterium (assembly GCA_041694635.1). Lineage (GTDB taxonomy): Bacteria > Planctomycetota > Planctomycetia > Gemmatales > Gemmataceae > UBA969. Next base: position 19,606 of record JBDNHI010000096.1, on the reverse strand, counting down.
GTCGGTAAGCTTTAAAACGCCTTCTTTAGTAAGCATTAGGTTAGAAAGCTTTATATCTCTATGGACGACGCCATTATCGTGTGCGTTTTGAAGTGCGCTGCAAATTTGTTTGCCGAGATCAATCGCCTCTTCAACAGAAAACCGCTTTTTTTTAAGCAGGTGAGCTTCCAAAGTTTCACCATTAATCACTTCCATTGCGTAGTAACGCATCCCCTTAAACTTACCAATGCCAAACAACTTCACGATATTAATATGATTAAGATGCTTAAGAATCTCGGCTTCGCGCTCGAATCTCGCCACTAAGGAAGAGTTCGTACTACTACTAATACCTTGCGACATAATCTTGATAGCAACCCGGTGATTATTTTTAAGGTAACGAGCAAGATACACAGCACCCATAGCGCCTGTACCAAGTTCTTTTTCGATGAAAAATGGTCCAAACTCTTGGCCTACAAGCATAATAACCCCGTACTTAGGAGTAAAGTTGATGCATCATTTTGATAGCCAGGCAGCTACCTTTGGGGCGTGATAAGTAATAATGATGGAAGCCCCAGCTCGTTTGATGCCTAGCAATAATTCAAGCGCAACTTTGCGTTCATCAATCCAGCCATTTTTCGCTGCGGCTTTAATCATCGCATATTCCCCACTAACGCTATAAGCTGCAACAGGGACTTCAAACCTTTGCTTAATTTTGCAGATAATATCCATATAAGCCATAGCAGGCTTAACCATAAGAACATCGGCGCCTTCCGCAATATCTAAAGCGACTTCCCTAAGGGCTTCTTCAGAATTAGCGCAATCCATTTGATAAGTGGTTCGGTCCCCAAATTGTGGGGGAGATTCTGCAGCGTCGCGAAAAGGTCCAAAAAAGCCAGAAGCATATTTCGCTGCATAACTCATAATCGGAATGTGATTCATTCCCGCGTGATCAAGCCCAAAACGAATGGCTTTCACCATTCCATCTAGCATACCGCTAGGGGCGACCATATCGGCCCCAGCTTGCGCGTGAAGCAGACATTGCTTCGCAAGCAGGGGCAAAGTTGCATCATTATCTAGGTCAAGTTTCCCACTGTTTTTATTTAAGATTCCGCAATGCCCGTGGTCGGTGTATTCACAAAAACACTCATCGGTAATCAGATAAATCTTTTCCCCGAATGCTTTTTTAAGTGATTCGATCGCCTGACAAACAATACCGTTTTCTAAAAGGGCAGAAGTACCAGATGCATCTTTTGTAGCAGGAATGCCAAAAAGAAGAAAAGAATTTACTCCTTGGTCAAGAGCTTTTCCTGCCTCATCGACAACGGTATCTGGGCTAAGTTGAAAGACCTCGGGCATCGAAACAACTTCCTTACGAATTCCTTTGCCCTCACGGATAAAAAGTGGGTAAACGAGATCATCTGTGGAAAGGTGATTTTCCCTAACCATACTTCGGAGAATAGGATTTTGCCTAAGTCTTCGTGGCCTAGAAACCGGAAAGCTGGGTTGTTGCATTACCTATACCCCATCAAGGATTAATTAAGCTTGGGCGTAATAATGATTAGCTGCGCCCACCGCAGCACCTGGGTTTACTTTATACCCTTGCTGAGCAAGGGCCTGCTCGATAGCAGCAAGGGCAAGTAAGACCGCTGCTGGCTTACTATTATAACCCATCAAACCAATACGCCATACTTTACCCTTAAAATCTCCCAAGCCGCCACCAATTTCAATACCAAAGTTCTCGAGCAGATACTTCCTACCTTTAATATCTTCAATGCCTTCAGGAATGCGCACCGCATTTAACTGTGGCAACTGGCCTGTCGCATCTGCGGTGTAGCTTAGCCCTAATGTTTCAAGGCCGACCTTTAAGGCACGGTGGTTTCTCCAATGACGATCCCAACGGGTTTTCAGCCCCTCTTCAAGCACCAACCTTAATCCCTCGTGAATTGCATACACCATACTGATTGGCCCGGTGTGATGGTAAGCACGGTCTTGGCCCCAGTAACTCATTACCGTGGTCATATCTAAATACCAACTCTGCACTTTACTTTTACGCCCCTTGATGACTTCCACCGCACGATCGCTAAAAGAAACAGGTGACATCCCCGGAGGGCAACCCAGCCCTTTTTGCGAACAACTATAAACCGCATCGACGCCCCACCCATCGATATCTAATTCTACGCAAGCCAGCGAAGTTACAGTATCAAGGATTAAAAGTGTGCCAAATTCGTGGCAAATATCTGCAATTTCTTTGATATGACTCTGCAAAGCCCCGGTAGAGGTTTCTGCGTGAACCAACCCCAAAGCCTTAGGTTTGACTCGGGAAACTACCTCGCGAATTTGTTCGACAGAAAATGTTTTACCCCACGGTACCGTAATGGTAGTCACCTCTGCGCCGGTTCTGCCCGCTACATCAATCATACGGTGCCCGAAGAAACCTTTTGCACAAACCACAACCTTGTCACCGGGCTCCAACAAGTTGACCAGGCAGCATTCCATACCAGCCATACCTGTAGCACTTATAGGAAGGGTGACTTTATTCTTGGTTTGTAGGACTGCCCGAAGCATTTCTTGTACTTGGTTCATAATCAAACCAAATTCGGGGTCTAAATGCCCCATTAGGGGGTTGACCATAGCTCGAAGAACCGCTGGGTGAGCATCACTAGGTCCGGGGCCTAAAAGAAGCCTAGAGGAGGGTTGTAATGGTGCTGGAATCTGCATGTTTTCTTCCCAAATTAATGAACTATTTATTGGATAAGGCTTTCCCATCGGGGCCAAGTTGCCTCATCCTTTCCTGTACTAACTTACTAACTTCTTTAAATGCACTATGATCTGCTGTTTCAAGCATTTCATAAGCACAAGCTTCCACCGTGGTTAAAATAGCGCCTGCCTGCTGCATTCTTTGCAACGCAATCTCAACATCAATAGCATATCGGCTTGAGACCGCATCGACACACACAAACAGATGAAATCCTTGGTTTAATAAATCGATAACCGTTTGTAACACGCAAATATGAGCTTCAATACCAATAATGATAACTTTGATTCTTGCATCGGATTTCAAAGCGCCCAGTACTTCTCCATCCCGGACCGCAGAAAAAGTACGCTTTTCGCTGATAGAAACTAAATGCGTTCGTAAGATCTCTACCGTAGGGCCCAACCCTTTGGGGTATTGTTCGGTTGCGAATACCGGGATGTTTAATGCTTTTGAAACTTTGACCATAAATTCTGCGTTCAAGACTATGCTTTCAGAATCTAATATTTTGGGTAACAACTTCTCTTGAAGGTCAATCAACAACAAGGCAGTGTCTGCAATATTTAGCTGAAATTGATGATCCATAATTAAACAAAACCTCTAAACAAGCGCTGATCCCTTTGGTTTCAATTATTCATACCAGCGAAGGAAAAAGTATTCAATCCACCAGATTAATAGGGCCAAGCTTTTATCTTTTTCATCTTTCGATGGATCAAATTCACTAAACCCGACCCCGACAATTTTATTAAAATCGACCGCTTGCATAACTTTGGTTAGAAACATAGGAGATAACCCAAGGGGAACTGGTCTTCCTGTTGCAGGGAAATAAGCTGCATCCATCACATCGCAATCGATATCCAAAAACACCTTATCCGCTTTATTGACATAAACCATCAGCTTCTGAAATGCTTTTTCAGCATCGGATGCGATTTCAAGTGCTGAAATGGTATCTAGGTAGCAGGTGTCTACAACTTCCTTGGTTAAAAGTTGCTCACGATGCCCAACATTTACTAACTTTGTTAAGGGGCGTTTACAAAACAAAACAAAATTTCCGTGCGAAGGAGTATCTAAGCAACCATCGAAATGATGAATATCTAAATGGGCATCAAACTGTAAAATCAAGGTGTTCGAATCTTGAAAATGATCATAGACAGGAAGGGAAGAAAGGTGATTACCACCAAGCCAGATAAACTTTTGATTTTTGTCGGAGATAGACTTAAGGCATTTAGAAGCGGTCTGCTGCCATTTATTTAATTTACGAAAATTATCGAGCGTAACTTCTCGAATTCGGATATGGTCACGCCAAGCAAGTGCTCGAGTGGTAACGGATTCACGAAAAGAGTCCTTTAGGATTTCGCGAAGTTCATCTGCAAGGATTTTTGCTCCTTCAGATGCCCCGGAGTTTCCGAACAGGTCAAAAGGAAAAACAACCACCCGAGTAGACATTGGGCTACTTCCTAGTTTCTAAAACTTGAAAACTATTTCTCTTTTTATTTTATGGTTTCTTTTGGTTGTTCGCAATGATTGTCTTTCTAACTTAGGTTTTATTTAATATGGATAATCACTTTTTTATCGCTGACGATGCAGTCATCACGGGGAATGTTACCTTCCACAAAGATGTGAACATTTGGTTTCAGACTGTTATTCGAGGCGATGTTGCCCCTATTCGAATTGGCGCGGGCACCAACTTGCAAGATGGCACGGTTGTTCACTGCGAATACCAAATCGAACAAATTTTAGAAGAAAATATTGTTGCAGGGCATAAAGCAATTCTGCATGGCAAACAAGTAGGCGCGGGAACCCTTATTGGTATGGGAGCTATCTTGCTTTCAGGCAGCATTATCGGAGAGGAATGCATTATTGCGGCAGGCGCTGTGGTCAAACAAGGAGAGAAAATTCCTCGCAGGTCTATGGTTGCTGGCGTTCCTGCCAAAATCATCCGCCAAGTCACCGAAGATGACCTTATCAACACCAGAAGTATCTCTCATCGTTATATCGAACTTGCTAAGCAATACGCGCAAGGTAAGTTGCAATGGCACGGACGAACCCACCTTATGAAGGCTTACCCGACCAATCCTATTTAAAAATAGCCCCCATTAAACTAAGATGCCTTTATGGCCATAGAAGATACAAACGAATCGATTCAAAAAAAGATTGCAACGCTTGTCGAAGAGCGGGGTTGGAATCAGGAAGAATTTGCACGCACCACTAGGCTTAATAGGCACACTATCAGAAAAATTCTACTCGGTCCTGCATTCAAGCTTCGAAACGCAACCATTGAATCCTGCGCCCGTGCCCTGGGCATTTCTGTTCACGACCTTCACATCCGAACTACCGATGCACTGGTTGTTCTTCTAAGGCAATCCTCGTTAGTTGAACAGGGCAAGCATTTCCAGCGACTTCAAGATCAAACTTTTCAACCAGACCTGAAGTTATGGGTAGAAAGATACCCCGAGCGGGCTCGAACTCTTTCTTCCCGAGATGTCGATGATTTAATACTTTTCCAAAAAGCAGGGAATTTTAACACCTCTTCTCTTGAGGCATTTGTCATAAGGCTTGAAAGAAAACGCAGAATATTAGAAAAACTCAGCCACTTAAAAAACAGCAAACACCTTGAAATGCTTGAACAAATGATCGACTTAATGCACCAGCAATCACTTTTAAAAAGCGATCCGCAATGAACGACACTTTAAGTTCACAAGGGATAGTACCAGCTAATGACTCGCATGCTTTTCGTTCGCTCAAGCATAGGAATTATCGTTATTATTTTTTTGCACAATTACTTTCTCTTACGGGTTCTTGGACCCAGACCACGGCATTAATGTGGTTAGCGTATAGTGCGGAAGGGCAATCTTTATGGCCTTCATTAATTGCTGCGCTACAGGTTCTTCCTGGATTTTTTTTAGGCCCGTGGGGGGGCATACTTTCTGACCGCTACCCACGAAAGAAATTAATCATTATCACCCAAATCCTTTTTCTTTTTCAGAGCCTAGGGCTCTTTTTCGCAGTCTTTTATGGTTTCACCTCACCCCTTATCTTGATCGCTTTTTCTTTACTCTGGGGCATAATTAACGCTATCGATTTTCCTGCGAGACTTTCCTTCCTTGTTGAAATGGTTGGAATGCCCGATCTTTTCAATGCAGTTGCGCTTAACTCACTCCAGTTTAACCTTGCGAGGCTTGCGGGCCCTGCTATTGGTGCACTTTTATTATCTAACTACGGGCCCGAAGCTTGCTTCCTTGTCAACACTTTCAGTTATCTACTTTTGATTCTTGCCTTGGGAATGATGAACCAAGCCACCATGTTTCAAGAACCCTCGCTGCGAACCAATGCCTCCTTATTCGATGGGTTAAAGTTCATCCTTGCACGATCAGACCTGGTTTTGGTCATAAGCATAGCCGGAGGCATGGCATTACTTGGATGGCCGTTGCTCGCCCTATTGCCCGGATTCGTGGAAAAAGAATTGGGATTAGGGCAGGAGGCCTACGGAACCTTGCTAAGTGGAGTCGGAGGTGGCGCACTCACTTCTGCTTTAATCCTTGCAACATTGGGCAACAAAGCCTCGAAGGGTATTTCGCAATCGCTGGGAATGCTTCTTGCAGGGGCGGGGTTATTTACCTTGGGGATCTCTAACTCTATCTTTTTTGCGCTGCCCTGTGCGGTTTTATTTGGCGCTGGAATGATTCTTTTCTTTGCAACTAGCCAAGGATTGGTTCAACTAGGTGCAGGCACTACCCATCGGGGATTGGTGCTAGGAATATGGAGCATGATGCTATGCAGTATGGTTCCCTTGGGGAATTTTCTTGCGGGCCCATTGGCAGATATTTTCACGGTCAGGTGTGTTATGCTTACCCAAGCAGTTTTAATTTGGATCTTACTAATGTTGTTCATCATTTTAAAAATTCGACGAAATCCTAATCGTATTCGATTGGCTTCAAATAAGGCTTTATAAAGAAAGAACGCCCGAGGAAGATCAATTCCTCGAGCGTTGTCAACTCCGTTTCTACTACACGATCTCGCTGAATTCGCCTGCATTATCAGCGAATTTGCGCACTGGGAAGTCCAAGCGTTGAAGCATCGTCACAAACAAATCACCAAGCGGCCTTTCCTCGCGAGCCTTGATGTATTGGCCATGACGAAGCCCTAAGTCTTTACCCCCTGCCAGAACGATTGGGTAGTTGCGAGCGTTATGCGTGCTGCTAGTTCCGCTGCCAAACATCGCTAGCGTACGATCTAGCACCCGAGTTTCGCCTTCACGAATCGCCGAGAGCCGAGTGAGGAAGTAGGCGTATTGCTCAGCCAAGTAGCGATCGTATTCACCCCAGCTAGAATCTTTTGAAGGATCAGAATGACTCAGCCCGTGATGTCCACCGTGCTTGCCGTTTCCGATTTTGAGAAGACTGGGGAAGCGATCACAGATACCGTGGCCATCTTCAGATGAAAATTGATAAGTCGCCACACGAGTGGTGTCAGTCTCGAAGGCAAGAACGATCAGATCTAACATGGTGCGAATGTAGTCGGTTGGGCCCTTCTGGGAGACCTCAAGATTGATCTTGGAACGATCAACATCAGGCATTGCTATACCAAGCCAAGACTGCGCCCGAGTGAGACGGGTTTCCACTTCATTCAAAGAGGAAAGAAACTCGTCAAGCCGTTGCTGATCTTGGCGCCCAAGCTGGCCACGGAGCGAGCGAGCGTCCTCCATCAGGAAATCAACCCGCTTTCGCCCGGAAGCCAGTACGCGTTCACGAGCGTCACGGTCAACAGCGGCAGGTTTTTCAAAGAGTCGTTCAAAAATATTCTTTGGGTTAGACTCTGCTGGTATTGCTCGGCCTTGCTGATCAAACGAGATGGTGGTTGCCCGACTCTTCATACCGGTCCCGCCATTGCTTGAAAGCACCAGCGAGGGAATCCGCGTATGACGGCCGTACTCGCGGGCAATTAACTGATCGATCGAAATTGAGTTATTGAGGTTCTGGCGAATGTCAGCCCCGCTGAGCCAAATATCGCCTGTGTTGTGGCCGACTAGGTGTCGACTACTAGGGTGCGAAAGTTGACCGAAGATAGTCAAATCTTTCTTATGATCCGAAAGCGTTTCCAAGGAGCGGGTGAACTTGTATTCGGCACCCTCGGTGCGCGGGAACCAGTTCCAATCACTGGTCGAATCGGTGGGTTTGGTAAGAGACACACCGTTGCCGAAAAAGAACGCACAAAAGCGTTTCGGTTTCGGGGCAGATGGAGCCGCATTTGCCATTGCTTCAAGCCATGGCAGCGCAAGTGCAAGGCCGGTTCCACGGAGGAAGGTTCGTCGGTTAAGGCACCAAGAGGGTTTAGGCATAGAAACCTTTCGTAGGCTTATCGGTATCAGTAATCCGTATCACTATTCAGTATTCGTTGTGATTCCGTTACTTCGTTTGGAACGGCTCACTGGCAACGACCAGTTCAATCAAAGCCGCAAACCGGTCTTCGCGCTGCTTCAAGGCGGGCAGCAGCATATTCATTGCTTCCACATCGGTCAGAGTCAAGGATCGACCCAGTGCATAGCTCGCCACTTTTCGCAGCATTGCTTTACGAAGGTCGTCGGAACGCATTCGTAATAATTCCTTTTTTAACTCTACCATACCATTGACCGTTTTTCCAGTAGGAAGTTCAGCTTTAGCGGCTACCGCCTTCTCTGCTTTTTGAATCCGCCAATTGCCAATGGCATCATACTCTTCGAAGGCAATGCCCCATGGATCGATCTTGCTATGGCATCCTGCACAAGAGTTATTATTACGATGAATAGCCAGCGCTTCCGTAATGGAAAGCCCCTTGAGTTTAGGATTGCTGGCCCGATCGAGTTCTGGCACATTAGGCGGTGGCGGAGGCGGGGGGTCGTCGAGCAGGTTCTTAAGCAGCCACACTCCGCGTTTGATCGGATGCCCATCGAGACCATCGGAGTTACCGGTCAGTACACTGGCTTGAGTTAGCAGGCCACCGCGATGAAGTTGCGGATCGAGCTTTACCTTACGAAACCTCGGACCTTGCACATCAGGTATGCCATAATGCTTGGCAAGCCCTTCGTTGACAAAGGTGAAATCTGCATCAAGGAAATTCAGAATGCTCAGGTCTTCTCTGAGCAAGTGAGCAAAGAAGTTAATTGTCTCGGACTTCATGTCGGAGCTGAGTTGATCGTTGAACTCGGGGTAACGCCCTTTATTTACGGTGATGCGCTGAAGCCGATCGAGTTCAAGCCACTGCTCGGCGAACTGCTCTGCGAACTGCCAAGCCCGGGGATCCTTTATCATTCGCCGGGTTTGTTCAACGAGAACTTTTGGCTTGCGGAGTTTACCTTGTTCGGCCAGTTTAAGCAGGATTTCGTCTGGCATGGTACTCCAAAGAAAGTAGGAGAGTCGCGATGCTAGTTCGTGGTCGGTAAGAGCCTCTTTACTGCTGCCCGGAGTACGCTTCGTGGGGAGGGCGAGAAAACGCGACGATGTAAGCACCAGACTTAGCGTCTCACGAATACTGGCCTCCAAAGAATCGGCTTCCTTGCGTGAGCTAGCCCAGAACGACATTAATCGATCCATTTCTGTCTTTTCGACTGGCTCGCGATACGCTCGTGTGGCAAAGCTTTTGATCACTTGATGTGCATAATCTGGTTCGGCAAGTTTGTCGTTGTTAGGAAACAGTATGCGGGTATGCGAAGCGGGGGGCCATTGCTCGAAGAACGGGCTCTCAAATTCGATCCACTCGATTTTGAGTTTCGGCGGATTCGGATCTTTGACCATCGAAGGCGGATTCCATGCGTAGAGAATGCTGCAATTCTGATCTCGGAACGGCCCCGGATTGGGCAGCGGGAAATTCTCAAGCCTTGCGCGAAACTCATAGGTCCGAAATTCAGTATGATCGATGAGGATCGGTTCGCCTAGGCTCTTGATTTCGATACCGTGCAAGTTGGTACAACCCAAACCGACGGCAAGTTGTGGCGGTCTCAGGCTGTCTTTTCCGGGTTCAGCCTCAACCCGGGCTGCCCTCACTCGGATCAACATCTCGCCACGCCGAAATGGATGGTGCAGCCGGAATCCATAACGGAAATCAGGCCGTTTCAACGCTGCTTCGCCGAATGATTGTGGGGCGGCAGGCAGCAACACACCAATGGGTTGTTGGTTTTTGGCATCCTTCCCAAATTGGCAGTCATCGCCGATTGTAAAGGTCTTATCCTTGGCTCGGTAGTCATAACTTTCGCCAGGCCGGTTGTCTGGCTTGGGTAACACTACAGGGGGCTTCTTCGCTTCGAGCCGATAGCGATGCACTTCTGGGGCGAGGCCGGTGACAATCGCCCCAGCGAGAGCCTCATCTGCAATTTGAAGGTACATCTCATATTGAAGAGGCGATATTCGCAGTGCATCGCCGTCGTTGCGGAATCCCTCCTTTGATCGGCCATCCTCGGGTAGCCTTCGCCCAAAGTCGATCCCAAACCCCAGCAGGTCTTGCATTGTTTGTTCATACTCTCGGCGAGTGAGCCGACGAAAATGCGTGATCGGATTCTTAGTGAGGGCTGCCCGCCTCATTTCCTGGACGATCCAACCTGCAATCAGTTCTCGATCCGCATTCCCAATCTGCGGTTCTTCTTTAGGGGGCATATCACCGAAGTTGAGCCGGTTGAGAACTTCTTGCCAATGATCAATATCCTTGCCTTTTAGAAGATCTGTATTTAGCTTGTCGATTTTCAGTCCACCCTTTGGCTTAACGGCACTAGAGTCGTGGCATTTGGAGCAATGCTGTTTGAGGAGCGGAGCAACCCGGGCCAAAGGGATTGGTTCCGCAGCACGAACTGTCGGGGAATATGCCGCAATGAATAGCACCATCGCCAACGAAATTGCCGACAGCACCAACAAGTTTATTCCTCGCATCATTGTAGCGTTCCATTGCAGTAAGAAGAAAGAACGCCCTAGGAAGATCAATTCCCCGGGCGTTCAAATTTAACCATCTAGCAATTTACTTCCAATCATCCGTTCGGAAAGGAGAAGCAGGCAAACCTTCTTTGTTCGAAAGATTGGGCTCGGCTTCTTCGTGCCAGCCAAATCGCACAGAAACAGGCTTGGTTACCCCTTCTGCACTTACGATGATAGATTTACCAACAACAACAGCCTTGGCATCAACAAACTTTTTGTCATCGCCTGCGATAGTAAAGAAGGAAAGAGCTTTACCATCGCGGGAAACAAGCCCACCACCAACATGGTTGAACTCTAGCTCGATCTTATCGCCCGAAACCTTCATCGATTTATACAGTGGGCCTGAATATACCAAATCACTTTTACCATAAGTATTTGCAAGGGCCCAAAGAGCCAGCCTTTTACCAACATCCTGTTTATTCTTGGGATGAATATCCTTCAAATTGCTGATGTCAGTGGTAACTGCCATGCCCGTGTAGGGGATTTTAAGAGTGGCTGTTTGTGCTTCCCAGATACCAGGCAAGCCTGAAGTTGCTGGTTTGCCATCCACCATTGCACGGTTGTAATCATAAGGTGCAAGCTGAACGAAATAGAAAGGCATTACTTCGTCGTTCCAAACTTTTCTCCAGCCATTGATTAAAGCCTTCTTCTTTTCGAAGTAAAGCATGCCTTCGCCATTGTTGGATTCACCCTGATACCAAAGTGCGCCACGAATTGCATAAGGAACTAGCGGAGCAATCATACCGTTGTACAAAGCCAATGGCGATTGATTTGCAACAGCGCCCTGGGCATTCTTTGCAGGGAAAGTTGCTAATTTAGAGGAAATATCGCTAAGGGCAGGAACGCTATTAAAACCCTCTGGATTTGTCCAAGGTTCAATTCGGGTACCGCCCCAATTGGAACCAATCAAGCCTACAGGAACATTCAATTCTTTTTGAAGATTGACTGCAAAGAAATAACCTACCGCAGTAAAGTTGCCAGCAGTTGCAGGGGAACAAACTTGCCAGCTTCCGCTTTTAAAATCTGCTTGCGGTTTATCAGCAGGAACAAGGGGTATTTTGATATGACGGATGGTTGAATACTTGGCCCGCTCAATTTCTTCCTTGGGGTTAAGCGAAGAAGCAACGGTCCATTCCATATTGGATTGGCCGGAGCAAAGCCAAACTTCGCCAAAAAGCACATCGGTGAACTCAACTTTGGAAGAGCCTTCAACTTTAACGATATGTGGTCCGCCTGCTTTCATAGATGGTAGGCTAAGCATCCATTTGCCATTCGCATCGGCCTTAGCCTTTGCGGAAGCCTCACCGATTGCAACCGTAACTTCTTGGCCTGGGTTATCCCAACCCCAGACAGGAACAGGGCGGTCGCGTTGCAAAACCATATTGTTACTAAAGATTTTGGGGACTTTGACTTCAGCGGTTGCTACAGAAACTAATCCAATCCAACAAGCTGACACAGCAGAAAGAAACCATTGAGCTTTCATTTAAGGCATTCTCCTAAAAGGTAAAAACAAGGCGGGAAAATCAACAACTAATCTGACGATAATACTAGATTAGGATTCACTTACCATCTTTTATTTTCAATAAATTTGAACGAAGGAGGAATAATTTTCACAGCTTGGATTCTTATTAAAATCGGCAAAGGGCTTAACCGCACTTAGATAGTTTCTAAATCTTATGAAATACTTTGAAAGGGCAAAAGTTTCAAAAAGGAAAAAAACCATCACTTTAAAATGCAAGACCAAAATTAAGGTAAGAGCAGAAATATAGGCAGTTTCTTAGGCGATTTCATTTTACATTACTCCTTCCTAACTTGCCTTGATTACCAGAAATTCTCTTGTTTAGATTGGGCTTTTTTTTTCTCTCTGAGGTGAAGTACTATCTCGTTCGTCGAGAGTCATTAAGTAAAAATGATGACTTGGGTAGGCAGCGATTAGGATGGATCAAGCAGGATGCTTGTGACCTAATCGTGGAATAAAGAAGAGCATGGATGCAGCTTCTAGCCGCAATTTCAATTCTTCCGTTCCTACCAAGTTCAGGGGGTCCGCACTCCTGAGTCGGCTGATCTATCTCGTGTTAGTTTTGAAATGTGTTTGATGAAAAGTTTTCTTTTCGTTTTGCACAAAGAGGCTGGGAGAGGCTGGACACCTTTTCAATCGCAGGACTTTCTTGGCTTTTTGCCTAGAGGTTTTGCGTAAACGGGGTCGCATCTGCGGCCTATACTATTTTATTTTCCAAGGAACAGGAAGATGACCCGATCACCAGTTATTATTCGTGTTGATGCTAATCCCGAACAAGGCTACGAGCAAATGACTCGGTCCTTAGTTCTTGCAGCGGCGCTGCAAAGAAGAAGAAGGCAGGCTTTTTTCCTTTCCTCCTTTCAACCTAGCTCGCTTGGATTTCAAATCAAGCGTGCTGGATATGAATGGATGCAAGCAACCTCTCCCCTAGGTAGCAAGGAAGACCTTGCTGAAGTCATACAAGAATGCCGCAGAGTTCAAGCTTCTGCAGTTCTGGTAGATTCCCCTAATGCCACAGGCGAATACCTTGCAAAGATTAAAGAGGCTGGGGTTATGGTTGTTTCAATCGATCATTTTGCCCAAGGAGCCTTCCCCTCTAATCTGGTGTTTAACCCATTACTTGGGCCCTCGGTTGAAGCCTATGACATAGGTCGAGGAACGCAGATTCTTGCGGGCGAACGCTATGCCCTTGTACGGTCTGAAATCCGCAGAGTAAGACCCTTGCGGGCACAAGAGCCCCTGCCTCCTTATAAAGCAGTTGTTGCGCTAGGAGATTACGATGCGAATAATCAAGCTGGGGAAATTGCCAAGCAATTGGTAAATACACCCAAGGTAAGCCGTGTAGATATACTGGCAAAGCCTTACTATTCAAATTTGAATGAACTTCGGGCATTAGCAGAAAAATCGGATGGAAAGATTGGCGTGTTCACCGAGCCATCGGAAATACCGTCTAAACTATCTCGCTGCCATTTCGCTATTACCGCAGGAAATTCTTGGTCCTTGGAATTCGCCTGCATCGGATTACCACAACTTATTATTGTCCAAAATGAGGCCCATTGGCCCACTGCTACAAGGCTTGAAGAAGAAGGGGCTGCTGCTTGCCTTGGCTGGCACGAAACCCTCAATCCTTCCATCCTTCGCGATGCCGTGGTTGATCTGCTAGATGATAACCTCGAACGCCAATCGATGGCACGGTGTGGCAGACAGTTAATTGATGGCAGGGGCAATGACCGCATTGTTACAGCCTTTGAAGTTATGTTGCATCCCTATGTGCAATTGGAACGCATTCGCGAAGCAGCATAATTTATTTTTTGATAATTATAAAAAACAGGGAAGGATACCTTAATTGGCCCCTTTCCTGCTTTTGTTTAGTGCCTCAAATTTAAATAATAAGTTTGAAGGCATCTTTTTCAAGCATCTTTTTCTAGCGTCGCTTGATTTTTATTTTGTCATCTGAAATAATAAATACTTGTTGCAGTGATTTAGTTAATTCATCAAATCAGAGATCAAGAAATGAAGAAGTTTTTCAGTTTATTAAGTTTTTGTGTAATGGTTGTTTTATTGCAAGTATCGTTCATTTTTGGCGAGGATGGAAGTTTATCTGCAATTATCAAACTACAAAAAGGTATAGAAGATGTAACTTTTACAGATGTGCTTGGAAAGCAAAAAAAACTTTCCGAGGTCAAAGGAGCCTCTGCCACTATCGTGGTTTTCCTAAATTTTCAATGCCCGATTTCAAACAAAATCGTACCCGAACTTGTCGAAATCGCTGATCAATATAAGAATAAAAAAGTTAAGGTTATTGGGGTTTGCTGTGATGTTGAGTCACCCCAAGAACTGGAAAAACATATAGCAGAATTTAAAATTACTTTCCCTGTTTTTTATGACCCACAACACATCTTATCTACTAAGTTCCTTGCAGATTTTACACCGCAAGCTTACCTCATCGATAGTGCTATGACTTTGCGTTATGTAGGTGGTATCAACGATCAATATGAAGACCGAGCAACGAAAAACTTAGTAGTAAAAAACCATTTTTTAAAAACTGCTTTAAACAGTGTTCTTGCTAACAAAGATTTTATTCCTACTTATACCCAGCCAGTAGGTTGCCCATTAGATCGGGTAAAAAAAATCGTTGTTGAAAATAATGAAGCAACCTATTATCGAGATGTTTTACCAATTTTACAAAACCATTGTCAGGTTTGTCATCGAAAAGGAGAGGTTGCACCTTTCCCTCTTGTGACTTATGACGATGCATCTCTTTGGGCCGAATTAATTCGAGATAATGTAGCAGGCGGTATAATGCCACCTTGGAAACCAACTGCTGCTTCAATTCCGCTTTTGCATGATGCAAGGTTACCGAAAAAAGAAATTGAAACTATCAATAATTGGTATGAAAAGGGGTTGGCTAAAGGGAATGAAAAAGATGCGCCTGCCCCCATAAAATTTAAGCCAACCAATGCCTGGGATGGTGATACCCCACCCGATTTAATCATCGAAGTTCCTGAAACTTTTCATCTTGCTGCTAAAGGTGATGATCATTATCGCACGATGGTAATGCCTTTTAATAACAAAGAACCTCTCTACATCAGAAAATCTCAATTCATTCCAGGGAATCCGCGCATTGTACATCACGCGCTTTATTTCTATGACGGATCTGGGATAGTTCTTGATGCGCAAAATAGAATGGAAACCCGAAAACCACCAGAAAATGGCGCCGATGCAGACTGGGGATTTGGTTACAATTCTGGAATGGGGCTAGGATTTATTCCTAACCCAAATAATATTAAGCGCAATAAAGATAACCCCGGCTCAAGCTTTGGGGGCTGGGTACCAGCGATAGACCCATTGGAAGCCCCAAAAGGAACGGCCTGGATCATTCCACCTGACTCTAACATTTTTTTTCAGATTCATTACCACCGTACGGGCAAGCAAGAAACTGATCGATCAAAAATTGGTATTTGGCTTAACAAACAACCGCCAACCAAATTCTTGGGATCATCTTTAGTGGATACGAAATTTACCATCATTCCTGCAGGTTCTAAAAAGTTTAAATCTACAGGCACTAAAGAAGTTATGGTGGATTCCTATTGTTATACCATTTCACCTCACGCTCATATGACCGCAGAAGAAATGCGACTTTGGTATACACTTCCTGGCAAAAGTGAGAAAATCCTTTTACTTGAAATAAAAAACTGGGACTTTAATTGGCAACAGCGATACTACCCTGAAAAGCAAATTTTTATGCCAAAAGGTACCATCATCAGCACGGAATGGATTTACAACAATTCCAACTCCAATAATTCAAACCCCTTTCACCCACCAAAACCACTCTTTTTAGGAGAAAGTACTTTAGATGAAATGGGGTTTTCTATTGTGGGACTTGTAATTGATAAGCCAAGTTTTGCTCCCAAAGATTTGTTTACTTATTTTGAAAGACTTTTAAAAGCAGAGGCGTTAAAGAAATTATTGGGTGGAAACTAACCTTCTACTTTTTATTTCCCCCTAGGTCTTTCAGTACTAATTCCGTTTTTTTTAAATTAACACGACCCCGCCCTTTTTAATTAATAAAAAGGGCGGGTTCGTTATTTAAGTCTGATTTATTAGTATCCCTATCTATTGATCCACCTAAAACTGTTTCTAATAAACCTTTAAGCAGCAATATTATAACTCTCTTATTTATTTGTATTTTATTCCTCCCAAGCTTGAAATCCGCCTTACAATGCTTTACCGTACTGTAAGAATAAAAACTTTTTTGGAGATTCCCCCATGGATAATCAACAAGTAGCACAGGCTTTATCTGAAATTGGCGTACTAATGGAATTACTTGGGGAAAATTCGTTCCGAGTAAGCGCCTATGTCAACGCATCACGAACAATTTCTCAACTTACTGAAGAAATAGTTTCCTATGTAAATAAGGGAACCTTAGCTGAAATTGCAGGGATAGGGGTAACTCTTCAAGAAAAAATCACCACGCTTGTAAAAACGGGTAAGCTTGAATTCCTTGAAGATTTAAAAGCAAAAGTACCACCGGGCCTTATAAAAATGCTGGCAATTCAGGGGCTAGGGCCAAAAAAAGTGAAAGCCCTTTACGACCTTTTGCAAATCGACTCTCTCGAAAAATTAAAAACCTCTTGCGATGCTGGGAATGTTGCTGCACTCAAAGGGTTCGGCGCTAAAACACAACAAAAAATCCTCGAGGGGATCGAATTTCTTGGCTCCGTCGCAGGCAAAGTTAGAATCGATGAGGCTAATGCCGTTGCTTCCTCTCTACTTAATCTTCTTAAAGACATGAAAGAAGTAATTAAGATTGAAGTATGTGGCAGCTTCCGCAGAAGAAAAGAAATCGTCAAGGATATTGATATTTTAGTGGCTTCCAAAAAGCCTGCACCCGTTATGGAAAAGTTTGTCAACGCACCAGGGGTTGTTCAAATTCTATCTCACGGCGATACCAAATCTAGTGTTTTGGTCGAAACTATTGTATATGGCAGCAGAATTAAAATGCAGGCCGACCTCAGGGTTATTCAAGAAGAAGAATTCCCCTTTGCCCTCGCCTACTTCACAGGTGGCAAAGAACATAATGTCGCTATGCGTTCTCGAGCCATTGAATACGGCTTAAAGCTAAACGAATATGGCCTTACAGGCGACAAAAAGAACATTAAATGTAAAAGCGAAGAAGATATTTATAAAGCCCTCGACTTGCCTTATATCCCACCCGAATTACGAGAGGATACTGGGGAAATCAACGCTGCGCTTAAAGGCACACTTCCCGAATTAGTTCAACAAGAAGAAATTATCGGCGTCTTTCATAACCACACCACCTACAGCGATGGAGCTAACACCCTTGAAGAAATGGCCCTTAAAGCTAAAAGCCTTGGGCTTAAGTATCTTGGGTTTGGCGACCATTCCCAATCTCTTACCGTTGCAAACGGGCTTAGCCCAGAACGGGTAAAAAACCAAATCGCAGAGATTGACGAACTTAATGCAAAAATAAAAGGCTTTCGAATTTTCAAAGGGATTGAATGCGATATCCTTGCCGATGGATCCTTAGACTACGATGATGAAATTCTTGCACTTTTTGATTATGTGGTAGGAAGTGTGCATACGCTTTTTCAAATGACTCGCGATGAAATGACCAGTAGAATTCTCAAAGCTATGAATCACCCTGCATTAACGATGCTAGGGCATCCTACCGGAAGGCTCCTTTTACGCAGAGAGGGCTACGCAGTAAACCAAGAGGCCATTCTGCAAGAAGCGGTTAAAACTAAAACTCTCATCGAGATAAATGCTCACCCAATGCGACTCGATCTTGATTGGATTCATTGCAAAAGGGCCAAGGAGCTTGGCGTTAAACTTGTGATCAACCCCGATGCCCATAGCACCGCTGACCTAGAGTTTTATAGTTACGGGGTATCCGTCGCAAGGCGTGGTTGGCTCGAGAAAAAGGATATCTTTAACACTTTAAGCACCAAAGAAGTTGAGAAGTATTTCTTAGAGAGGAAAAAACTTTCCTGAACAAGAAATAAAAAACCTGCAGAGGGCTTCAGCAGGTTACATCTTAGCAAAAGGTTTAAACCGAGATTAAGGAACTTGTGCCGATTCGCCACCGGCTCGGGTTCCCAACGCTCGCCAAACTATCGGGTCGATACTATTGGGGATTGTTTTCACCGAACCATCCATAAAAACTGCATTTACAACACCAGTGTGGTAACTGCGGGAAGTAATTGTTGCGTAGGTAATTGCAGTCGAGGAAGTACCTTCACGCCTTGAATTGAAATCGATGTCATATTCGATCCCGGCATTAGTGTAGGCAAATTTTGTGTTAGGGGTAAAATTTGCTGTAAACCCTGTTTGATGAACTCTGGCATCGACCCATTCCGTATGGCCTGAATCGGTTTTAAAACTTCCCCCATAATTAATTACGGTAACGGTTGAAGTGGGCATTGCAGTATTAGCTGCAGCGGGGTTGCCCCCATCACGAAGATAAGGCGTATAAGCTTTAATTTCAGAAAAAGCGATGGTTTGACTTGTTCCATCAATAATTTCATTCATACGAATATTTCGGTTGACAGCAAAAGCCCCGTCACCACCAAGCCCTTGGGGTGTTGAAGGATCAAAGATCATCCAAGAACCCATATTCGCACCATAATTTAAAGGGAAATGAACTAAAGGCGGGTCTTGGCGTGGAATAGCTTTGGGCTCACTAGGGCAAATAAACATGGGAATTTTTTGCTGGGTGACATTGGGTTGAACATCATACGCTTGAGTAAAATCAATAAGCCTTTGTAGGTTTTCTTGTTCGATAAAAGGAAGAAGTCTGGAATGAACAGACCAAGATTTGGCGGCACGAATATTAGGCGGGGTGATGATCGGGTACGAACCTGCGGTAGGGAAATATTGGTAGGTTGATTCGTGATTATGAAGGGCCAGCCCGATTTGCTTCAGGTTATTCGAGCAAGAAAGCCTAGCTGCAGCTTCACGAACCTTTTGAACCGCAGGAAGCAATAAGCCAATAAGGATGGCAATGATGGCGATGACCACGAGAAGTTCGATGAGGGTAAAAGCTTTTGGGCGAGAAAATTTGGTGTAGGAAAGGTTCACAGGCTGCTCCTTGTTGATACTAAGTCTCAATATCATGCTATAACTAATTTAGTACTCTTTCCGGATTGTGTCAACCTTTTTTTTTCCTTTTTCTATTTCTTTTCTCTCTCCCTTCTTTTGTTTTTCCTCACCACCGCAATCGTCTATCCCAATAGTCGCCCTCATATTGGCACCGCTTTTGAAAAAATTGGCGCTGATGTTCAGGCTCGTTTTCAACGCATGCAGGGAAAAAATGTCTTCTTCCTTATGGGTAACGATGAAAACACCATCAAGGTTGCTAAACGGGCTGCGGAACTTAACCTTGATACCAAAGCTTAT
>JBDNHI010000095.1:0-50207 GCA_041694635.1 Gemmataceae bacterium | reverse complement strand
CTGGACTTATCTGCGAGATACACTTACCAAGTTACCCACTACTCCTGCAGATCAACTTCACACGCTTTTGCCAATCAAGTAATCAAATAGTTTGATTCAATTCACGATTTGGTACCTGTACTTCACCGAACGGACACAAATATCTCATTCTTTTTGAGATGGAGGTTCCTATTCCCAGATTGCAAAAATCTTACCTTCCAGCCCAATTCAATGGATAAAATCAACCATCGGCTTAAACAATTAAACTTTTAGTAGTGCAGATCATTTGCCAGTTTTCATAATTCCCAGTTCATTTTTATGTAAGCATTATGTAGTTTTAAACATCGGTCACACTTTTCAAATCATAGATTTAAAAACAATTAATACAATTCTATTTTTCCACTTAGGAGATTATTCAATTCTAAAAGTCAATCCTTTAATGCCATCAAAACTTGAGATTATGGTGTCTGGACTATTTGATGACCTGTGGACTTTAATTGAAGCTGAAAAGTAGAAAAGATAAAAACTGCTGTAATTGAAGATGAATTATAAAGAATCGAATTTAAAACAGACCTTGTTACAACCTGAATATTAGAAAAGATCGGCTTTATCGATAATTTCTTGATTAAATCAAATGAAACTATGATTGAATTATTTTTTTGCGTTCCATATCTTTTAGAATAAAATAACCACAAAAGGGTTCGGCTCTTTCTTTTTCAACCGTTTATTTTTTTAGGTGCTATATTTTCGTTAATAGGTTTGAATTAAATTAAGGAAAACATCAATGGAAATGGATAAACTTGTTTCACTTTGTAAACGAAGAGGCTTTCTTTTTCAATCAAGTGAAATTTACGGTGGCCTCAATGGATTTTGGGATTATGGTCCACTGGGTGTTGAATTGAAACGCAATATCAAAGAGGCTTGGTGGCGGGATATGGTTGCAGGACATAATGAACTTATTATCTCAAATGGTGCCCCTAGCGAACATCAGATGGTAGGGATTGATTGCAGCATTATAATGCACCCGCAAGTTTGGAAATGCTCGGGGCATTACGATTTGTTTCACGATTTCATGGTTGATTGCAAGGAATCAAAAAAACGCTATAGGCACGATCAAGTAAGAGGTCGGTGGGTGATTGCCAAGGGTCAGACTGTATTTATCGCAACGCAATCTGGGGGAGACGAAGGACTAAAAGAAACGGAACAAAAGGCGTTAAAGTTTTTTAATTTGCGTGCGAAATCCGTAGAAGAGTTAGTGTGGGAAGGTCCATTGGTTTCATTAATCACGGTCACAGATTTCGAAAAAGTTTTGGCCCCAGATTCAAAAACTCTGGGGACTTTTACAACCCCGAGAGAATTCAACCTGATGTTTAAAACCATCATAGGGGCATTAGGCGGAGAAGAAAATGCAACCTTCCTTAGGCCAGAAACTGCCCAAGGCATTTTTGTAAACTTTAAGAATGTTGTCGATTCTTCAAGGGTAAAATTGCCTTTTGGTATCGCCCAGATAGGCAAAAGTTTCCGCAATGAAATCACCCCTCGTAATTTTACCTTTCGATCCCGCGAATTCGAACAAATGGAGATCGAATTCTTTTGCCACCCTAGCGAATCGCCCCAATGGTATAAATATTGGCGGGATCGCAGATATAAATGGTACATCGACCTTGGGCTATCATCGTCTAAATTACAATTGCGCGACCACCATGCAGAAGAACTAAGCCACTATTCGTGTGGCACTGCCGATATTGAATATGCATTTCCATTCTTGCCGCCCGGCGAGTTTGGAGAACTCGAAGGTATCGCTCATCGCGGAGACTTCGACCTTAAAAGCCATATGGAAGGAAAATTAGTTCGCGAAGGAAACGACCTCGTGGTCGAAAAAACTGAGGATGGAAAACCTAAGCACCGTGGCTCAGGAAAAGACCTCACTTATTTCAACGACCAAACTAGAGAGCGATTCACACCTCATGTTATTGAACCTTCTGCTGGCGCTGACCGTGGCACGCTTGCTTTCCTTTGCGAAGCCTACCACGAAGAACAAATCGATGGGGAAATCCGTGTTGTTCTTAAATTTAATCCAAGAATTGCACCAGTGAAAGCAGCTATTTTCCCCTTAGTCAATAAAGATGGTATGCCCGAAAAAGCCCAAGCCCTTTATGGCGATCTTAAAAAAGAATTTGCTGTCTTCTACGATGATGGTGGAGCTATTGGCCGACGATATCGCAGGCAAGATGAAATCGGTACCCCCGTTTGTATCACCATTGACGGGCAAACCTTATTAGATGATTCCGTTACTTGGCGGGATAGGGATTCCCTACAACAAAAACGCATCCCTATTCAAACGGTTCGCGAGGAGTTAAGAAATTTGCTTCAAAACGCATAAATTATGCTTTTTTATACAACCTTAATGCGTCGAGTGTTTGCTGGATATCTTGGGGCAATGGTGCCTTAACTTCTAATATATGACCAGTCCGAGGGTGCTTTAATCGAATTCGGTAAGCGTGAAGCGCCTGTCGATTTAATAACAAGCTATCTTGTTCTTCCAGAAGATCAGGCACAAAGTCGTGTAAGTGGATGCAATCTCTACCACTGTATACCTTGTCCGCTAAAACCGGGTATCCAATACTTGCGAGGTGCACTCGAATTTGGTGAGTTCTTCCTGTCTTCGGTTGAACCCTAACATAACTGTAGCCCTTAAATCGTTCGATAACTTCGTAATAACTGCAGGCTTCCTTAGCGTCTTCGTCGTCTTCGTCCTCAGAAACAGTCATCTTAACTCTGTCGAGGGGATGATGGGCAATTCTTCCTTCAATATAATCACTATCACGATCGAAAACACCTGCAGTAATTGCAATATACTCTTTGAATACTTTGCGCATTTCAAACAGCATCGAAAGGTCCCGGTGGGTTTTCTCTTCCTTAGCAACAAGAATTACACCGCTGGTGTCACGGTCCAATCGATGAACAATTCCTGGGCGGTACTCACCATTGGCAGTGCTAAGGGTCGAAAAGCGAAACCTTAAAGCATTAACTAGCGTTCCAGTCCAATGCCCCTTTGCAGGGTGAACAACCATATCAGATGGCTTGTTAATAACAGCCATAAATTCATCTTCGTAAATAACATCAATTGGGATATCTTCGGGCTGGGTCGAAGGATAACTTGGGGTAGGGGGGACAATCTTAATCAGATCGCCGTTCCTTACTTTGTAACTAGATTTAGCGAGTTTTTGATTAACGGTAACCCCACCGCCATCAATTACTTTTTGAACAACCGACCTACTATAATCAGGGAATTGCATAACTAGAAATTGATCTAGCCGTACATTTTGCAATTTTATTTTGGCAAGAACTTCAATTTCTCGTGAATTCGCTAAAGATTCGTTCTTACTTATAGCTTCCGCATCGGTTGAAAACTCAAGGTCACTTTCAATATCAGGTTCATCAGTCATTTTTTATTCAAAATTCTTATAAAATCCTACCATGTCTGGCTGGGTTTCCTGAAGATTCTTCAGGTATTTGGCTGCAAGTACACCGGAACCTGTTTTAACTTCCATCGCACTTGCTTGGGTAAAGTAATCTTTGGCCTTATCGAATCTGCGCATAGCTTCGTGAGCTTTACCCGCATTTAAAAGTGCCTGTGCCTTAAGTTCTGGCATCAACTTTGCGTCATTTATTACTTCGCTATAAAGCTCAATTGCTTTTTCTAGATTGTTGGTTGCTTCTTTTTTTATTTCAGAATTGTTGCTACCATAATTGGTCATCCCTACACCTAACAAAACACGAGCCGCCTCAACTTTAGCGATAGTTGCTTGGTAAGTAGTAAAATTATTTTTGGCAAATTCCTGTAAAGGCCCGGGTTGCTGAATGAAGCTTAAACTTATCCAGCGATTTGATTCTTCATCGTTTGCACTATTTGAGACCCAACTCACAATAGTATAAACAGCAATAAGAAGGATAGTTATTATTATTGCAACAACAATTTTATTTCTATTTGCTTCTACCGTAACTTCTAAAGATTCCCAAGGGGTTTGAACATGAATCAACTGGTCGTGCGGTCGTTCGGGATTAGTCATTCCATCTCCAAGCAAGGAATTCCACAAAAAATCAAAAAGTACCAATAGAAAATATAAGGCAGATTAAATGAAGGGTCAACCGCAAGCAAAATTTAAATAAGTTAATTCTTTTGTGGCAACTGGGCATTGTACCCAATTTTCTTGATCGCCTTGGCAAGCGTATCAGCCTCAATGATTGCCTTTGAACCACCAATATCCGCCCGAACTAAGGCAACAAACCAGAATCGAAGGCGGTCCCGCTGGGGCAAATCCTCAGATTTAAGACCCAGAGCTTCGATATCTTCAGGATTCCAGCGATTCTTTTTTAACTTTTCAGAAAGTTGTTTAAAAGTTAACCCAAGGGAGATTTCCTTGCCACTTTCGTCAGAAATTTTGTAAGCCACTAGCAAATTAAGCAGCCCCAAGAATCTCCCCAAGTGAAGAGACTTCGCCTTAATTACCAGTAAGAGTTGATCAATCGAGTCCATAAAACCATCGGTTAGAAAAAATCCTAAGAGCAAATAAATATTCCGATAACTCGGAAAAAAACAAATTTGCACTTGTTTGTTAAAAGTAACATAAAAAAGCAATTTGAAATATAGGGAATTTTGGCAATTTAACCTGTTTGTAGAAAATATGATGATTTTCCGAGGAATTCCCATTTTTTCTAACGCCTTTATAACAAGAAAAACTCCTATTTTGTTGGTTTGAAAAATTTTTTCTGTTCCAAATTCCATTATTATCAGCTGCAAACAAAATTATTTTGCCTTCTTTTGCTGCTAAGCTTCCCTTTTTTCATTTCCACTTTATCATCCAGCATCTAATACTTTTACTCTTTCTCGGAGGCTAGGATGGTCAAGGCGAAAAAAAACTTTTTGTTCAACTTATCGGATACCAACCCTTACGATACTGATCGTCCTTCTCCAATAGCGCCCAATATTTTCTTCCACGAAACTTACGATCAGCTTATTTATCCTTTGTTTAAAACCTCAAAAGATTCGGTTTTTGGTTTAAAATTTGCCAGAAATTGCCCTTTCCAACCTTCTCACCCAGATTTAAAACCTTCCTCCCCCCGTGATTACAGCGTTCCTGACACCTCAAACCCAAAACTTGCAAAACAAATTAGACAAGAAGTACAAACTCCGACAACTTTTTTAATAGGTCAAACTTACGAACCTTTTGCGCCCTTTGCTCAAACTCGCTTGAACGCTTTGCAAGTTGGCAAGGCACTTGCTTGCCAAGGTTTCAAAATTTGGTTTAAAACCAGAGTTTTCTTTGATCTCGAAATCTTTGAAAGTTTGCTATATTTTGAAGAAAAAGTTCAATTGTTAATACCTCTAAACACTCTTAACGAGCGGATTTCACAAATACTCGAACCTTTTTCGCCTTCTCCAATCGCCCGCATTCAACAACTCGAAACCTTAAAAAACTTAGGCATTCCATTTGAACCCTGCATCGATTCTCTCATCCCTGGGTTAAATGATACTAAAGCAAACCTAATGCCTTTATTGCAACGACTTGTTGAAAAAAATGTGTCCCGGGCTACGATTTCTTACCTGCATTACCCCCAAAATTTGGCATTTAATTTAAGTAAGAAAATCTCAAGCCTTCAACCTTGCTGGAATTCGGGCCTAGACCGAACAATTTCAGGTTTCGGCCCGAGAAGGTTAATTGAGTTAAATTATCGCAAATCAAAGTATGCTGAAATTATGGCTTGGGGCAAACAAGTTGGTATTAATCTTTTGGTGGATGAAATCAGCAACCCAGATATGAGCAGGAAGCCTCAATCTTTTTGTCACAACAGTACTTCTAACCTTAAAGAAAGGTACCTATCTCTTTCCCACCGATAGTAAAAGTCGCAAGGATTTTATGTCCTCCAGATACTAAGTCTTGGTATAACTATTTGATTAATTGAAATAGGATCCTTTGTAAATAGTTAACGATCTAGACTGGTATAATAATGACACAAGTTTTTCAACCGTCCAATACTCTTTATTCTCGTACTTTTATAGCCTTGCTAGTTGCCCAATTTCTAGCGGCATTTAATGATCAGGCAATACATTCCTCCGCAATGTTTTTTGCAATCAACAAATCAGCACTTAATGAAGCGCAAGCTATCTCACTTATGCCGCTGCTCTTTTATGCTCCTTGGGCTATTTTCTGTTCTCTTGCAGGTTACCTTGCAGATCGTTTTAGTAAGCAAAGTTCTCTGATTTTTTGGAAAATTGCGGAAGTTTTTATTACCGCAACCGCTTTATTAGGATTTTGGCTGGGCACTCAGGATTATGACCAAGGCCCTTGGATTGTACTTTCTACTGTTTTCTTGATGGGGATGCATAGTGCTTTTTTCGTGCCTGCAAAATATGGTGTAATGCCAGAAATCCTAAGGTCTCATTTGCTTTCTAAAGGAAATGGCTTATTGGAATCTCTTTCCTTTTTAGCGGTCATAATGGGCACTGTATTTGGCGGAATTTTATCTTATGAATTTAGAGGCCAAGAATACTGGATTGGAGTGGTTTTATTGGCCCTTGCTTCCATTGGAGCGGTTGCAAGTCTTTGGATCGAAAGAATGCCGCCTGCAAACCCCAACCGACAATTTCCTCCCTACCTTTATCAACCAGTTTGGCACAACCTTAAACAAATTTTCACATCCAAGCCTTTGGCTTTTGCCGTCACCGGTCTTGCGTTTTTTACTTTCATCGCAGCTTTTAGCAGGGCTTCAATTTATATTCTTGGCGAATCACAGATGCCACGCTGGACCGAATTGAAAACTAGCGCTATCGTTGGTATGACTGCTCTTGGAGTTGGGTTTGGCAGTCCACTGGTTGGTTATTTATCTGGCGGAAAGATTGAGGTTGGCTTAATTCCAATTGGAATAGTCGGAATGATTATAGGTGGAATTTTACAAGCTTTTTTCATTGACCAAGTCAGTATGCTTATTGTTTTTATTATTTTCTCAGGGTTCTTCACCGGATTTTATGTTGTGCCTCTTTTCACTCTCTTGCAACATCGGGCACCCAAAGCAAGTAAAGGAGATGTGGTTGCAACCAGTAATCTTATAAATGTAACTGGGGCAATCCTTGCGTCTTTAGTTTTTTTGTTAGTTGTAAAGGTTGCTCATTTTTCCGGTACCTGCCCTCAAATTAATATGACAGAAATTGGGAGGGGTAAAATTAATACCCTCGAATTAGAGCACGGCAGGCCAATTAGATATTCCATCGAAATCGCCAAGGAAGGTGAACCAACAAGTGTAAAATTAGTTGAAAATTCTGCAAAAGTTGTAATCGATAACTTTTCAGAAGATGTCACCAAAGGATCTATGGTGATAGAAAAATCTTATACCCTTGATAATGTTGAACATAAAAAACTTTACGAATCCAGCGAATTGCAACCTCTTGTTTTTGACAACCATTATCTACCACGCTACTTACTTTTGGTTGCGGCATTTATTACCTTTATCGCAATTGTTTTTTTGAGATACAGAATGCCAGATCTTTTCTTGCGCACTTTGCTTTGGGGATATTTCTTTCCAAAATATAGCCTTCGGGCTCACGGCTTACATAACCTTACAAGCCACGGCCCAGTTTTACTCATTCACGAAGGAAATAGTCATGAAGATGCTTTTCTTATTTTATCTGCTACCGACAGAACTCCTAGAACATTGTTCAAAACGAATGCGGATCAACCAGAAATGCCTGAAATAATAAAAAGGCTTGCTAAGAAACATAGCCTAGGATGGTTAAATCATTTGTCTATTTCTGAAAATGAAATCGAGAAGATAATTGCAAAGATTCGTAGAAACTTTTTAAAAAGCCACGCTGTTTCTATTGGATTAAATGGACCTTGGGTTGAAGGTGTTTTACAGATTGTGAACGAAATTGGGATACCAGTTGTACCGGTTAATATTATGCGTACTAGAAGTGCAGTATCAAAAGCTGACAATATTGTTTATGTCAATTTTGGTCAAGAAATTACTACTTTAATTCACAAAGATACTTTAGTTAAAGCTTGCCAACAAATCGAATCGCCAGAAATTAGCGAAGAGAATCTAACGGTTTAATTCGCATTGCAGAAAAAGCAGGTAAAAGGCCTCCCACCATTCCCATTGCCACTGCGAAAAGTATTCCGCTGAAAATAAGTTTCATATCAACCGTGAGCCTAAGCAAGATATTTTTACCACCTCCTGCGCCACTACTCATAATACTACTAGCAGTAAAACCATCTGCAAAACTACCAACAATGCAACCTAGGATCCCACCAAAAAACGATAGAATAATCGCTTCAAGAAAGAAAGAGACCAGAATCTGCCAAGGAGCAAAACCAATAATGCGAAGCACGCCAATATCTTTACTTCGCTGGCTAATAGCCGCAAACATCGTATTCATAATGCCAAAAACCCCACCGATCGCTACTACAGCTGCTACAAACAAAATAGCTATAAGAAACTGCTTATTTGTGTTGTTTAATTTATCATAGTATTCTGTTTCGACGATTGCTTGCAAAGCAGCCTTTTTAAAATTTTTGACAAGGTCTATAGCAGTTGCGGAGGCTGTTTGTTGGTTGGTTGTCGAAATAACTAGGGTGGTATAAGTTTCTTTTCCAAACCGTTCTGCAACAGTTTTCCATTTGGCCCAAATTTCGGAATCAAAAGTAGAGCCACCAGAATCCATAATTCCCGCAACTACCCAATATTTATCACCCATATTAAAAACATCTCCCACTTCTAAAATGGGTTTGTTGTAATCAGGGCCGATTTCTTTGGCTATACCTTGGCCAAGTACAGCCTCGGTTGCATTAATTTTTCGGGGTTCTTTTTCTGCCTCGGTAAGCATAACTTCACGAACTCCGCCACCCGTATCTCCGGTAGAAAACCAACTCCCAGATTTTAATGCAATATGATGAACTTTACCTGATATTTCTGGATCTAAAATTCCACGCACTTGCACGAATCGGCGTTTACGCTCACCTTTTCTAACATGAATTGGAATTGGTTGATTTACAATCACATAGGTTTCCCAACTGGCAAGTGGCTTTCCTGAGGCATCTCGCACTACACCTGGATTGAATTCAACCTCACTAACATCACGGTAACCTAAATTACTGAAAATTTCATCCGTTGCACCATCGGAAAGAATAATTACATTTTCGGGGTGTCCGCTGCTCTCGGTCAACTTGTACATTCCATTCACAAATGCCAACATCACAATGAGAACCCCAATCACCATTGTGAATGCCAAGGCAGTCATAAGGGAAATAGGCCAACGGACAATAAGATTTCGAATACTGTAGTTAATCGGAACTTTACCAACCAGAGCTAGTAAAATAGTAAGTAAAACAACAGAAATCAGAGAAACCGCTAGCGTAGAATAAAGATCCATAAAGAAGGCCCCGATTACTATTTAGATTCTTAAACTTAAGAGATTCTGGCAAACACCTCTGAAACCTTAACCCTACAAGCTGAAAGCGAAGGTAAAAAGCTTCCTGCAAGTGCGGTACCGATTCCAATTGCTGGGCCCCACCAGATTGCATCAAGTGGAATCAAAAAAACAGGGAAGAAGGCAATTGGGAATTTAATCCCACCAACAACATTATTAATAAACATCGTGGTACCAAATGAACTAAATAAGCCACTAAAAGCACCAATCATAATTGCCTCGCCCAGAACCAGAAAAAGGACTTGCGCTGGGGTGAAACCTAAAACTTTCATAACTGCAATTTCTTTGCGCCTTTCCCTCACGCTGATACTAATCGCAACTGCAATAATCAAAGCCATTGTTGCAAGAATAAAAGGTGCTAGTATGAAACGAAGGCCCCAAAGCAGATCACGGTAGGCGTCAAGAAATGTAGAAATTCCTGAGGAAGCGGTTTCCACCTTAACCGCAGGCGTGGTGAAGGAAGCAGAACTAGTAATTTGATTCTCTACTTTTTGAAAAACTTCTTTATCAGGCACTCGGATCCAAACAAGGTTTAAACTTTTATTAGTCATAGGGTGTCTTGAATTGGGATTTTGCCTATTGTAGGCATCCATACTATCGTTGAGGTAATCGCGGTTAAGAATTGCACTCTGGTTATATCGCCCCTCTGGAAAGCTACCAATAATTTCTACTTCGAGATCGATGCCTTTAAAATTAAGGCTGGTAAGTTTAATTCGTTCGCCTATTTTTTTGTTAATAGCTTCGAGTCTTTCTTTTCCTACAATAATTTTGCGTTTATCTTTTACCATTTCATCGCACAACTTTTCTAGGTCAGCGATTTGAGTAGCGCTATACTCCTCCATGCCATCCATCATCTTGGTCATTTTCATCGGTTCCATACAGAAGAAGAAGATGATATTATCGCGAGTTTTCTTTTCTGGGTCTATGGTGGCTCCATAAAACTGCCAAGTCATAGCATCTTTGTTTTTATCAATTTTATAATCGCCCTCATTGGCAGGAGAACCTTCCGCAAGACTTGCTTCATATGCATACGGCATTTGGCTAGGAATTTGCCAACGCTCGGTAACTATTGCTTTAAAATCTTTTGCTTTCTCTGAGGTTACAAGATTTAGAAACCAAAGAATTGTCCATACGAGAGTAACAACAAAAACAAGGACTATCGAAGCTACGGAAGTGAGGGCAGTGCGAATGATATTACGGCGCAAATTTAAAAACATCAGACGAAAATAAAACCAATAGCTACTCGCAAAAATTACCATCCCAAGAATTATTATCATTCCAACAACAACCGCTCCTAACGAAACAGGGTCATCTAGTATATCTAATACATATTTTTCAAATTTATTCACAACTATATTTCCTAATTTGCAACATTCCCAGACACATACGAAAAATTACGAGAATCCTTAACAAGCTTACCTTTTTCTAAATGTAAAATCCTTTGTGCCTTGCTGGCTGCACGGGGGTCATGTGTAACCATAATGATGGTTTTCCCCAATGTCTTTTGCAGAATGGTCATAAGTTCAAGGATTTCATCAGCAGATTTTGAGTCAAGATCACCTGTTGGTTCATCAGCAACAATAAGATCGGGGTCGGTTACGATAGCCCTTGCGATACCAACGCGTTGTTGTTGCCCCCCTGAAAGCTGGCCAGGTAGGTGTTTTATTCTTGATGTCAAACCAACAAGATCAAGCACATTCATAACTTGAATTTTACGCTGGGCCTTGGTCATAGGCAAAAGCAGTAAAGGCAACTCGACATTTTCGTACGCAGTAAGAACAGGAAGTAGGTGATAAAATTGAAACACAAATCCCACATGCCTAGTCCTCCAAGATGCTAGTTTGGTTTCGCTCATCGAACTAATAATATTTTTGCCCACTGTAACAGAACCGCTTGAAGGAATATCAAGGCCGGCAATGATATTAAGTAGAGTAGTTTTACCAGAACCACTAGGGCCCATGAGTGCAAGAAATTCGCCCGAAACAACATTAAGGGTAAGTTCTTCTAGAACTTCAATTTTTTCACTGCCTCGATTAAAGCTTTTCGTCAGTGATTCCACACGAACGCTAATAACTTCATCCATCTAAAAATTCCTTTGCTATTAGTACTATTTTGGGGACGGATCTCTTTTGAAAGCAACAATTACGCCCATATCAGGCTTTAAGTAAACACCTTCTTCTTCGGGACTCACCTTAATTTTAACCCGAACGGGGATAGCCCCTTTGCCTCGATCAGCAATTGGCATAAGGCGAGAAACGACGCCTTCATAGCCATTTGGATGAACTTTAAGAAAAGGTGGAAAGTTTTGAAAAGCTTCGGGCATAACCAAACATTTCTGGCCTTTAAAAACTGAAGCTACATCCCGCTCTTGAATTGAAAGATCAACCTCAAGGTCGGTAAGGTCTGCCATTTCACATAGGGAAGCTGAAATATTAAAAGCAGCGGGATTGATGATGTTACCTTCTTCAGACTTTTTAGTAAGAATTATGCCAGATACTGGCGCAACAATAATACAGTTGTTCAGTCTCCATTCTGCCTTTGCCAAATCGGCATTCGCTTGGTCTACTTCAGCCTCTGCAACCCTCAGTTTTTCTTCTCTAGGTCCTTTTACCATCAAATCAAATGCAAGTTTTAGTTTGCTACATTTTCGTTCAGTTCCTTCAAAACTAAATTGAACAACATCCATTTCACGCTGTGAAAGAGAAGCCGAAGAAGTCAACCTACGATTTCTTTGAAGATCAGATCTAAGTTGTTCCAACTGAGTAAGGCATTCGAGGTATTCCTGTTTAGATTGCTCAATTTCCTCGGGGCGGTTACCAATTTTAATCTCATTTTTTCTCTGAATCGCAGCTTGAAGCACGGCCTTGGCTTTATTAAAATCAGCTTTATAATCAACAGATTCAAGCACCGCAAGCACATCGCCCTTTTTAACTCTTTTCCCTTCTTCAATATAAAGTTTTTCAATCATTCCTGGAACCTTAGGGCTAACTTGAATTTGATGCAAAGGGATAATGTAACCCTTTGCTTCAAGAGCTGTGCCATCTTTACCTGAAACCGAAGTTGAGGATGTTTTTTTTGTTGTTTGATTAACGAACTCAAAAGAATTGGACTTTGAAGAGTCTACGATTAAAGTTCCGGGAAGTTTTTCCTGCCCAGCAACCGTACCAGTAGGAGCCATTTTATAGCTTCGCCAAGTCATTAAACCTGCAACAAACATCATAATAAAACAAAGACCCCACGCAAAGGTGGCAGATTTGGAAGAAGATTGTGCAGGGGGAAGATTGCTTATACGAAGCGATTTTACACGCTCTTCAATGCTAGGATTATTTTTCTCACTTTGTAATGAACTATTAATTATATTCACGACTGAACTCCTTCGTTAATACTTCTTTTGATCAACTTTTCATTTAACATTAACTTTGATCTCATATACGCTAATAAAACATTTGTTACTAAAGCAAACATTTCAGCCGGATTATAAGAATCTGGGTCAGCAGCACGCTGAATTGATAATCCGTGAAGAATTGCTTCAATTAGGGTTGCTAGGTTTCGAAACTCACTAGAGTTAGAATTGAGAGTAAAACCTTTACTAAGGTCTTGAGTCAGTTTTAGGCGCCATTCTTCATAAAGAGCGCTTAATCTCTTACGAAAATCTTCTCGGTAAGATATTTGCGACAAGAAAGTATATTGCAGGGCGTGAAAACCATCACCCTCAATAGGTTTTCTTAAAACATTTTCAATTATCCTAGAAATACGGTCCCAACCTTGGAGTTGCTCGACGGAAGGTTTACCTGTTTTTTCGTCCTGAACCTGAAAATCTAACTGCATCAAACAAAGAAAACGATCAAACACGGCTAGCAAAATTTCTTCCTTGGCAGGAAAATAATAAGTAAGCTGACCACGGCTCATATGGGCAGCCTTCTCGATTTCTGACAACGAAAAGTTTTGTAAACCTTGTTCAGATATTACCGCAACAGCAGCATCTACTATCTGCTCTTTGCGAATGGAGGCTATGTCAATGCGACTTTGGTTCATTATAACTGCTCAACACCTTGATTAGACCGATCAGTCTATTTATAGTCTGATCAGTTTGACTTTGTCAAGGAGTTTCACAATTAAGGCTAAGAACAGCGAATGACTACTACAGTTGCATTATCCGTTGCGCCTTCAATATTTGCTAGGTTAACAAGTCTTCTTGCAGCCATTTGAGCTGAAGTGGCTTCATTAAATAGCATATTTCGAAGGTCATTGTTTGAGATATGATTGGTAAGGCCATCAGAACAGACAAAAACCCAATCCCCCGGCAAAACTCGCGAATAATAGATGCCGGGGTCGGTGTCGGGCTGGCCCCCTATTGCTTGTTGGAGTTCATTTTTACGAGGATGGTCTTCGGCCTCTTCTGCGGTTATCGTACCCAATTCTACTAATCTATTGACCAAGGTTTGGTCTCGAGTTACTTGGATAAGTTCACCTTGGGAAAGATGATAAACCCGACTATCGCCCACATGCCCAACTACAAGATTTTTACCATCGATAAAAGCGACTTCGGCGGTACACCCCATACCCCGTCTTTTACTGCCCGGTGCCCTCGAGGCTGTAAAAATTTGTTTATTTGCATCTTTTAGAGCCGCTTTAAATAATTTCTTACACTCTTCAACATCTAATTCGGCAGGGCCGTGACTTTCACCTTTTGGCGGGGGATTTACCGCATCGTTGATAAAAGAGGAACCACCCGCAAACTGTGAAAACATTTTATGAAGGGTTAAATGCTGCCTTAGAATTTGCATTGTCATTGCTGCTGCAACTTCTCCAGCTTCATAACCACCCATACCATCTGCCAAAAATAATAGCGCACTATCTGCAAGGTCGTCCTGCCTAGATTCTGTTGCATGCATAAGGGCAAAAGCATCTTCATTTCCCGTGCGAACCATACCTGTGGTGGTCCAACTTGCAATTTCAAGCCTGCAACGATCCAAGGCACGGCCAACAGTAGCTAAGGACGCAATGAGTTCTGAAAATCCACTGGCATCTTCACGACCAGCCTCATCGGTAGGGAATCTGGCGTGAATTTCGGAGCGAAAAGTCTTGGATATCAACCTGCCAAAAGCAGGATGAATATCAGGGAACCTTGGGATAAACGGTTTAGGCACACCAGGCTTTTCGAAATCACTCTCACTTAATTCTCGATGAAGTATTTCCAAAGAATAAATCAATGCACCAAAACTATAAAGAGAAGGGCGAGGAGATGTACATCCTTTTCCTGCCAATAACTCTGGTGGAGTGTATAAAGTACCTTTTACCGAATTTCCAGGGGCAAAGGGTAAAGGTAAAATCTCCAGTAAGTCACGAAGCTTTAAGGTTCCATCCGCTGTAAGTACCACATTTTCAGGCCGAACAAACTCTAAAAAAGCGCCCGTTTTATGAAGCGAAGTTAAAATACGAGCAAGGTTCTGCAAATGACCAAACTTTACTATCGAATTGCTACTTTCTTCATCCCATATTTCCCAAAGGTCTTTCCCTACTGCAACTTCAAGCACCAAGAAATTGGATGAGTTCTCAACCCCACCATAAAGAATTTTGGGTAACCCTAAATTATCTGCCGCATCGATTGTCGATCTTAACCAGCCAAGATTTGGCCACACAAGCATTTTCGGCATCTCTCTTGTAGCATCAATACTGCCCGTACCAGAAAGCAAAGAATCATCAAAACTAGGCAAGAAATCATCTTCTGCGGTTACCTCGGCAGGTTTAACTTCCGCAGGTGCAGCAACAACCTCAGAGATATCCTCGGGCTGGGTATAGATCCAAACAGTAACATCACCCCCAGAAGTTTTAGTATCAGACCCTTCGTATATTTTCAGGTCTCCAAATTCCAAGACTAATTTCTTTGCCTTGTACCTACCTGCAACAATAATTTCGCCTAAAGATATAGAATTGATAGCAACCAAAGATTGCTCGGTCCCTTCAAGATCGATTTCTGTAAAGTAATATCCACAATCCTGACACGAGTCACACCCTTGAATTCTTTGTGATCCACAAACCTTACAAAGTATAACTTTAAAATTTTCGGAAGGGGGTTCTGCGTGAACTTCAACTTGAATTGTACTAGGTTCTTGCGTTGCGGTTTTTTGCACTTGCAACTCGTCCGATGTTGAAAGTTCGTCCATTTCCACAGCAAGTGCCATTGGGATAGCATCACCCTGCAATTGATCTTCTATTTCAACTGGCAAAGCAGTAGGAATAACCTGTTGCATTGATTCAGGGTTCAAGAATTCTTCCTCATTTTTGTCAGATAAAGACGGTTCAGTATGCATGTAATCTCACCTCGACAAACTAAAAAATACAAAGTAATGCCAGGATTCTACCGCATCCTATTACCACAATGAATACAACACCTGCTACCCATCCTGTTTTGCTTACCACAGTAGTAGCAAGGTGGAGTTGGGTCAGTCATAGGTTCCGCACATTTGCCACAATATGGCTGCCTAGTTTTATTCATAGCAGCACATTTAGGGCAGGGCACTTCTTTAGTGACTTGCTTCTTTTCCAAATCTACTTTAATTTCTCGAGCTGTATAATAGCGTTCATTAGGGTCTTCGCTTAAATTAACTTTAATCAATTCAAAAAGCCAGTGGTACTGGGGGGTTATGGGACTGGCCGGGTCTTTAAGCAAAATATCAATGTCATGAACGGTACTAGCACCTTCTGGAACCTTACCAGTTGCAAGCTGATAAAGGGTACAAGCCAAAGCAAAAAGATCACTTCTTGGCTCTGGTTTTCCTGCAATTTGTTCCAAAGGGGCGTACCCTTCGGTGTAAACTTTAGTTTTAGCAGCATGCCTATCTTTTTGATTTTTTCCTAGGTCTCTTGCTGTTCCAAAGTCGATCATCTTAATGCTTTTTTTATCTTCCAACAGCATCACATTTTCAGGTTTTAAATCTCGATGCACCAAAGGTGGAACCTGAGAGTGCATATGTTGCAACACATCGCAAATACTTCGACCCCACTCAATCACACTTTCCATGCTGAAAGGCGTATGGTTATTTGCTTCAAGAATTTTCATCAAATCCCTACCCTTAATAAATTCTAAAACCAGATAAGCACGCTCCCCCTGTTCAATTAAATCAAAAACTTTAGGGACAATAGAAACAGAATTTAAAGACTTAAGAATATCCGCTTCTCTTCTAAAAAAATTGAGCCTAATATCAAACTCACCTGGGTCTTCACAAATCATATCTTTAATTGCTACCGAGCGATTTGATTCCTTCGTATCCGTTGCAAGATAAACTGCACCAAAGCCACCGATTGCTAATTGCTTTTCAATTCGATATCGATTGTTAATCAAATGACCAGAAGCAAAGGGCAAAACCTGACCACAGCGCTGGCAGTTTCTTTCCCCAGGCGGGTTTGCCGCTCCGCACACCGCATTCGTACAAATAGATGGGCTAACCCCGTCACCCTCAGCAAGCGAACTTTCAGCCTGCAATAAATAACCGCAATCCATGCACGAAATCGCACCAGGCAACAATTGAGCTGTACATGCAGGGCAATTCGTAGGTATTACAGGGGCGCTAATTGGCTTACTAGCAGAAGCACCATTCGCAGCAACCGATACTCCGGGCGCCGCCGGTTTTACAGGCACCGGTGCCGCTGGTTTTACAGGAGCGGGAACTGACACCGCAGGCTTACTTACAGGTACAACTGGAGTTGGGGCAACTGGTACAGGTGAACCAACGGGCACAGTAAAAGGTACTTTGCAGGTTGGGCAGCCAAAAGTTTTACCCCCCGAATTATCAGGCAGTTGCATCTTCATATTACATTTCGGACAACTAAATATCATTGGCATTGCTTACAACCTTAATTATTGATGCCTTATAGACACACAATTATTTTTTCTTCCCAGATTTTTCGTTGAATCTTAGCACATAACAACCTAACCGGATAGCATCCCCAGCCTTCAACAAAGTAGCTTTAGTCACTTTCTGGTCATTAAGAAAAGTGCCCGTAGAGCTACCCGCATCAACGATAAGGTACTTGCTATTTTGCATTAATAATTTTGCGTGAGTTTTTTCGATAGTGTTATCTCCAAACAAGCCGATATCGCAAATTTCAGCCCTGCCAAATAAAGTTTCGGGCTTAGAAAGGATAATTTCTTTACCGATTTTTTTCCCCGCTTCAACTCTTATCCAAGCCTCTTTCATCACCACTTGGGCTAACCCGATGAAGAAGCCTATTCCAGCACCTAATGCTGCAAAGCCCAAAGCACTGGCGCTTAAAAGATCTTCGCGACCAAAAATACTTCCAAGTATCATTTTAAACAGTAAAAAAAATATACCTCCAAGAAAGCCCCCAAGGGTTCCTCCCATCAAACCATTCTTTATCTTGTTATCGTGAGGAAAAGGCGATTTAGTTAGCAAGGCAAATAGCAAATCAAATACTCCTAGCGAAATGCCAATCAATAAACCCGCAATCGTCCACCCGACCAAAACAAAAAAAGTAATCCCCGTCAAACTTACAATGGTATAGCCAATAAACCCGCCCAAAATCCCACCTAAAAGACCTACAAATCCTGCCCCCAATGACCTAATAACAAGCCTTTTAATGTCCGACTTTCCCGTACTCCAAACAGTATCTAAAATTGCAACCGCAAAGGAAACCAAAGCACCAACCAGCGCTCCATCAATAATTGTTTGAATAAGTTCTGAAGATATTGCAGCAGTTGCAATCCGAGAAAAAAACGACGCACAAAGCGCCGCATAAGCACCAAAAATCGCACAATAATAAAGAAAGAGGTTAAAACTCATTTGTAAACCTATTACCTAAACAAACTATTTGAAGCTTCACGCACCTGAACTTTTGTCTGCGAACTAAACGCTCCCGTTGAAACCTTAACAGAATAAACGCCTGCCTTCGATGCACTTAATTTCCATGATACCTGTGACATCTGAGTGGACTTATCTATTTCTCCAACAGTTTTTTCTTTAGTTTCTCCGGGCGCTAGGGTCATTCCCTCAGGTGCAATAATACTAACCATCTGGCCCTTATTAACATCCTTGACCAAAGCTGTAAGCGTAAAAGTTTTACCAGCATTGGTATTACCACCGGTAGTAACAGAAAGCTTACCACCCGAACTACCATCAGGCTTAGAAATTTCACCAAGGCCATAACTGAAAGCAAAATCGCGAACTTCTTTTGGCTCGGTATCCCGCTCATCCCAGTAAAGAAAGACAATAGAATCAGAGAAACACTCGCCATCCATTGCGTCATTAGCGCCTGGGTTATCTACGGTTTTCAAAACTGCTCGAGGATTCTTCCCTTCAGTTTTCTTTTTTGAAGCAAACGCAGGGTCGGAGGGATCTACTTCGAACCCATATTCTTTATTACCTGGGTTCTCAGCAAGATACATTTTGAATAAAGGTTCTACTTCACAATCGGGTAATTGGAAGCCTTTTAATCCTAAATGGGCAACCACCCCCGGGTTTTCAAGGTTTGCCTTTTCCATAGCCTCAATAAAGTCAGGCATATCTTTCTGATTAAATTCCATAAATTTAGAGACGAACCCCGCAGTTCCTGGTACCACAAAAGGTACACCATCTTCACCACCAATAAAAGTATCAAGCATCATTCTGACCCCAACTTTATGTTTGTTAACACCTCTATTCTCAACGGTATAACGAACAATACAAGTATCCATATTGCCCGATTGACTACCGGGAACAATTTGCACAAATTGCGTAACCTTTATAATTTCTTTTTCTGAGGGCTTACCAACATTGTACTCACAAGCAACACGCCAAACACGACGCTTAGCATCTTCCTTATTTTCAACAGTTCTAGAAGATTTAGGGGCAAAAAGAAAATCTGCATTATCAATACGAATACGGGTATTGTTTGAATCACCTTCTTCATCGTAAGTAAGCCTAAGATTTTTAGAAGAGTCATTGGGATCTTTTTTATCTGCAGAAAAAAGACCAAATCTAAAATTTCTTGATTTATCTTTATGTTTAAAATCAAGTTTAAGTTCTGCTTTCTTATCAAGATTAAATGAATAACCAAAACCACCTCCCGAAGTTTCTGTACCTTTTGCGCCCATCTTATCGACTTTTTTCGCACCTACTCCAATAGCATCAGCAACAATTAAACTAAAAAGCATTAACACCAAACCGGCGACAGGAATCGCATGAATCCAAGGAATCGAAGAATCGACTTTACGAACATTTTTCCTAATTGATTCAACCTTGATGGTGCCATCTGCTTCGGGGATATCGGTTGGAGGGGGTGCCCCTACAACAATTTCTGTTTTTGATGTAAAAATTAGCTCGGGTGATGATTCACGCTTAGGTGCGACATACTTGCCCGAAACCTGAACACCCACCTTGACCAAAAATTTCTGGTTCCCATTCGAAGTAACCACCACATTACAACTTAGCAACTCGCCCGGCCTATCAGGGACTTTAGGAACAACAAAAGAAAGAATGGCACTATTACCTGTTAGCCTAGGATTCTTAGCAACAATCCAAGACTGATCCGCAAAGCCATGAGCAAAAACTGGGCGCTTTTCTTCTGTCCCCACCATTAATTCAAAGGCTAATTCTTGACCGGAATCTGCCTCGAGGCTCACGGCTGTTTTATCGATAAAGCACTTGGGCGGAGGTGTCAGACCCAAGGCTTCAAAAAACTGCTGGATCGCTCCCAAACCTGATGCACTTGGCCCCAATACCGGATACGACCAACCGTTACTTTCATACCATTTAGAAACGGATCCATTTTCAAAAAGGACCGCAGATTCTTTGGCATTGGCTTTTGCTTTCGCTGCGATTTGCCTTGGGCTGATTGCACCCGCAAGAGGAAACAGGGAAAATGCTACCACGGGAACTTCTGCCCGAACCAAAACCACAGCACTACCACCAGAGGAATCTATTTTTAATTTTGCGACCAGTGGCCTATCAGAGGCCCTTAACTTTTCAGGAATGACTCGCAGCGGAACGGTCAGTTCTCCGGTTGTTTGAAAATGCTTTACCGTTGCATTGCCTGTTTCTCCAATTGCAATCCACGGACTATCAGAAGTGATCGAACCAAAAAGAAGGCGCATACCGCCATTTTCAACAGATAACTTCAAATCTCGCTTAGCATCTCGTTTAATAATGCCTAAGTTAATTTCTTGTGTTGATAGATTAAGTCTAGCTTCAGAAAGTACCGAAGAAGGAAATTTTCCGAGCAGTTCGTCTAATGCTCGGTTTGAATCAGGGAATTTTGCAGCTTCCTTTGCTGCCATCGATAGATCAATTCTCCCAATGCTTGCAAAAAAAGACTCGAGAAATCCCTGTTTTAACAGTTCAGAGGCCGATTTAGATTCTTCATGACAAGCAATTGCAAGGTCATCGAAATTCAAGCAGGATCTTCCATTGGGAAAGACAAAAGGACTTAAAAAGCTAAGGGTGTTGATTGCCAAGGGACCGGTGCCTGCCGCTGCACCGCCTAAAACGAACCCATCATAATAGCAATAAACAGCTTCCTGAGGGTTGGATTTGGCGCACTTAGGGCAAATCATCAGCATAATTAGTATTACTCATTAACTCTAATTTAAGGCCACAAAAAAAGGCGCAGCCCTTATTAAACGAACTGCGCCTAAGGTTCAACTTTAACGCAAACTTTTTATACCATAACCTTCATCTGAATACTGCCAATCTGAACCATATCATTAGCCTTTAAAGGCAATTTTTGTCCGGGATAAATTTTGCCACGATTTAAAAAAGTACCATTGGAGCTATTTAAATCTTCAATTGTAAGCTTGTTATTTTCGAGTTCTATTACAGCGTGCTGCCTGCTGGCCCAAACTCTCTCGGGGTTTTCTTGTTCTTCCAGATCGATGTCAACAGGTTTATCATCAGCTCGCCCTAAGAAGTTTAAACCGTCAATAATCGGATATTCAGCTTTAGGCTTTTGCCCTCGCATAACATAAAGCCTAGGATTAGAACCATCAGGAATAAAATAAGGATCATCAGCGCCCGCAACCGCTACAGAAGGGGGAACTGGATTTTCTTGGACAACTGCAATTGGTTCAGGCATCGCTGGTGGAATTTCAAGCAACGCTTCAACAATCTCTGGGATAATTTCTGGCATCGCTTCAACTATTGGCATCGCTGGCGGAATTTCTGGCATCTCTTCGGGCATTGGCATCGCTGGGGGAATTTCTGGCATCGCTTCAGCCAATGGCATCTCATCTGCAAAAACAAATGGCGTTGCAATTTCTTCAACTGCAGCAATTTCGAGAACTTCCGCAACTGGAATTACAGGAGAAGATTCAACGCCCCCTAAGTCGGATTTACATTGTTCGCAAAAAAGCGCTCCATCTTCGTTATTGTAATGGCAAAATGGACAAATAATCATCTCAAATCCTCTCTTTATAACTCGATCTAAATTTATAGTAATTCCTTATCCACGGTACGGCATCATGCCAAACTAACAAAAAAATTAACTATCATCCGAAGCGCGGGAAGCATCATCCACTGCCAACTGAGTTTTCTTAGAAACCTTCCCGCCTTGATTAATTTCTGCAAGAACCTGCTTGGCAAGCATAGTTTTTTTAGCCGCTCTAGCCCCCATAACCTCGCCTTTTTTCTCGATACTTTGAGCAACCCTAGTTGCCTCCTGAGTATTTCCTTCAGAAATAGCATTTTGAAGATTTTTATTAAGCTCAAAAATTTGAACTTCATCGATATGTTTTGCAACTTCTGCGTTAATATACCCATTTGCTGCTAAGGTGT
This sequence comes from Gemmataceae bacterium, assembly GCA_041694635.1. GTDB lineage: Bacteria > Planctomycetota > Planctomycetia > Gemmatales > Gemmataceae > UBA969. Next base: position 27,974 of record JBDNHI010000095.1, on the reverse strand, counting down.
AAGTCATTTCTAAAGGAATAGCACCACTCGTTTCTTTTGCACCACTTCCTGTATCAAAATTAATTTCAACATCAAGCAACTTAAATTTACCATCTGGCCTTTTAGGGAGACTTAAATCAAGAATATAGCGAGAAGTTTTATCTTTTTCTAAGGTGCCCAGTTTTGCAACCCAATGCCGATCTTCAATTTCATTTAAAGGCAAATCTTTAATTTCAGGAACAACCATTCGAACCCGTCTAATTTTTATGTCTTTCATAAGGCGAAAATGGATTTCAACATCACGAAAACCAACCGCAGCAAGGCTTTGAAATTCGCTTGCAAAAACTTTAGCTGCAGAATCGACTTGGTTTACATCAATATAATGCCATTTACCATTCGACAGCGATGCAAGGTCTTTTATTAGGCCAGAGTTCCATTCGGTACCCACACCTATCACGCTCAAGTTAATTTTCTTTTCTGCTGCAGATTTTGCATATTGCCTACAAAGTTGTTCACCCGATGTTTCACCATCGGTAAGGACAACCACATGCGAAATATTTCCCGAACTAGTATTTTTCTGAAGCTCATTCAACCCAAGCTCGATACCTTGATCCATCGAAGTACCACCTGCATCTACATTAAACATATCAATTCGCATAATAACATCGATGATTTTATCTTTTTGAGAAACGGGTGTGTTAGGCAGAACAAGTTCTGCATTGTTTGCGAAGGCAACTATGGTGATCGAGTCTTGGGGCCGCAGGAAGTTTAAAGCTGAACAAGCGGCTTCTTGAACCCTACTTAGACGACTTTTCCCGGTGCCATCTTCTTCATACATAGAACCCGATACATCCAGAACCATCGCTAAATTTATACCAATCGAAGAACCACCACCAACAGCAGGTATCAATTTCAACAAGGCATAACTTGCTGCTGTTTCTCCAGCAACTGCAATACTACTCCGGTGCATCATTCTTTCAATATGGATTTTAGCTTTTGATATTGCTTGGCTCATAAAAATTCTTCACCTGAAAAAAGGTCAATCTTTAACTGTGTCTAAATCTGATATTTAATAATACTATGGCAGGGCAAAAATCATTACAACTAGATATCCAATTTATTTTCCTAGTTTTATCATTTTTAATTAATTTATTCCTACAAGTGTTTTTACAGTGACTTCATTCAGTAAAATCATCAACACTTAAACCAACTTCCCATCGAGCAAAAGCTTTTTAACCAGAAACGGGTGTTCCTTATCGGAATCAAACAGCAAAAGATCTGCAATTCCACCTGTTTCAATTTTAATTTCGGGCAATCCAAGCAACCGCCTAGGGGCATTGGTTGCCATTTCTATAATTTGTGAAATAGGTACCAAGTTAAGTGAAACTAAATGTGCGACACATTGATCAGTAAACGAACCAGAACCAGCAAGAAAAGGGGTTCCTGGAACCACCACTTTTCCACTAAGAAGCACTTCAATATCTTGCCCCCATTGGCGATACTTTCCAGCGGGAAGCCCAGCGAGGCTACTGGCATCGCAAGTAATTATTTGTTTACTGGCTGGTTTAACACGCACAATCGCCTTAATAAGCGCAGCGGGCAAATGATGCCCATCGGGTATAAAACTAGCAGAAAGCGAGTCTGAGGCTAATTGTTCCCAAAAATAATTCTCGTGCCTAGGCCACAAAGCGTGGGAACCATTTCCCAAATGCGTTGAAAGCTTTGCTCCAGCTTGAATAGCTTCCCGAATAATTTGAGGCGAAGCCGCTGTATGACCAAGGGCGACAACTACTCCAGATTGACTTAATTTTTTAATGAATTCAATCGCAGAGGGAAGTTCGGGTGCCAAGGTAAGAAGCTTAATACGATTTCCGGAAGCCTTCTGGTACTGCTGAAATTCTTCATAGTTAGGGTGGCGGACAAATTGTTTTAAATGCGCACCCCTTGGCCCATCCTCAGAACTAATATATGGGCCTTCTAAATGAAAACAGGGCATTGCTTTATTAATTGCAGAATCGCTCTCACACGCTTTCCTGAGCGTATTAAATCCGTGGATTAAAACTTCGTGTGAGTTAGTAATAATCGTTGGACAAATACCTGAAATACCGTGTTTTTTACATAAAGCAAGAACTTCCTTAATGCCACTTTGTTCTAGATTAATGTCACTAAAAGCAATCCCCAAAGCACCGTTAATTTGTAAGTCAAACAAGGCAGGGGCAACATACATTGCAGTAAGATCGGGTGTTATGGAATTATCTGGGTTTCCAACGCTAATAATTTTCCCAGGTTCACAATAAACATCAATCATCTTTTCCGTTGCAAAATGTTTAGCACGAAGAATCATTTTAGGTCATCGCTTTTGGGTGCAACTAGGGGTATATTATCGGAGAGGTTTTTTGTGGGTGCCCCAAAAGATAATGCAACAATACAGCCAATTAAAGTTGCCAAGGCTCCAAATCCTACTCCTAAGCCAATTAAAACTAATTCCTTCTTTGTCACCCAAGATAAATTAAATCCAAAGGGGTTAGACGGCGAAGATTTCTTTTTTTTCGATTTATAAATTGGGTCGGGATTCTCAAAAGCCAAAGGGTCGGAGTCATTTGAAAAATTAGAGATTAACTTAACCGAGAATTCACTACCATCATCGGGATCGGGATCTGGGTCGGAATCGGAATCAGTTCCAGTTTCGGAAGGTGGGTCATAAAGCATGCCATCTTGCGGTTTATTATTCGGCTTTTCTTTGATTGATGTTTTTTCGGTTTCAAGCCAAGTGAGGTATTTTTTAAGACGATTTTCCGAATCGGAAACTGCAGACTGAACAACAGGGCCCGCATTCAAAAATATCGCCAATGCCTGAGCACACCGTTCGGGGGTTTGGTATCGGCTTGCTGGGTCCTTTGCTAACATATATTGAAGAATCTGGTTCAATCCTTCAGGCACAAGGGAATTTAAATCACTAGCAGGCTTTGGAATCTCGGTTGCGTGCCTAATCATTTGGTTTACGATATTGCTATCAGGGAAAGGTGGTTGACCAGTAAGAAGGTGATAAAGAACGCATCCAAGACTGTAAATATCTGCACGGATATCAATACTTCTTGCATCACGAGCTTGTTCGGGAGCCATATAATCTGGCGTTCCCAGCAAAACCCCTTCGTCCGTAAGGTGAAGGGCAGTAGCAGCCTGATGCAGAGGTTCCTTATTCTTAGCAAGTTTCCCCAAACCCATATCAAGAATTTTCAAAGTTTTGTCTAGGACCTTAGTACTCTTTGGATCTCCGGCGAGCATCATATTAGCGGGTTTTAAATCGCGATGAACCAAACCATTTTTATAAATACTATCCAAGCCACGAAGTGCCTGATAAATTATGTGACAAGCCTCTGCAGGCTTCATCTTCCCGCTTTTTTTCAAGAAATGCTCAATGGTTTCACCCGCAAGATATTCCATAACCATATAATGCAGACCGTTACAAACCCCTGTTTCAAAGGTTCTAACGATATTATTGTGAACAAGTTCCATAGTCATTTGAGCTTCCCGATGGAAGCGCATTAAAAAATTTCTTTCCCGAGATTTAGAAGGGGGTAATACTTTAAGAGCGACGATCTGGCCTGTTTCATGTTCCGCCTTGTAAACGCCACCCATACGCCCTTTGCCTAAGCGCTCTAATATTTTATAACTATTTACAAAAAACCCTTCGCCGTGCCCCCGAATCAGCAAAGAAGCCTGATATTCTGTAACATATTTGCGATTAACTAACCAAGCTGCAAACTTTCCAAGGTTTGCAAATTCAGCCTTAGATTCTTCTTTCCAACGCAACATCATAGCTTTTGCGCCCTCAGCCGACATCAGCTTGCCTCGCAATATTAATCCAAAAACATTTTGTACCGTAAGATCCATTGCCACTTATTTTTACCTTTTATTATGTTTCTAATAACTATAATAACTATATGAGCATTGAAAATGAACTATTATTACTTGCTGAAAATCCAAATGCATCCATTTGCTTGGAAGAGCTAGTGCTTGGACTTGCACAAGATGAATATCCTAACTTAGATATTGAAGCATACAAGTCTGAAATTGCAGCATTTTCTCACGGACTAAAACTACCAAAAGGAACCGATCTAGAACTTCGAGTACGATCGCTGTGCCTTTATCTTACACACGAACTTGGCCTAGATGGGAATAACTCTGATTATTACAACCCCGATAATAGTTACTTAAACAAAGTTATTGATACTAGGCGTGGTATCCCCATTTCTCTTTCCATTTTAGCTATGTGCATCGGAAGAAAATCTGGGCTGAGGTTATTTGGAGTTGGTTTACCAGGGCACTTTATCGCCAAAGCTTGCGAAGGCAATAACTCCGTTTATTTTGATATTTTCAATCAAGGCAAAATTCTTTCTCAAAGCGACTGCGAGCAACTCGCATTCAAAACCACAGGCGAACAAATTTCTCTTTCGGAACATCATTTCGCCCCTATGGCAAATGGTGCTGTTATAATCCGTATGCTTACTAATCTTAAATTTATTTACCTAAAAAATGGTGACAAAAATAGAACCATTCGAACCTTACAAAGACTTAGGCAAATCGCGCCCAATGACACCACGCAAATGCGTGACTTAGGTATGGTTTTATTGGAAGCCGGCCAACCAGGAAAAGCGATCGATAACCTTGAAAGCTATCTTCGAAAAACAATCGATCCTTTTGACTACAATGATGTAAACCTTTTGATCAAGAAAGCTAATAAGGATATTTCGAGTACTAACTGATTTACGATTTGCACCGTTTGGAATATTGCTTGCATTTTACAGCCTAAATCAATTTACAGGCCTTAATGCCAGTAATCTTTATTACAAACTTAGTTATGTTAACTTTAAGATTTCTTTGCATATTTCTGAGGAATATTATGAATAAAAGTCTCTTGTTAATCGCCCACGGCAGCAGAAATAAAGAAGCTAATGAAGATTTGGTCATTCTTTCAAAAAAGTTAATCTCTAAAGATTTAGAAATCGTCGAACCTTCTTATCTTGAGTTAGCAAAACCCACCATTGAAACAGGCGGCGACACCTGCGTTGCTCGGGGAGCTACAACCGTGATTATGGTTCCTTACTTTTTATCAGCAGGGATTCATGTCAAGCAAGATTTAAAAGAAGCAAAAGAAATACTTGAAAAAAAGTATCCCAAGGTTATTTTCAAACTTGCAGGCCATCTAGGACCACATCCACTACTTGAACAAATTATCAGAGAAAGAATCGAAGAGGTTCTAAATTAAAAATTCTTCGCAATTTCATAAACTTCAACTGCATCTAAAACACAATCGTTTCTTTCGAAAAGAGACACGACAGCAGCACGATGAATTTTCATCTTAATTTCGCCTACACCTAGTGCTCCAAAACATAATACCCCTTCCCGAGTTACACCTTTGTCTATTGCAGTGGTTCCTTCAATTCCAAGTGGTGGAACTGCATTTAAGTCGATTACCATTTTTAGATTAGGAGCCAGCTTTCTGTTTTTTTCGGGCAATAAACAAATGCCTGCAGCCCCAGCAGAAATCACCAACTCTACACCTTCAAGGGCCTTATTTAATTCAGTTTCACTAGCAATTTGAAGTGGAGATAGGGAAGGGTATTGCTCAACTTTTTTACCTACAAGATACACAGCTTCCTTAGCTTTTTCTAAATTACGAGAGGATAACCCCACCACTGCCCCAAGCTTTGACAACAAAAGTGCGGCCCTTTGGCCTACAGGGCCAGTTCCTGCTAGAATGAGTACTTTTTTCTCTTTAAGCTCGATATTTTTAGCAGCCAACCTTACCGCAGCCGCAGCAGTGGTGTTTGACCCGTTGGCATCAAATAAGATAGAAACCCGTAAACCATATTCGGGCACCATCGCTTTTAAAGCTGCAGCAAAAAGTGCTTCACTTTTCTGGACATTAGTACCACCGATGAAAAAAGCGGTTTTTTTGAGGTCCTTGGGGCCGCGTGTAAAAATAGCCCCGTGGACTAAATCTCTCACTTCCTCAGGCTTCACATTGGCATAGCTAAAAATCTCATCCGCTCCTGAATCAATTGCAACCACCCTATCAAAAACACTAGGGTGTAAATCGGGATCTAGTTGGATCAGAATCGTTTTCTTTTCCATAGTTTCAACACCCTTAAACACGGTTCTGAAAAACTCTCGCAATTTAAACACAGATGGGGGCTTGTTAGCCCCCATCTGTGTTTTCTTCAATTATTCCCAAACTTTTACTTAGGTGAATAAGGATGCTTAACATTACCCTTTTCCGCCGTAACAGATTCAACCGAAGGCTCATTATGCAAAGCCCTTTTTAAAGCTTCCTTAGTTGCCTTATAGTTGAATTCAAAGATCTTATTATCATCAGATGCAGCAGGGTGAATAAACACGCCACATACGCAAACCATTTCTTCGGCTTGCTTGGCGGTAATTAAACCTTCTGCAACGGTATCTGCAACAGCACGGGCAACAGCAGCTTGCGCAGGCCCAAACATTTGAACTGCTTGCTTCATACCCTTGATTGTGACCTTAGTAATCATCACGGTTGCGGGCTTGCACATCAAGTTGGGTGCAACAACTGCAAGCAAACTGTTATGGCCTGCAGATTGCGTTGCAATTGCATTTGCAAAAGCAATGCCTACTGGGCCATCTTTTGATCCAATCAAAAGATCAATATGTGCAATTTCGTTTCCATCACCAACGAGCGATTCTCCAATGAACATCGACATAATAATAAATCTCCAAAAGTCCTGTTTGACAACAAATACAACGAAAGGAAATATAATGGCTTTTGAAACAGGAAGCAACCAGATAATAAATGAATTTATAATTATGCTTCTAATTGGCAAAAATCCGATACCCCTTAACTCGGGATAATACTTGCTAAAAATCTTGCGTGTAATAGAATGCCGATGGCCAATCTTATTTCCTTTAAAAGGTCTTTTAAACAAGGATTTTTATTATGTCGAATCCATCAGCTCCCATTTCTGTTACCCGCCTTTTAGGCCTAGGGCTAACCCCAGGCAAACTTCGTGGACTTCAAAGGATCAGCAATGACAACGGCACTCTTACTATGGTCGCTACCGATCAAAATAGTTCAATGATCAGTATGATTCGCGATAGCCTTAAGAAAAAAGGCTTAGATCGCGAACCCACCTTCGATGAAATCGTTGAAGCAAAAATTATTCTTGCAGAAGCTCTGGCCAAAAATGCTAGTGCTGTTTTAGTTGATGGTTATTACGGGGTTTGGAACAGCGTTGCATCTTTTAATGTACCAAAATCAGTTGGAATTCTCGTCCGAGTTGAACAATCAGGCGGCCCTAAGAATAAGCTAAACGCCCCTTTGGGTGATTTTGAACCCGGTTGGAGCGTTGCTAAAATCAAATCCATTGGGGCAGATGCGGTCAAACTGCTTGCTCAATTCGAACCCACCGAACAAAACAGCGCAGAACATCAGTTCGAATTCATTCGTCAAGTTTATGAAGATTGCAAAAAACACGATATCCTCATGCTTCTCGAACCTGTTGGTTTTCCTTTCGGCGCGGAAAATAAAGACAGCAAAAGCTTCCTTGAGCGCAAGGCTGAAACTGTCATCGAAAGTGCCCGCATCATCAGCAGATTTTGCGACATCTATAAAGCTGAATTTCCAGGTAAGGTTGGCGTTGATAGCGATGAACAGCTTCATAAAAATCTGGTGGCGCTTGATGCAGCAAGCGAAAGACCTTGGGTACTTCTTAGTGCGGGGGTTGATTTCCCTGAGTACAAAAAACAAGTTGAAATGGCTATGAAGGCAGGTGCAAGTGGGATTTTAGGAGGTAGAGCATTTTGGAAAGAATATTTCCTCGAAGAAACTGAAGCAGCTCGCAAAAAATTCGCGAACAACACCTCCGCTTCTCGCGTTCTGGAAATCCACGAAATTGTCCAAGCTAAGGGCAAACCTTGGTTTGCTCGCTATGGTCTTTCTATGGAAGATCTACACCGTATGCGTGTTGCAGAGGGTTGGCACTTCCGCTACGGAGGCCACTTACAAAGCACAGTTGGTTCAAAAGCTGGTGCCCCGGGCGAAGTCTACTAACGCTACTTACCCTGTACTAAAAAGTAACTTATATTAACAAGCAAGCCGAGGTTTTTCCCTCGGCTTGCTCTATTATTGAGCATTAAAGTAAGTTCTCTAATCAAGATCAAACACTTTCTTTAGCTTCTCTTCTGCTAGTTTTCCCTGACTTTTTTGAACCACAACGCTTATGCAAGTTTCACTGGTGTTAATCATTAAAATATTGATACTTTCTGCGGCCAAAGTTCCAAAAATTCGACGGGCTACACCGGTGTGTGAACGCATTCCAACACCAAGCACATACAAATTCGCAATTTCAAGATCCGCAGTTGCATAAATATCTTTACTTATCGATTTTGCAGCGTCGACCGCTAATAAAAGAGCCGCCTCCAACTTTTCTTTTGCGACACTAAACGAAAGATCTGCTTTTCCTCCACACAAATTCTGCACGATCATATCAACCATAATATTACCATAAGCAAGCGCTTGAAATATTGCCAAGCTATTTCCCGGTTTATCGGGTAATCCAAATAATGTAATTCGCCCTTGGTCAACCGAATGCGCAATTTCGCTTACTAAAATTTCTTCCATACTTGCAAGCTGCTGGGTAATTTCGACTAAGTCGCTGGCATTTTGCTTCGACATACTGTTAGCAACTTTAGAATGGTCAACATTTTTACCCGATGCCCCAGCACCAAACCTAGCCTTCTCTAAACCAAAGGCAAAATGTACTGCTCGAAGCGCCTTCGCCCCGTCGACTTTATCCACCAGAACCGAGATTTTAATTTCCCCTGTCGTTATCATCTTCATACCAATATTTTCTTCAGCAAGGGCAGCAAACAATTTTTCTGCAACCCCTGTATTGGTCTTCATTCCAGTTCCGACAATCGAAACCTTACTAACCTGAGCGTCGTACTCTATCTGGGCCCCTAACTCCAAAACCAATGGGGCCAAAGCTTCTAAGGTCAAATTCAGCTCTGTCGAGGCAACGGTAAACCCAACATTTGCTTTCCCATTATTCCCTACGCTCTGCGCAATCATATCTACAACAATATTTTTTGCAGAAACTGCTTCAAATATACGATGGCTGATTCCGGGTAAATCGGGAACACCTTCTAACGATACCCTTGCTTCATCTCGGACTAATGCCGCTCCACAAACCGGGATTTTTGTCATCCACTCCGTTTCTGGTACGATCCAAGTCCCCTCACTATCACTAAAAGAAGATCGCACCTGCAAAGGCACATCAAACTTCCTTGCAAATTCTATACTCCTTGAATGCATTACTCCTGCACCTGCGCTTGCAAGTTCCAACATCTCATCATAACTAATGGCTTCCATCTTACGAGCTTCGGGTACCACCCTTGGATCTGTAGTGTAGACACCATCCACATCAGTAAAGATATCGCAAGCAACTTCAAGCATCGGCCCCGAGGGATCGTGCTTCATCACCGCGGCAAGGGCAACCGCGGTGGTATCAGATCCGCCTCGGCCTAAAGTTGTAATATTATCATCCTCATCAATACCTTGAAAACCAGCAACGATGACGATCTGTCCATCTTCCAAAGCTTTACGCATTCTAGCTGTAGAAATACTTTTAATTCTTGCCTTGGTATGGGTACTGTCGGTAACAATCCCCACTTGGGCACCGGTAAGGCTAATAGCTCGCTCACCCAACGACTGAATCGCCATAGCCATTAAAGCAATAGAAATTTGTTCGCCTGTAGATAAAAGCATATCCATTTCACGGGCTGGGGGCTTTTCGGTTATCTCTTTAGCAAGTGCAATAAGTTCATCGGTGGTATCACCTCTTGCGCTAACCACGACGATGACTTGATGCCCAGAATGCTTAGCTCGAATGGCTTTTCGCGCTGCATTCATAACTCTTTGAGCATTAGCAACACTCGAACCGCCGAATTTCTGTACGACCAGACTCACAGGGATATCTCCATAAGTAAATCAAAAGCCTTATTCTGTAAAATCTTAGGCTTAAACGGGGTAATTGTCTAACCTTCCCCACCAAGGATTTTTATCTTAAGGGTTTTTCAAAGCATTACCACCCAACGAATCTTTATGAAAGTATCGTTAATATTTCGAACTTTTTAGTAAATAAATGGTCAAAAGACTTTAAAAGATTATTCTCATACAAGTGTTTTGTTCAATTTTAAAATAAAAATGGTTAAATTCTAATATGTCAATTATTATTCTCTTCGCATTGCTAAATGGCATAGCCAGCCAATCTGAAATCAAATTAATAGGAAAGGTTTCCATACCCGGTGATGCTAGCGACCTTTCAGGAATCAAAAAACTTCTCGAAGACAAATCTCCCTCAGATCGCTTAGGTGGGTTTGGCTCTGGGTTCGCTTATACAGGCCGTGGGAATAACTATGTGATGCTACCCGACCGAGGGCCAGGCGATGGCGCCAATTCCTACCTTTGCAGATTTCATCTCGTGGAAATAATCCCTACAAAGTCTGAATTTCTTTCTTTTAAAGTTCTCAAAACCACTTTTCTGAAAAATTCTGATGGTTCTTTTTTCAACGGCTCATCTAAAGCCTTTACTACCAATAATCGACTTGACCCTGAAGGTATTAGGGTTTTTAAAGATGGCTCTCTCCTCATTTGCGACGAATATGGCCCATCAGTTTTAAAGTTCGATTCCCAAGGAAAGTTGAAACAAAAATTCCAAATCCCAGATAAATTCCTAATTCAAAACTTTTCCTCCGAGGCACAAAAAGAATTCCCGCCTTTTAATCAAAAGGGCAGGGTCACTAATAAAGGGTTCGAGGGACTAGCACTTGCTAAAGATGAAAAGAAATGGCTCGCAGCAATACAAGCACCTTTAATCCAAGACCGCGATTCAATCGACTCTGTAATCAATTGTCGATTTTTAGAAATGTCCATTGAAGGCAAACCAATGCGAGAGTTAGTCTATGTTTTAGAAAATCATAAAAATGGCGTTTCCGAAATACTTGCTCTCGGTGATGAAGATTATTTAGTTATCGAACGAGATAGCGAGGGCGGGGAAATGGCGGGGTTTAAAAAAATCTTCCGAATCAACACTGCCAAAGCTACTGATGTTTCTAACCTCAGTAAACTCCCCTCGACCAAATTAAAAAAAGAGATCGCTCCCGTAAGCAAAACCTTATTCTTTGACCTGATTTCATCAGAATTCGGACTTAAAGGAAAAGATTTCCCTGCAAAAATTGAGGGCATTACCTTTGGGCCAGATCTACCCGATGGAAAAAAACTGCTTCTGATCTCTTCTGATAACGACTTTAAACCAAATGCACCTTCTTGGATCTACGCTTTTTCAGTCAAATTCAAAGATTAAACAAGCTTACCCATCGAAGCGCACTGCGCTTTCCAGCGCATCCAGTGATCTGCAAGAACCAAGCAAACCATCGCTTCGCCCATTGGAACAAAGCGAGGCAATAAGCACGGATCGTGCCTTCCTTTGGTTAAAATCTCTGTAGAATTTCCTTGCTTATCAACCGTAGGTTGCATCTGGGGCAAGCTACTGGTTGGCTTAATTGCGACTCTGCAAAGAATAGGTTGGCCACTTGAAATCCCACCCAGCATTCCGCCGTGGTTATTCGTCTTAGTCCCTATCTTTCCTTCCAGCGAAGCATCAGAAATAAAGTGATCATTACACTGACTTCCCCGCTGGCTAGCGACTTTAAACCCTGCGCCATATTCAAACCCCAGCACTGCGGGAAGAGATAATAAAGCCTTGGCAAGATCGGCCTTTAACTTATCAAAAACGGGTTCACCTAAACCGGGCGGAACGCCCGTTGCAACTAGTTCGCAAACACCACCAATAGAATCGCGCTCCATTCTTACTTGGTCGATTAATGCGTACATTTTTTCTGCAATGGCTTGGTCGGGGCATCGCACAGCGTTGCTCTCAACCTGCTCTAAAGTAATTTTTGTAGGGTCTTGGGCTTCAAATTTGATATCACCCACCTGTGAAACATAGCCCAACACTCGAATGTTCTGAAGTGCAAGAAATTTACGAGCTATCGCACCAGCAGCAACCCTGCAAATAGTTTCCCTAGCGCTGGAACGACCGCCACCACGGTAATCCCTAAAACCATACTTGGCATCGAAGGTGAAATCAGCGTGGCCAGGGCGATATTTATCTTTGATATCGCCATAATCGTGGCTGCGTTGGTCATTATTCCGAAAAAGAATACCTATGGAAGTGCCATCGGTGATGCCTTCAAAAACCCCAGATAAAATTTCGGGAAGGTCGTCTTCCTTTCGCTGTGTGGTGATTTTCGATTGACCGGGCTTTCGCCTTTGTAAATCTGGAATCAAATCTTCCACGCCCAGCGGTAGTCCGGGTGGACATCCATCAATAATGGCTACATACCCCGGTCCGTGACTGACACCTGCGGTAGTAACTCGGAACAATTCACCAAATGAGTTTCCTGGCATTCTGGTAGTATAACCGAAAACAGGTAGAATGGCCTAGTTGTTCGTCAATCATCGGTTAATAGAGGAGACTGCCAGATGAAGGATGTAATGATTGTGCTTTTTATGCTAGCGTTAATTGGTATAAAAACTTCGATAGTTATAGGGCCAAAACTGTTTGCTCAAGAAGAAACGAAAAAAAAAGCGGATTTGATAACTAGGTATGGCCTTGCAAGGGATGAAATCACTTTCCCTCAAAATAGCCCTGAAAACCTGCGCAAATCTATTTCCAAAGCTATATCGCTCGACAAAATTGAATACTTGCTGGCCCACCTTGTCGACCCCGACTTCATTGACAAGGAAGTACAACAGGTTTACGAAGGCGACTTCAAAAAACAGGTACAGGAAACCAAAAACAAATTCAAAAACAAAGTTCTCAAAGAACAGCTTGAATTACTTTTAAAAGATGGGATTATTATCACTTCAGAAAAAAACGCCAACCTAAAGGATACTTCCTTGAAAGATATTTCTATTTATATGAAACTTCAGGATGCCCGATGGTTTATGGAAAACAAAAAAGAACTTAACAAATAACTATTTTTATTAAGGTTTAAAATGTCTAACGAATGGATTGACCTAAGAAGTGATACGGTTACCAAACCTTCCGCAGAAATGCGTAATGCAATGCATATGGCAAAGGTAGGGGATGACGTTTTTAAAGAAGATCCAACGATAAATCAGTTAGAAGAACAAACCGCCGCTATGATGGGCCACGAGGCAGCATTATTTTGCCCATCGGGCACGATGTCGAACCAACTTTGCTTAAAGGCACACACCCAGCCAGCAGATGAAATGATATGCGAAGAGTATTGCCATATCTTCAATTGGGAAGGAGGCGGGCCAGCAGCATTAAGTCATATTTCTTGCAAAACGATAAGGGGAACGCACGGTCTTATCGAGCCAGAAATGCTTGAAAATGCAATTCGCCCTTCGAATGATCACTATCCCAAAACCAAGCTTTTAGCTCTAGAAAACACTCATAATCGCTGTGGTGGTCGAGTCCAACCTCTTGCCAATGTACAGGCCCTTCACCACTGGGCACGCAAAAACAATCTGATTTTTCATCTCGATGGTGCAAGGCTTTGGAACGCAATCGTAGCAACGGGAGTTGAAGCCAAGGTCTGGGGCTCGCTTTTCGATTCCGCATCGGTTTGTTTTTCTAAAGGGTTAGGGGCTCCGATTGGAAGCGCGCTTGTGGGGTCTAAGGAATTTGTTTCTCGGTGTAGAAGAATTCGCAAGCTTTTTGGCGGCGGAATGAGGCAAGCTGGTTCTATCGCTGCTGCTGCCATTTTTGCTCTTAATAACAATATCCATCGACTTCAGGAAGATCACGACAAAGCAAAAGTTCTTGGAAAAGCCATTCAAGATACCCCGGGATTAAAATTAGACCAACCCGAAGTGGAAACCAATATCGTTTGGTTCCATGTCGATCCAAAATTAGTTTCCGTCCCTCAACTAGTTGCAACCTTGAAAGAAAACAAAATTTTAATCCATACCAGCGGACTTAATCTAATGCGTGTGGTGACACATTTAGATGTTTCGATGGCTCAGGTAAAAAGAACGGGAGAAATTCTCCACGAAGTGATGAACAAACTCATCCAAGACAAAAATTAAATGTAGAATTTGGGCGGTCTAGTTGCAACCCTGCTAATCAAGGCAAAATAGGAAAGAGTATTAATCCCAAAAACCTCTACCCCTACACCCCCAACTTAGCTCTTCTAAATTCTAATATTTTTCCTCATCCTTTCACAACATTACGACGATAAATATTGTACAATTCAGGTGTTGAGCCTTCGATCACTCAGGAACCCTGCGAGGGGTTCTACGAAAGCAGCCTGAAGCCCATTGCACCATGGCCCTAGTCTCTTCTGATGTAAGGCCAGCGAAGGGTTGATACTTGTGAACCCCAAGTTAAGGGTTTAGCCTAGGAACTCCGACCCATCTTTCCGGAGACTTCCCAGGGAAAGGACTTTGTTATGTTCAAGCACGGACCTTCAATCATCAGTGGCCCAGTCTCACGCACTGGCAAAAAATGGAAATCACAGCCCAAAGTTGTGTCTAAGCGTAGAAATGCTGCAGCACCTATAAGGCAGGACTTGGTAAGCCGAGTTCGAAGTGAAATAGCAGCTGGTATCTACGATACTCCAGAAAAATTCGAAAAAGCTCTCGATAAAATGCTTGGGGAACTTGACTTAGGTTAAATTCCACTCTCTTTTTGGTAACCTCTTTCAGAACTATTGGAAATCGCTTAAGATATCATCTTAAGATGTTTGTGGGTTCGGGAGAAACTCCCGAACCCAATTTCTAACCCTGAAGGGAATGCAAGCGTGGATCTGCAGTCCGTAATCGTATCCCAATCTCCCGAAGATAAATTCAGAGAATACTTGGGAACAAGTTCAAAGTCTCAGCGTTACACCGGCCAACAAAGAGATATGGTGCGCTTTATTTTCAGCCACCACGATCACTTTGATGCCGAAGCTCTTCTTTCTGAAATGCATACCGCAAATCTGAAAATTAGTAGGGCTACTGCTTATCGTACTCTCAATAAACTTGTTGATGCTGGCCTTTTACGCAAACTCGAACTTGGCCCTCGTACCTTTTATGAACACGATTATGGCTACCCACAGCACGATCACCTTCAATGCACCAAGTGTGGCAAAGTTATTGAGTTTCAAAGCCCCGCCATCGACGAAGCCATCAAGCAAGCAACCCAAGCAAATGGGTTTCAGAGTGAAGGCCATTCCTTTATCGTGCGTGGGATTTGCAAAGAATGCAATAAAGCACGAATGCCTAAGCGCCAACTCGACCTTATATGAAAACAACAAGAGGAAAGTGGTCAAGCCACTATCCTCTTTGTTTTAAATAATAAAATTAGATCTTGAGCTGACCTAAAAGTATTAAATTTTAGCAGGGACTTCAAAACCCTTACGATAGACTCTGGTAAGCATTTTATTTGCCTCGGTATCCAACAGAAAAGTTTCTGTTTTAGGATCAAGTTGAAGTTTCTTGCCAACCCTGATCTTGGTTTTGGAGTCTAGTTTGTTATCTGCAAGATGCTCTACCATTCTCTGAACCGTTTCAGAAGTTTTCTGATCCAATCCAGCAATCTTATCAGAAAGCAATTGCTCGGTGCCAAGCCTGTAACTAATGTTCCCAAGATGGCAAAGCGCACTAGAAAGGTGACCTTCAAGAATATCTGCATTTAGCAATTCTGGCTTGCGAGCGCGAACGGCTTTGCAGAAATTCTCAAAATGATAACCATCGCCACCACCATTAAAACGAGCAACTTCTTTATTATCTTTATCAAAGACAATACCGGTAGCATAACTAGGGCAAACAATATAGCCGTTTGTCCCATAGAAAATATTTCCCACCTTCGTGCCCATAAATTCCTTGGTAGGCAAACCACGGACTTCAAAAATTAGTGCTTTTTCGCCATAATCGAAGGAGCAAATTTGAGTATTAGGGGTCTGGCCATCATCGTCATAACCAAGCCTACCACCCAGACTAAAAATCCCTTTAGGGAGTTCCATGGCCTTAAGTGCCCAACGAGCTTTATCCATTTCGTGGATACCTTGGTTGCCAAGGTCGCCGTTGCCATATTCCCAAATCCAATGCCAATTATAATGAATTTTAGAACGGTGAACTGGGTCCATAGGTGCGGGGCCACACCAGAGGTTATAATCAAGTGAATCTGGGATTTTAAGGTCGGCAGTTACTTTCCCAATGCTGCCCCTAGGCTTATAACAAAGGCCTCTTGCAAGCAAGACATCGCCAATTTTTCCACTGTGTGCATATTCAATCGATTGGCGCATTCCAGGATTACTACGGCTCTGGGTTCCCGACTGGCAGATACGATTATACTTACGAGCAGCCTCAACGACTCTGCGCCCTTCGCTGACATTATGGCTTACGGGTTTTTCGACATAGACATCTTTGCCGGCCTGTATTGCCCATATCGCCATCAAGGAGTGCCAATGATTTGGAGTAGCAATGCTTACCACATCGATAGTTTTATCTTCAAGAACTTTCCGAAAATCTTTTTCGAACTTAGGGGCTTTGCCCTGTACTTTTTCTATCGTCTTCATTGCGTTGCCTATAACCGATTCATCGCAGTCGCAAACGGTGGTAATTACGCAATTATTCTTTCCTGCAAATCCAGAAACATGAGACATACCACGACCATTAACGCCAACAACTGCAACATGAAGTTGGTCGGTAACGCTAGGTTTGACCACATCTTTTGCGACAGCTTGAACCTTAGAAAAGTCGAGGCCAGCAGCAGCAATTGCAGCACCAACCACGCTATCTTTAACGAATTCGCGCCGATCCATAAAAAACTTCATTTGTAAATTCCTTAAATTAAGTTGTTTCAAATAAAACAGGAAGACCCTTAGAATAACTGAACCTAACTACCTTAGTCAAACAAAACCTCATTTTTACCAGAAGAATTACAAGAAAAACATTTTATTTGTCACGGAATTGATTTTGGTTTTTCAAAGCCGTGACAACTTCCCCAGTAGATATCCGAAGCAATGCTAGTGTTGCTGAGAAATGTCCTTCACACCAGAATTGGAAACCATAACCTTTGCAGCAATCGCAACAGGGTTAAACCCAGAAATAAGTGCAATGGGTACGATGCTAGATTTTCCTGCCTTTGTCAGAAGTATCTGTAAGGGAGAAAGGTTGGCCACCACCGGTTAAAGGGTCAGAATTCGCCACTTAAACTTCAAAAATTCTAAGATTTTCAGCTAAGGTATTAACATCGTAATCTTTTAAAGCTATTATAATTGGAATGCTTGAATGTGAAAAACTCCTGATTAAAAATTGCCTAGAGGACTCCATCCTCACCATAGAAAACGCTTTGAATAACCAACTTTTAGGGCACGCTTTTTTTAAACCCACTCTGATGGGCCAATCTTGGAGCGTTCACGAAGCCGAAGACTCTCCCCTTATTTTTTCTGTCAAGAAGCTTAATGTTCCATTCGCAAGATGGCAAATCAATGATGCTTGCGAACTTTTAGTCGGAGTTTTGAACGCAGATAAGTTATTGACGCCAACAGGTAGGCTGTTTTGTTACCGTAAGGATTCAATTACGGGGCCAACAATTTGGGTGGATGAAGTTGGGAATGAACTTGCAAGCCATCAAGGAGAGAAAGGGAAGGGCGGAATGGTAATATTTCGCCCTGTTTCTGGGAATATACCCTTTGGAAAAATGCTAATTCTTGCAGATTTTCTGATCCATTTTGCAACTAGGAACAAAGTGCAAGTGCCCGAATAAAGCTGCTTAAACCCCGTCCTGAGCACTTTTGTAATAATGGTTGAACTTTTGCCCTTTAAAAACCGATTGAATCAACTAGAGTATAAGAGAGTTATCGGGCGCTTAGCTCAGTTGGTTAGAGCACCAGCTCGACACGCTGGGGGTCACAGGTTCGAATCCTGTAGCGCCCATTTGATTTCACTCAAGAAATCACTTAAGACCCTTTGAATTTACGACTTGTGTAGAATTTTTCAAAGTTCAAAAAGTCACGATTTTGAGCTTCAACAGAAGCCTTTTTCAAAATTACTGCACCGTTTTTCGCACCTCTAAGGCACAAATCTCACCCTAATAAAGCTTAAAAGAACCAAGCTCTAATTGAGGAGTCTGCGCAAGCCAAAACCTACTATTGCCGCTCCAATCAGCAGGCGAGACAAGGTTGAAGCGGAAAGCCAAGCGTGTACCCCCACCATTCCCGCAAGCACCTTCCAATTCTTGGAAAGCTTATCCTACTTCTGCTATTCGTCCGCCCGGCGATAGCAACAGCCCATAGACAGCGTTCCTCGCCACATAAAAAAGAACTGTTTGCCAAAGGGTTGCTCACGGAGGATGGGACAAGCCACCTTAGGACGAGCATTCCGATGTGCTTGTTGACCAGCGAAATGACATCGAAATTCTGCATTAAATTAGTTACAGGGTCGGGAGGGGATTCGTAGTTAAACTATTTACCCAGAGCAATTGTTTTAGCGAGTAAATACTTCCACTCCCAAACAAGATTCTCTGTAGCTTTAGGATCTTTCTTGGCTTGGAAACCAACACGAAAACGATTATCGTTAACCTCTACAACAAAGAAACCTTTTTCGGTCTGCCCGGTATTTACGCAGTCGATGTGCTTTTCTTCCCCTTCGGGTTTGTACTTTCGCAAGCCTGTACCACTATGGCCATAAAAGTAAGCAATGACATTATAAGGTTTCACTGCCTTATAAAACTCGGCCCAATCTTCGGGGTGCCACCAGTCCGTATCAACCCCACAGTGCGACATAATGACAATTGGTCGATTGCTATCGCCTACATTAATCTTAAGGTCGTCTTTAAGAAATGCGAGTGAACCTTGGGGGTCGTGCCAAGGAAGAGAATATCGAATTTTTGGGTGCTGTTTGTCAGCGGGGTAAAGGTTGGCTTGCACGAAGTGCACCTTATTCCAATCCCAAGAGTAGTGCAGTCCGTTATCGGAGACATTATTAATACGGCCAGCCTTTTTGCGTAATATATTTCGCTCTTTGATTTTTGACTGCACGCTAAAGCCAAACTTTTCCTTTCCAATTGGTGGCCCATCGTGATTTCCCCACCCTTCAAACACGGGATATTTTAAAAGGCCATCGGTACCATCGAAGCCAAATTGCTTTTCAAAGTGACGCCATTGCAAAAGAGTTTCATCGCGTTTATCGCCATCATCAATGAGGTCTCCAAGCGCAAAAACACCGCGAGGCTGGCCCACTTTTCCTCCACCAATCTCGGCAGGCCACAAAGTACCAGGGATAGCATTCATTCGTTCGATAGAGACCTTATTACGGTCGATTCGATCCAAGTTCTTTGAAGAAACATAATGAGAATCGGAGGTTGCAATAAATGTAATAGGTTCAGTGCTTTTAGGTGCCGCTATTGCAAACGACAAACCTAAAAGCCCAGCGGTTGAAAGCCCTAAGATTACGCCAAACAAATAAAATTGAAATCGTTTCATCTAGTGGTTCCTCTATAAACTTTTATTTCCCAGTTACAGTGCACGATGCAATGAAGTTCTTCGATCCTACTATCTTTTTACCAAGTTAACAGTTTCTCAAAAAATAAAACTAATAATTCTTCTCAGTGAGTTAAATAAAAAGACATCAAATCCTACCGATCGCTTTTGATACCAGTGGTGGTGGAGAATTCTTTGTGCTTTTTCTAAGTCGAGGGAACTTTCCAGGATCTGGTTTCCCGCCTTCGCAAGAATGACAGGTGTGTGGGTTTCAATCTAACAAGTTGGTACCTGCAACTTCATTTTTTTTAGAATAGCAAAATAAAATGTTAGGTTAAACAACAAAGCCAAAGCGTATAGATTTGCTAAAGACCATTACAAAAAGCATAAAAACACAAGTTGTAAAACGACTAGTTCTGAGGAGAAATCAATTTTGATAAGAGGCAATAAATCCAAACTCTAACTTAACATAATTCACACAAAGATTAAGAAAAGCTGCTTAGCAATGCGATTTCCCGTGGTTGCCCTTACTTTCCATTTTCTTCATAGAAGTACTCTGCTGCTAATTCCAATGCAGACAATAGTTCTAACTCCTTGGCAATAGGCAATTCTGCAATCCGTACTTCCCCTTGGTAAACACTTAACTTAGAATCTTGAATATGAACTAAAGCTTGAGGTCTTAAAGAAAGAAATTTCAAGCATTGATTCCAAGAACCGTAACAGCAAAGAATAGTTTTAGACCAGAAAGAAACAAGGGCAGGGGCGGTAAAAGCAAGTTCTTGAGGGATCAAAAGTTTGCCATTGCTTGATAATGCGTGACGAAGTTCCTGTAACAATTCGGATTGGGTAAAAACGCCGTGGTTGGGGGCATCCGCACAGATAATCAAAGAGAAGGCGGCTAATCCTAATCCATCTTGGACAAACTCATTCCAAGAAAAATCAACCACCAGAGATTTTAATTGTGGATGTTGTAAAAGTTTAAGGAGATCGCAACCAGCGTGTGGGCCCTTCGCAGCGATTTTATCTGCATCTACAAATAAACCATTATGATTTATTAACCCTGCGGAGCCATAGTTCTGCTTTGCTTTTTGGACTAATAACGCAGAGATATTGGTTTGCCCTTTATTTGAAACCACAGCAATTAGAGGGATAAAAGCCAGATTAGGTTTTGGATAAAGCATTTCAATTATTGCGTTTCCCACAGGTCTTCCCATACCTTCAGATGGTTCGAGATGCATACGAAGGCCAGGGCCAGCATTGACCTCGACGACAGCGCCATTGGTTTCTGAAAGAGGTTTAGAAATATCGGATGTGATAATATCTACCCCAGCGATATCAAGGCCCACTTGCTTAGCAGCAGAAATTGCCAAAAGTACAACTTCAGGGTGAACCAGCTCGGTAACATCTTTAGCGGTGCCACCCGTGCTAAGATTCGCATTGCGTCTAATAAGAACGGTTCGATTTTTTTCGGGGATCGATTCTAAGGTAAGGCTCTGCGTTTCAAGGACCGAAAGGGAAATAGAATCGAGCGGAATAGGGCTAAGCACCCCAGCGTGACTTTCTGCCCTACGAGGATCACTATTTACCTTAGCGACCAAAAGATCAACAGAACTAACACCATCGCCAATGACTTGAGCAGGTTCGCGATGAGAAGCGGCGATCATTTTTTCGCCAATGACTAAGATGCGATAATCGCCGCCTTCTTTAAAGTTTTCAACAACGACGGAACATTCAAAAGCATTGGCGTTATCAAAAGCCTGTAAAACTTGAGTTTCGGAATGAAGGTTGATAGAAACGCCATTACCCTGACTACCGAATTGGGGTTTAACAACAACAGGGAGGCCGATTTCTTGGGCAGCAATCCAAGCATCTTCTTTGGAAACAACCACCCTGCCGGAAGGAACGGGAACGCCAATAAGCTCCAACATTTGCCTAGTCCAGTTTTTATCTTGGGCAATATTTTCAGCAAGCAAAGTGGTGCGATCGGTTTCTGCGGTCCAAACTTTTTTTTGATGGTGCCCCATTCCCAACTGCAACAAGCTGCAATCGCTGAGTTTCCAAACAGGAATTGCTTTATCAACTGCGGCTTGCCAAATGGCATGGGTACTAGGGCCCAAGCGAACCTTATGCCCCAAGGTTCTCAGGTAAGATGCAATATTAAGAGGATTATTTTTATCAATTTGTGTTGAAAGTTGGTTAGAAACTTTTGCAATCCACAAAGCAGATTCAAGTGCAACCCTTGCGATTTCTTCCTCTTCAAACCCAAATGCAATAATCTGCGAACCATCGTGCATTTGCCTCGCAGAAGAAAAGCTGCTTTTACAACTTGCAAAGCCTTGGATATTATTAGCTAACTCAGATACCCAAACTGCTTTTAATAATGAAGAATTAGGAAGGGGAAGCTTTAATTCTGCGAGCAATTTTGTAATAGAGGGATCTGGGAAAATAATCGTATCAGGGTTTAAAACCATTGTGCAAACTTGTTGGTTAAACCAAGGATTAGGACCTTTAAGAAATTTCATCGCTTGCATCTTTTCATTCTTTAAAGTTTAAATGTAGTACTCAATAACCTTGCGAGAATAGTTATCTAAACCTCGAATCGAGGTGATTAAATAGCGTAACCCTTGTGAATCTTGGATCAGGGCACAATCATCGGGCAACCTGCGAATTGCCTCCTCGGAAACGAAAATCAGGTTAGACTCACCCCGATCGGAAATTACTTGCCATTCCGAAGGTGTTCTTAAGCTGCTGACTTTCTTTATTTTCAACAACTTCAATATAAATCGGTTTTTCAACAAGGCCACTGTTATTGCATCAGCAAGAGTTGGCTCAAGGTTTGCAAGGTCATCAATCAAAAAAACTTCGTTCTGGTTTTGATCAAGCAGAACAATATTTTTTTTACCCTCGGACAAAGGAAAAAGGCTGAGGGGTGTAAGATGAGTTAGCAGAGTTTCTTGATTAAATTTTGCAGATATTGTGCCATCAGTTTCGGCCCAAATTATTGGCAGATGATTATTACTTGAAGCTGGGTTCATATGGTGTACCCCGCTGCAAGAGTTTGCTGGGCCCGATGTAATCTAGTGTATAGGCCATCTTTTTTTAGTAATTCGGTATGAGTTCCTATTTCAACAATTCTACCATTATCCATAACCACCAATCTATCAGCCCGCCTAAGAGTGCTAAGGCGATGAGCAATGGCAATGGTGGTTCGCCCCAGAATGAGATTTTCTAAAGCGGATTGCAATTCTTTTTCGGTTTCAGCGTCTAGTGCTGAAGTAGCTTCATCAAGGATAAGAATAGCGGGGTCAACTAAAAGTGCCCGTGCGATGGAAACCCTCTGCCTTTCACCCGTGGAAAGAGATTGCCCCCGTTCACCCACAAGGGAATCATAGGCTTCGGGGAGATTAAGGATAAAGGGATGAGCCTTAGCGAAACGAGCAGCCTCGATAACTTGTTGCCTAGTAACATTTGGTTTTCCATAGGCAATATTATCGGAGATGGAACCAAAGAAAAGAAAAGGGTCTTGAAGGACGATGCCAATATTTTTGCGATATTCAGCAACAGGAAATTTTCTAATGTCATTACCATCGACAAAGATCGAACCATTGGAAGGGTCAAAAAACCTGCAGAGCAAGTTGATTAGAGTGGTTTTGCCTGCGCCACTAGGCCCAACAATTCCAATCATCTCGCCTTTACGAATCGAAAGATTTATACCGTGAAGCACCTCACGCGACCCGTAGCTAAAATGTAGATCGCGTATTTCAATATTACCATCAAGCTTGTTGGGATGAACTGGGCGGCTAGGTTCGGGCACACTTGGCATACGGTCTAGCACTTCAAACAACCTACCCGCACTTGCAGAGGCTCGTTGAGCGTAGGACATAAACCGAATCATCGATTCGCTACGGGAATAAAAACGGCTGATGTAGGCAAGGAAAGCGGTAAGAACGCCAACGGTAATTTGTCCCTGATAAATCTGCCGTGCTGCGACCGCCCAAACGATTAAAAGGCCAATGGTGGTGGTGAAGGAAATCAAAGGCCAGATAATGGCCCACCAAAAGTTGATGTGATCGTGAGCTAAAACGACGCGAGTATTAGCCTGATCAAAGCGATCGATTTCGCGTTTTTCCTGCGCAAATGCCTTGACAACTCGGATTCCAGGAATCGTATCGGCTAGCACGCTTGTCATATCTGACCAAACAATACTTCCCTTACGGTAACCACTAATTAACTGCCCACGCATTTTGTAAACCAGAAAAGTGACAAAAGGAAACGGGGTCAGGCTGGCTAGCGCTAACATTGGGTTAATAGCAAAAAGAGTTACAGCGGTTAAAATAACCATAAGAATATCTGCTGCAAAATCGCCCATATGGGAAGAAAGAAAATTACAAAGCTGGTTGGTATCGCTCGAGATACGAGACATCAGGTCGCCGGTTCTTTTAGAACCAAAATATTCCATCGAAAGGGTATGCAAATGCGAATAAGTTTTAGATCTTAGGCTAGAACTGATGCGTTCACTAACCCAGCTTGAGAAGAAAGAGCGAAGCCATTCTAGAATGCAAGAGGCAGCGGCTGCAATTGCAAGCAAGCTAATGAACCAATAAACGGGGGCAAATTCTTTTAATTCCCCCTGCTGCATAGGAATAAGAACATCATCGGTTAAAGGCATTGTAAGGTAAGGTGGCACCAAACCAACAAGGGTGCTAAGTAAAGTGAGAAAAAAACCAAGGATAATCAGGGGCAATTGTGTCTTAGAATAAGCAAATAGCCTAAATAGCATTCGAATCGCTGTTCCCTTGGCGGGGGGTAGCGGATTACAAGTTAGGCAGGTTTCTCCGCCACTTATCATTGCACCACACCCGGGGCAAACGCTGGTAACCGACTCTATCTTAACGCCAAGGTGTTTTTTACAATGATGAATGAAGTGGTTGACCTGGGCTTTTTTCTGCGCGGTGAAATTCCAATTCAGTTCCTTACCTTCCTCCAAAACTATCTTTAACGACCCTAAACCAAGGTTGTAACTGACAAGCCAAACTGTATCTGGCCCAAGTGTCCATTCGTTATTAGCTGCGCTGTCGTTTTTTTTACAAGAAAAAAGTTGATTGCCTATCAGTTTTAACTGAACGGGAGCGAAGCATAGTTTTTCATCCAAGTCGAGTTCCAATTCGAGAGAATTTGCGTCCCCTAGTTGGTTTGTTTCGGCTTGAAAGGATGAAGGAAAAATCAAGGTTAACCTAGTTTCTAAAAGGGTATTTCAATTAAATTCTACTTACAAAAGCAAAGGAATACAGGCAATTGTGAAAGCTAAAGGTAAAATTTTTAATAAAGCACTTTTCATCGAATCAATTATTCAGAATTTGCCATCCGTAACGATTTTAAGAAACGCACTTTAAAATCTTCATCAGCTTTACATTAAAGAATCGGGAAAATTTCAGCTTTCCAGTGATAATAACAAAAGAGAATGAAACCTTTTCTAAGATTCAGTTTTAGATATCTTGAACTAAGGTTATTAGGAAACCAAAGCTTAAAAGCTTGCCAATAAAATGTTAACACTTCGAAAGACAAGTAAAAATGGAATTTCAGAGGATTTTGGCCCTTCGAGGCCCGAATATTTGGGCTTTATTCCCAGTTTTAGAAGCTTGGGTAGACCTAGGCAAATTCAAAGATTTTTGCTCTTCTGATTTACCGGGCTTCAACGAACGCCTTAAACTCTGGCTTCCCTCTCTTTTACAACACCGCTGTAGCGTTGGGGAAATTGGTGGCTTTTTCCTGCGACTCGAACGCGGCACCTATCTTGCACACATCCTCGAACACCTTGCCCTCGAACTTCAATGCTTGGCTGGTATGCAAGTGAGTTATGGCAAGACCCGTATGACCCACCAAGAAGGGGTCTATAAAGTTGCGGTAGAATATAAAGAAGAAGAAGCTGGAAAATGTGCCTTAGAATCCGCACGAATAATATGCCTTGCTGCTATTGATAACACCGATCCAGATATCGTTTCTTTAATCCATCAAATTAAAGAAACCTATGAAAAGAACAAACCCTCTTTCTTGCACGATGCCATCAAAAAAAATGCCCGCAAACGAGGCATCCCTTTCTTTCTTCTTCCCAATGGCTTAATCCAATTAGGCCAAGGTGCAAAACAACGGCGCATCAAGGATTCTCTTACCGATCATACTAGCGCGGTCGCTTCTTGGATTGCCTACGACTGGCTAACCGCATCTAAACTTTTAGGCGATGTTGGATTGCCTGTGCCCTACAATATTTCAGTATCAGAATTGGAAGAAACTCTGCTTGCAACGGCTCAAATTGGTTTCCCTTGTGTTTTAAGGCCTCGCTATACTTCTCGCAGTAACCCCACACTTTCACTTCCTAGCCCTCAACTTTTTGACTCTGTTTTTGCCAAAATGAAGGCCAAAACCAACTATATGCTTTTAGAAGCTAACCCCGTAGGCCAACGAACCTATGCCTTAGTCGTTGGCCAAGAAGTCACTTCCTACCTCGAAGAAATCAACGGGGCTTGGGTTCCTAAGCCAATAAGTGAATATTCATTAGAACTTACTAAGTCTCTGATTCTTGCAGCCAAGGTGGTTGGACTTGATGTAGCAGAATTCGAGCTCAATCTGGAACTTGAAAGCAATAAATTTACCATTCTAGGAGTTAGGGCCAACCCTGATATTTCCTACTTTTTAAAAGACGAAGCTGACTGGGATAAAGTCGCAAACGCAATGTTGGATTTGCTTTTTTCTAAAGGGGATGAAGGCCGTATTCCGGTTGCTGCGGTTACCGGGGTGAATGGCAAAACCACCACCACTCGGCTCATCGCTCATTTATTCGCACAAAGCTATGCACCTGTTGTTATGACTTGCACGGAAGGGATCTATCTCGATAATCAGCGTCTTTTTTTGGGAGATTGCTCGGGGCCCAAAAGCGCTAAGTGTGCATTACAGCATCCGCTGGCGAAAAGTGCTGCTCTCGAAAACGCTAGGGGCGGTATGCTTAGAGAAGGCTTGGGCTTTGACCGATGCCAAGCTGCTGTTGTTGTAAACATTGGCCAAGGCGACCACCTTGGGTTTAACGATATCGAAACGCTTGAAGAACTTGCCTATGCAAAAAGCACGCTTGTAGCAGCAACCCATTCGGATGGTTACGCTGTTTTGAATGCGGACGATCCTTTTGTGGTGGGGATGCAGCAATATTGCAGTGCAAAGATAATTTTCTTCTCGCAATCTTCACAAAACGAAATTATTGAAAACCATCGCAAGTCAGGTGGCAAAGTCGTGTTCTTAAGAGAAGGAATAATTCTTCTAGCAGAGGGCGAAAATGAGCAACCTTTGTTAAATATTGACAAAGTTCCAATCACCCATTTTGGTTTCATTGGGTTCCAAATCGAAAATACCCTCGCTGCCATTGCAGCGGCTTGGGCCTGTTTTATTCCTATTCCTGATATTATTTCCGGAATTCAAACTTTCACGGGGGGATTATTCCAAACCCCGGGCCGTTTTAATATGATGGAAGTAGATGGAATTACCATCGTACTTGATTATGGACATAACACCACGGCGCTCTCCCGCTTGTTGGATGTAATTAAAAAGTTTCCTCATACAAGGCGAACGGTTGTTTATTCAGCTGCTGGTGACCGGCGGGATAATGACATTATCGATCAGGGTAAATTACTAGGCGACCATTTTGATGCGGTCGTCCTTTATGAAGACACATACCTTCGTGGTAGAAAACCAGGTGAAATTTTCTCACTTTTCAACCAAGGTTTAAAGTTCGGTACTCGGGTTAAGGATGTGGAAGAGGTGCGCGGCGGTGTAGCCGCGCTTCAGCGCGGCCTCGAAAAATGTCGGCCCGGGGATTTATTGGTGATTCAACCTGATTCGGTTGATGATGCCGTTGCTTTCTTTATCTCGCGACTAAAAGAACATAACGGTAGGGAGATTCAAATGACTAGTGGTGACAGGGTTTCTTATTCTAATATTAATATTATTCAGGGGCCTCTAGGTAAGGCTGTTATCGCCTCCCAGAATTTTTCCCCTAAAGATCTTATCCTTTCTGCTTGGGGCAACTCTACTAAAGTTCGCTCTATGCATACCATTCAAATTTCTAACGAATGGCATATCACTCCTAATGAACCTCTAGGCTGGCTCAATCATTCTTGCGAACCAAACTGTGGGCTTTTAATCAAACCCAACGAAAAAATTGCAGAAGTTCACGCTCTTAGAGACATTCAATCTGGCGAAGAGCTTACCTTGGATTACGCTACCTTCGAATATGAAATTCAGCATATGCCTACGGAATGCCTTTGTAACGGTAAACGGTGCAGGGGATCTATCACAGGTTTCAAAGATATGCCAGAAGAACTTCGTGAAGAGTACGGCCATTATATTGCTAATTACCTTAGGGTTTTACAACCTGAAGTGGTTAATTAAACAACGGATCAGAAATAGAAGAG
>JBDNHI010000094.1:0-42219 GCA_041694635.1 Gemmataceae bacterium | reverse complement strand
GTATAGTCTGTGCGAAGCCCATTTTCGGTTCGATCAATCCGTTGCAGGCAACTACTGACTGGAAAGCCGTATGCGGGAAAACCGCCCGTACGGTTTGGAGGGAGGGGAGTCCGAGATCAACCGGATTTCCCTACCCCTATCTTAAACGTCACAAGAACAACCCGCAGCGTTTACCTCGCAATCACCGCTGGCCGAATGACTTCTTTACGAATGCGGGCCTGTATAGTCTGCGCGAAGCCCATTTTCGGTTCGATCAATCCGTTGCAGGCAACTACTGACTGGAAAGCCGTATGCGGGAAAACCGCCCGTACGGTTTGGAGGGAGGGGAGTCCGAGATCAACCGGATTTCCCTACCCCTATCTTCCTCCTCATGCAAACGGTCAAGGCAGTCCCTGCAGATTACGAACTCCGACTCGACTGGTTGGCCCAACGACGCAAGTTCATCGGGCAACCGGAAACGACCGATAGTTAGTGGCGGTTCCGCTGGCTTCCCGCATTCAGAACAATCCCGCGACCGCATGATGCACCTCCTACGCCTCTGCTCGCGCCGCCGAACAATGATTGGATGGAATTAATTCCATCTAACTCGGCTTTTCATTCTTACTAATCCAGATTCTATCCAATCAGGAACAGCATGTCGCCGGAACGGAAGAAATTCCGCCTCTCTTCACACTGTAGTATTTTTACCGCGGCGCAATTGCAAAGAAAAATTAAATGGATTCACCGAAAAACACTTCCCCTCATCCCGAGTGCAGAGAGGGGAGTAAGTCGCCGAAATTGCTCGATGCGAGTTCCGCTGCGGTCAGGTGCAGCGCCTGGTTCGGCATCTGGGCGCTCAGAACCACTGGGCCTTCATGGCGGCCAGAAACTCGGGCGTGACCGGGTAGCCGGACTCCGAACCGATCACCGAGTCAATGCCGCATCGTGGGCACAGTGCGGTCTGGCCGACGCCCTTCCATGCGTCTGTCCAGTCCGCAACTTCGGCCACCGGGAAGACGGCACAGCAGTAGAAGCAGCCACACCGCTCACTGGCCAGAACCTCGTCGCGGTGGCGGATCGAGTGCCGGTGCGCTTGCGTGATGTTAGACATCGCCTTCTCCTCTTGCCTAATAGGTATTCGTTTGCGCAAAATAGCTCGGTCAACATTGCGCCCTGCGCAAACTATCTCCTGCTACAACGAGTCGCGGAAATGGGGCATAATGTCTTCTGCAATCATTTACGATGGAAAATGGCCTGTCAAGAAAAAAGAGAAAAAGAGGGCCCTATCAATGGCGATTGCATCCCTACGCTATAAAGCTATTAGCGGTGTGGTAGCAACCGCTTATATCTTTTCTTATTCTGTTTCAAAGTAAGCTATAAATAGTATATTATTAGTTTAAACATAAAGGTATTTAAGTATTTCAGAGGTGGCATAAAAGAGGGCCCACACCGAGAAACGGTGCGAGCCCTTTTTGTTACTGGAGAGTATGACTAAAGAGCAGCTAAAATGGCTTCTGTAATTTCCTTAGTCGAGCTTTTGCCGCCAAGGTCGGGCGTTCTGGGAGCGCCAGCTTTCAAGACCTTTGCAACCGCTTGATTCACATTCAACGAAGCTTCATGCAAACCAAGATGTTCAAGCATAAGTGCGCCAGATAAAACAGCTGCCATCGGGTTTGCCATTCCTTTACCAGCGATGTCGGGGGCAGAGCCGTGGACTGGCTCAAACATACTGGGGAACTTTCTCTCTGGGTTGATGTTAGCACTAGAGGCTAAGCCAATGGTGCCTGTGACAATGGCGGCAAGGTCGGTAAGAATATCG
Source organism: Gemmataceae bacterium (assembly GCA_041694635.1). Taxonomy (GTDB): domain Bacteria; phylum Planctomycetota; class Planctomycetia; order Gemmatales; family Gemmataceae; genus UBA969. Next base: position 40,421 of record JBDNHI010000094.1, on the reverse strand, counting down.
CCAAACAAATTGCTAGCAACCATAACATCGAAATGCTCGGGTTTGCGAACCAGATCCATAGCAGCAGCATCGACAAGTAGGAAGGAAGAATGAACATCCTTATATTCGGATGCAACTTGGTTAAAACACTCATCCCATAAAACCATACCAAAAGTCTGAGCATTGGACTTAGTGATGGAAGTTACTTTTTTGCGGGGGCGTTTTCTTGCAGCTTCAAAGGCGGCACGAATGATGCGATCGCAACCCCTTCGGGTGAAGGTGTTGGTTTGAATTGCAATTTCTTGGGGGAAGCCAGTGTAAAGCCTACCACCAATGGGGGCATATTCACCCTCGGTATTTTCGCGGAAGAAAAGAATATCGATAGAACCCGGGGCCTTATCTCGAAGGGGCGAATCAACCCCTTCGTAAAGGTAGGATGGCCTGAGATTCACATATTGATCAAACATCCTGCGCATAGGAAGTAGTAAGCCGTGTACGGGGATGTGATCAGAAACAGTGGGGTGGCCCACTGCGCCTAGGAAGATGGCATCGTGTTTTTTAAGAAGATCCCACCCATCTTCGGGAACCATTACCCCAGTCTTTTCATAATTAATCGCAGACCAAGGCAACTTGTTCCAAGTTAAAGAGGCGTTGGCCTTTGCGGAAACAACCTCCAAAACCCTAACTCCTTGGTCGATAACTTCGGGGCCGATACCATCTCCACCAATAACTGCGATTTTGAAATTTGGCATTGTTTGAATTCCTAGAGGTTGTTATGAGAACCAACAATATATAAAGATAGTGAAAAAAAGGTGTTAAAACAGGCAAAAAATAGGTTTGGAGTCGGGGTAAGATTAGAAGGAGTCGTCCATGAAGAATTTAGAAAAAGTGCAATGGTTTGGAATAGACTATAAAAGCTTACTAAAGCTAGGGTTTGGAGCGTTATTGATAGTAGGTTCTGGTTGTCAAAATACGGGTGGAGGTGGCTCTGGGGTGGATAAATTTTTTGGCCCACTGCCCGGAAATAATTCTGGAACAACCCCGCCTAATGCGGTTACCCCGCAACCTTCCTTTTTGAATTTTGGTGGCTCAGGCGCAGGAGATAAAGACCCTCTTCTAGGAGGAGGCGTACCAATTAGTCGGCTCCCAGTTCAAAATGGGCAAAATACAGCGATTGCGGGAAATATGCCCCCCCCTAACACCAATGGTGTTCCTAATTTACCTGCTCCTTACTCTTCTACTAGCCCGGCTGCACTTGCCACTGGCAATTTCTCTACCCTTGACCCTACCAGAACCAATGTAACCCCAGTAAATGCAACCGCTATTGCAGGAATTGGAACTGCTGCAAATTCTCAATTCGGCTCTCCCGAAGAATTTCGCTCCTTGATGCAACAATTATCGAGTCGAGGTATGACTTGGCAGAGGCTCGATCATTCCATTGAAACTGGGGATTGGAAGTTTTATTGCGCAATTAAGGATCCTACGCAGGCGGGTGCAACTCGCAATTATGAAACAGCGGCCAAGACCGATGTTGCTGCTCTTAAAGCTGTGCTTGCAGAAATCAATAAAACGATGCCAATTAAATAGGTTGGGTAAAACAAACTAGGCAAGAATCAAACTTCCCCTTCAAACCGTTGCAATCTGGGCTAAATGTTCCTAATATGTTGCAATGGTTCAAACTTGCTCACGCTGTTCGCGGATAAACCCTAAAGAGGCATCTTTTTGCTATTTTGATGGCATAGGACTTGGAGGCCGGTCTCACGCCCAGGCTGGTGTGCAATTAAATTTCCCAAAACCACTTTGCTATGCTTCTGGAAAGACTTGCAATAATTTTGATGAGTTAGCAAGTACCATGCTGGCGGAATGGCCCAGTTCGCTTGAGATGCTAAAAAAAGGCGAATTTGGTAGCTTTTTTAGCGGCATTGGCAGGCTTGACCTTGCTATGGTTGCCAATGAATCAGCAAAACACCCCTCCCCAGATCAAGGATTAGATCAATTTCTAGCTCGCCTTCCATCGCAACCAATTCCTCCTGCAGACTTAGAAGTGGACCCACCCAACTTAGATCTGGGAAGTCTTAAACCCGGTAGTGATATTAAGTGTTCCGTGAAAATTCGCAATAAAGGTCGAAGGATTTTGTATGGCAGCGTAACCATTGAAGGTATTCCTTGGCTTACGATAGGTGAAGGAAAGCCTCGCAGTCGCAGTCGCTTTCAGACCTTTCAAGATGCACCTTTGCCATTAATGGTACGATCGAGTGCCCTGCGTGCAAGCGATAAACCGGTTGAGGGAAGCCTAATATTTGAGACAAGCGGGGGAAATATAATTGTACCCGTGACGGCTCAGATTCCGTTTAGGCCATTTCTTTTAGGTGCGCTAGCGGGTGCTAAAAGTCCGAGGCAAATTGCAGAGAAGGCAAAGAGTAACCCAACTGCCGCTGCAATTATGTTTGAAAATGGTTCTGTTTCACGATGGTATAAAGATAATGGCCTTACCTATCCTGTGCCTGGTCCTTCTGCATCTGGGGTGGCAGCAGTGCAGCAGTTTTTTGAGGCTTTAGGCCTTGCAAAGCCTCCTAAAGTTTTTATCAACACCACGGCACTTGTGTTTGAACTGGAAGAGGGGGAGGTTAAAGTTCAGACCCTAGTTATTTCGAGCGAAGAGAAAAAGATGGTTTATGCGCAGGCAGAAGTTGGCGCTCCTTGGATTAAAATCGGGAAGCCAGAAATGAAAGGGAATCGGGTAAGTCTGACGGTTTCGGTTTCCGCACACGAAGTAAGTGAGGATGAATCATCTTGGATCAAAGTGCATTCAAATGGAAATCAGATCTTTAAAGTAGCAGTTATGGCTCAAGCTAAGAGTTCGGCTTTTGCTGACCTAATGGGTGATGTTACACCCGTTGCCCCTACTGCACAAGAGTTATTGCAGGGCGTTGGTGCAAATAGGCCAGATGGCCAAGAAAATAACACGGGTGGAGAATATGCTTCTGCGCCAATTTTGACCGTTCATTCGTTGGCAAGAAAAGTAAAAGGTAACCAGTGGAAGACCTATATATTTATAATATTTTTTGCGACTTGTCTTATTTGTTTGTTGGGTGCGATAGCATTTTTAGCAATGAAGAAGGTAGGTTCGGGGAAAGCCGTACCTGCAAATAAGGTTTAATTAACCGGTTCCTTCTGGTGAAAAAGCTTTCGTTCTTTGATCATCTTGCAAACAGCAGTTGGAACCATTTGTTCCCAAGCGGGATCATTCGCTCGAATTTTAGCTAACACATCTCGTGAAAATATAGAGAGATAATTCTCCTTAAACCCTCGGATGCTCTCAATCAGGCGGTTTTCCACTAGATAACTAAACAAATGGCGAAGCTTAGGGTTTACTAGCAAATTATCGCTAGTGATCAGGGCCCCCGATTGCTTTTGAAGCAAAGGGTATACATAAACCTTGAGGTCGTTTTTAAACAAACGGCCAAAGCTTTCTAGTATGCCTCCTTCAAGATCTGAATAGTATTTTTCTTCGAACACCTCTTGGAGGGTTGGTACCCCCATTACGATGCCTATCATCTTTTTGGTGTACCTGAAAAGATACGCTGCAAGCCTGTGATATTCTGCAAAATTGGAGATGAGCACCGTCTTGCCTGTGGATGCTAGGATGTCGACCCGGTCAAGAAAATCTTGGTAATCAATTTTGCCATTGTCGAGAAGATTCTTTAAAGTCATTTCCATAATGACTAGCACTTCTTCGCCCAGTGCTTTAGGTTCTTGCACGAACATCGAGGTAGCACATTCGAGCATATCGATGGTGACATTTGTGACGGGCCTAAAGCTGCCCCTTTCTACTAAAATGCTTTTTTTGTAAAGAATATCAGCAGGTTGCACGACTTCGCCGTTGGCAAGAAACATAGCGGCTTTGGTGAGGCCCTTTTGTACCAGTTGCAGAGCCATCACTCGGTTATCAACGGTGGAAAATGCTTCGCCTGAAAATTGAATCGTATCGACTTCAACCCGGTCTGGAGTGAGGTTGTCTAACAGTCGGTCGATGATTTCCTCGGGGTTATGGTGGTGGTAGATAGCGGAGTGGATAAGGTTTATACCAATGATACCAAGGGCATCTTGTTCCTGAATATTTTCGGGGTCGAGGAGTCTAACATGGATAATGACCTGTGAGATGGGGCCTTTCGGTTCGGTCTGAAATTGCAGGCCGAGCCAACCGTGGGCATCTATCTTTCTTGAAAAACTGTTGGCAGCAACTGTGTTTGCAAAGGAAAAAAAGCGAGTGGTTTCACCTCGCTTGACATCAAGCCGTTCAACAAGGAGGTTGAACTCGCGGTCCAGCATTGATTGAAGCCTTTGTTTACTGACATAGCGTTCGCAAGGGCCATAGATAGCATCACTAACAATCATATCGTAAGCAGACATAGTTTTGGCAATGGTCCCCGAGGCCCCGCCTACAAGGAAGAACCATCGAGCGACTTCTTGCCCAGCGCCAATCTCGGTGAAGGCTCCATACTTAGAAGGGTCCATATTAATTTGAATAGCTTTTTCGCGGGTGTCCATAATTTACCTAGAGGGGGATTAATAAAAGGTATAAAAGTAAATCTAAACATATTAAACGGTAAAAACTAAAGTCTGGGATTAAATATTAAGAATTTAGTCAGAATTTAATCATTCCCACATAATGAACAAGTAAATAAATAAAAAAGCCAAGTCAATTACTTCCCAACAACTTCGGAAACTTTGGCTTCTTTTGCATCACCATCGTGAACGAAAAGTGAGAAGGAAAGCTTTAAAGAGTCTCCCTTAGTGATTTTAACAAGGTCTTTATTTTCTTTGCGATCCGGGAAACCCGACTTAGACCTACCAAAGGGATTGGCTGCCATTAGTCCATAACCTCGACTATGCCAGCAAGTTTTCAAACTGTTAATAGGGTCAGCAATTATGGTAATACCTGCAGTTCCTTTGTCGGAAGGTCCCGAGTAATCGCACCAGTTAGATTCCATACCCCAAACAGCTTTTTCTTTCTGATTACCTTGGGCATTGGTAAGAATGCCACCCTTAGCATCTTTTTCTGTGATGGATTCGCGAACCCTCACGCCAAAGCTGCCTTCTTTGGTATCGCCAAAGGTAATGTTGCAGACGGAAGCGTCAAGGGAAGTATTCATTTTGATGATGTAGCCATTGCCTAATGTTTGCAGGGTGAAGGATCGAGTTTCGTTAAGAATTTTAACACCGTCTGGGGTGTTCCATTCGTTGAGGGTGGAAACGGAAGCAGAGTTTTGTTTGTTTTCGAGGTTAGAGATTTTAGTGCAGACCATTTTTCCGTGGTCACCTTCTTCGCTCCAAAAATCAACTCCCGAAACACCTTTACTTTTTCTTTTAAGTTCGATTCCTTCGGGAATGATATCACCGTGACAGAACCAAGCAGACTTTTGATGTTTATGATCCTTGGCTTCCGGGGAAGTCGCAATCATAGGCCAGTCGCGTGTGACCCGATTTTGACCAATGGTAACCATAGGCCAGAAATAGGGCTTTGCAACTTCAGGGCCAAAATTATAGGTGGTGACCACTGTGCCTCCGATTTTAAAATCGAGCTTACTTTCTTTTCCCCTTTGAACTATCGAAGGAGCGTTGTTTTGCGCCTGGGCAACGCTGTTGAATATTGAAAAAAGAACTCCAAAAGTCAGGAAAGAAGCTTTAAGGCAAGATTTCATAGCGAGTATTCCTTCAACAAAAAGACAAGTAAAGCAGCATTTAAAAAGCATAACGCACTTAGGATTTAAGTGAAAGAAAAATGTAGCTATTGGCATAAGAAGTCAAAAAAGTTACGATTAAGGTCGAATTAGAACTTTTTCATCCAGTTTTCCCAAAAGGGTGTTTCTTATGATGTCACGAAATTTAATTAAGGTTACTTTCTTTTTTGCGGTCTTTTCTTCCCTTTATTTTGCACCTACTGTGAAGGCTCAAAATAAACAGACTCCCCCCGGAATTGTTCTAAGAGTGCAGCCCATTAATCGCCTAGTCGAAAATGCTTTCTTCCTCGCCGAAGCTGTCGGAAAAAAAGAAGAGGCCAAGCAAGTTGAAGGTTTGCTTAAAGCTATGACAGGGGCTAAGGGTTTAGAAGGCATCGACCCAGAAAAACCTTTTGGGCTTTATGGCAACATCGGGCCTAATCTTATTGACAGCGAAGTGGTTGGCCTTATTCCCATTGTTGACGAAAAAGCCTTTATCGAGATGTTGGCTAAACTTAGTCTGGAAGCAAAAAAAGGGGATAATGGCATCTATGTGATGAACATTCCTAATTCCCCTTTCCCATTATTCTTCAAGTTTAAAGATGGATATATGTGCGCAACTATCCGTGATGAAAAAGGTATCGATGATAAAAAATTGATTTCTCCAAAAGAACTTTTCAGCGCAGAGAAAACCGGAGTTATGTCGATCAGCTTAAATCTTGCTGGCCTTCCAGAAGACCTAGTAAAAAATATGGTTCCTCAGATTGAATTGCAGATAGCGGAAGTTAAACAAAAGAAGATTCCAGGCGAAAGCCCTGCGGTGGCTCAGTTTCGTAACGATGTTTCTGAAATGCTTTTACAGAGCATTGTTCAAGTGTTCACTCAAGGGGAAGAACTTTCTCTCAAATTGGAAATGGATCGTAAAGCTGGAGATTTTGGTTTAGGTCTAAGTTTTAAAGGAAAAAACGGTACCGAATTGGCAAAGTCGATTGCAAATCTTGGAACAAATAAAAGCATAGGTGCGGGCATTGTAGGCAAAAATTCTGTGGTTCATATGAATCTGAATGCATTAATGCCTGAAACCGCAAGGAAAGATTTTGCGAAGGTGTTTTTAGAAGGAATGAAAAATGCTGTTGCTGAGGAAAAAGATGCAGGTAAAAAGGGCATTATGGAGAGTATGACTAAAGCTTTGATCCCTTCTTTAGATGCTGGAACTATGGACGCCGTTTTGGATATTAGAAAGACTGGCCTAGGAAAATATGCTTTTATTACTGCTATGAAGGTTTCTGAAGGCAAGAAAATTGAAGCGTTACTTAAGCAAATTCATAAGAATCTCCCTGATACTGAAAAGAAAAAAGTTGAAATTGATTTCGCCAAGGTAGGGCAAGTTAACATCCACAAGGTTGAAATATTAACCCAAGCTTCCGATGTAAAGAACTTTGGTAATGGCCCCGGTTATTTTGCGATAGGTAACGAGGTCGTGCTTTTTGCAGGGGGTGAAAATTCTCTGGATATTATCAAGGAAGCTTTGGCAAGCAGTCCTAAATTAGGCCCTGTTATGGAATTTGAAATCGCATTTAATAAGGCGGCAGACCTGCTTACCAAAGATTTTAAGGATGCCGTGGAAGTTGCGGAAAAGGTTTTTAAGGAAAATCCTAATGCTGACCGCTTGAGGCTTTCTTTGGAGGGTGGGAAAGAATTATCTTTAAAAATGTCAATGAAATCGACGGTTCTTACATTCTTTAAAGCCAAAGACGATAGCCAGAAGTAAAACTTCGAAGTTGTTCAAGTAATCGTTGTTAGTCTATATATAGCAACAGGTTAAGAGCCTTGATTTTTTTGGTTGTGGTAAGGCTCTTTCTTTTCTTATTCAGATTTTCTCAGTTCATGCGCTAATGTTTGTAAAGGTCTTATGGACAATAACCTTAACAAATCATTACATTTAAGTATCGGGATATTTTAATTACAGTCCTCTTTTCCGGATGAAGAATCTCGGCGAGGCCCTGTTTTTTTGATAACCTGACTAATTAGGCAACCATTGTGATGGTTACCTAGCATTTGATAAGTTTTTATTTTGTTGCGTAGGATCCAATTTCGTAAAGGTTCAAAATGTTAGAAAAAACTAGAAACATTGGCATTATTGCTCATGTGGATGCGGGTAAAACCACCACAACCGAGCGTATTCTTTATTTTAGCGGTACCAAGCACAAGGTTGGGGATGTTGACTCTGGCGACACCACGACCGACTTTGATCCTTTAGAAAGAGCTAAAGGAATTACCATTAACTCAGCTGCTGTATCGGTGGACTGGGGTGAAAACACAATCAATATTATCGATACCCCAGGGCATGTGGATTTTACCGCAGAAGTGGAAAGATCGCTGCGCGTTCTTGATGGTGCGATTGGTGTGTTTTGTGCGGTGGGTGGTGTGGAAGTGCAATCGGAAACTGTATGGTATCAAGCCAATAAGTACAAGGTGCCCCGTATTGCTTATATCAACAAGATGGATCGAACAGGCGCAGACTTTTATGACTGCGTAGCCCAAATTGTTGAAAAGTTGCGTGCCAAGCCCGCTATTTGCACTTTGCCCATTGGTGTTTATACCGAGTTCAAGGGCATCATTGACCTAATTAAAATGAAGTTTGTTCATCGTGACTCACTCGATAAAACCAACACCAAATTTGAACTTGTGGATATTCCAGAATCTCACATCGAAGAAGCCAATGAATATAGGGCTAAACTTTTAGATGTTGCATCCCTTGCAAGTGATGAGATTGCAGAATTAATGCTAGCTGAAAAAGAAATCCCCGAGGCACTTCTTAAGCAAGCTATTCGGACCGGAACTATTGAAACTTTGTTCACACCCATTATGTGTGGCTCTTCCAAAACCTTCCATGGTGTGCAGCAACTTCTGGATGCGGTTATTGATTTTCTTCCTTCACCCTTAGATAGGCCACCCGTAGAAGGCCTAGTCACTAAAACCAAGGAAAAAGTATTTCGCAAGCCTGATGCTAAAGAGCCATTCTCTAGCTTGGCTTTCAAGACCGTTGCAGATTCTACAGGCGACTTGGTCTATGTCCGGATTTATTCAGGCGAAGCCAGCCCAGGCGATACCGTTTTAAACACGACCAATGGCAAGCAAGAACGCATCGGCCGTATCTATCGTATGATGGGCAACAAACGCGTTGAAAAAGATGTGGCTGGCCCTGGCGATATTGTGGCAATGATTGGACTCAAGCAAACTTATACAGGCAATACTCTTTGTGTTCCTGAAAAGCCGATTGCTCTTGAATCTATTCTTTTCCCCAAACCTGTTATCAGCCAATCTTTGATTCCTGATAAAACCACCGATGAAACGAAGTTGGCTGATGCCCTTGGCCGGTTGGTTCGTGATGATCCAACTTTAAAAGCGCATACTGACCCCGAAACAAGCCAGTTGATTATTTCTGGTATGGGTGAACTTCATCTCGAAGTTTCTGTGGATAAGTTACATCGCTTCCCCGGTGTTAAGGTCACGGTAGGCAAACCTATGGTTGCTTACAGGCAGACAATAGCAAAAGCACTTAGCCACGAAACTCGCTACATCAAGCAGTCGGGTGGTCGTGGAAAGTTTGCAGTTATCACAGTTGAATATAAACCTTTGACGCCAGCAGAGTCAGAAGAATGGGCCAAGGAAATGGAAGAAGATGGGGATAAGCCTGACCCTAACAACATCTATTTCAAAGATAAAGTATTTGGTGGCGTTGTTCCCAAGGAATATATTCCTTCGGTAGAAGCGGGTATTCGCCAAGGAACGGTTAAAGGTGCGAAGTATGGTTTTCAATGTGTTGACTTACAAGCGACTTTAGTGGATGGAAAGTACCACGATGTGGATTCATCCCAAGATGCATTCCGCTTGGCAGGGTGGGAAAATTTCCGCGATGCTCAGATTGTAGCTGGTATTGTTTTATTAGAACCTATTATGAAAGTTGCTGTTGTTGCGCCTGATAAATACATGGGCGCACTTACTGGCGATATAAGTCGTAGGCGCGGTCTTATTCTTGATTCGGTTAGTTCAGGTGGTCGTGTTACCATCACGGCTCAAGTTCCCCTTGCTGCTCTGTTTGGTTACACCACCGACTTGCGTGGTGCAACAAGTGGAACTGCGGCTTTCACAATGGAACCTAGCCATTACGCCGAAGTAAAAGAAGAACTAGCAGACATTCCGAAGAAGACCTAATATTAAAAATGTTCCATATGGAACATAGAATAAAAAAGCCCCAGAGAAAAACTCTGGGGCTTTTTTTACGCCCACTGCAAATATTCGTTAAGAAATAAAAGTAACGATTTCCGGTTGACTTTCGAAGCCCATAAGTCAGCAATGCATTGGTTCCATATGGAACATTACAAACCAGTTGATAATTGATTGAGATTCATTTTTGCAAAGAATAAAAAGTTAGGTTCCATATGGAACATTCGCTATTGCATCGCTTTGAACAACTTGGTATTCCCCTCCTTCAGAAAAAGGTTCCCAACAATATTTTAGGAGTTCAAATATGGAAAAGAAAGCTCGACTTGGCAGGGGTTTGGATGCATTGTTAAGTTCAGGTAACGAAGGTTATACCACTGCTTCTTCTTCCAATGTGGTGCCTGTCGATTCGATCGATACGAATCCAAAACAGCCAAGAAAAACTTTTGACCCCGATGCCCTTGCCTCTCTTGAAGAAAGCATTCGGAATCATGGCGTTTTACAACCGCTTGTTGTTAGGCAAGTTGAGGGCCGCTACCAGCTTATCGCAGGTGAAAGAAGGTTACGGGCTTCTCGTGCTGCGGGTCTGGTTGCCGTTCCTGTTCATGTGGTAGAATTTACTGAACAAGAAATGGTGGAAGCATCTCTGGTTGAAAACATCCAAAGAGCTGATTTAAACCCACTCGAAAAAGCTCAGGGGTTTAAGGAGTATCTGGACTTGTATCAGGTCACTCATGATCAACTTGCGAAAAAACTTGGAATGGCAAGACCAACGATTTCTAATTTGGTTGCATTGCTGGAACTAGCTCCTGAAGTTCAGGAAGCAATCCGAGTTTGTCAGATTACCACCGGACACGCTAAAGTTTTAAAAGGCCTTTCCGATAAGGCAAGGCAGATTCAAATTTGTAAAGAAATTATTGCTCGTGGACTTTCCGTTCATGCTACGGAAACTCTTGCAAGGCAGTTGCCCGCTGATGCCTCTCCTGTTATTAACTACAATGCTGAAATTACTGATGCTAAGCCCGACAACAAGACAAACCATGTTCGTTTGCTCGAAGAAGAATTAAGCCAGAAAATAGGTATGAGGATTGAGATTAAGGTTAAAGGTAAGGAGCGTGGGCAGATTGTTTTACCTTTTGAAAACAATGATGAATTTGAATTACTTTGCGAGATTCTAAGAAAGTAAGTAAAAATTGGCCGGGAAACCGGTTTGTTGAAACTTCTTTTCGGTTTAAATCTGCAATATTCAGTAACGCACCTAAAGTTAGAAGAACTAAAAAAGATAAGCTTTTACAAGCTTTTTCTCAGTCTTAACAGTAAAGAAAGCAGGCTTGAATGCAAAACCATTTCACCTGCTTTTTATTTTCCTTCAAGATCGATGTTTCCAATCTGCCCTAAGATTGGTAAAACAAATACAACGGGGTGTAGCTCAGCTTGGCTAGAGCGCTTGGTTTGGGACCAAGAAGTCGCAGGTTCGAATCCTGTCTCCCCGACTCTTTAAAAAGCCCTTCTACTAATAAGTCGAAGGGCTTTTTTATTTCAGGGCAAAGAATTACGCCGACGAGCTTCTAGCTCAAAAATACGATTTCAAGCAATCGATGGGTACCTCAAGTAAACCCAAGGTAAGCTTGCGGAAGCGCAGGCCGCCGCCGATCTCGGACACGATCAACTTCTACCTCAAAACCCAGCGACCTCTTGATTGATAACAGGGGCGCTGAGAATGCTTATTTCAAATACAGAGATACAGAGAAGAAGCCCCACCGAGCGTAGTCGGTGGGCTTTGTTTTTGGCATAATATTCTTTAACAAATCCCCTCCATAAACTAAGCTTAGGAAGATGACTTTAAGAGTAGTAATCCTCCGGGGTGAGTAATGAAAGCATTAGTAAGCATAAGTTTGGTATTAGGATTAGGCTTATTATTTTTAGCGATGGTACAAGGAGCAGGGCCAAAAGAAGAAGCAGTAGATCTTGGTAAAGGTGTAAAGTTAGAGATGGTTCTTATTCCAGCCGGCAAGTTTATGATGGGTTCACCCGAAGGAGAAACAGGTCGTAATGATAATGATAATGAAGACCAGCACGAGGTAACAATTTCCACGCCTTTCTATATGGGTAAGTATGAAGTAACGCAGGAACAATGGGAATCGGTGATGGGAAATAACCCAAGTAAAACGAAGGGCGCAAAGTTACCAGTAACAAATGTATCATAGTATGCTTGTCAGGATTTTATCAAGAAGCTGAATGAGAAAACCAAGGGTGGATATAGGTTACCAACAGAAGCGGAGTGGGAATATTCGTGTAGGGCGGGAACTAAAACAGCTTTCTACTTTGGTGATACTATTACGCCTAAGGATACAAATTATGATGATTCAAAGATTCGTAAGCCAGTAACAGTAGGAGGCTATAAGCCGAATGCGTTTGGGTTGTATGGTATGCACGGGAATGTAGGGGAGTGGTGTGAAGACTGGAAAGCAGATTACACAAAAGATCCTGTAGCTGACCCAAAAGGCCCAAATTCAGGAAAATACCGTGTGCTGCGTGGCGGGTCCTTCTTCAATGCTGCTAGGCATACCCGCTCTGCCAATCGCTTCGGCAACCTCTCTCCTGTTAACCGGCACCCCGATACTGGGTTCCGTCTTGCGAGGACTCCGTAATTACTGCTTACGGATTTTGCTCTCGTGTCGTCTTAAAACCCTGTTCCACGAAGTGGAAAAATTAAAATTAGAGTTAAAACATAGGTAAACTTTGTTGATGCAATGGCTGATTTTAATAAATATAACGAACTTACTGTAATTACTAAAACCTATGACCTAATTCTTTGGTCTTGTAAACACACCTCTAAATTTCCCAGAAATCACAGGTTTGTTTTAGGAGAAAAACTTTCCGCTAAATAAGATACGACCAAAAGGTAGTGCCCTAGTAAGCGTTCCGAACACCGTAGTCCCGTAGTTAAAAAACTAGTATTTCGGTAGCTCAACCCGATTTGATTGTTTATGGCCCATATAGCCCTTGAGTTTGTAAGAAAAAATGGCTATTATTTCTTACATGAAGACAACTCGTAAACAGCCACATAGCATTGATTCGCAGATACTTGCCGCCATTCTTCGCCGTGGGCGTGGCTCCGTGTTCGTTCCCGCTGACTTCCTAGACCTAGGCAGCCGTGAGGCCGTTGATATCGTCTTTCACCGGCTCGTCCGAAAGGGTGCCGTTCGCCGCCTTGCTCGCGGGGTGTACGATTTTCCGAAAGAGCATCCCGTGCTGGGGCCACTTTCACCATCTGCCGACACGGTGGCAGAGGCACTGGCGGGCCGCGACCACACACGCCTTCAACCAGCGGGTGCCTATGCGGCAAATGCCCTGGGTCTCTCCGATCAAGTGCCGGCCAAGGTGGTCTTCCTGACGGATGGGCCGACCCGGACGGTAAAGATCGGCCCGACGACGATCCAACTCCGGCGGACGACTGCTAGGAACATGGCAGCGGCAGGGAGGCTCAGTGGTCTTCTGATCCAGGCTCTCCGCGAATTGGGCAAGGAGCATCTTACCCCAGAGCGGCGCGATCATTTGAAGCGGACGCTCCCGGCGGACAAGCGGCGGGAACTCCTCAAAGACCTCCGGCTCGCACCAGCTTGGATGCACCCGATCTTTCGGGAACTCGCCACGGAGGAAGTATGAGGCTCCGCTTCCTCGAACTGACTTCCGACGAACGCCGCCTGTACATCGAGCAGGCAGCCGTCCAGCGAAATGTATCCCCAGTCGTCCTAGAGAAGGACTTCTGGGTGTGCTGGTTGCTTGGCATTCTGTTCGAGTCTGAATTCGCAGACAGCCTGGTGTTCAAAGGTGGCACCTCGCTCTCGAAGGTGTTTGGCGTAATCGAGCGCTTCTCGGAAGACATCGACCTGTCGCTATCGCCTACATTTCTGAACCTCCCTAAAGTAGGGACAAGCCGGAATCAGGCGAACAAGTGGATGACAAGAGCCGAGGCAGCCTGTGGAGCCGCTGTGCGAAACCAGATTAGGCCAGTGATGGAAGCGGCCGTGGAAGGCGTGCTGGGAAAGAGTGCAAAGGCATGGTTCGAGTTTCTGACGGAACCCAAAACGAATTCGCCGCTACTCCTCTTTCACTACCCATCGTCGCAACCAGCGGGGTTTGATTACCTCAGGTGTTCCGTTAAGCTGAAGTTCGGCTCACTCACCGACCAGCAGCCAACCGGTCGTCACTCGATCCGGCCATGGGTTGCTGAAGTCCTCCCCGCTGCATTTCCAGATTGGCGCTGCGAAGTTGTGGCTCTGGAGATTGAGCGGAGCTTCTGGGAAAAGGCAACGATCCTTCACACGGAATACCACCGGCCAGCAGAGAAACCGACACCGGACAGATTTTCCCGCCATTTTGCGGACACGGTGGCGCTGGCAAAGCACCCGACCGCGAATGGGGCCATCGGTGACCACGATCTCCGGAACCGGGTCGTAGGATGGAAGAGTCAGTTCTTTGGCAGTTCGTGGGCAAACTACGACGAGGCGAAACCTGGCACCTTTCGTCTCGTCCCTCCGCCCGTGCGGCAGACTGCATTGCAGCGTGATTACCAAGCGATGCGTGTTATGTACCTCTCTGAGCCAGCATCGTTCGACGACATACTAGCGACCTTGGCTGATTTGGAAAATCGAATCAATCGACCCAATGCTTAAAAAGAGATTCTCACAAGTCAGCGATTAATGAATTGGGTCTGTTACACTTGGGATGAAGTCAAAGCGTTTCACCAGCGCACGGAGAAGGAGCTATTTTCAGTACTCTGCCGAATTCAGAATATCGGCTACGATTTGGGAGAAATCAGCGAACGCCGTAATTACCGCTTGGCCGTGAAAAGAGGGGGACAGCCGTGAAAAGGGAAATAGGCACTTTTTTAATTTAGCCTTGGCTTGATTGCAGGGTCCATCAGCGAATGGTTACCCCCTGCGGATTCCGACCTCGCCTACATGTATTTAATTCTGGGAAATGCGAAACACCCGTCAGTTTACTTTTAAAATAAAGTCGACTTACCTCCTTCGATTCTCTTGAAAGGTTGTCAGTTTAAAGATTAATGTCTTTATTATAGTTTAGCTTTAATGGGGGTTGAAATCCTTATACGGTTTTAGTTTTTTCTTTAAGGATTCTTTGATAAAAGAATCAAGAGGGTTTACAATAAACCTTCAGTACAGTTTTTATTCTAGTTTTCTCAGAAGGCATAATTATGAACAATCTTAATAGAAGATCCGCTTTAGGGGCTATAGGGCTTTCCTTAATGGCGGGGAAAGTCCTGCACGCTGCCCCTTCTGAAACCATTCGCATTGGGTGCATTGGCACGGGCGGGCGTTGCAGAACTTTAATGAAATCCCTCTTGACCATTCCCAATACCAGCATCGTTGCTATTTCCGACATTCGTAAAGATGCACTTGCCCAGGCAAAAGCAATGGTAGGCGATAAGGTTGCTACCTTCGATGATTACCGCAAGCTGCTTGATGATAAATCCATTGATGCTGTTTTAATTGGGTCCCCCGATCACTGGCATGTCCCCATGACCATTGATGGAGTTGCCGCGGGGAAGGATGTTTATGTTGAAAAACCTTTGACCCACAGTTTGGAAGAAGGCGAGAAGGTAATACAAGCGGTAAGAAAAACCAAACAGGTGGTGCAGATTGGCACGCAACAGCGCAGCATGGAACATATTAAAAAAGCTAAGGAAGCAGTGGCTGAAGGAAAAATTGGCAAAGTGTATCGTGTGCATATGAGTTGGAATCGAAACTCCGACCGGATTAAAAAAGGGGAACCTTCAACCAACGCCTCAAATGTCAACTGGAAAGCCTTTTTAGGCAATGTTGCTGACCAGCCTTTTGATGATTACAAAATGCGGAACTGGCGCTGGTTTTGGGATTTCGGCGGCGGTATCTTCACCGACCTTATGGTCCATTGGGTCGATGTTGCCCATTGGGTTCTTAACTTAGAAAGCCCCATTCAGGCTGCAAGCCTTGGTACCATGGTGAACGCTAAGGGTATTTGGGAAACCCCCGATATGGTTCAGACTATTCTTGAATATAAAGATGGGATTCAAATGCACTTTGAAGGTGGTTTCTCCAATGCAAGGCATGGGGCAAGAATCGAATTCATGGGAACCGAAGGCACAATTTATGTCGATAGAGGTCGGTTCGAAATCATTCCCGATTGGAACCGAAAAATTAAAGCCGAGTCTATGATTCTAGGCACTGGTAGAATCGGCGCCGATTTTTACGATAAGCCCGATGGTGAAAAACTTCATCTCGAAAACTGGGTTAGTTCAATGCGCTCGAGGAAAGACCCAAGCACCCCTGTGGAGGCTGGTGTTCACGCTGCTGCTGCTGCGCATCTTGCGAACAAGGCATTGAGATCGGGTAAGGTTGCAACTAGTTGAAAAGAAAATTAGGCCAGTAAGATTTGTGCCAATACGATAAAAAAGAGCCCAACGCTAATTACCACATTGACATTGAAAAAGGCCTGATTCACCCGAGTCAGGTCATTTTTGTTTACTAGGCTATGCTGATATAAAACAAGGCAAGCAACCAAGGCTACCCCTGAAAGGTAGATAGCCCCAAGCGGGGGTGAAGCTAAAAGAAAAAATCCAAATAAAAAACCTAGCATAATTAGATGAGATAAAAACGCTAACCTTAGGGTGTTCTGAACCCCAATCTTGGCCGGTATACTATAAAGGTTTTTTGCTTTGTCGAAGACTACATCTTGGCAGGCGTATAGCATATCAAAGCCTGCGACCCAAAATAAAACGGTTCCGGTTAGCATAAAGGGAATGGGCGCCTCGGCCCAAGCGAGCCCGCGGATTGCTACCCAAGAACCTAAAGGGGAAAGAGCAAGTGCGAAACCAAGCCAAAAATGGCAAAGGGAGGTAAAGCGCTTGGCATAGGAGTAAGAGAGCAAGAATAGCAGTGTAGGAAGGCCGAAGATAAGGGGCCAAGGGTTATTGTCGATCAAAAAGAGTGAGCAGGCTGCTAAAAAGGCACCAGAGTTGATTAAAATAAAGGCAGTTACCTGAGTTTTTTTGAGTAAACCAGCAGGAATATGCCGGTTTGCAGTTCGTGGGTTTTCTGCGTCATAAGTACTGTCTACTAAACGGTTAAAGGCCATTGCAGCACTTCTTCCTGTAACCATACAGGCAAGAATGCCAACTAGATGAACCCAGTGGAAACTTTGGGAGACTTTCCACGCAACCATTGCAGAAATTAAAGCAAAAGGCAGTGCAAACAGCGTATGTTGCAGCTTTACTAAATCAATAAAATGAACCAATGAACTTTGCATATAATTAATACTATCTTATTGTTTTTAACTGGAATTATTTACCGTCTTAAACAAGGAACTCACTATTTTTAATGGATTACGCTTGCCTAAGCAGGCTTTAAACACGAAAATGATTCTATGTCGTTAAATGCTAGCGTTGTCTTTGCATTTAATTGGCGTGCCAAACGGTAAGTCTGGGCTATGCCCAAGGCTTTAAAGTGATGGTCTTTTATAAGATCATTTCACTGTTAAGTGTAGGTAACCGGCCTACATTTACTTCCGGGTGGGGTATATCCCACTCTTTTTTTTTATAGGCTACTTTTTTCGATATTTGCGGAGAGTTAGGATGAATGGCCAAGACTTAATTCGTGGCGTAGATTTGTTAAGCAGGGAAAAAAATATTTCCCGAGAGCTTATTTTTGTAAGTATTGAAAAAGCTTTAAGGCTTGCTATTACCAAATGGCAAACTACCTTGCAAGCCGCTGCAAAACCTAAAAAAACTAAAAAGAAAACCGGGCCTGACACTATTGTTATTCCTGAACACGCTGTTTTCACTATGGGCGAAGCAGACCCCGACGAAATTAAAGAAGCTGATATTTTTGTGGGTATCGATCGTCAAACGGGTGTGATAGTTGCTCGTTATAAAGATGAGGTTTTATCCCCTGATGATGTGGGAAGAATTGCAGCTCAATCAGCTAAACAGATGATGATTCAATATTTCCGTGAAGCGGAAAGCGAGCAAGTTTTCAACGAATACAACGCCCAAAAGGGTGATCAATTGCAAGGCGTGGTTACCCGCCTAGAAAAAGGCGCTGCAACTCTTTCCCTTGGCAAAGTTGAAGCTTTATTGCCTAGAAGTGAGCAAATTCCTGGCGAAACTCATCATGTTGGCGAGAGAGTTAAAGCTGTAATTTTAGAAGTTCGGAAAGTTGGGAATCGGGTTCGTATCGTTCTTTCCAGAACCCACCCAGATTTCGTTCGTAGATTATTCGAAAACGAAATCCCAGAAATCGCTGATCGAACCATCGAAATTAAGGCGGTCTCCCGAGAAGCCGGGTATCGAAGCAAGGTCGCTGTTAGCAGTATCGACACCAAGGTCGATTGCGTGGGCGCTTGCGTTGGTGTGCGAGGTAGCCGAATCAAGAATATTGTGGATGAACTAGGTGGTGAAAGAATCGATATTGTTCGCTGGAATGATTCGCTTCAGGTTCTAATCCCTTATGCATTGCAGCCTGCCGCTATCGAAGAAGTTTTTCTCTATCCCAAATTGGGCAGGGCAATTGTTTTGGTGAAGGACGATCAGTTATCTCTTGCAATTGGCAGGAGGGGTCAGAATGTAAGGCTTGCCTCTAAATTGGTTGGCTGGGATATCGATATTATGACTCACGATGAGTTGGCCTCGGTGATCGAAAAAGCAGAAAACTGGTTTGGTCTTCTTCCTAATGTTACTAGCACTATGGTGGAAGCTTTCATTGAAGATGGTTTCCTTTCGTATGAAGATATTACTTATATGGAACCCACTCAGTTGGCGGAAATGACCGGTTTAACTGAAGGTCAGGCAGAAGACCTTGTTGCGTTTGCAGAAGAAGCGGCACAGCAGGTTGAGGAAGAAAAATTGCGTCAGCTAGAACTAATGGATTCGGAAGAGAGGCGTTCTTTTGCAGCGCCCGTACAATCTGCGCCAAAGGTAAAGCATCAGGAGTTTGAAAACTTGTTTTCAAATAGCCCGGCTTCGGAAGAAGTGGTGCCTGAGACATCTGCAGAACCAGGTTTAGAACCAAATTTAGAATCTGGTTTAGAGCCAGAAAGTAGTCCTGATTCGGTGAAGTAAAGTGTTGAAAATGCCGGTTTAGCTAAAAATAGTTCGAAGAACATTGGCATTCTAGGCTTTTCAACCAGTTTTTTACCGTTAGAATATGATATTGCCATTCATTTGAAGGCATATTGTAAGGGTTTTAATGAGAGGTTTAGGAGCCAAGCTTGCTAAAAGACAAAATCCGTATCTATGTGCTTGCTAAAGAGTTAGATGTAGACTGTAAAGATTTGATTGATCTTTGCCACAGGTTGGGGCTAGATATCAAAAATCAATTAAGCAGCCTTGAACCTGCACAGCGTGAAACGGTGGAAAATATAATCAGCAAAAGTGGCGTGAAGTCAGCGGTTTCGCCTATTTCTTCTGCCCCGGTTGCTCCTGTGGTTGCAGTTCCTGTGCCAGTTATTGCCCCATCTAAACCACCTCAGATTATAAAGCCGGTTGTTAAAAAAGAACCTGCTGTAAGTAAAGGGGTCAAAGTTGTTGAGGTTCCTCAGGAAGCCCCAGTAGTTCCTGTAAAAGCAGAAGAAGTCGTTGTAAAAGAAAAGGTAAAGAAGGTTGCACCATTTAAAATAGAAGAACCGGTGGTTATTGAGCCGCTCGTTATCGTAATCCCAGTTGTACCCATTCAAGAAATTGAATTGCCCGCTGTTGTTGCTGCAACGGTTGCGGATGTAGCTGTAAATGTAGCACCCACTATTAAAAATATGCGGATGCGAAACCTAGATGCAGCACCAAGGCCAAGTGCTGGGGATCCCGGATTAAGAAGGGCTAAGGGTAGACCGATATTGCGCCCTACGGTAGCACAATTTGCTTCCCCACCAATTATTAAACCAAAGCCTGTAGAAGAGAAAAAGCTACCTGTTGCGCCTTTAGGACCTCGAAAAATCGGGGAAATTCCTAAAGACTTGCTAACTAAGGGTAATTCTGCTTTACGAATTGAAGACCTTACTCGGCAGACTATTCTCAAGCAGCAAGTCGGTGGAATTCAAAATCAAGTACCTCAGGTTCCCTTTGAGGACGAGGAAGAGGGCGAAAAAGGTAAAGGCAAGGGCGGTGCTAAGCGGCCGGGGGGCGTGGTTGGTAGATCTGATAGGCATCGCGAAAGAGAAGTTCGCAAAAAACACGATGGGGTAGGCCTTAGGGTTACTAATCTTTCTGGTTTAATGGATCAGGATGAATCGGAACAACAGCGAATTGTAAGGGAAAGGCGCCGACATAAAACCTTGAAAGGGCCTCAACCCCGAAAGGGTAAGGTGCCCCTTGTAGTGCCAATTACAGTGCGTTCTTTGTCCGAAGCTCTTGGTATGAAATCTGGTGAATTGTTATTGAAACTTATGGGAGCCGGGCTTACCGCTGGGCTAAATATTAACTCCATTGTTGAGCCAGACTTTGCTGCTACCATCGCACTAGAAGCAGGTTGCGAACTCGAAATTAAGAAGAAGGAAGATCTCGAAGAAAAGATTACCTCCAATTCTGCTAAAGAAGATAACGCTGAAGATCTTATTATCAGGGCACCTATCGTGACTATTATGGGTCATGTTGATCACGGTAAAACTTCCCTTTTAGACAAAATTCGTAAAAGTGAGGTGGCTGCCAGCGAAGCAGGGGGTATCACTCAAGTCCTTCGTGCTTGGCGTGTAGATCATAACGGCAAGCCAATTACTTTCTTAGACACTCCCGGCCACGAAGCCTTTACTAAAATGAGAGCTCGTGGGGCAAATGTTACCGACATTGCCGTTATTGTGGTAGCTGCAGATGATGGTGTTATGCCTCAAACCGAAGAAGCCATCAGTCACGCTAAAGCTGCTAATGTAAAAATTATTGTTGCTATCAATAAAATTGACCTCCCCAATGCAAACCTTCGGAAAACCGAACAGCAACTTTACGGCCAGGGTTTGATTCCTGATACGATGGGTGGCGATGTGCAGTTTGTCCAGACTAGTGCTGCTACTGGTAAGGGTATTAGTGAATTATTGGAGACGATTACCCTTGTATCAGAAGTTGAAGAATTCAAGGCGAACCCAAAAAAAACCGCTAAGGGCGTTTGTCTGGAAGCTAATGTCAGCGAAGGCGAAGGCGTATTTGCCACTATTATCGTTCAAGATGGAACTTTGAGAAAAGGCGATGTCATCTTGTGTGGATCAGGTTATGGCCGTGTTCGTATGATGTACGACGATATGGGCAAGCCAATCACAGAAGCTGGGCCAAGTGTTCCTTGTAAGGTAACGGGTCTCGATGAAATCCCCAATGCAGATGATGTTTTTGTGGTGATCGACGATTTAGCAAAAGCCCGCGAAATTGCTGGAAGACGCAAAATGAGAGCCCTTGAAGCTCAAATCTTTAAGCGCTCCCCTATGACTCTAGAAACCCTCTCGGTAAATAAAGTCACCGAACTAAAAGTGATTTTAAAAGCTGACTTTAGAGGCTCGATTGAAGCTATCCGCAAGGAACTTGAAAAACTTACCCACGAAGAAGTTTGTGTCCGAGTGCTGCATTCCGCAGTGGGTGGGATTACTGAAAGTGATGTTCAACTTGCGCTGGCTTCCCCCGATGACACCATTATCGTTGGTTTTAACTCGGTGCCCGATGACCGAGCCCGAGCCGTTGCTGAGGAAAAAGGCATACAAATCAAGCAGTATAATATCATTTATCAACTGGCAGAAGATGTGCGAAATGCCCTAGAAGGCAAGCTGAAACCGCGTGAAGATGTTATCCATCTTGGTCGAGCTGTGGTTCGCGACTCCTTCAAAATTAGTCGAGTTGGAACTATTGCAGGTTGTTATGTGACTCAAGGTTCGATCGAACGGTCTGCAAAGATACGAGTAATAAGAAACGGCGTAGTGATTTATCCTCCTCCAGAAAAATCCGTTGGCTTGGAATCGCTTAAACGATTTAAAGAAGATGTTCGCGAAGTTCGTGAAGGTTTTGAATGCGGTATTAAAATTGCCAACTACGATGATATCAAAGTGGATGATGTTATAGAAGCTTACAAAGTTGAACAGGTAATGAGAACCCTTTCCTGATTCCTAGGTGAATATGGATGATGTGGTTATTGCTGCTATGCGAGTTCGAATGCTAGTAAGAGAATCTTACAGCCTAAAAGATAAAAGGCAGATTCTTAACAGCATCAAGGAAAAAATTAGAAACAAATACAACGTTTCTATTGCTGAAGTCGATGAGCAAGAAAATAGGCAAATTATCGTCCTAGGATTGGCCACTGTTGGAAATGAAGTGAAGTTTGTCTTGTCGGTGATGGAGACAATCGCACAAGCATTAAGAGTTCATCCGATAGCAGAATTTATCGATCACCAGATCGAAATAGTGTAAGGAAAAAAGAAAGGCAGGGTAAATAAATGAAAACGCATCGCCTTGCTAGAATCTCAGCAGTTATAAGAGAAGTTGCTAGCGAAACCATTTTATTTAAACTTTCTGATCCAAGAATTCAGATGGTTACCGTTTTGCGTGCTGAAGTTTCTGGCGATCTGCAACACGCTAAAGTTTTTGTTTCCGTCATGGGAGACGATGAAAGACAAAAAGAAACACTTATTGCGCTAAATCGTGCTGCGGGTTTCGTTCAGGCGCAACTTGCAGACCGAATGAAAACCCGGTTCCTTCCTGTTTTAACTTTTGTGTTAGATTTGGGCATTAAGAAAAGCCTCGAGGTTAGTAGACTTATTCAAGAAGCACTAGCTAATCCTTCTAAAATTTCAAAGGATGAGATTTTAGAAGCGGATGCAGTGGAAGACGAATCTTCTGACGAATCTGAAAGTCAAGAATCTGATGGCGGACCATCCGAGGACAAAAAGAAAAGTTAGTCTTAGTAAGAGCAGCAGGAGAACAGTTTTTCTGCTGTGCCAAACTCATTCATGGAGTTGTGAAAGATATGGCTACGACCGTAAATAAACAAAAAATTGTAACTGTACTGTTTTCCAAGGGAAAAAAACTTGTTGCTACAGAGCATCAAGAACTTCCTGTGATGGAGCAAGCTATTTATGCGATTTGTAGGGAAGGTGCAAGCAAAGAACAAGCCGATGCAGTTTATAAAAAATTGATCGAAGATTTCTTTGATTGGAATGAAATAAGAGTTAGTTCGGTGAGGGAACTGGAAGAATGTTTTTTTGGTATGACCCGACCCGTAGACCGTGCCAACCGAGTGATTGGTTTTTTGCAAGAACTATTTGAAACTACCTATTCATTTGAGTTGGAATTTTTGCAAAAAAAAGGTTTGAAACAAGCCACAAAACATCTCTCGCGTTATCAGTTTGCTAATGATTACCTAGGAGCTTGGGTTACGCAGCGATCTTTAGGCGGTCATGCTATTCCCGTAGACCCACCAACGCAACGGGTATCGGTACGACTTGGGTTGGTAGAAAAAACACAGGAACAAGTTGCAGAAATTCGCACGGCCCTTGAGCATCTCATTCCAAAGGCAAAGGGTGCTGAATTTACTGATGTTATCAGCATTGTAGGCACACTCTTCTGCCACGATAAACAACCCAATTGTGCTCGTTGCCCTCTTTCTGGTGATTGCCAGCACTTTGCTGAAATTTCTAAACCAGCCAAGAAGCCTGTGGTTAAAGCGAAATCTAAATAATTGATTGTAGGTTTATTAAAAGAAGCCTTTTACTTTAAGCGGTAAAGGGCTTCTTGTGCTTCCCTAGCGTGGGGATTGCCTTCATAAGCTGTGGCTTGCTTATAACAAGCAATGGCTTTTTTTGTAGAGTTCATTTTCTCGAGTGCCATCCCCATTTTCAACCAAGTTCGTGCGCCACTCTTGGGGCTCGTTTTAAAATCTTGATAACACGCAACGGCTTCCCCGTACATTTCCATCTCGATGTAAATATCTCCAAGCAATTGGCAAGCAGTGAACCAGGCGTCTTCTTCATCGCTGCCATTAAATCGATCTGGCTTGGGTTCTCGAACTTTTTCGAGATAAGCTTTTGCTTCTGCCCGGTCGCCTAGTCGGAGTGCAGCCCTAGAGAATAAAACCCGAGCCTGAATACTTTCTGGAGTGAGAATCATAGCAAGGCTAGATAAATGCCTTGCAACATCAATCCAATCGGGGCCATCGAGTTTACTATCAAGAATGGTTTTAGCGCGCTTAATGCAATAAGCGATATCAAATCCCTTGGCGAGGGCTTCTTTATTTGCAGCAAGTTCTTCTAAACTAACTGAATAGAGGTATCGATCTTTTCGAGCGATTAAATCTTTATCATCGGCTTGGAAAACCAGGGCCTGCTCAACTGCCCGAAGTGCAGAAAGAGCTTCCCCTTTTTCTTCGTGTAGGGTCGCGAGGATACGAAGAGTTTCAACTCCACTACGCTCGAATTCGGTAAAGAGATGAAAAAACTCCAAAGCTTTGTGGTTATCATTGCGGTGTAGGGCTAAGTCAGCCAAGAACTTAACCGCAGAAAAATAGGCTAACCTTTCTTGGTCTTTCATATTTTTGACACTGATTTGTCTGCCTGTATTTACAGCTTTTTCAAAGTAATGCTCTGCCTGTTCATTTTTTTCTTCTTGAGAAAACACCTTGCCTAATTGCACCATCAAAAATGGTGCAAGTTGAGGCAAGCCCACCACTGCAATTTCTAAGTAATCTGCCGCTCGCTCAAGTTCTATTTTTTGCTCCAGCAGTGCCAACCCCAAATCTTTTACAAAATGGAAATCAAAGTCACTCTGGATTTTTGGAGGATATTTGAAAAAGTTCTCCCAAGTTATTTCCGAATACAGAAAGCGTTTAATCGCCCAAGCCCCTTGATCATTGCTGTCGCGGACAAGTTGGCGTTCAACCGAGGCAATAGCATTTAGGCGTAAAGCCGGATTTTTGATTAATTGAAACCCTACCCTCGTTTTCATTTCTGGGTGTCCACTTAAGGCTAGGTTCCAAGATGCGTAATATGACTTACTATTCTGTTGGATTTCAGATGGATTAATAATTGATAAGTTCTGCTCTAATAAATTGGCAGCTTTTTCAATATTCCTATCGTGAAGGGCAAGCACACATTGCCAGTACCCGGTACTATCGTGAAGGATAGGTTTAAGGTTTTCGATAAGAGAAAGAAGGCGTAAAGCTTCAGTTCTTTTCTCTGCAGCGGGCTTACCATCAACCAGTAAAAATTCAACTCGATCAAGGCAGAGATCGCAGTCAACGAGAGCCATAGTTTCTGGATCGGTTTCGAGTTTAACGAGGTCGAGGTCTGAGTGAAGTTTCCAGTAGTTGTTTCGTGCTAGTAGGTTTTGGGGATCTAGCTGTAAGGCTCGTTTGAAAGCGAGTAAGGCATTTTTTTGTTGCCCTAGTTTGGCGAAACTCATTCCGCGAAATATATGCTTCAAAATTCTAAGAGCTGGAAGTATGCGCATGGTGTATACAAAAAATAAAGCTATTGGAATTAGGAAACCTAGGGTTCGTAAAGGAACTTGATCCATTGTTAGGATACCAAGAGCGATGCCAAGTAACGAGCTGATTGCGCCTATTTCTATTTCTGATTCTTCTGCTAGGCCTGAAAAAGTCAAAATGTAAAATAGCGGTAGAAAAGCAATTAACTGGATTGAAAATAACTGTGGGTGAGAAAGAACAAGGGGATTTTCATTCCAAGGGGTAAGCCCAAGGAAATAAGCGATTGCCCCACTTAACCCTGCTGCAACACCAAAGATAATCCCCAGTCTATAATTCTTTTTCCTTACCCTTCTTACGGTAGAAAAGCTAATGCCTAGGGTAGCCCCTATGCCTACGCAGGAAAGCATTAATTGTGGGTCTGAAGGAACGACGAGGAAAACGCCCAAAGCAGTTCCAAGCAGAATGCCATCGAATATTTTGCTGGAATGTTCGAGAAGTAAAAAGAGAAGGAAGGCAAGCGGGTTTTTAAAACCTAATTGGAATTGATTGCGCTGCGAGAAAGCCCCCAGTATTAAAGCTAACAAAAAGCCAACCCAGGCGGTCCCATTTAAGATAAGGAAAAGGAAGGCATTGGGATTTTGGGCCCTACCTACCTGTAGGGCGCCATAAATGGCTAATCCTAGGAAGATTCCTTTCAGAAAATATTCGATTCCGTATGCCCTCATTATGCTTATTCCCATTCAAATAGAGGTCAATTTACTTGCTTTTAATTACAATAACCACAATGTTATTTCTACTTTTATCTAGTTGACTATTTTAACCTGAATCTTGTTAAATAAAGGAATATATTCTTATGAATCATAACGAAATCATTAAGTCCCTTTTAAATTCTAACCTATGTCAATCAGCGAATAGCAGTGCTAAGTGGATTGAAATTGCCCTTGAACGCAAGGAAGGTAAACTTACCAATCGCGGCTCTTTTGCCGTGAAAACAGGCAAACATACAGGCAGGTCACCCAAGGACCGTTATCTGGTTGATGACCTTGCCACTCGAAATTCCATCGATTGGGGCAGTGTTAATCAACCAATGAGTATTCAAGCGTTTGATGCTCTTTTTGAAAATACAGCATTAGAACTTTCTAAAAAAGAAATTTTTTCGATGGAGGGTTCTGCTTGTGCGGATGAAAGTCACGCAGTGGGGGTGCAAGTGATAGGGGATTTGGCGTGGCAAAGTTTATTTTCTCGCTGTATGTTTCGTAAGCCTATTAAAAATTTTAAAGGGAAAACTCTTACCATTCTGGTTGATTCCCAAGCAACTAAAACTAATATCGTGCTCGATCTTTCAAGAAACTTAGTAATCATTTCAGGTACTTCTTACGCAGGAGAAATAAAAAAATCAGTGTTTAGCTTTCTTAATTATTTGTTACCTGTTGCTGGGGTTTTCCCAATGCATTGTGCTGCAACTATGGGAAGAGAAGGCGATGTTGCATTACTTTTTGGCTTGTCAGGCACAGGAAAAACAACTTTATCTGCAGATCCCGAGCGACTTCTTATAGGCGATGATGAACACGGTTGGTCAGAAAAAGGGGTGTTTAATTTTGAAGGTGGATGTTATGCAAAAACCATAAAGCTTTCTCCAAAGGCCGAACCTCATATTTATGAAGCGCTACAGTTTGGGACCGTGCTGGAAAATGTTACATTAGATGAAAAAACTAGGCTTCCAGATTTTTTTGATTCTTCCTTTACAGAAAATACTCGCGCCGCTTACCCTTTGGAACTTGTTCGAGATATTTGCCCCGACTCTTCTGGGGGGCACCCTAAGAATATCTTTTTTCTTACCTGTGATGCGTTTGGCGTGTTGCCCCCGTTAAGCAGGTTGAATGAATATCAGGCTCTCTATCATTTTTTGTCTGGGTATACCGCCAAGGTTGCAGGAACCGAGCAAGGTGTTTCCGAGCCACAAGCAACCTTCAGCACTTGTTTTGGTGCGCCATTTATGCCAAGGTTTCCAAGTGTTTATGCAGAATTGTTACAGAAGAAAATAGAACAGTATTCGTGCAAGGTATGGTTAATAAACACAGGTTGGCGTGGTGGAAAACCGGGGCAGGGGCATCGCTTTCCCTTACCTGTTACTCGCGCATTATTAGCAGGGGTTTTAAACGGAAATTTTGATTCCATCTCCTTTAATAAAGACCCCTATTTCGGGCTAGAAGTCCCTTCTGCTTGCCCAGGGGTTGAAAAAGATATGATCAATCCTCTACTTGCTTGGAATAATACCAAGGCTTATCAAGAAAGCGCACTAACCTTGTCGGGTTTGTTTCAAGCCAATTTTAAAAAGTTTGAAAATAAAGTTTCAACCGAAGTGTTTAATGCAGGTTTTAAATCATTGATCTAATTATAAAACAAGGTGTTGTTCTATCCACTGGATGATTTTTGATTCTCCCCAACGATGGCCACCATTGCCATCTGAACCAAAGAAACCTAGATGTCCGCCATGATTTTGGGCACAGAGGGTAACACAATCAGGTACTTCTAAATTTTCAAAGGGTTTAAAGCAAATGAAAGGGTCATCTTTAGAAGTTAAAATAAAAGTAGGGACGGTGATATTCTTAAGGTACTTTTCTGCTGAACTTTCCTCGTAATACTGATCTGCACAGGTAAATCCTGCCCGTGGAGCAGTGTAGTATTCATCAAATAAGCGAATGGACATATTAGAAGGGAAATGCAAAGGGGGTAAATCAGGGAAAAACTTTTGTCTTTTCTTTGTCTCGGTTATCAGATTTGATAAGAAATGCTTTTCGTAAATTTGATTGCTCTTTTTCTCAAGCAGGTCGGAACAAAGTTTAAGATTGATTGGCGGAGCCATTGCAACAATACCTGCAAGGTTTTGCGTTTCTTCGTTTTCGCCTGCAAGTTTTAAAATAATGTTGGCACCAAGCGAAAACCCAATCAAAAATTGGGGTGAAGGGTCAGCTTCATTTTGAAAAAATTTCATTACGCATCGGACATCCTCGGACCTTCCAGCGTGATAGGATAGGCGTGCCAAATGAATTCCTGGGCCCGCTCCCCGCTGGTTAATGCGAATAACTCTGCAACCTTTTCGGTATAAACTTTCACCGACTCGAACAACATGGTTGGAACGATGGCTACCTGTCAGGCCGTGCACAAGGATCACTATAGGCAAACCAGGAGTCCAAGCAGCGGGTTTGCTATCGTAGACTAGCAAGGCATCGCCATCAGAAACGGGAACAATAACTTCCTTAGAGGGAAATTCCAAAGGAGAAGCGTCTAGTAAAGCACCAAGCAGGGTTTGGATATGGGCATTTCCCGAAAAAGGAAAAGGCTGGAAATGTTCCCTCGTAGTGGGTTTGGGTGAGGTTAATTTATTTTTCTTATCCAATTGCATACCGAACCCTTGTGACAAAGAGAAATCCAAGCTCTAATAGTATATAACAAACGAGAATAAGACATTAATAAAATGTTTGGGTTAGGCTTTTCTTTTTTTGATTTGATTAAAGAAAAAAGGGGTGAAATGAAATGGCCCAAATTACCGAAGATCTTTCTGCATTAGGGTTTAGAATGCCAGCGGAATGGGAAGACCATACCGCAACTTGGCTTGCTTGGCCTTATCAAACTAATGACTGGCCAGGGAAATTTACCGCAATCCCTTGGGTCTATTGCGAAATCATCAAAAATCTTGCCCTTTCGGAAACCGTGCGCCTCATCGTTAAAGATTCCACCAACATTTCTTTTGTTTCTGATACCTTGGCCTTGGCGGGGGTAAACTTAAAGCAGGTTGAATTTGTAATTGCGCCAACCAATCGAAGCTGGATTCGCGACTTTGGCCCGATTTTTGTCAAAGATAAGCATCACAATAAGGGCGTTCTGGATTTCGGCTTCAATGCTTGGGCAAAATATGAAAATTTTTCTCAAGACGATAACATCCCCAATATTATTGCTTCCACCAGAAATCTTTCCACTTGGCAACCTAAAGTCAATAATATTCGTACTATCCTTGAGGGCGGTAGTATCGATGTCGATGGTATGGGGACTTTGCTTACAACGGAAGAATGTCTTTTATCCAAGGTTCAGCAGCGCAACTTAGGTTTTACCAAATCTAATTACGAAGATATTTTTGCAAGGTATTTAGGGGTTAAAAAAGTCCTTTGGCTTGGAACAGGAATTGAAGGGGATGACACACACGGCCATGTAGACGACCTGACCAGATTTGTTGCCAAAGGAAAAGTTGTAACCGTGGTAGAGCAAAATAAATCGGATGTAAATTATAAACCCCTGCAGGAAAATCTTTCAAGGCTTCAAGAAATGTCGGATGCTGACGGACAAAAACTCGAAGTTATTGAGCTTCCTATGCCTTCTCCAATTACTTTTGAAGGTGTAAGGTTGCCTGCAAGCTATGCAAATTTTTATATTGGAAACAAAGTTGTTCTGGTACCAACATTTAATGATGCGAACGACCGACTTGCGCTCAACATCCTTGCACAATTATTTCCAAAAAAAAATATAGTGGGGATTCATTGTGTTGATTTAGTTTGGGGACTAGGAACGATACATTGTTTAAGTCAGCAAGAACCTTGCTAATAAAAGGTATTAGATTAGAAAGTATTAGATGCGAAAGATGCGAGCAGCGGTGCTTCGGGAATTTTCTCGGGGGATTGAAATTGAAGAGGTTGCGGTGCCCGATCCGAAGCCTAATCAGGTATTGGTTCGTATTTTAGCTAGTGGAATCTGCCAGACCGATCTGCATACAATGACAGGTGTTTGGGATAAAAAGCCAGTGCTACCGATAATTCTCGGCCACGAAGGCGCCGGAGTTATCGAAGCACTGGGTTCCAAAGTTGAAGGGTTTTCGCTTGGTCAAAAAGTTTTAATTCCTTGGTTAGGTAGAACCTGCAGGCAGTGTGCGTGCTGTAAATCTGGTGCAGAAAATTACTGCGAAAAACAACTCAATACTGGTTATGTTATTCCTGGTACACACGCAGAATTCACTGCCGCTGATTCTCGTAGTATTGCTTTTCTTCCAAATGATTTAGACCCTATTCAAGCTGCGCCTTTAGCCTGTGCAGGGCTTACTGCATTCGAGGCGATCAAGCAGTTGAAAAATGCAGGGAAAAATTCACTTTTGATTCTCGGTGCAGGCGGATTAGGCCACCTTGCTATTCAATACGCTCTACCAATTTATGCAAGAGTTGCAGTAATTGATCAGTCTAAAAATCGTGTTGAAGAAGCCAAAGTGATGGGCGCAGAGGCATACACAGTTTTCGAGTGGGAACAACTTCAAGAAAATTTTGGGTTCGATGCAGCTCTTGTTTTTGTTCCCGATATTGGCGCTGTGCATAATGCCATTCGTTCACTAAAAAACAGCGGCACCCTTGTGGTTGTTGGGTTAGGCGCCACTCGCGATCTTATTGTTCCTTGGTTTGAACTTGTTGCTCGAGGCATTTGCATTAAAGGTAGTTATGTAGGCCCTATTGCCACTTTAAAAGAAGTGATCCAGATTCACCAGAAATTAAAGGCTAAGGTTCTGGTGGAAACTAGGCCATTAAATGATATTCAAATCGCACTTGCGGACCTTGCTGCAGGTAGGAACCAATGTCCGCGGATGGTTCTTGTTCCGTAAATAAGCTTAAAATTATTTATAACTTTAGAACCAAGATTTTCCATCCCACTTGATAACTTTTTCAAGGAAGTCAACTGCATCGCTTGAGAAAGTGGAGAAGAGTATTTCTCCCTTTTCAGCGGTAGCGTGCCTAGGGTCTCCTATATGCCCTGGTTCGGTTCGATCTTTGGTAATCCAACCTCGGTAAGATGGTTCAAAGGCGAAACCAAATTCTACTTTCTTTAACTCTGCTACTTTCCCTTTTACCAAATGAGGTGCAAGCTTAAGGATCATCGAGGTTTCCCATTCACAGGCGTGCCCCATCTTTTGTTGCACAAAATCTTTTAACGCAAGATGGGGAGTAGAGCTTAAATCCCAATAGGTGCTGAACAATAAAAGAAGATCAGAACGATGCCTGTATTTTTGCCTAAGTTCGAAGGTAGCCTGCTTACCGGGATAGATATTCCCGCCATGCCCGTTGATGAACACAATGCGTTTAAAGCCGTGATCAATAAAATTATCTGCAAGGTTGTTAAGCATATCTAGATAAAGGCGAGGGTTGGCAGAAAGTGTACCTGCAAAATCCATGTGGTGATGCGAATTCCCAAACCATGTTAACGGTGCAAATAGAACTTTTCCCCGCATCGCTTCCGAAACTCTGCGAATGACTTCTCCCAGTAACATACTATCCACAAAAACGGGTAAGTGCCTGCCATGCTGTTCAATCGCTGCTACAGGAATTACCACGGGTGTGTTTTTATCCAGGTTGGCGATTTCGTCCCAGGTTGATTCAGCTAATAGCATTGCAAACTCCTTTTTCTTTTAATTATTCTTCCTGAGTGATAAAGTAAGATAAGTTTGCCCCGGGTGCAAGTAACAGCGCCCCCGCTTTCTTACATTTCTGTTATTCCATTAGATTTAGGACTTACGCTGTTAGCCGAAACTAGGCCCGCCTAAACTATTCAATCTGGCTATTTTTGCCATCTATAAACAAGCCAAAGGTTAGCGCTGAAGCCTTCATCGACTTCCTTGTAGCCACTCCACCGACAGGTTCATGTCAACAACAAGCTGTACACTTATGCGACAACCAGAGGTTCTTCCCGCTCTTCGAGCCGCCAGGCGGCGTAGGCTAACACCGCATCAAAGTCTTCGGGCTCCAGGTAAGGGTACGCTTGCAGAATTCGTTCGCGGGACTTGCCGCCGGCCAGCAAGCCTAGGATGGCACAGACTGTAACTCGCAGTCCACGGATGCAAGGCTTCCCGCCCATGACGGCAGGATTGTGGGTAATTCGCTCTATCTGCATGGGACACCTTTCCTATCCTTTTCAAGTGCTTGAAACATGGGCGCGGGAAAGAGGGCGGGCCCGCCGCCCCCTTTGCTTGTCGGCCCTACTACGCCGGGAAGTCCGGCATCGGACCGCCGAACAGGTATTCGAACCGCTGAAGTGCGGTAGAAATCTACCGGATATTAATGGTGCGGCATCGACTTGTCAAATCTAGTTCGTCAGGATGGGTAATGAGTTGTGACGGCGCGTGCTTACATCGATTGGATGACCTTGCCGAGTTGGAACCCTTCCACATCTGCCCCCTTATGTCTTGCCGCCTAACGACCGCATTCACTTGCCGGGCCGGCTGCAATGACATTATCACGCGAAAAGCCGTGATGCCGGCCCGGTCAACTTCATCGCCCTTGTTCGGCCCGAAATATATTCCATGTCCCCTTCATTTGCCCGTCGTGAGTAACTTCTGATAACGAAGCGCCTCGTTGCGCACCATTTCATTCTCGTCGGATGTCATCTTTTGAATGATGGCGCGTGCCTCGGGCGTCTTCAGTTGGCCGGCTTTCTGCACCACCCACAGTCGTACTCCGTAATAGGAATCGTTGGCGAATGTCCAATAGAGTGGCAGGGCTTTCGGATGCGGGCTCGTGCCAATTCCATGAATTGCCCAATGTCGCACGGCTTTGGCGCAGCCCTCGTCGCCTTCCAGCGTCGTCGCCTTCCAGCGTCGTCGCGCTCCCGCGGACATCGTCAGATGTCGTCTTCAGCAGCTTTTTCAGCGTCTCAAACGCTTCGTCGGTCTTGTAATGCCCCAGCGCCCTGCATGCAACGATACGGGGGCTGTAATAGGGCTTCTCCGCCAGGACGATCCAGTACGGGATGATGCGCTCGTCGTGAATGGCGGCGAGCATTTGCTCGGCCATTTCGTCTGAGTGATTGGGTTTGAGTGCGCGAATCTTGGCACCCAGACTGGCAATGAGCTTGCCCATCTTGGCATCATCGAGCGGAACGATCGTAATCGTGGCGGTCGTCGTGACTTCAACATTGTCGGTCTTGGGGCGAAACGGGTCAGTTCCATCGTCCGGCACAAGTTCCAACTTGCGCCGGATGGTGATGGTGTACCGCCCTGGTTTTTCGAATGTGGCCCAATCCGGCAGGAATAAACGAAAGACGTATTCGCCTTTCGCCGACAGTTTCCGCATGGGTGATGCCCCCCATTTGCATTCCGGAATCGGGTTGTTGCACCTTCTCAGCCTTAATCCCTACGACCTCAACCTTGAACGAATCGGGACGGCCCAGCCGGTTACGATAGTCGCCGCCGATCATGATCCGCAAGTTGCGATCCGATTGGTTGGCCACCTTGAACAACACATAGCCCGGTTCGCCCAACATGAATTCCGAATTTTCGGGTGCGGCGGTAATGTCGAGTTTCACTCCGGCAACCTCGTAGAGACCGGCGCTAACCGCCACTGGCGCGATACCAGCCACAAACATCGTCAGAACAATCAGAGACCATCGTGTCATCGAACGGCTCCTGAAATAAAGAATTGATCTGGTGCCGCGAGGGTGCGGGTTCACCGCCGAACGACCCAGCTCAGCAGCGGCGGGGCACCGGCGAGCTTAAAGTCCCAGAAACGAATCATGCCCCGCCATCTGCTGCAGCGCCTGGTTCGGCATGCCTGCAACTCAACCACGAACCGCTGCTTCAATCGAGGCGATGTCGATCTTCATCTGTTTCATCATGGCCGCCATCGCCTTGGCAGACACCTCCTTGTCGGCACTCGTCGTCAATTCCGTCAGCCGCTTCGGGAATACCTGCCACGAGACCCCGTAGCGGTCCTTCAGCCAGCCGCAATGGCTCTCCTCGCCGCCATTCGCGGTCAGGGCAGTCCATAGCCGGTCGGACTCGGCTTGATCGTCCATCGAGACCGAAATCGACACCGCCTCGGTCAGAGTGAACATCGGCCCGGCGTCGAGAATCTGGTACAGCACCCCGCCAAGCGAGAAGTCGATGACCGAGAACGCGCCATGTCCGGCGTCACCGTGGAAGGCCTTCTCGACCCGGCTTCCCGGGATCAGAGAGCAATAGAACTCTGCGGCCTCACGGCCACGCCCGTTGCGGAACCAAAGGCAGGTGCGGATTGAGCTGCTCATCGTATTGTTCTCCGTGTGAGTAGGTTGAGATGTATTGGTAACCCGAGGCTCAGCGCGCATCAAGCCGAACAAGTATTCGACCGCCCAAATGCTGTAGAAATCTACCGTATATTAATAGTGCAGTATTGGCTTGTCAAATCTTATTCATCAGGATGGGTAATGAGTTACAATGTGTCTTCGATCAATTCGCCGTGCTACACTGCACCCGAAGTAAATTGATATGCCGCTGGCTTCAGCATTAGGGGTCTTTCTCCTGATAGATGGCATCTGCAACAATGCCATCGGCGAAGCCGCGTGAACCCTGGTTCCTCGATCAGGTCGCCAACGCCTGCCCGGTGAAACACTTGGTCTACCAGGCCGACCAATCTTGTATTTCATGGGTCAAATGCTTCATCTTGTTTCACAATAAACGGCATTCTATCATCGGATTGTGAACCCAATTGCCCTATTTTGCCAAGGGCAAACTCAAGTTTGCAAAAGTTCAGTAAATTACCAAGATACCCTTTTTCCCCAAGATCGACCTAGTACCAATTTACCGGTTCAGGGTATGCTTTAAGTGTCGATAATTTACCCCTGTTGGGTTTACCGACTTCAAGTGACAATGGACTCCAATCCACGGGTCATTAGAATGACTAAAAGTGGTTTTTATCTCGTTCTTTTGGAAATGGATTTATTGCTGTGACTGAACCAATTGAAAGCCTAGAAAGCGTACGAGCCGAAAAAGTAAAAGCCCTAACAGCATTGGGAGTCGACCCTTGGGGACATCGCTTCGATGATATTGTTCCTATCGCCAAGGTGCGCGACCTTCCTGTCGATCCCGAAAATCCAGTCAAAACCAGACTCGCAGGCAGGATCGTTCTACGCAGAGGCATGGGTAATGTCTACTTCATCGACCTACGCGACTGGACTGGCCAAGTTCAAGTTATGATCGGTAAAAAACAAGTAGGCGAACTTGGATGGGATATCGCTAAACATATTGATTTAGGCGACTTTCTAGGAATTGATGGCGCGTTTGGTAAAACTAAGACTGGCGAATTTACCGTTTTTGCTACCACTATAACCTTCCTTGGTAAGTCTCTTCTACCCCACCCTGATAAATGGGAAGGCATGCAGGATATCGAATTCCGACTTAGGCATCGTTATCTCGATCTTATTTACACGCCTGAAACTCTTAAAAGAACTCGCGATCGCATTCTTATGATTCGCACCATCCGAAGGCACCTCGATGATATCGGCTTTTGGGAAGTCGAATCACCTACCTTGCATTCCATCGCAGGCGGGGCCGCCGCTCGACCTTTTATCACACTTCACAACACTCTCGACCTTCAGCTTTACCTTCGCATTGCCTTAGAGTTGCATCTCAAACGATTGCTTGTTGGTGGCATCGAAAAAGTTTATGAAATCGGCAGAGTCTTTCGTAATGAAGGAATCAGCCCAAAACATAATCCCGAATTTACTATGATGGAACTTTATCAGGCCTATGGCGATTATCGCTCGATGATGGATCTCACCGAAGCCCTAATCCTTGCCTGTATTAATACCCTAGGTGAAGGAACCGTTCGACCCTTTGGCACCCATCAGGTTGATTACAAGGCTCCTTGGCAGCGTTCCACTTATTCCGATTTGTTCCAGCAATATGTTGGCGTTGCAATGGAAGACCCTGCTGCTGTCGAACAGGCAGCTATTGCTATTGGCATTGATATTAAGGGCAAACATAATGATGTCCTCATTCATCTGCTCTTCGAAATTAAAGTCGAGCATAATCTTATGGGCCCAATCTTTGTTTATGATTATCCCGCTTCTCTTTGCCCACTGACAAAACGCAAAACTGGCTCAACCAATATCGCTGAAAGATTCGAACTTTATGTCTGCGGTATGGAACTCGCCAATGCTTATACCGAACTCAACGATCCTATTACTCAAGAACTTACTTTTCAGCAGCAGTTAGGCGGGCTTAAGGAAGAAGATTCGATGGCCAAGATGGATGATGATTTCGTTCGTGCTTTAAAATATGGAATGCCTCCCGCAGGCGGGTTGGGCATTGGTATCGATAGATTGGTGATGTTGCTTACCAACACGCCTACCATTCGAGATGTGATTCTTTTTCCTTTATTACGCCCAGAACATCGGGATGATTCTTCCCCCGTCAAGGAAGAATAACCTGAATGAATTTGTGAATTTGCACTCAAAGGATTGAGGTGAGATTTGTATAAGCTTCTTCTCTGTTGGAAATACCTTCGAACCCGCTACCTTGCAATGGTCTGCATTGTCAGCGTTATGCTAGGGGTTGCAACCCTCATTGTTGTCAACAGTGTAATGGGTGGGTTTAGCACCAAGCTAAAGGAAAGGCTCCACGGTTTACTTTCCGATGTTGTCTTAGAAGCGTATGACTACGATGGTTTTACTAATGCCCCTGCAAAGATGGAACAAATCAGAAACGATCCCTTCTTAAGCAAGGAAGTTGAAGCGATGACTCCAACGCTGGAGATCTTCGCAATGCTTCAGTTTACTTTTAGAGAAGTCCCATTTACACGCCCTATCCGCATTATTGGGATTGAACCTGAGGGCAGAAAAGCAGTGGGAGGTTTTGCTGAACACCTTGTAAACCCTGCCAACCAGATTAAACCAACTTTTGAAATGGATGAAAATGCCCGCGAGCGTTATTTAATTAAACGGGCAACAAGAGGCATCGATTTCCCCGGACCTCGTGAGGCTCCAAACCTTAACGAACCTCCTCCACCGGATCCCCCGCCTAGCAAACCTCACGATTCTTTAGGTGTTATTCTTGGTTATGCCATTGCCCATTATCGCGATCGAAATGCACCCGCAGACCTCCCTAATAAGGATGTTCGAACCTTAGAACCAGGGGATGAGGTGATTATAACCACGGTTAGCGGTGCTAAAATGTCCCCTGTTTTCGATCGCTTTGTTGTTACAGATTATTTTAAATCGGAAATGAGTGAGTACGATTCTAACTATGTCTTTATGCCGATGGCTCACCTGCAAAAACTGCGGACTATGGAAGATCGAGTTACCAGTATTCAAATTAAACTTCGAGACTTTAACAACGCACCTAAAGTGGTCCAGAGACTTAAGCAGCTTTTTGCAAACGCACCACTCGAAGTTCAAACTTGGGAGCAAAAGCAGGGCGCTGTTCTTGCTGCAATTCGCGTCGAACGAAGTATCCTCAACATTCTTCTCTTCCTTATTATTGCGGTGGCTGGTTTTGGTATCCTTGCTATTTTCTCTATGATCGTTGTCGAGAAAACACGAGATATCGGAATTCTCAAAGCCCTGGGTGCTTCCAATGGCGGCATCCTTACCATCTTCATTGGATACGGCTTATTGCTTGGCCTCGTTGGTGCTGGCCTAGGTACACTAGTCGGACTTGAAATCACTATTCATATCAACGATATTGAAAAGTTTATTGCCAGCATTACGGGGCAAGATATCTTTCCTCGAGATGTTTATTACTTTGATAAAATCCCTACCGATATTAGTCCAATGGGTGTTTTTCTGGTTAACCTTGGATCTGTAGGGATTGCGGTACTGTTTAGTATTCTTCCTGCTTTACGCGCATCGATGCTGCATCCGGTGCGTGCACTGCGCTACGAATAACTTTGTAAAAGGGTTGAAGTTATGGATGAAAATGCTTTTTTGTTTGCTAAGAACCTGCATAAAACTTATCGCAAAAATGCGATCAGCACCCCGGTTCTTAGGGGCGTGGATATGGAAATAGCGGAAGGCGAATTTCTAAGCATTGTTGGTGCATCCGGTTCCGGTAAAAGCACACTTATGCACCTCCTTGGTTCTCTCGATAAACCCGATTCGGGC
This sequence comes from Gemmataceae bacterium, assembly GCA_041694635.1. Lineage (GTDB taxonomy): Bacteria > Planctomycetota > Planctomycetia > Gemmatales > Gemmataceae > UBA969. Next base: position 2,164 of record JBDNHI010000094.1, on the reverse strand, counting down.
GAAATTTATTTCCGGAATCGTAGAATCGATAACCTCTCCGCTGATAAACGCGATTACCTTCGCAATCAGGAGTTTGGCTTCATTTTCCAGTTCTACCATCTACTCCCCGAACTTACCGCATTACAAAATGTTATGATCCCCCTTATGATCAGAAATTCAGTTTTTTCTTGGATGACAGGGGGCACAAGTTCCAAACAGCGGGCCATCGCACTTATGGAACGAGTTGGCCTTGGACACCGCTTGCACCATCTTCCTTCTGAATTATCGGGCGGGGAAATGCAGCGCACCGCCATCGCTAGGGCCCTTATTGGTAATCCTTCTCTGATTTTTGCTGATGAACCAACGGGTAACCTTGATGAAGAAACAGGCAAAGAAATTGTCGACCTTTTACGCGAATTAAATGAACGAGATAAGGTTACCATCATTATGGTTACCCATAATCTTGAGATTGCTCGTGGAACCCATAGAATTATGAAACTGGTTGCTGGGCATGTTGAAATTCCCTTAGATGAACAACCTTTCGGCGTTCTTCCCGAAGTTTTTCCCGTCGTTAGACCTAAAATCTTTAACGAACTTCCTGACGAACCGAAATATCAAGCAGGTAGTTTATAGTCTTCCTCGGAGCTTTTTATGTCTAAGATTTTTATGAATGGCAAACTTGTTGACAAAACTGATGCTGTTATTTCTGTCTATGATCACGGTTTCCTTTATGGCGATGGTATTTTCGAAGGTATCCGTATCTATAATGCGAAGGTATTTAAATTACACGAACACATCGCTAGGCTTTACGAAAGTGCTAAGCATATCGACCTTGCGATTCCTCTTTCTATTGCTGAAATGTGCAAGGCGGTTGAAGAGACTGTTATCGCCAATTCAAAAAAAGAGGGTTATATCCGCCTGATTGTTTCCAGAGGCGTAGGCAACCTTGGCCTAGACCCCCGTAAAACGACCAACCCTCAAATTATTATCATCGTAGATGATATTTCTATCTACCCTGAAGAGATGTATGAAAAAGGAATGGAGATTATCACTGCAACAACCATTAGGAATATCCCTAACGCTTTAAATCCACGCATTAAATCTCTTAATTATCTTAATAATATTCTTGCAAAGCTGGAAGCCAATCGTGCGGGGGTCCCCGAAGCCATCATGCTTAATCATTTAGGTGAAGTTGCAGAATGCACTGCAGATAATATCTTTCTTGTAAAAGATGGCGTTCTTAAAACCCCTGCTATTCATTGTGGTATTCTCGAAGGCATCACACGCAATACCGTTATCGACCTTGCCAAAGTTGAAAAGATTGCTGTTGAAGAATGTGTACTTACTCGACATGATGTCTTCACCGCTGATGAATGTTTCCTTACAGGCACTGCTGCCGAAGTTATTCCCGTCGTTAAATGTGATGGCAGATCAATTGGGTTAGGCCTTCCTGGGGAAATTACCAAACTTTTGCGCGACCGTTTTCGTAAGTTTATTAGTGTATAATCAATATAGTTTTTTGTTTGATCCTTGTTCCCAGTTAGCAATTATCTAGGGGAGATAGGGTTATGATTCAGATTAAATCTATTCTTATTCCTACGGATTTTAGCAAACAGTCGCTAAGCGCTTTGCATTATGGGATTGAGTTTGCCCGAAAGTTTGGGTCTAAACTTCATATTCTTCATGTAGTACAAGATCTTAATCTAGTCATCCCTGAAATGGGAATGATTTCTCCGCAAACTTTCTTTTCTATTGACCCCATGCTTCAAGCTGCAAGTAGGTCCATTGCAGATTTGCTTGAACCTTACAAACATTATGGTCTTGATATTGTTACACATTGCTTCGAGGGTAGCCCCCTCGATGAGATTCTAACCCTCGCAAGTGAAGAATCGATCAGCTTGATTATTCTTGGGACGCACGGCCACACGGGCTTAGCTCATTTGTTCTTAGGCAGTCTCGCGGAAACATTGGTCCGAAAAGCCCCCTGCCCAGTGCTAACTCTGCGTACCCCCGAGCTAGAATTTATTAGCGAATAACATTTCTGCTTTAGTCCTCTTTTTGGTATAGATCGGGCTGATTGCCCGCCGCGCCGCCTCATGTCGTCCCGTCAGGACTCAAACGCAATTTGCCGTCTCGAAACCATAGGCTTGCGCCCATGGCTACAACTTGCCGCCGCGTTGCGGCT
>JBDNHI010000093.1:0-5149 GCA_041694635.1 Gemmataceae bacterium | reverse complement strand
GGCCCCTTAGGGTCAGTTACGGGCCCCTTGGAATATTCCCCGTACCAATCCTCAACCCACTCCCACACATTTCCGTGCATATCATACAAACCAAATGCATTTGGCTTATAGCTTCCTACTGCTACTGGCTTAAGAATCTTTGATTCAGAAATGTTCGCATCCTTAGTTGTTATACTACCACCAAATGAGTAAGCCGTTGTTGTTCCTGCCCTACCAGCATATTCCCACTCTGCTTCTGTGGGTAACCTATACCCGCCCTTAGTCTTTGCATTCAACTTCTTGATAAACTCCTGACAATCATTCCATGATACATTATTTACTGGTAACTTTGAGCCTTTATCTCTACTAGGGTTACTTCCCATCACTCCTTCCCATTGTTCTTGCGTCACTTCATACTTACCCATAAACCAAGAGTTAGAAATAATTACTATATGTCCCAATTCATCTGGATCAAAATACTTCTCTTTGTCAGATGAACCCATTACGAACATTCCAGTAGGTATTAATACCATTTCTAAATTAACACCAATCGCAAAAGTCTCCCTTTCTTCAATTCCCAAGTTTAATACTTTCTCTAATGATTGTTCGATCTGAATTTGCTTAGGGTCTTTAACTTTTATTTGGTAAAGGTTTTCACCTAGACGATTTGTATACTTTTCGATGATCCCTGTAACCAAAACAAAAGAATTTATTTTAAAATAAGTGGCTAAATCCTCTATCCCAAGAGCTTTATACTTAACTTCAGCAGTTGCTTTTTCAACAAAGACAGAAAAATTTTTAAGACTTTTAAAATCTTTTTCTGAGTTAATAGCAAAAGCCCAATCGAGGCCATTATAGATTGATTTAACGCTAAAGATAACCGTAACCTCTTCCCCAAGCCATTCTTTAGCATTGGTTGCAAAAATTAATTTTGATTTCTTATAAACATTTGATAGTTTTTCATTTTTCATTTTTTCTAGTTTTACTTGCTGTTCAAGTTTTACTTGCTGTTCAAGTTTTGCTTACTGTTCAAGGTTTGCTTGTCGTTGGATATTTTCGGACCTTTTTGCAAGACTACTTGTTATCCACAAACCAATTACAATAAATGCCAAACCACAAAGGATAGCAAATCCTTTACCATAACCCACCGGTGAAGAAATAGGACCTACGGTTGGAACTGTATTAGTGATTGTAGACGTGAATGATTGAACTTCACATACCTCTAACGCCCCTGACCACGAATCAATACACCATCCAATCAGTTCATCATTCAAGCCCAAACTATCCTGCAACCTCTTTACTAATCTTGCTCTTAATAAATCACTTAATTCTTTGCCACCAGCTTTTAATTCCCCTGGCACACCTTCTTTTAAGGCATCTATTAATGCCCGTATCTCCTTTCGATTCTGGGGGCAATAATCCCTTAGCAAATTCTCTAACCGTTTTGGGTCTTCTATTATCCCAATACCCTGACTTGCTAGTATCTCTTTTAACTTTTCACTTACTTCTTTTGACACAAAAATTTCCTAACAGGTGCAAAATTTAGGGACGGACTTCAGCAATGACATTATTGATTTTAATTTTTAAACCAACCTCAAGTTTAGCCGCCTTTTGTGGCATAACTTCGATTTCCTTATTATTAGAATCAGTTGCAACCCAAGGGATATTAGTCATATTTTTTAAACCCCATAACTTGGGATTATCAGGGCTTTGAACCATCATCCCAATGACTTCAGAATCACTTTCATTCCCAGGTTGATCGATATGTCTTTTAAGAATTTTTAAATCCTTTGTAAGCAAAGTAAAATAGGAACCGCCCCGCTTAAAAACCAATTTAGGGGGTATGGTAATTTGATTCTTGCATTTATCATTCCAGCAATAAAGCGGAGCATTAGAAGAGCAATCCCAAAGGTTAACAGCGTTACAATTTTTACAAGAAACTTTACAATCTTTTAATTGAAGAAAAGCATCTTGCCATTCGCCTTCTGTTACACGCCTATTAGGATCGGCCAATCCATCCGTGAAAGCTTTGGTGAAAAGCTTTTTAATTGAAGGTGGGCAGTAGCTCCATCTTTTTTCTGCAATTTTGTAGTCAGGATCATCAGGAAGACAATTTTTCTTGTTTATCGGATCAAATATAAAAATTGGCTCTTGGCCAAAAATCTTCTTTTTTGCAATATTATCCCAACTGCGGATTTCATATTCCAATTTCCCTTCTAAAGGATGATGCCAAATCCACAAGCGAAAAAGCCATACAGCTAAGGAATGCATATCGGTTTTTGTTGAAGGTTTTATATTTTCAGGTTGCCTTATAATTAATTCTGGTGCCATATAGTCTAAAGTACCTTGAATTTGACATTCCGATTGCCCCTCGACACCAACATTATCGCAATCAAAAATCAAAACATCTCCCGTTTTAGTATTTAGTACCGCATTACCCGCAGAAATATCCCGGTAACAATAGCCCGAACCGTGAAGAGTTTTGTAGCTATTAGCAATTTGGTAAGACATTTCACAAAGCGTTTCAAAGCCTGGGGCTGGCACACGATGCGCGTGGATAGCACCAAGGCTGGCATAAACTTTCATATCAATAAGGGGCATCAAATAACCGAATTGGCTTGTGCCTTCTGCTGTCACTAGATCTTGGGGCCATACAAAACGACGACCTGCGGGCCCCTTGGGTGGTCCTTGGCTGAGAATTTTTGTTATTGCTTTACGCTGTTCAACTGTTGACTGGCTAAGTGAATACCATTTTATCGCCTGCTTGCCATTTCCACCTTCAACTAAATAAACAGCACCCTGCCCACCTTCACCCAGTTTTTCCTTCACTGTTAGAGTTGTTTTTGTTGTCTCCATTACCACCTGCTGCCCGATCGCTAATGTCACTTGAATCTCCTTTAACCTGCTGACTGATGTCCGCTAATGGGTTATCCAACGGAACTCCATCACTAATGAGAATATCAGCAGGAATTGCCTTGGGTTTAATATAAATCATTGCAAGTGCAATGTCATCGCCTGATCCAATTTCCGAATAATGATCCAGCCAAACAGGCAATGAACTGACGACTTTTTCGAAACCAAACTCAGAAATTCGCTCACTAAGGCTTGTTGCAAATAGGCTTAACTGGTTTTCATCAGTAAAAGAATTTACTAAGCCATCGGTACAAAGCAAAATCAAATCCTCAGCATCGTAATCATTAACACCCATTTGCCATTGCAAATAAGCATTTGAAGCACAAAGAGAATTGGTAGATCCGCCCACATTTTTCTCTTCTGCAACACCAACGAACTTAGATTCCTTAATTTTATTTACTTGAATTATCGCTCCATCCCCAATTTGACCAACAAGCAACTTACCTTCAACTGCAAGAGAAACTAGCAAGGTTGTGCCGTATCGAACTAATATTTCAGCGATAAATTCGTCATCAGGAAAAATAGAATGAAAATGCTCCTCGACTTTTTCTTTCCATTTCTTTCCTATGTGTTTTGGAAAATTATCTTTAAAGTTCTTAATAAGGTCATCTATTTTATTATTGATATCAAAACCTTCTAAAAGCTTTTTCATTTCATTTATTGCAACTTCGGTAGCAATTCTTGCACCGTGTTCACTTTGATCGTGACGGCTATCTCCGTGACCATCAGCAACCGCAACAAGAAAAAATTTGTTTTTGTAGCATTCAAATTTTGCCATATCTTGACAAGGCTTATTATCTTTTTTGTGAGCAGCACCTTGTACAAAAGAACCTCCAACCCAACCCAAAGATTCCTTTTCAGAATCTTTTAAAAGGGGATCTGATTCATCCATAATTATAATCCTTAAAAAACAGTTGGCCCCGATTTAAAGACGGGTGGTGGTGGTATAGTAACGATGTCATTTAAACCTTCACCTTGTGCACTTTTACCCGAACTTGCTCCAGCCGACGCAGCTACACTAGACCAAACAATAAAAGCAATAAGTTTCTCGGGGTTATCTGCTTTTAAAACTCCAACTTCTTTGTGACTAACAAATTTAAGCAATTCATTTTCATCATAATCAGCTTGATCTCCAACACCAATTGCCATTTTCACAGCTCGGGCACCCCAAGGTAAGTTTAAAAGTTCCGCAATTGCAGAATCATATACTTCGGCTTTTTCTGTACAATATCCATCTGAAATCAAAATACAAACTGGAGGAAAGGCACGCCTAGGCATTTTTCCAAGAGTCAATTCAGAAGCCAAAAGGCGCAATGCTTTTGCTGTGGATGTTGAACCTGTAGGGCCTAAATCTGACCAAATAAATTTTTCCACGGGTACTGCACTAGGTCCTATATGCCACGCCGCAATATCAGAAAACTTGATTGCCCTCATCATAATCTGAACTTGCGGATGTTCAGCGACTGCTTTGCATATCTGAGGAATGGCTTCTCTAATTGCTTGATTTAGCATTGCCATCTTCTTTCCGGCCATTGACCCTGAATGATCTACGATCCAAAAAAATTGAAGTGGCCTTTTGGCAATCTCCCCTTCGGGAACAGGAATACTAGTGGACATGGGCTTTCTCCAAAAACGATGAATTAATTCATAGCAAATTAACCGCAAAATCAAGGTACTTCAAATGTTTTTATCTAATTAAGGTTATAATTTAAAGTCTTTGTCCATAATAAAAGGACCTAAAAAACACGCATTATGACGCTTATACTTAGGCTAAAGCTTTAACCTTTCTAAAAGGTTTTGAGCAATTTAGTTTAAGTATTAAACAACTTTAGTTTTAAATATTTTCTACTTCGTAGAACCGGCGGGAAAGACAAATACAGAAGCAAAAACCGTAAGCATTAAAGTTGTAAATAACCAAACAGTAATTAACAAGTCCTCGCAAGCCGGAACCCATCACTATTGAGCCGGCTAACAGGCGAGCCGTTGCCACGGTTGGCCGAGCGGGAATTCCTAGCACCATAATTGAAAGACCCGCCACGCAACACGCAGTACGAACCAGAACCTGGCCCCTTTGGGTCAACCACGGATCCCTTTGGATATCCTCCATACCAATCACCACACCACTCCCATACATTCCCGTGCATATCATACAACCCAAAAGCATTGGCTTTATAGCTTCCTACTGGTACTGGCTTACCAATCTTTGATCCACGATAGTTAGCTTCCTGATGGGTGATACTATCTCCAAATGAATATG
>JBDNHI010000092.1:0-9577 GCA_041694635.1 Gemmataceae bacterium | reverse complement strand
GTTCACCTTCATACCAATCGGATTGGCAATCTTGGCAACCACTTGTGAAACCTTTTCGGGCTGTTCATTGGGATCCTCCCACAAAATATGACTCAAGATTTGAAGATGCTCAGTTTCCACTTGATCTTTGCCATCAAGATAGCAATAAGCTTGAACTGCTTTTATTGCTTTGGCTTGCCTTCTATCGCCTGGAAAAATCCCCTCCCGTGCTAACTGATGAATGATCGATTCAAAAGCTTGCTTCGCTTCCTCTGTCCAGGGGATTTCTATGCTATCCTTTTGCGCAGCATCGATTTCTATTGGACTGATTGTTGATGAAAGTTTTATCTCACTTGGTTGATTCCACCAAAGACGCTCCCGCCCTGATTTAGAAAGAATTGGCAAAACGCGTTTTCTCAATAGGAATCGATCGAACAACGCATGCAATTCTTTGCCACCCTCTTGATCCTGTGGCCATTGATTCGCTGCACCCACAAACAATTTCAATGGCACCCGCATTCGGGTACCATCGCCTTGCTCGTAAACTCGTTCGTTGAGGATTTTCAAAAGCGTGTTAAGGATCCCAGAACTTGCGTTGAAGATCTCATCACCAAACGCAATATCAGCGCAGGGAAGTTTACCTTCTGTGATGCGAATGAATTTATCATTCTTTAAAGCACTAAGAGAAATCGGGCCGAAGATTTCTTCTGGCATACTGAACTTTGAAAACAGAATGGAAAACTTCCTGCCTTGCATCCAGTTTAAAAGAGCATCAACGAGCATGCTTTTGCCAGTGCCTGGCGGCCCGATGAGAAGAGGGTTCTCCCTGCAAATTAAAGAAGTCAAAAGCAGATCAACTTCTTGATCTCGTTCTACTAGGGCACTTGAAAGTTCCTCACGGGTACGATGGAATTTCTGCTGGACCGATTGATCCAGAGGTCTGGTTTGGCACATGAATGTGCCTCCTTTCAAAAAATTGTGACTGGTTTTCCTTCCACAAGGAAGGGAAATGAAAATGCCCTAGCTTTGTGAATGCTAGGGTATCTCAAGTTATTATGACGCGTTTTTGAGCTGAATTAAGGAGCCAACGAAATTGAACTAATTACATTTATTAGGCCGTTTCCGTTCTGCGAAGGACCGGTGCCAAAAATCAAATTCAATCAGGTTTTGATTACCTGATTGGCAAAATAGTGTGAAGTTGATCTGCAGGAATAGTGGGTAACTTGGTCAGCGTTGTTCTGTTCTGGGATTTCTTCTAATCGACCTTGTTAGTTATCCCTCGAGTTATTGAAAACTCCAAGGCTAACATGCACCGCAAGAAAGATTTTTACAGTAGGGGCACCCAATATGAATTTGATTTATTGGGAGAAGAAGCGGGCCAAAAGGGTCTTCTACAAGTTTTTTGCTCAAAATCTTATTTAAACCCGCAGTTTTACTAAACAGTATTCAGAAATCTATTATTTGAGTTATTCTTACTTTCTTGCCAACTTAAACTTTTATTATGATTTCTATAATGTAAAATCACTATTTGATTTGTTAAAAATATAGCAACTGATTTCTGAATCATTCCAATATCGAAAAATGAATCGAGCGCCCTATGATTCTTTTGAATTTCTCTCACCCATTATCTCCCCAGCAACTTCAACTTGCAGAATCACTTGTATCATGCAAGTTTGAATCTGTTCTCGAAATCAAAACTCACCTTGATCATCAAACCTCTTTTCCCAAACAAGTCGAGAAATTAGTTTCTGATGTTCCGCTGAATTCTGCTCAATGGCAAACATCAAAAATCGTGGTAATCACTCCAAGCCTTGCTGCAATTGCAAGCATTCTTCTTGCAGTGTTGCACGGAAGAATGGGTTATTTTCCTGCGATTCTTCGGGTTAAACCTGTTCCAGGTTCGTTGCCTCCTGTTTTTGAACCTGCCGAAGTCATTAACCTGCAAGCTATTCGTGACAATGCTAGAAAAGTTCGTTAGAAAGGGATCTGATGTCTAAAATAAATTTAGTTTCATTATCTGGTGAACAACTTTGGCCTACCATTCACTCTATTGCACATTATGGCGAGAATATTGATAAGCTTTTTCTTCTGCATTCTGAAGATGAAGTGAGGTCCGCAAAACCTGCAAGAAGTATTCGTAATTTTGTTGTTCAATGGAATAAGAACATCAAAGTTATTATGCCTTCGTCATCCATAAAAAGTAATCCAGCAGATGTTTCGAATGCACTTAATCAATGGATGGAACAATATCCATCGGAGCAATGGGTTATCAATGCTTCGGGTGGAACGAAGTTGATGCTTTTGGGGGTATTAGATTTTGCAAATTTGAATAATGTTCAAATTATTTACCGTGATCTTGTAAGTAAAAATTGGCATGCTCTTTCTCGGATACCTGATTTAGGGTTTCTAAAAACGGATCGAATTGAAATTGCAGAAGATGTAACGGATTCAATTTCCGTGGAAAAATTAGTTGAAACTATCTGGAGTGATTCGGGGAATTTTATTGTAAAATTTGGCACAGATCTTCCTGATATTGATTCAGAAAAAACCACTAAAATCGCTTCTCTTAATGATTGGAATTTTAAAAAAGCATTTGAATCTTTGGGTTACCCTGCAGAATGTGCTTCAGGCCAATTGTTTGAACAATACATCGTTTCCATTCTAAAAAATTTAGGTATTAAAAATGTTACTTACAATGCTGTTAAGCAGTTGCATAATGGTTTTGCCATTAGTGAAATTGATATTATTGCAAACCATAATGGCAGCTTGACTATTATCGATTGTAAAATGCGGGGCATTGCAGATGAAGAAAAAGGTAAAACAGAATCGTTTTTCGAACAAATTCGTAAGGCTTATCAAGTTGGAAACGAACTTGGTGGCTTAGGCGCAAAAATCATTTTGCTTCGGCCTAACCGAGTTCTTTCCGAAAACGAGCGTCTACTTGCTTCTTCTTACCGAATTGATGTGATTGATTCGCCTAAAATCTCGAATATTGTTGATTTGCTTGCATCGCATTTTAATATTTCTGATATTCCTCAAACACTTCTTAATTTGCAAAAAATAATTTTAGATAGTCAATCCAATCAGATTTATGCGGGTTTGGGTTCTGCATCTTTTAAAAATGATTGGGATAATCAAACTCGACAATCTGGGATCTTGGATTTTAATCGGGAAATTACCAAACTTCGAAATGATTTAGGGCAAGAATGGTCGATTTTTTTGCTCGATAATCAATTGTTTGTAGATTTTCCGATTCCAGTGAAAATGCTTAAACTTGAAAACCATGTTCTCTCCGATCAAATCCTTGATAAATTACAAATACTTACTCAAAGGATGGCAGATTTAGAAATGGTTAATCTTTCACCCAAGCGTGGCAGGGTTAAAGTTTCTTATCCCCAAGATTCTAGTATCCAAATAAGAAGATTTTTCCAATCTCGCTTTGGTAAACCTTTGTTCTAGCCACTTGCATAAATTTTATAGTTTTATCCCCAGAGATTTTTATGACTTTATCTTTAACCATTCTTGCCCATTTAAAAGCTATCCAAATTCTTCCGAGAAGAATTCTATTATCTACGCCTGGGGTTCAGGCTTCCGTGCCTATGCTGCGTGGAACTTGGGGCGCTGCTCTTCATGCTCTCGATTTTCCTACCTATTCGAAAGTATTTAATCCTGATAGCAGCAAAAGCCCACTTTACCTCATACGCCCAGGGCCAATAAATACTAACGAAAATCCTTGCATTGACTTTTTTATTTTCAACGAAGGTATTGATTATGATGCTGTTTTGCTTAAAGCTTGGGGCAGGGCTTGTAGGAATGGTTTAGGGCCAAATCGCATTCCCTTTTTTATCAATGGCTATGTCCTCGATTCTTTTTATAGTGAATCTCGCATTGATAAACCGTGGAACCTTGGCGAAGCTGAATGGCCCTTGTTAGAAGACCCTATAACTTCGCCTTGCAAGCTTTTATTCCACACACCTTTAAGAACTGTTAGAAATGGCAGTCTCGTAGAAAACCCAACTTTGGCGGATATCGTTGTTGCGATCCATCGCAGACTTGGAACTTTTATACCCGATTGTGATCAATGGAAAGCTATTAAATCAGCATGTATCGAACTTGCTCGAAATACAGCGTGTTCTTCTTGGAATGGCCAGCGATTAGACTTAGTTCGGTGGTCTAGCCGTCAACAAGACGAACTTGAAATGCAAGGCGTTTCTGGTGAACTTTTGTTGCCAGATGGCCCTGGGGAGTTATGGCCTTTGTTGGCCGCTGCCCAATGGAGCCATCTTGGTAAAGGTACTATTATGGGCTTAGGTCAGTTGGTCATCGATTCTTATTAACTCTAAAAGGAGAAAATCATGGCAAAGATTCTTGTGTGTCTTTTATCAGATCAGGCTATTCCAAATTTAGCAACCATCATTCATTATGGGCCAGACAAAATCATTTTTTTAGAATCAGCTTCTGCTAAGGAAAAAAACTGGGCAGGTCAAATTCTTAAAAGCCTTGCCTTGCGTAAGTTAGTATTTTCAGATGAAAATATTTTAAGTATTTCTGTGAAAGATCAAAACTCTATTCTTGAATTACAAAATGCGCTTTCTGATTGCACAAAATTTATAAGTCCAGTTGATAAAGTAACGGTCAATATAACTGGTGGAACTAAGCCAATGTCGATTGGGGCTTATAATTACTTTTCATCTCGGAATACTGAAATAGTTTATCTTTTCAAAGATAATTTGCTTAATGCCAGAACAGATGAGAAAAGTTTACTTAATGTAAATCCTGCCTTAACCTGTGATGAATACCTTATCGCCCTTGGTTTTGCAGTTGAAAATGGTGCATCAGAAATACCAGAGGAAGACAAAGCTTTTAAAAATGTCATCCGAACTATTGCTAAAAATTTTATAAGTGATGAAATGTTGGATTATAAAAATGATTCAATTGCTAATTTAACTATTTCAGAAGAAGAGAAAAATATCGAGGCTGGTAAAAACCGTGATAAAATTCGAAAAAAGAAAAAAGGTGGTGTTATCGGCGTAGACTTCAAATGGAAGCATTGGGTCTCGCCAGATATCAAAAATGTTTTAAACCCCTTTTTTATTGATGGTAAAGTGCCTGATTCTTGGCTCAATTTACTTGAAGGCGAATGGTTGGAAGTGTTCGTTAAAGATGTTCTTGTTCGCCACTCTAAACAATTAAAAATCCACGATATTCATAAAGGCAAGGTTGTGGTAAAAGAAGTTCCAAACGAACTTGATGTAGTTTTTATGAAAGGTATTGAACTTAATATTGTGGAGTGTAAGACAGGATCGCAAGAGCATGGTTCTTGGACTGATGTTTTTTATAAAATAGAAGCTGTTAAAAAACAGTTTGGATCGTTGCGTATCAAATCTTATGTGGTTAGTACTTCCAAAAACATTTTAGATGCCAAAGGAAATATTAAAGAGGCGGTGTTAGCAAGGGCTAATTTTTACAATTGTACAATTCTGCCAGCTAAAATGATCAAAGAACTCGCAGAAGCCTCTTCCGAAGAAAAAGAGTACGAAATCCTTAAACAATATATTTGAAAGCTACAAATATGACTACTCCTTCCCCCAGTGATTTTAAAAACCGCTTTCTTCTTAACGATCCAAGCGCTTTGCCAGAACTTCGAGCTTTTCTCGACGCTCGAATTCAGGTTAAAGGCGGCCATATCGATTGGGCTTTACTCTGCGAAGACCTAGGGTTATCCAGCCTAGCGTCTCGTGAACTCCAACTTGAATGCAGGGATAACCCTGATGGGCCGTATGCCAAATATAAAATGGCTTTGCTCCATCGTGAAAAAGGTGATGTTGATAAATCTCTTTCTATCCTTCAACAACTTTTTACCTCTCCAATTTGGCTGCTCGACTGGGTTAAAACTGCGGTAGAAATTTTCATCGATGAAGGAAGCCTTTTGCGTGCCTCCGATTTAATCGACCAAGCTAAAGTACAAGGGCTGCCAGTTTCTGATTTGCAAAAACTTATTTCTCGTGAGAAAAAAAATCAAGATGCTGAAGATCCTTCTCTTCCCGATCTTTCGCCACTTGACTCCGATTGCGCTAGGTTTCATTCTCTTTTTTCGGGCCGCGAAAATATCTTTGCCAGGCAATGGGCTGCCAAAGATGGTGAGGCTGGTTATTCTCCTGTCGAAGAGCCCCTTACCCCCGCCGTTATTAAAAATCACCTTCTAGGTAGTATCACGGTTGGGGTTTATCCCATACGAATCGATGGCACCTGCACTTTCTTTGCCCTTGACCTCGATATTTCAAAAGCTACTTTGGAAAAAGCTGCAGGTAAACCCGATATTGCCAAGTCGCTTCGTGGCTTAATCCGTTCTACGGTTTTAACTTTAGCCAGTAAGTTTCTAGATATTGGCCTTGTTCCTTTACTTGAAGATTCCGGTTATAAAGGTAGGCACCTTTGGTTTTTTCTAGATCACCCTGAAACTGCCGAAACCCTTCATAAACTTGGGCAACTTCTGTTAAATTGGCTTAATCCACTCCTGCCCGAAGGTTTGCATTTAGAATTTTTCCCCAAGCAGGCTTCTCTCAAAGGGAAAGGTTTAGGCAATTTAATTAAAATACCTTTAGGTATTCATCGGCGAACTGGGCGCAGGGCCTTATTATTAAATTTGCAAGGTGAAGTTCTTAAAAGCCCCTTTGTATTTTTAAGAGAAGTCAAAAAAGTTAGCCGCGCTTCGATTTTACAGCTTTTCGACTTCCTTAAATCCTTGCCAGTTGCCTTTCCAAAAACGAATAATCCATCCATTGATACTAATAATATTACGCCTACACTACCTTTGGCGAAGGTTGCCCCGCTTATTCCAGATTGGACTGAAAATGATTTTGTTCTTGAACCTAAAATAAACCATTTGTTTGCTTCTTGCCCTGTTTTAAATTCCCTTAAACATAAGGTTGATACTCAAAGAACACTTTCTCACGATGAACAACTTGTTTTGATTCATACCCTTGGCCACCTCGATGCAGGCCCTCTTGCAGTCAATTACCTCCTAAAAAAATGTATAGATGTAGGCCCCGAAAAGCTTATGGGTGATAAGCTTAAAGGTAGCCCTTCTTCTTGCCCCACTATTAGAAAACGAATCCCGCATATCACTCGGTTTGTTGCTTGTAATTGCAACTTCGAATCCACTCCTGAAAGGTATCCTACTCCAACCCTGCATTTGCTTTCCTTGCCAGTTATTGATCCACTAATGCCTAAAACCGATGACCTTCCTGCTTTAGGCGTTCGTTATCTAGAATCGCTTAACAACTTCGAAAAAATTAATAAAGAACTTTCTCAAATCAAATCAACTCTCATCCATTTCATAAAACGATTACCTAATCCTGTCTTGAAAATTCCTACTGGAACATTGTCTGTGCTTTGCATCAACGATACGGATGACTTAGTGTTTACCCCAGATACTGCTTTACCTTCTTAATTCAACCTTGGGGATTGATTATGAATGTTCTTTGCATAATGGATCAAGGCACAAGGTTGCACGCCGTAAGCGATTCCCTCGTTCTAATCAAAGATAAAGTGGAATTAAAACGGTTTCGAACGGAAGAGTTTTCCCAGATTCAATTGTTTGGAAGAATTGAATGCACTTCTTCTGCTATTGCATTACTTGCAAAAAAAAATGTTGATATTCTTTTTCTTACCAGAATGGGCTCTTTTCGCTTCAGATTGGCTTCTAAATCAGGTACCCACGCCGCATTAAAAATCTCCCAGCTAAAAAGCGCCGCTTCTATACCTTTTGCGGTGAAAATTGCTTCTGCCATCGTTAAAAGCAAAATCCTTCAGCAGCGGGCTTTCCTGCTTCGTCACCAACTTAAACTTAAAGATGAAGCTATTGCAGATGCACTTGCTAGAATTCGTACCCTTGCTGAACAACTTTCATCTGCTACTGCGATCGATACAATCCTAGGGTTCGAAGGCTTTGCTGCTTCTCTTTATTTTTCGCATTTTCATAAGCTGATTGCCAACCCTGATTTGCCTTTTAATGGCAGATCTCGCAGGCCACCTCTTGACCCGGTTAATGCCTGCCTTTCTTTTGCCTATACGATGTTTCAATATGTTATCGAATCTGAACTTTTTATCCGTGGACTAGAACCATCTATTGGCTTCCTGCATCAACCTCTTGCTAACAGGCCTTCTTTGGCTTTAGACATCCTTGAAGAATTCAGGCCTTTGCTTGATTCATTTGTGTTGCGGTTGATTAATCGTGGCCAATTGACTTCACTCGATTTTGAATATCATTCGGGAAAATCACTCGACGAAATCCTTGCCGAAGAATTTGATTCAGCCCAAGACGATTCCAATATTCAAGGTTGTTTTTTAAATGCCAATGGGAGAAAAATATTCCTCGCTGCTTTTTACTCCCGTCTTCGGGAAACGATGTTCTTCAATCCTAGGCAAGTTTCTCTTGATGTTCGGGGTATTGTTCGTGAGCAAGTCCAACACCTTGCTCGAGTGATTGAAAATAAAGAATTGGTTTATATTCCTTTCACTCCTTAATTCTTAGGAGCTAATTTTATGTTTTTAGTTGTTTGTTACGACATTGTCGAAGATAGGCGCAGGGGTAAGCTTTTCAGGCAAATGAAGGATTATCTCCCTCGGGTTCAAAAAAGTGTTTTTGAAGGGCCACTTTCGGAACCACGATATTATGCCTTGCTTACTATTATTAAAAAAGAAATCGATCATCAAACCGACACCGTTCGGATTTATCAGCTTTGCAATCGGTGCATTTATGCAACGGAGATAGTGGGAACGGGGTCGTGGATAGATCCGGAGCCGGGGGATGTAATTATGTAGAAAATCCCCGACCCCTGTCGGAAAATCCGACAAAACCATAAGTGGTTGGGATATATGGACTTATGGTTTTGGGGTATAGGGGGGTCGGGGATTCATATAAAGCTATACGGGATATAGGCTTAGATATTCTTTCAGAGGGTGTGTAAGTCGAGAGGGGGGTGGGGAGGGGGTGGGGTCGGGGATTTTGCCTGTTTTGACCCTTGTACAGTAAGGACTTAAGTTGTATGCTGTCTTGGTAGGTGCCCCGACTTAGAGGGGATTAAAACCAGCCCTTTCATATATGCCATGAGCACTCCCCAGAGCAAGTCTTGGTAGGTGCCCCGACTTAGAGGGGATTAAAACGGCTATATTATCATTAGAAATAACAATTTTGAACTCGTCTTGGTAGGTGCCCCGACTTAGAGGGGATTAAAACTGCTTGTTTTAACAAACGTTCGGTTAATGTCGAGGTCTTGGTAGGTGCCCCGACTTAGAGGGGATTAAAACAATTTTGGCAAAGAGACTCCGATGAATCGCCAAGTCTTGGTAGGTGCCCCGACTTAGAGGAGATTAAAACATGGCTAATCGTACTAAAAAAGTTAAATCTTCTGTCTTGGTAGGTGCCCCGACTTAGAGGGGATTAAAACGTCTCAAATGTATTTTCACTATGTATCTTTTCATGTCTTGGTAGGTGCCCCGACTTAGAGGGGATTAAAACCATCAAGACGCACGAACAACCAGTCAGGAGGACTGGGTCTTGGTAGGTGCCCCGACTTAGAGGGGATTAAAACCT
>JBDNHI010000091.1:0-13883 GCA_041694635.1 Gemmataceae bacterium | reverse complement strand
TGACACCCTCATCGAGCAAGCCGAGCAGGGGGTCGATTACTTCACCATCCACGCTGGGGTATTGCTCGCCTATATCCCTATGTGTGCCAAGCGTATGACCGGCATCGTTTCGCGCGGCGGTTCGATTATGGCCAAGTGGTGTATGACACATAACAAGGAATCATTCCTCTACACCCATTTCGAAGATATCTGCGAGATTATGAAGGCGTATGATGTCAGCTTTAGTCTGGGTGATGGTCTGCGTCCCGGTTCGATCTATGATGCCAATGATGAAGCGCAGTTCAGCGAATTGAAAACGCTGGGCGAACTGACCCAAATTGCCTGGAAGCACGATGTGCAAGTTATGATCGAAGGCCCCGGTCATGTGCCGATGCACCTGATCAAAGAAAATATGGAATTGCAATTGGAACAGTGCTACGAAGCTCCTTTCTACACGCTCGGACCCCTGACCACCGACATCGCACCCGGCTATGACCACATCACTTCCGGCATCGGCGCGGCGATGATCGGCTGGTATGGTACTGCTATGCTGTGCTATGTCACGCCTAAAGAACACCTTGGCCTGCCGAACAAGGACGATGTCAAGACGGGTGTCATCACCTACAAGATTGCGGCCCATGCGGCCGACCTTGCCAAGGGCCACCCCGGCGCTCAAATCCGCGACAACGCCTTGTCCAAGGCACGCTTCGAGTTTCGCTGGCACGACCAGTTCAATCTTGGTCTCGATCCGGATACTGCGCGCGAATTCCATGATGAAACGCTGCCAGCGGAAGGCGCCAAGTCTGCGCATTTTTGTGCAATGTGCGGCCCCCATTTCTGTTCGATGAAGATTTCGCAAGATGTACGCGTGTACGCCGACAAAGCTCGACAAACTCAGGGCGAAAGAGTTCCCCTAGTCGAGTTAAATACAAATTTAAGGCAGCGGCCGGTGAGCCAAGGAACTACAGAATAAAAACCGGAAAACTGATATTTTTGATTAGACTCATTTGAGGTGTTGAAAGGCTTACAAGGTGCTTCTCAACAGGCCTAGAGCGCAGTATATATTCCTTGAAGAGCGAGCGTAGTGAGTGTATATTAATGTATTTGACTAGTTCGAAGCAAAGGAACCTTCCTTGTCAGAATTGCCCCTGATCTTCGAGGTGCCATACTTGGCTGTCTGAAAGAATTCGGAATTAACAAAAATCAATGGAGCGTGGTGCCAAATTAATATTTGATTTATCTGCCATTGCTTTGGCGCTAGCAGATAAATCTTATTCTTATTGTGCGTTCAATTAGCTTGACAAACTCTGGGCCAACATCCCTAAGAATAGGAATCGGACCAGCAAAACACTTTTGCTTAACTGTTACCATCTTAGGTGTTAAAAATGTGGCTTTCTATTTAATTTTATCAGCTTTAGAATCGACTAGATTACCTTGCCAGCCTTTAATCCATTGAGTGGTTAGCTTAGCAACAAGCTCTGCATTTTTAGAGTCAGATGCTATATTTATGTTTTCCTGCGGGTCGGTTTGGTGGTCATAAAGTTCTACAGAATCAACCTTGGTATGATCGTTTCGGTTAACCCATCTGGTAAAGCGATACCGCTCGGTTCGCATAGAATACCCCATAATATTACTTCTAGGGTATTGGCTAAAAGCAGCATTTTTAACAATTGTTTCGGGCGATATAAGTACGGGTACCAAACTAACGCCTTCCAAATGCTGTGGTTTTGGTAAGCCACAAAGTTCTGCAAGGGTTGGGTAAATATCGACAAATTCAGCAAGTGAATTCGTTTTACTACCCGCAGATTTAAAACCAGGAACGGAAATTAGCAACGGTGCGTTTGTATCATTTTCTACATTGCTATGTTTGCACCAAGCACCGTGCTCGCCAAGTTTCCAGCCGTGATCGCCCCAAAGAACAATAATGGTATTATCAGCGATTTTCAAACGGTCTAGCTCATCAAGAAGTTTTCCAACCTGTGCATCCATATAACTAATGGCGGCGAAGTAGCCGTGCTTTAACTGCCTTGCAAGGTCATCAGAAATCTTGCCATCGGGGATATTATCATAGTTTCTAATTTCGCCCCCAGAAGAGAAAGCGTAATCGGGGGCGCCTTTAGGCTTAAAAGGATTTGGTGCAAGTTCGATCTTGGCAGGGTCGTAAAGATCCCAGTATTTTTTGGGCGAAACAAAAGGAAGGTGAGGTTTAATAAAACCAACGCCTAACCAGAAAGGTTCTTTTTTCTTAACGCATTCGCCTAAAGCTTTAATTGCCATTTCTGCTAGGGCACCATCATGAAAAGTATTATCGGGAACTTCAGAACTTTCAAAAGCTGGGCCTCGTTTTTTAGCTTCTCCCTTACCTTTTTCCTTTGCAATATTTACAGGCAACCCATAGACGGTTATATTTTTTTTAGGGCTAGTCCAAGGAATCGACCAAGATTGAGGGTCATCCAAAGAACTATGGTACAATTTACCCATTCCTTGAACAAAATAACCATTATTTTTAAAATGTGAGGGCAGGGTTACCACCTCAGGTAAAGCCTTCCGAAAATGGGTAACAAGATCCCAAACTTTAGTGGTATCTGGGCGAGTTCCTGTTAGCAAACTAGAACGCGAAGGAGAACAAACAGCCTGTTGGCAATAAGCCCGGTTGAAAGTCACTCCTCGACTTGCAAGCCTTTCTAAATTAGGTGAATGAATATACTTTTTTCCAAAGATACTAGCTTCAGTTCTAAGGTCATCGACAGCAATAAAAAGGACATTCATCCGTTCTTTTTCAGCAGAATAGCTGTTATTTGAAAGAACCAGAAAAGCACAAAAGCCAACAAGAAAACTCACAGATTTATTATGAATAGAAAAGTTCAACATTTTAAAACACCTTTACTCTAAATAAGTTTACAAGCAGTGCTTTTAACACCATCAAAAACAAAAGGTTTCGCATAGAGATTTGAATTAAATGCGCAACAACTATCTGACTTTAGGCTAGCAGAATCAAATAAAAATTAAAGGCTAAAATGAAGAGTTGCTGTCTAGGAGAAGACCTTTCAAAGCGGCATTATCTTTTTTAAAGTAAGTTTTAGCTCTGAATACTTTGCTATGAATTCTAATAATTCCTGCGTGGTGGGGTCAGCCTCACTCATCATCAGTTTAAACATAATAGTAACATGATTGCGGTCTTTTATTTCTTTACATTCAACAGGAATATTTTTTTCTTTTAATGCGGAGCACAAATCTTGAGACATTTTGCCACACCCAGGAAAATCCTTCTCGGCGTAAAGAATTAAAAACGGAGGCTCCTTCCCATTAATATGTTTTAAAGGGGAAGCACTATCGACAGCGTCCTTTCCCTTACCAATCACTTTTTCGTTACGCCAAAGCCCAAAAGTATAAATACCACTCATAGGCATAGCCCCTTTGATATTTTTAAGTGATAAATTTTGAGCTTTAAGAAATTCTTCATTGGTTGCAAGAAGTGCAGCAAGATGACCACCAGCAGATTGCCCAGTAACAAAAATTTGATCAGGGCTCCCGCCAAATTTGGCAATATTTTTATGAGTCCAAGCAAAGGCCCGTGCTACATCTTCAATATGGCCCGGATGCTGAACTTGAGGAGATAATCGGTAGCTAATTACGACAACGCCCACGCCATTTTTGGCAAAGGTTTGGCCTACCATCCCGTATTGCCAACGATCGCCTGAAGTCCAACCCCCGCCGTGAATAAAAAAGAGTACAGGAAAATCCTTCTGGCCTTTAGGAAGATAGAGGTCAAGCTTATGTTTTTTAGTATCCGCATCTTTGCCTTCATAATAAGAAATATTTCTATGAGGCTCGACTTCGAAACTGCCCCCCGTTTTGAACGGGGCAGTTTCTTGAGACAATAAAAAATTTGCTAAAAGTAATGAAGAGAAAAGAAAATTCATATTTTTAACCTCTAATGATTACACACGAACCAATCCTATAAGAAAGAAATACCAATAAAGTTTGATTGCCCAGCATAAAAGAATCAAGTAAAAACCCAAGCAAGATTAAAAAACAAAATGGCCTACTAAAAACATAATTCCAGAAAGTGTCATAGAGGCGGGGAATGTGAAAACCCAGGCCAGTAATATTTTTTGGCAAGTTTCTAATTGAACTCCGGATTTATTGGCTACCATAGTACCTGCTATTCCGCTGGAAAGCACATGGGTAGTGCTAACCGGAAGGTGAAAAAAAACTGCGCCAAGGATAGTAAGGGCGGTAACCGATTCTGCGACTGCGCCTTGCCCAAAAGTAAGATGACTCTTACCAATTTTTTCTGCAACTGTAATCACAATGCGCTTATAGCCAATGGTTGTGCCAATACCAAGGGCTAGGGCGACGCCAACGATAACCCATAAGGGAATAAATTCGATGGAGGATTTAATAACAGAAATTTGTGGATAGAGAGTTTTTTTTATTTCTGGGCTTGATTTCTGTAGTTTTTCTAAGGCAACCACAAGAACATAAATTTCTTTACGCACTTCCCACCTTTTATCAGAAGGTACTTCTTCAAGGGAAGTCTTCCCTTCCAAATTTTCGATCACTTGGTCTGCCTGAGTGAGTATTGAAGCGTCCGAAATTTTTGCTTGCTCCAACGCTTGTTTTACATTTACAACGGCTTCTCTGCAAGTTTTTGCTTTTTGATGATCGTGAATATCCATAGCGTAATAAACAGGCATAAACCCGATGAGCACCAGCAAAATCAAACCCATTCCTTTTTGCCCATCATTTGACCCATGTGCAAAGCTCACTCCACCACAAGTCATTATCAAAACACTACGAATCCAAGAAGGTGGTGGGCTGTTATCTAAAGGCGGAGTGTATAGCTTTTCATCACGGATTACCAATTTCATAATAAGCATCCCAACTGCGGCTAACGCAAATCCTATTAAAGGAGAAATTACCAGCGCAATCATTACGGTGACAACTTGACTCCAATTTAAACCCGATAGCCCATTCCCATTCATTAAGCTGTTTACAATTCCTACTCCCAAAATCGAGCCAATGAGAGTATGAGAAGTACTTACAGGCAAACCAATAAACCAAGTACCTAAATTCCAAATGATGCCACCTATTAAAAGGGATAGCACCATCACTAAAGCCTTACCATTGTTGTTATCAATGAGTAGATCTACGGGCAAAAGATTGACAATGCTGAAAGCAACGGATGTCCCTCCTGTCATAACTCCTAAAAAATTTAGGAACCCAGAATAAATAACAGCAGGAGTTGCTGGCAAAGATTTTGTGTAGATAACGGTGGTTACAGCATTCGCGGTATCATGAAATCCATTTATAAATTCAAACCCAAATGCAATTACTAATGCTATTACTAAAAAGAATAAAGTAATTGTGGGCAAACTTGATGCGGATGTAATCAAATCCATAGCTAGATCCTCTATTTCCAATTTAACTATATATTTGAAAAGCTTAGTAAAAGGCTAAAGCCAGTTCTGGTTATTTGATTAAAATAAGTTGAATTTTAACCTAAATAACATCAACCCTTCTCAGAATTGGCAAAAATCTTCTGCAATGAGAAGGATTTATTGGCTATTATGACGATCCTAACTTATAGTGATTCTTCCTACCTAAACCAATGAGAATCTGCCATGCTTACCTTCTGGGATAACGATAACCACTTAAGACGCCGTGATTTCCTCAAAATTGGTGGATTTGGACTCACAGGCTTGTCATCGGGGCAACTCGCAAAAGCTAACGAGAAATCTGTATTAAGTGGAAAGTCGGTAGTATTTCTTTTCTTACACGGTGGCCCAAGTCAAGTAGAAACCTTTGATCCGAAACCAAATGCCCCCAAGGAAATTCGAGGCCCTTTAGGTACGGTTCAGACCAAACTGCCCGGCGTGCTTTTTGGCTCCCCTTTTCCGAAACTTGCAACCCATGCTGATAAATTAACCATCGTAAGGTCTTATGTTCCGGGCGATGCTAATCACGATATTAAACCTGTGGTTAGCAGAACAACTTCGGGTGCAAATCTGGGTAGCCTTTATTGTTCAGTAGCAGGAATATCTCATCCTGAAAAAGCTATTCCAAGAAATGCCCTGCTCTTCCCGCGTGCTGTAGATCCCTCGCTGCAAGCAGGAGTTATGCAATTTGGGAAGTTCGATGCAACGGGTCCTTTTTCTCCTTCGCTTTCTCCGGTTCAACCCGGTGCTGGAAGTGGCCTGATGCAAGATTTAAAAATAAAACTACCCCGCGAAAGATTAGACGACAGGCTTGCCCTTCTTCAAAGCTTGGATAAAGTTCGATGGGCTATTGAAGATACGCTACGCTCGGAAACCACCGATAAATCACGCGAAATGGCTCTGCTTGCTCTGATGGGCGGATTAGCCGATGCCTTAGATCTTTCCAAAGAAGATCCCAAAACCATTGCTAAATACGATACCGCATCCCAAATTCAGGTCGATAGCATCAACAAGAAGTGGAATAATCATAAAAACTATGCCGATAATGCTAAATCTTTAGGAAAGCTACTTTGCTTAGCTCGAAGGATGTGTGAAAGGGGTACCGGATTTGTAACGGTGACCACAAACTTTGTTTGGGATATGCACGCTGATTCGAACAATGCAACCATAGAAGAGGGAATGGGCTATATGGCCCCACCTCTAGACCACGCAATCAGTGCATTTTTAGAAGATGTAAAAAGTCGAGGGCTTGAAGACCAAATTCTTTTAGTCGTGTGTGGGGAAATGGGCCGTACCCCAAAAATCAATGGCAAGGGTGGACGCGACCACTGGGGTAATCTAGGGCCCTTACTACTTGCGGGCGGCGGATTCCCAATGGGTCAAGTTATCGGTCAATCGAAAGCTGATGCTTCTTCTCCTTCTTCAGAACCAGTGACCCAAGGAATGGTGGTCAGCACCGTAATGCAAACATTAATTGACTATCCAAAGTTAAGGCTTCAGCCAGAAATAGCACGAGAAGTATTAAACGCAGGAAGTCATAAAAACATATTTAGTTAAAATCAATTCAATTAGATTTATCCACCTAAATTACAACTGGTAAGTAGGTTTATTTCTTTGATAAAGCTGCAAAAGGTTGGAAGAACTTCTTCTTTTTAGCTAAAATAACAATGCGTAATCCTCCCATAATGCAACATTCCACAATGGCTGCAAAGATTAGCCGTAAAAGATCAAGGTGAACAATGTGGCTTAAGAAAATTTTTGTTCTAGTTTTTTTACTTTTACTAACTGCATTCACTCAAGCTGCGGAAAAGCTAAAATACAATAAAGACATTCGACCCATACTTAGCGAAAATTGCTTTGCCTGCCACGGCCCAGATAGCGCTGCTCGCAAGGCAGATTTACGATTAGATAGACGCGAAGATGCTGTCAAGTTTGGGGCTATCATCCCAAACAAAGCAGAACAAAGCCCCATTATCGAACGCATTTATAGCACCGAAAAGGGCAAGGTGATGCCTCCCCCAAAGGCACACAAAACTTTATCAGTTTCACAAAAAGAAACACTTAAAAAATGGATATCAGAAGGAGCTGAATACGAACTTCATTGGTCGTTTATTGCAACAAAGAAGCCTGCTATTCCAGAAGTAAAAAACAAAGCTTGGGTTAAAAACCCTATCGATCAATTTATTCTTTTAGAACTTGAGAAAAAAGGCCTGACTCCTGCACCAGAAGCAGACAAACGAACCTTAGTTCGTAGGCTTAGCCTAGACCTTACAGGCCTACCGCCCGAACCACAAATTGTTGAAGCCTTCCTTGCAGACACTAGGCCCGACGCTTACGAAAAGCTCGTAGATCAGTTCTTGCAATCGTCTTCTTGGGGAGAACACCGCGGTAGAATTTGGCTCGATGCTGCCCGATATGCAGATAGCCACGGCATTCACTTTGATAATTTCCGTGAGATGTGGAGTTACCGAGACTGGGTGATAAACGCTTTTAACAAGAATATGCCATTCGACAAATTTTCGGTTGAACAGATTGCGGGCGACCTGCTTCCCGCAGCAACCATAGACCAAAAAGTTGCATCAGGTTTTAATCGCTGCAATATCACCACCAATGAAGGTGGTGCAATTTCTGAAGAATACCTTGTGCTCTATACTAGAGACCGCACCGAAACTGTTTCGCAGGTTTGGCTAGGGCTTACCGCAGGGTGTGCGGTATGTCATGATCATAAGTTCGACCCAATCAGCACAAAGGATTTTTACTCACTCGCAGCATTCTTCAACAATACAACTCAAGGGGCAATGGATGGAAACATCAAAGACACCCCACCGATAATTCCAGTACCTATTTCTACAGACCTGCCCCGCTGGGAAAAAGCTAATAAAGAACTTACTCAAGTTCGATCTCAAATAGAAAATCGCAAGAAAGAGGCAAAAGCTAATTTTGAGACTTGGTTGGCCTCGGCTTCCAAAGAAACTTTTAACGCACAAGCTTCTACGGATGGTTTGATCGCTTCAGCTACCTTAAAAGAAGGGAATGGTAATAAACTTGAATTTATTATCAATAAGGAAAAAAAACAAATCGATGCACCTGATATTGTTTGGGTCAAAGGTCAAGCCGAAGAAAAAGTTCTACAGGTAGCAAAACCAGGGTCTGTAATAATTCCCGAAGTGGGCGATTTCGAAAAAGATCAGAAATTCTCTTTTGGGGCTTGGGTACTAACCCCAAGGCAAGCCTTTGGGCCTGTTTTTGCACGAATGGATAATGCAGCAAAACACCGTGGTTGGGATCTCTGGTTTGAGAACGGGAAAGTAGGTGCCCATCTTGTTTCCTCTTGGCCTGAAAATGCAATTAAAGTTGTCTCTAAAGCTTCCTTTAATCAAAATGTTTGGCAACATATTTTTGTAACCTATGATGGTTCTGCCAAAGCAGAAGGTGTTAAGGTTTATGTCAATGGGGTGGCTCAAGCGACTGAGGTGCTTTCCAACAACCTGAGCGAAAGTATTCGAACTAAGGTTCCTTTCCGCTTAGGTTCCAGAGACTCTAGCGAACCTTTATCCAAGGCTACTTTTTACGACCTCAAAATTTATAACCGAACACTTAACCCAAGTGAAGTGAGCGCACTTGGCCCGATTGAAAAACTTGTCAAAATTCTTGACAAAGAGAAGTCAAAACGAACACCCGATGAAAACAATCAGCTTTTCGATTGGTGGATTTCTAACTTAGATAATTCTTCTAAAAATCTTGTAACTAGGCTAAATGACCTCGACCGTGAAGAAAAGGAATACAGAAACAAAGGCACTATCGCCCACATTATGGTCGAAAAAGCAGAAGCTCCTATGGCTTTTATTTTAAACCGAGGCGACTACGATAAGCGCAAAGATAAGGTTGTTGCTGCAACTCCAGAAGTCCTTCATCTGATGCCCAAAGAAACTCCTCGCAACAGGCTCGGTTTCGCCCAATGGTTGTTTATGCCTGAGAACCCTCTTACCGCAAGGGTCACGGTTAATCGCTTTTGGCAAGAAGTTTTTGGCAATGGCATCGTTCGCTCCAGCGGCGATTTCGGTATCACAGGCGATACTCCAAGTCATCCTGAATTACTTGATTTTCTTGCAATCCATTTCAGAGAAGAAGCTTGGGATATCAAAAAGTTTTTTAAACTGATGGTCACCAGTGCTACCTATAGACAATCTGCAATCACCTCTGTTGAAAAGCTGGATAAAGATCCTTTCAACCGATTTCTTAGCAGAGGCAGTAGGTACCGAATGGATGCAGAAATGATCCGCGATTATGCCTTAGCATCGAGCGGGATTCTTACCAAAAAGATTGGCGGGCCCAGCGTTAAGCCTTACCAACCTGAAGGGGTTTGGGAAGCGGTGGCGATGATAGGCAGCAACACCCGAGATTACAAAGCCGATACCGGCGAAAACCTTTATCGTAAAAGTATGTATACATTCTGGAAAAGGGCCGCACCTCCTGCAAGTATGGAAATACTCAACGCCCCTAATCGCGAAACCTGCACCGTCAAAAGAGAACGAACCAATACTCCCCTTCAAGCATTAGTTACACTCAACGATCCACAGTTTGTTGAAGCCGCACGATTTCTTGCAGAAAGAGCCCTAAAAGAAGGTGGCAACAGCCTTGACTCTCAGCTTGATTTTATAACATCGCACATTCTTTCGCGAAAGTTAAAGCCCGCTGAAAAGTCGCTGGTGCTGACAGAGCGTGCTGACCTACTTGGGTTCTATTCTAAAAACTTGGAAGAGGCTAAGAAGTTGCAATCGTTTGGCGCATTCAAGGCCGATCTTAAACTCAACCTTGCTGAACTATCTTCTTGGACTCTAGTCATTAATTCCATTTACAACCTTGATGAAGTTCTTTGTCGCTAAGCTGAAGTAAAATATTCCCGGAGATTATAACAATGAATGTAGATGCATTAATTCGTGAACAAGGTCTTGCTTTAACTAGGCGACATTTTCTTGCTAAAGGTTCTAATGTTGTGGGTTGGGCTGCTTTATCTAGCCTACTTTCGGGAAAAGCCAACGCCGCTTCCCCGGCTTCAATTGCGCCCATGAACAACTTCCCTAGCAAGGCAAAGAATGTGATTTATCTGCATATGGTGGGCGGCCCGCCGCAGATGGACCTCTTCGATTACAAACCAAAAATGCAAGATTTCTACGACAAGGATCTTCCCGATTCTATCCGCAAGGGGCAAAGGCTTACCACCATGACTAGTGGGCAGGCACGATTTCCTATCGCTCCTTCGAAGTTCAAATTCTCGCAGCACGGTTCTTCGGGAATGTGGTTTTCCGAGCTTTTCCCATTCAAAGCAAAAATGGCAGACGACCTTTGCTTCATTCGTTCAATGAATACCGAAGCTATCAACCATGAACCTGCTATCACCTTTATGCAGACTGGTAATCAGTTAACTGGGAAGCCTTGCTTGGGGGCGTGGGTTAGCTATGGGCTTGGAAGTATGAACCAAAATCTTCCCGCGTTTGTGGTTATGGTTGCTAAGCCCTCCAACACCGAACAGGTGCAAGCTATTTCAGCTCGTCTTTGGCAAGCTGGTTACCTTCCAGGCGAATATGCTGCGGTTCCGTTCCGCTCTAGTGGCGATCCAATCCTCTACCTCAACAACCCCCCAGGTGTACCTGCTCAAATTCGCAGGCGCACCCTAGATGGCATCAATCAGCTTAATCAAATAACTCTTGACCAAGTGGGCGATCCCGAAACCCTTACGCGTATTCAGCAATATGAAATGGCATTCAAGATGCAAACAAGTGTTCCTGAACTTGCGGATATGGCAAAAGAAAGCGAGAACACCTTCAAGCTTTATGGCGAAGCTGCTCGCAAGCCCGGAACTTTCGCAAACACCGCCCTTGTTGCACGCAGGTTGGTCGAGCGAGGGGTTCGCTTCGTTCAAATTTATCACAACAACTGGGATACTCATGGCAATGTTGCTGGCAGATTACCCGACCAATGTAGAGATGTCGACCAAGCCTGCTACGGCTTAATTCAAGACCTAAAGCACCGTGGTATGCTCGATTCTACTTTAGTCATCTGGGGTGGGGAATTTGGGAGAACTATTTATTCCCAAGGCGGTTTAAGTAAAACTAATTATGGCCGTGATCATCATCCACGCTGTTTCACTATGTGGATGGCGGGGGGTGGTTCTAAACCGGGCACCGTCTATGGCGAGACCGATGACTTCTCTTACAACATTATTAAAGATCCCGTTCCAGTTCGAGATTTCCATGCAACTACTCTCAAACTATTGGGGTTTGATCACGAAAAGTTCGCCGTTCGATATCAGGGCTTAGATCAAAAGCTAACTGGGGTAGAACACGCAAATGTAATTAAAGAACTGATTCTATAATAACTTGTATCAACCTTAAGAATTCTAGGGAAACCTTCCTTAGATTCTTAAGGGCAAACTTTTACTATTGATAAAGTTTAAACTTCCCAACCCTTGCGGTAGGCTCTCTGAAGCAAACCTTGAGCTTTGGGATTACCCTTGCAAGTAAGGGTTTCTGAATCCCATTCAAAACCACCAGTGCGATAGGCAACATTTGCCAGTAGCACTGTTTCGGTCATAGGGCCAGAATAATCGAAGTTACAAGTTGGAGGTTTACCACCTTTGCAAGCATCGAACCATTCTTTATGAAAACCAGGTGAATCGGGAATAGTTTTGGGTGCCTTCACCTCTTTAAACTTGTCATCAGGCAGAAGTTTCCAAGAATTGAAACCACAAAGGAGCATCCCCTTGGTACCTATGAACAGGTTGTTAAAGTTCCCAGCTTTCAAATCATGCTTTGCAAGAATCTCGGGACCATTTTTAGCATGATACCAATGAAGGGTAAGGGCTTCGCGTTTGCCTTCTTTAGGGAATGCGAATTTAGAAGCAAGTGCCTTAGGGGTGTTCAAATCATGAACGGGCGGGCCAGAGGCTTCAACTTTGGTGGGGTAACGAAGATCAAGGGCCCAGAATGGGATATCAAGAATATGACAACCCCAGTTGCCTGTTTCTCCGGTGCCAAACTGCCACCAAAAACGCCAGCCATAGGGGCAGATCGAAGGTTGATAATCGAAGTCAGCGTTAGGGCCAAGCCATAAATCCCATTTGACACTAGCAGGGATTGCAGGTTTTTCAGTAGGAATAGGGGGCATCCCTCGATCGCCACCCACCCACGAATGAACCTCGGTAATGTCCCCGAGAATACCAGCTTTTACGATTTCGACCGCTTGTCTTAAAGCGGGAAGAGTATGCCTTTGAGCCCCAAGTTGGGTTGCAAGTTTCTTTTCCTTAGCAAGTTTAGTTAAGGTGCGAACTTCCCAAACATCGTGGGCTAGTGGTTTTTCAAGGTAGATATGTTTGCCACGCTGCATCGCCCAAAGGGCGGCGTGAAAGTGAGTATGATCTGGGGTGCTAATCAGCACGCCGTCGATTTCTTTTTCCATAGAATCGAACATCTTGCGAAAGTCGTAAAACTTTTTAGCTTTAGGGTGCTTATCGAAGGCATCGCCTGCACGCTTATCATCGACATCGCAAAGGGCAACTACATTTTCCTTAGCAGCGCCATTGAGATTTGAACGGCCTTGAGCCCCTACGCCTATAACCGCAAGGTTTAATTTTTCGTTAGGAGAAACAGCGTTAACCGAACTAGCAGAGGCCCCAATCCAGTAACCTGCACCAGTAAGAATAACGCCCTGCAAAGCAGTTCTACGAGTAATCTGGGGTGCCATTGATGATCTCCTAAAAGCCCGTTGAATAACGATTAAAAAACAGCTAAAGGTTATTATAAAGAAGTTAGTTAAAATAGAAGGAACTAATTTTAAACTCGAGCATTATCATCTAGATTAACTACTTAAGAAACCAATACATGGGTGGTCCATCGAGCTTTTTTGAAGTCAGGCGCAAAAATTCAGCGAAGTCTCGGTCTGATTGCGCTTGTAGTTCGAGAGTAGCATCCCCCGTGCGGATAAAATTGATCCGAATCAAAAACTTTTGTTTGAAGAACAAATTCCTGAACCAGTTCACGCCCCGTCAGCCGTCCCGAGCGCGCCTGGCACTGGACTCGGTGGAACCCTATGGTTGCCGGTCTCTCGGCTGCGATCATCGCGACGCTCATCGCCGGCACCATGCTCTACTCTTACTTCACCAGCGGTCAGGAGATGTTCACTTTGAAAGGGCGACCCCGGCCACGGTCTTGGGGCTTTGCCATTCACTTCTTGCCATCAGCCGAAATGAGCGGCAGGTACTCCAGCAGCAGCTTGGCCCGGCCTTCGATGTTGACGGGGCGTAATTCCGCGGGATCGAACGATTCGGCTTTGATCGTCTCCTTCATCTCGAAATAGAAATCGCGCTTGGCCCCGGCGTTCTTGTCCTTGGCGAACAGCCAGACCTTATCGCGATCCGCATCCTCGATCACCGCAACAATCGGGCGCTTCGCATCGCCCCATAGC
>JBDNHI010000090.1:0-16219 GCA_041694635.1 Gemmataceae bacterium | reverse complement strand
TGTATAGTCTGCACGAAGCTCATTTTCGTTTCGATCAATCCGTTGCAGGCAACTACTGACTGGAAAGCCGTATGCGGGAAAACCGCCCGTACGGTTTGGAGGGAGGGGAGTCCGGGATCAACCGGATTTCCCTACCCCTATTTTCATACATAATTCCATCCTAGCAGACCCGCTTAGATGGTACAGCCCCAAAAATTATATCGATTGTTTGTTTTGTGGTAAGGAATCTAAAGCAGCTTTTAATGCTGATTGCTGAACCCTTCTCCTTATCGTAAAATACTCTGTACTGAATGGGTAACAACCGAACCAGAAAGTACAGATGGAAAGGGATCAGCGCTCACGCTTTGGGCCCTGAGGGGAGAAAAGAACTAGTGATCGACATTATGGATGATGCAATGGCCGACATCTTGCGACAAAAAACGCCTCTCCAACGGTTGCAGATCGCAGGGCGGATGTGGCAATCTGCCCGCGTGATGATTCGCGGGTCGATTTGCACATCCCATCCCGAATGGACCGAGCGGCAAGTGAATCGCGAACTGATCCGCCGCATCAGTCACGGAGTGATCGACCTTGAAGCCATCTGAGTTGCAACCACACGAACTGATGCAGATCGTGGCAGATTTTTTCGAGTCGCAAAAAATTCACTATCGCATTGTCGGTTCACTTGCCAGCATGGTGTATGGCGAACCACGGTTCACAAACGATATAGACATCGTGGCCGAGTTGCAATTGGAAGATATACCGGCGCTGTGTGCGGCATTTCCTGCACCCGATTACTATCTGTCCGAAATAGCAGCCCATGACGCCATTGTGAAGCGATTTCAATTCAATATCCTGCACCCCTCATCGGGTCTGAAAGTAGACTTGATTATCCCGTCAGATTCGGAGTTCAACCGAACCGAGGCTGGACGCATCCGTCGCATTGCCATCGAAGGAGACAAGTCGGCGTGGTTCGGTTCCCCGGAAGGCGTGTTGGTCAACAAGCTGGTTTTCTTTCAGCTTGGTGGCGGCGTCAGCGACAAGCACTTACGCGATATTGTTGGAATGATTAAGTTACTACAGGATAAACTGGATAGGGAGTATGTAGCCAAATGGGCGATGAAACTAGGCGTATCCGACGAATGGCTCTTGGTACAAAAGCGTGTGGATGAGGCAAAATTATGAACACCAACTTCTCCAAGAACACTCTGATTGAGCAACCCGCCATCTCTCATCGGTGAACTTGGCTACTCCACGGCAAACTGCTTCAACTTAGAAAGATCGGCACTCGGCAATTCCACCCTGAGGAATGCCTGGCACTAACAAAAGGGAGAGGCTCGTTTTTTATAATCACTGCAGGTGAAACAGCGGCTCCAAAACTCACCCATCCCTTAATTAATAACAGGGGGGTGTATTATAACTCTTCTTCTTTTTAAAACTCCAATTATAAAAGTGGGCCAAAAGCCAATCTATTGCGCTAGGTGGAGCTGTATTTTTCTTTTTTTTTCAGATTACTAAATAAGCACCACAAGAATCTCGAGAGCCACTATTATCGATTTGGGGCTGGCGGGTTTTAATTTTGAGGAGGCTGGTGCTTAATTTTCAAAAAGCTGGTGAAATTATTTGTGCCATTTAGATTAAAGTTAGAGAAATTATTTGTGCCTTTTTGTTTAAAGTTTGGATTATTTATTTGTGCGATTTTAATCAAAGTTGGGTACTTGGTTATCCCGTTTTGTTGTTTCAAATCCTCTTGCAAAAGATCCAAAAAAACTTCAACAATGTGCTTTATGCCTTAAATCGCCATAGCCACCTGAGGAGGCTGCTCAGGTGCCTCCTCACCCCAATCTAATTGCCACGCACGAACCACCTGAGGAGGCTGCTCTGGTGCCTCCTCACCCCAATCTAATTGCCACGCACGAGCCTCCTCAGGAGGCCCCTCAGGTGGCACCTGAGCACCGTGCCAATTAGTCTAACCTATTCTAGTCTAACTGATTCTAGTCTAACTTATTTTAGTCTAGGGGATAGCGGTAGCTCCTGAGGAGCCACCGACCCCCCTTTAAAAACTTCTTGACTCATCATCTTCAGAACTCGCAAAGCCAGGGGTAAAATTTAATCCAAAAATATTGGCAAGTATTTCAATTATGAAACGACTAATAAAATAGAGGGCAAGTTTAACGAAGGTTTTTATTAAACCCGAAGGATTGATGATGCAAAGCACTTGTAAACATTTAGAAAAACTTTGTTTTATGAATCTTCTTTTCGCAATTCTTTTTCTCATTTTGGGTCAAGCTTCAAGCGCAAGAATTGAAGGGCAAAGCAATAAAATCTTAATTCATCACCAAGCGAATAGCCAAGAAGTCGAACTCAGGAAAATTAGAATCGAAAAAGAAATTGAAAAGTCAGCAGGAACAAACGGACTGGTAAAAGAGACAAAATTGGTCAAGTGGCAAACACATTTTCTGAAAGTGTTTCTTTATTTTATGCCCTGCAAACAAACCAATGTTTAACTAAAAAACTCCTCCTTTTCTTCTAAGAGGTTTTTTAATCAATTTAAATTTTCAAATTATTGACTTTTAGCATGAAATAACTTATGGTTTTTTATCTTTTTTGGGTCTAAGGTTGAAAGTTGAAAATTATGTACACTCGCACTAATCGATCTTCTTTTGGTTTTACTTTAATTGAGCTATTAGTTGTCATCGCAATCATTGCCATTCTAATTGGTTTATTATTGCCTGCGGTGCAAAAAGTGCGAGAGGCTGCAAGCCGAATGAAATGCCAAAACAATTTAAAGCAGTGGGGATTAGCAATACAAAGTTTCCACGACACGAGCGGACAAATACCGTTTGGAAGCCTAAAAGCCCCCAGAACTTCGTGGGTACCTTTCTTATGGCCATTCATCGAGCAAACAGCGTTGGCCAGTCAATACAACTATACGGTTGGTTTTTATCAAGCGCCCAATGGCGCAGCTAACAACTCGACCTCCAACCTTATAGCTACCCAAGTTGCAGCTTACCTTTGCCCCTCTGACCGAGGTGGGCCAGCCTACTGGCAGGGTGATCCCTACACAAGGGCCCGTGGAAATTATGCGGTTAATTGGGGAAATGCTACCGATCCGGGTCCTTCAGTAACACCTGGTACCGCACCTTTTAACTACTCGAACGGTTCCAGCACCCCCACTAAAGTTACGCTTTCAAAAATTACCGATGGCATATCAAACACTTTGCTACTTTCTGAACGGTTAATGGCGCCAAACACTGCGTTTGATATCCGCGGAGACATTATGAACGACGACCGTGGTTGCTTTAGCTTTATGACCATAAACACCCCAAACTCTTCAGTACCAGACACCCTCGTATTCTATTCTGTAACCACTGATCCAATTCGGATGCCATCGGTCAATGGTAATCAAGCCCAAAATGCAGCTAGAAGTAACCATACCGGGGGAGTAAATGCAACGCTAGGTGATGGAAGCGTCCGCTTTTTTGCCAACAGTGTTTCACAGGCCCTTTGGCGAGCTTTGGGCACGATGGATGGCGATGAAGTTCTTCCCAACCAATAATCTTGAGGCAACAATGCTCATAAAAAAAGCAACCATCCTGTTTATTTTGGCTATTTTTTTACTAGGATGTACTGGTTCTAAAAACGGTGAGGTTTCAGGTATCGTAACTTATGATGGAAAATCCATTGAGCATGGTTCAATTGTATTTCTTTCAACTGATGGAAAAGGGCCAACCTCGGGTGGTATGATCGACAAAGGAAAATACTTCGTGCAAAATGTTCCTGTTGGTTCAGCTAAGGTCCTAATCAAAGCTCCAAAAGAATCAAAAAAAATGAAAATGTATGATGACCCAAAAGCAGATTGGGTAATGCAGGCCGGCGAAGAATTATTACCTCCCATTTATAGTAATGAAAATTCAACAGAGCTTAAACTAGAAATAAAATCGGGTAAGAACGAAAAAGACTTCATTCTCTCGAAATAAACTTACAGGCAACTACGCCAATTTTAAGTTTGAAGCTAGTAATGATAGCAGTCTTCTTTTCTAGCTTCATTTTTGCATATAAACTTCACCAAAGAAATTTGTAATTATCTTTTTTATAACCATCCCTTTCTTATCGTCATACTTTGCTAATAGATTAATTCTTTAATCAGTATGCCCAGTTCCATAACTTGTCGTTGACAAAGATATTTTGGGCAGGGCGCAAATTTCACCAAGATTGCTTGAGCATACGAATTACTGTTAGGCGACCGTAACCCAAGCGGTAAATTTGGTTATGTGTTGACGAGCAACCATCGCAATACTATTATTAATTTTGCGAAAGAAAAGTATCAGACTGGCACCCCCAGTTTTGACCTCACCAACTTCAAGAACGGAAGTAATGCGATGATTAAACCTGCGAAGATTTTTGGTTTCTTGCTTGGGTTATTTCTTCTAGCTAGCCTAGCCTTTGAGGTGTCAGCGCAAAATACGGTGCCCAAGTCAAAGGGCGTCAACGATGCGCTGCCCAACCCCGACGGCAAGCCAGCCGACATGACCAAGCCGGTTCAGGTTTTCATTCTGCTAGGCCAGTCCAACATGGTCGGCCTCGGCAAAGTGAAAGGTGGCGACATTTCTTTGGAGCACGCAGTCAAGGTGAAGAAGAAATATCAATATTTGGTGGATGATGCGGGGGCTTGGACGGTGAGGAAGGATGTCCGCTTTGTGCAATATATGTCTGGCCGAGGCCCCCTCCGAAATGAATGGATGACTGTCGCAGGAGGCAATCTCGGCCCTGAATATGGGATCGGCCATCCGCTGGGAAATGCGATCGATGCGCCGGTGATGATTCTCAAAGCGTGCATCGGCAACCGGGCTCTGGGATGGGACCTGCTGCCGCCGGGAAGCGATCGTCGCGAGTTTGTCGCTAAGGACAAAGCGGGCGTCGAAAAGAAGCTGGTCTACGCCGGCTACAAGGACAAACCCGAGTTCTGGGAAATGGACTCGGCTAAGGGGCTTAAAACCGAACCGGCTCCTTGGGTGGACAAAAATGGCAAGCCCATTGATTGGTATGCTGGCAAGCAGTGGGATTCAGACATCGGCGATGCAAAGAAGGCGTTGGCCGATCTCGAAAAGCATTACCCAGGCGCGAAGGGATATGAAGTCGCGGGCTTCTTCTTTTGGCAAGGCGAGAGGGATGCTGGTAACGCTGGACATTCCTCCCATTATGAAAAGAACCTCGTAGCATTCATCAAGGCGCTGCGGAAAGAATTCAATGCACCCAACGCGAAGTTCGTCTGCGGCACCTTGGGCGAGGCCGTGAAAGGCAGTACCGGTCCGGGCGGGTTGGTTCTTGAGGGACATCTCGCCGTGGATGGCACCAGCGGCAAGTACCCAGAATTCAAAGGGAATGTTGCGACCATCTACACGAACCCGATGGCTCAGGGTGGCAGCGGCAACGGCCACTACGGTGGCAAGGCCGAGGTCTATATGGATGTCGGCCTAGGAATGGGAGAAGCAATGATAAAACTGCTCAAGCCAAGCAAGTAAGCCGTAAACCTCTCACGCCGTGCCCCCGGTTACGAACTACGGACCTATTGCAATCGCCATTTATAATTTTAACTTTTAATTGACGGGCTTATTCTAATATTTATAGAATCTGATGGGCTAATCCCGTTTACGGCATTTGGTTCTTTGGCTATGCTTGTAACCATTCGGCGGTTGCAGTAGCTAAGCTTGTTAAGTATAGCGCAAACACATTCGGGATCAAAAAATGATTAAAATATACATTTTTAAATTTATATTCATCTTGGTTGGCATCGGCCTCCTTTTGGGCTCGTTCTTCACTTTTAGAAGCACTAGTTCATTTCTCAATGGGTCTACAAACGCAGAAGGTACTGTGGTTAAATTAAACCAGTCTCGAGCTAATAATAATAATTCCATAACTTACACACCCGTTGTTCGCTTTATTAACCAAAATAATGAATCAATTGAATTTATCTCAGCCGTTAGTAGCAATCCGCCAAGTTATGCAATAGGTCAAAAAGTTGAGGTTTTATACCGACCAGAAAATCCACAAAAGGCACAAATTAATAGCTTCTTTTCCCTTTGGGGTGTTTCATTTATCTTAGGTGTAATGGGTTTGGTATTCTCTTTGATTGGGTTCGCAATTATTTTTGCCAAACCTATGAAAACAACCAGAAGCCGCCAAGAAGAATTCTTAATGAAAAATGGAACATTAGTAATCACCGAGTTCAAAGGTGTTGAGCTCGACACCACAATTTTAGTCAAGGGCAATCACCCGTTCAGAGTTCTGACTCAGTGGCAAAATCCATTTTCTTCCGAACTCCACCTATTCAAAAGTAATAATGTTTGGTTTGATCCTTCAATCATTTTAGCGGGCAAGAAAATCAGGGTATTTATAGACAAGACCGACCCCGATGTATACTATGTCGATCTCGCACATCTTACCGCACCAAGAAATAACGCTATCTAAACTTTGTACTGCCGTTTCGAACTCTGAAAGTTTTTGCAACTCCGCTTTGCGGTGCTGTTTGGGTTAACAGTAAAAAGCCAAGAACAAAGATGAAATGATTTATGGAGAACAATCTTATTACGAGATTGATTCTTATTTTTGTTCGACTTGAAGAGTAGGCCGTGCCTTGCGAAGTTTTTCGAGCCCGGTAGGAGTAACGAGTTTCACTCCAATAAGCGTTATCTTCTTAAGTGACTTCGATGCTGCAAGCTCCATCAATCCCTCATCGTCTATTTTGGCGCTGCCCAGTTTAAATTCTTCTAATGCTGGCATCTGGCTGACTAGGCGCATCGATTCATTGGTGATAGTTGGAGCGTGTGAAAGGTCAAGGCTGCGGAGGGTTACAATCTTTGTTGCATAAGCTAAGCCGATAGAATTTGCTTGATTGTCTAGCAAGGAGAGTTCTTCTAAAGGTAATTTTATAAGAGCAGCCACGGCTTCCCCAGAACTTGCCTTATCATTACTGCCAATACCACACCGTTTGAGTTGCGTAAGGTTGCTTAGGTTCATAGCCCCAGCATCGGTAAAATGGGTGTGTGCAAACCATAAACGGCCCGAGATGGAAACTTGAGAGATAGCTTGTAAACCGTTATCGTTAAGAGGCGTGAAATGGAAGTTGACGCTTTCCAGTTTTTTTAGATTTTTGAGGTGAACAAAACCTGTGCCGGTGCACTGGGTCGATGCCAGTCCAAGTGTGCGTAAATCTGTTAATCCGGCAAGATGCACCAAGGCATCGTCGTTAATAGGGGAAAGGGTAAGGTTCAATTCTTTTAGGTTCGTCAACTTGCTAAGGTGCTGTAACCCATTGTTTGTTATAGCGCAGTTAGCTAAATCAATTCTGCGAAGAGTAGTAGCCTCGGCAAGGTTTTTAAGCCAATGATTAGAGACTTTTTCGTTCCGGCCGCCTTTACCTTTAAGTGGGTTATTGCCGTTATATAGATCGACAGCGGAAGGAAAATTAAAGAAATCGTTGCCGCGGTCTCCAGTTGCAAGATATAACCAATGTGGAGCATTTGGAGAACAAATCAATTTTCCGCCAACTTGTTCAACCTGAGAATTTAAGATAAGGGTGCTCCCCCAATTCTTGAGGGCTTGTTCGGTGTCTGGCAAGAGGGCGGTAAGCTTAGTTTTTAATTTGTTATCGGATATCTTGGCAACGAGTGCTGATCGGTCGCCTGTATACTTGGTGGAAAAAATTTGTTCAATGATAATTCGATCGGTTGGGATGGTATCTAGCAGCGAGAGAACGGAATCGAGGTATTGCTTAAGGTCTGGGTTGAGCTTTTCGAATCCTGCAGCCGATGGCGGTTGACCTAATGCTCGCCTCATAGCGTTGTGCATAAGATACTTCCCGTGGTCATGGGTCATATGAATATCGTCGCGGTACAATTCCGCAATGTTTTTAAGAGGGGCTTTTCCGGCATCGATATCTTCAGCAATTTGTGCCAACAAATTTTGGGCGAGAGTTTGGCGGAGTTCCCTTCCAGGGTTTTGCCGATTTAGTTCAACGACTAATGCTCTTAGATAAATGGGACTGTGCGCCATTTGGTCTGGCGTGGCGAGGCTTGCATATTCCTGCGCACGCTTAGTGTGCCAAGCCCAACCAGAATGAATTACGAACACTGCTTTAGGTTGAAGCTTCATCCAAGTTGAAATAGTTTCAACATCCTGAGTAAGGGTTGAGCCATAATGTGGTTGAACAACTATTACATCGTACTGGTTTTCCTTGAACGCCTTGGGCCAGAGTGTCGAAGATTTTACGCAGGGTGTTTCTGGTTTAGCGAAGATGGTTGGTAGTGCAACGCCACAGTCGATATGCCACTGAACATTACCATCTAATTTTGCAGGAATTGTGTCCCAAGTGAGGGAATTACCAATCAAGAAGTAGCGAGGGTTGGCCTGTTGAGCTGAAATTTCACTAGTTGTTCCAAAAACAATTCCGCACCAGATTAACGCTATTAAGAATCGCATAATGTTTGCTCCTAGTTTGAACCTTACAACAGGATTAGATGCAGCTTTTTCGGAAGACTTCGACTGCAAGAGGTTGGATGATTTTACTGAAAGTGATTTTAATCCAGACTTTACCATTCGTAAACTATAAAGCGCGGTTTGTCTGGTAATTAATAATTTTTGTAATCCTTAACACTGGAATAGCGGTTGGCAGTGCCTAATGGCACATCAATTTAAATTATCAAGCAGTAAATTCGCTGAAGCATTTCTTTGAAAAAAAGCAATCAGCAAACCTAAGGGCGATAACCCCTCGTTTAATATTGAATTTCTGTGAGATTCTAAAAGTGTAGCCATTGCCTTACAATGGTTGCGGTATTTCTGGAGAAGACCATTTTTTTGATTATCAAAATATACCAAGCAAACGAAATCTGGTCCAACTAAGCGTCAGGGGTTTCGGGGGAAAAAATTTCTCTGCACTTGCAGGTACGAGTGTAAAAGCTTTTTAATCCCGGCCTTCGTGGCGGTTCTTTCAGCGGTGATGTACGAGGATACTCGCTTAGCCAACAGCGTTGCTCCTACTTACTAGAGCGACGATAGTGGGTTTCGTTGTGCGAGGACTTCTTAATTACTGCTTTACTACTTACGGTTTGGTTTTGTTGGCCCCAAGTTTAATCTCTTAGTTTTTACCACATTATTCTTTAACCCAGCACCTATATAAACTAAGCTTAATTTAGTGATATTAAAAGTAGAAATACTAGAGGTAAAGAATGGCTTTACAGTATTTTTGTCAGATTAGGGGTAGAGAGTTTGGCCCGATGAGCGGTTCTGAATTGGCGACCCTTGCAAAAATGGGCAAGTTGTCTGAACAGATATGGTGCCTCCAGAAAACTCAGATCGGTAGATGCCCGCAGGGCGAATTCGCAACCTTGTATTTGGCACAGTTACATCTGAACAAGAGGAAATTCCAGATGTGCAGGAAGTAAATACTGGCCCAAGCAAGGAACCGGTTAACGCTATTAGTCAGTTTGATAATAAAGTTTTACCTAATAACAATATTCTTCCGCCTCCAGCCTATTCGTTTATAGAATTTGTAGTTAATGCCTATAATCTTGGAGGTGTCTTATTGATCGTTGGTGCTGTTTTCGCATTCATTGGCCTTCTTATAAACGCCGACAAGGAACAGGTCAGAAATGGTGTACCATTAGGTTCAGCATTAGTCGTTTTGTTTGGTGGTTTTTTAGGCGCAATAGTTTTTTTAATGGCTCAAATGTTAACAATGGCAATTCTTGCAACTAACAACTTGCACCAACTGAACCAATCCAACATCCAAATGTTAAGAATAATGAACAAAGATAGAAATACTTAAAAAGAAAGCGAGAAACTTCTGAACATCAAAAGTCTGGGTTTAATGGAGTCCTCAACCAATTAAGCAAGGGCATATATCTGGTCCCTTTAATTACCTCAAGCAAATTATCGCTCAAAGGGACCTTTTAGTACCAAAATTAGATGACACAAGAAGCACCACAATGGTTGCTGAAATCACACATTTTAACACACATTGTGGCGGTTCGCAGGCATTCGCCATAGTTCAAGAATTGATTAAAAAGGTCGAGGATTCCAGCGTTTCAGCTAGAATTACCGAGGAATTACACAAATCAAAAATGGGTGCTGATGGACTCGAATAAAATCCCTAACTCTATATTTAGTAATGGTTTGCATCCACATAATAACGCAACCGGTGCAAGCAATTTAACAGGTGAATTTACCATGGTATTTGAGCTTTGGAAGCGGTTGAGTTCAGAATCCGGGGCAGCGGTTTTAACCATAATGAAAGCATCAGTTAGGTAAACCTTATTCACTCTTATACCGGTCTGATATGGACCGGCCATGCAGTCGCCTTTGATAATTCTATCTTTTTTCTTGACGGGATTTTTCTCTTCGTCCTACTATGCTACTAGACTAATTCCGTAACCATTACTCCCCTTCCTGCGACTCGTCGTCGCCGGAGATAGGTTTTCGCAAACGAATAACCTGTTGGGCCGCTAGATTTCTGATGATCGAAGGCAACCGCGAACTCACCGAGCACGAATGCAGGACCAACGGTGCAAGGCACTGTATCGATAGGCCGTTGGCGACTACTTTTTCAAGTAAACGGAAGACCTGGTTGATAAACTATATGATGGCTTTGAAGTAACAGTGCGTGATGCCATTGAGTAAATGGCTCGCGCATTTCACGCCGCAGGTTCAAGCGAAGCTTAACCACTGCGGATTTTGAGGTGCCCCTATGACAAATCGAATATCCCAGAAAACCTCCCCAACCGTCGCGACCCTCGATGATCTCGCAAAGTTGGCAAACTACTCGCTCATGGACACGCTCAACTGTGATCCTGAAGCGAAAGCAAACGGGGCCGACCATGCGCCGCGAGAAGTTTTTATGGGCCACTATGTCCCCGTCAATCCCACGCCAATCAAAGACCCCGAGTACATCGCACACAGTAAAAACTTTTTTCGCGAACTTGGCTTCGCCGACAGCATGGCACAGTCGGCCGACTTCGTCCGTATGTTCTCCGGCGACATCTCGCAAGTTCCGGAGTCGATGTGCAAGGTCGGTTGGGCATCTGGTTACGCGCTTTCCATCTTCGGCACCGAATACTACCAGCAGTGCCCATTTCAAACCGGCAACGGGTACGGCGACGGTCGCGCAGTTTCCGTGCTTGAGGCCGTCATCAACGGTCAACGCTGGGAAATGCAGTTGAAAGGTGGGGGCCGGACGCCTTACTGCCGTGGCGCAGACGGTCGCGCCATCTTGCGGTCGAGTGTCCGCGAGTTTCTGGCACAGGAGCACATGCACGCGCTCGGAGTGCCAACCTCACGGTCTCTGAGTTTGTATGTTTCGAAAACGGAGAAGGTCAAGCGGCCGTGGTACTCGGAGGGTTCACGCTCGAAGGATCCCGACATGCTTATATCGGAGGCAGTCGCCATCTCGACGCGCGTCGCACCGTCGTTCATTCGGGTCGGCCAACTCGAGCTCTTCGGTCGCCGTGCCCGCAAGAAGGAACACCCGAAAGCGATGGAGGAACTCGAGAAGATTGTGTTGCACTTGATCGATCGTGAGTACGGTAACATCATCGACAAGAAACTAAGCACTGCCGAAAAAGTGGTATTGCTCGCACGCGAGTTTCGCAGTCGCCTTACGGTGCTTGTGGCGAACTGGATCCGCATCGGCTACTGCCAAGGAAACTTCAACAGCGACAACTGCGCCGCCGGTGGTTTCACACTCGACTACGGTCCATTCGGATTCTGCGATGTGTTCAACCCGCACTACCAGCCATGGACGGGGGGCGGACATCACTTCTCGTTCCTGAACCAACCAGCGGCAGCGGAACGCAACTTTCACATGTTTTGTACGGCGATGCGGCCGTTGCTGACGGCGCATCAGGACTATCTGCGCCAGCTCGATGGGATTCAAAGTGGCTTTACGCAAGTGATTCAAGCGCAAATGGAGAAGATGTGGGCCGCCAAACTTGGACTTGGCACTTTTCACGCGGTGTTGTTCAGTGAGCTCGAAACGCTTATGGTGCAAACTC
This sequence comes from Gemmataceae bacterium, assembly GCA_041694635.1. GTDB lineage: Bacteria > Planctomycetota > Planctomycetia > Gemmatales > Gemmataceae > UBA969. The sequence goes on along the minus strand of JBDNHI010000090.1, from coordinate 4,193 downwards.
CTGTCGATTACACCATCTTCTTCCGCGAGCTCTCGATGGTACCTGACGACATTAGCCCACTCAAAAAAAGCTTCTACATGGGCTCGAAGTGCGCCATAGCTTCAATGCACTCGACGCATGAGACAGACCCCGAAGGGATGGACAAGCGCTGGTCAGAGTGGCTCACAAAATGGAAATCGCTCATCGCCAGCACGACAGTCGCGAATGCTGCTCCGCCTCGCTCCCGTGAGGAGCTTTCTAGGCAGATGAAGCTCGTCAACCCAAAATACAGTTTGCGCGAGTGGTTCCTTGTGCCTGCGTATCAGCAAGCGACCGAGGGGAACTACTCGCTAGTTCGAGAGTTGCAGGAAGTTATGACGCAGCCATACGCCGAGCAGTCGAAGGACATTGAGGAAAAATACTATCGGCTGAAGCCATCTGAGTTCTTCGAGGTCGGTGGATTGTCGTATGTTAGCTGTTCATCGTGATTTTTCGTATTATAGCTGCTCGTTATGAATTTTCAAAAACTGATTGGCAGGCACGGCCCACTGCCAGCGTGTGCCGAAACCATAGCTGCGACGCGCAGGTACTTATCGAGTGCTGCACAAAATGAGGAAGATTGCCATGACATCGCATCGTCCTTTACCCGTACCCAGGGAGCTAGGTATGCTGGAGCCAGAGTCGTTGGAACGAACCGGCCTTCTTGAGGGAGGTGCCTCTGCCGCAGAGGTAGTCGTCGCCTACCACGAGCGGACAAACCACCACTTCCACCGCTACGCCGCCGCGCTCGGCTACATGGACTGGGCGATACAGCCCGATCCGTTTCGGCGCTATGTGGGAGCAGATCTTGTTCGCCTCCCGCTGCCTAAAGCGGGCCACCCGCTACCTTATTGGCAACTCTATAGGAGTGCTGCCGTGCCACCGATGCCACTGTCGTTGGCCTCGGTCGCAATCTTTTTCCGGTATGCACTATCGCTGACTGCATGGAAGCAAGCTGGTAATACTACATGGCCGTTGCGCGCAAATCCATCGAGCGGAAATCTTCATCCGACCGAGGGCTATGCCATACTGCCCGCGGTCGACCATATCGGCGATGCGGCCGCCGTGTACCACTATGCGCCAAGGGAGCATGCGCTTGAACGGCGAGCGGCGCTCGATGCGAAGCGGTGGAGCGAGCTGGCTGAGTCTTTCCCTGAGGGTTCCTTCTTGGTGGGTCTGTCATCGGTTCATTGGCGAGAATCCTGGAAGTACGGTGAGCGCGCATTCCGTTACTGCCAGCACGATGTTGGACATGCGCTTGCCAGCTTGCGTATTGCGGCTGCAGCGCTCGGTTGGAAATTGGTACTCCTCGACAGCATCAGCGATGGCACCCTCTCCAACCTCCTTGGGCTTGATCGCGATGAGGATTTCCCGGCGGCAGAGCGCGAGGAAGCTGATCTACTCGTATTGATTTCACCGGATTCACCAGCACCGCTTCTGACGGAATCGAAGCCGCTGACGGCGCACGGTAGTGGCGTGCTTTGGCAGGGCAGGGCCAACTCGCTGAGCCCCAAACACCGCATCGAGTGGCCTGTGATCGATGAGGTTGCGCAGGCCACGCGACGAGGCGAAAGCTCGCCTATCAAGGAGGACTTCTCCAAGTTCCCGACTGAGGAAGAACTCTTTGGCACACCCGTTCGCGATGGCCTCCTCACTGCCGAGAAAGCAATTCTTGGCCGCCGCAGCGCAGTAGCGATGGATGGCTCGACGGCGATCTCGCGAGCAACATTCTTTCGCATGCTCGCCCGACTGATTCCAACACAAGAGCGGCAAGCAATGCCCTGGGATGCGATCCCCTGGCGGCCGCGCATCCACCTTGGGCTCTTCGTTCACCGCGTCGACGGCTTAGCACCTGGCCTCTATGCGCTTGCCCGAGATCCGGACAAGGTTGATATCCTCAAGGGGGTGATGCATGCAGAATTTTGTTGGCAACGCATCCCCGACTGCCCGCCAGGACTCCACCTGTACCTCCTCAAAGAGGGGGACTGCCGAGCGCTGGCGAGTACCGTCTCCTGCGGCCAGGCCATCGCCGGCGATGGTGCCTTCAGCCTAGCCATGATCGCCGACTACAAGGACAGCCTAGCGGCGTATGGTAGCGGGTTCTACCGGAACCTGTTCTGGGAGGCCGGCATGGTGGGGCAAGTGCTCTATCTTGAAGCCGAAGAATCGGGCATCCGCGCCACCGGGATCGGCTGCTACTTCGATGATCCTGTCCATGCGGCCTTCGGGATCGTTTCAAGCGAGTGGCAAAGTTTCTACCACTTCACTGTGGGCGCCCCGGTTGAAGACGGTCGGCTCACGACCTTGCCTGCGTACAATTTCGAGGAACAACAATGAGTATGGCTGATGAATTCAACGAGCTAAAGGTTTTTTTGCTGTGGGCAGAATCGGCGGCAGTATTACAAACTGATGCTAGTCAGGGCATCGCCAGTGTGCAACGGTTACCGGCTATACTCTACCAGTGCGGCCATGGCGTGCCTAAGGGCGGGGCCATCGCCTTTTATGAGATGCAGTTCGCCGCACAACAAAATTATGCCACAGCGCAGCTTGGGCGAGCTTTACGAAAACGGCTCGGGTATAGCGCCTCATTGGTATGGTCTCGCAGCACTACAAGGCGATACTAGCGCCAAAGAAAATTTGCGACTACCACTTGATGTGAAAAAAACAGACAATCCACACAACAAGGCCCCCATGACCATCAAGATAATACCCATCATTAACCAGCGCACCGAAAATCCCATTCCGGTCATTCCTGCGCACATGCCTGCCCCCAGTGGCACGCTTGCGGACACGCGCGGCAGGCTCTTGCGCGATCTGCGCATTTCGGTAACCGACCGCTGCAACTTCCGCTGCACCTACTGCATGCCCAAGTCCGTATTCGATAAGGACTACCAATATTTGCCAAAATCCGAACTTTTGAGCTTCGATGAAATCACGCGCATGACACGCCTGTTTGTCGCACACGGTGTCGATAAAATTCGCCTCACCGGGGGCGAACCACTTCTGCGTAAAAACCTTGATGTTTTGATCGGGATGCTGACCCCCCTCAAGACGCATGACGGTAAACCATTGGATATAGCCCTCACAACCAACGCCTCGCTACTGTCCAAGAAAGCCCATACACTCAAGGCTACGGGTCTGCAGCGCATCACTGTCTCGCTCGATTCTCTCGATGATGCTACATTCCGCGCCATGAACGATGTGGATTTTCCGGTGGTCGATGTGTTAAAGGGCATCGACGCTGCGCACGATGCGGGCTTTGCGTCCATCAAGATCAACATGGTAGTCAAGAAAGGTGTCAACGATCAGAGCGTCGTTGCGATGGCGCGGCGCTTCAAAGGTAGCGGCCACATCGTCCGCTTCATCGAATTCATGGATGTGGGTTCCTCCAACGGCTGGCATATGAACGATGTCGTGCCCTCGGTCGAAATCGTGCGCATGATCAACGCAGAGATGCCGCTCATCGCAGCGGAATCCAACTACACCGGTGAAGTCGCCCAGCGCTGGGCCTATGCGGATGGTAGTGGCGAAATCGGCGTAATTTCCAGCGTAACGCAAGCCTTTTGTTCCACCTGCACGCGCGCCCGACTCTCGACCGATGGCAAGTTGTACACCTGTTTGTTCGCACTGTCCGGCCATGATTTGCGTGCGCTCATGCGTGCGGACAAGAGCGACCAGGAAATCGCCGCTGCCATAGGGTTGATCTGGAACCAGCGTGTAGACAATTATTCGGAAATTCGCACAGAAGAGACTGCACGGAGCAAGAAAATTGAGATGTCTTATATCGGCGGCTGACATTTTCATCCGCCCAGGGAGAGGTGCTCATTTGCGGTGGGTTCGACGCTGCTGGGTTGGAGATTCTTTTTATGCGCCATAACCCAGCCTCTTCAGGTTGGCTTTGATGGCCTGCTCCAGTTTTGCGGGCTCGGTTAACTGCCCCTTTTAGCTCCGCGCGAGCCGCGGCATTCGCCATCGGCCACCTTGTCCTCCCCCGCATTTCCAATGTTGCAAGGGGCACCGATTGTGATCGCCCTTGCCGGTTATCTGAAATCCTAGGCCCGTGATTGACATTCCGATGCTGGAACACTACCATTTCTTAAGGGAAAGAATGTCATCAAGCTTTACTGGCGCATTATGCTGCAGCCCGAACTGAAGTAAAACCTACAAAGGAACCC
>JBDNHI010000089.1:0-4144 GCA_041694635.1 Gemmataceae bacterium | reverse complement strand
GGAAATTTGTTCCATACATTCGATATGGGTTGCATTCTGGTTTTCATTAATGCTTCCTGAAGTTCGGAAGTCACCAAATTAAACTGCCTCGCTGCTACTTGTAACAATGAATCATTCAACCGAGTCGAACATTGTAACAATTGATTTCGCGACAATACTAATTCGCTTACAAGCGACATTAGTTTGTCAAGCACTTCTACCGAGATTCGCACCGAGGAATCAGAAAGTGCAGATGCCACTTCCAAAGGTTTTTCAACGGCAGTAGAAGTAAAGTTTGCAGATTTTTCTTGCATTAAAGTTATGGATGAAGGTTCGGGCGTGTTTGAAATTTCAATAGGCAAAGCGCTATTTAAATTTACTTCAGTTGTAATAACCAGAGTAGGTGCGATAACTGGGGAGTTAGTTACTGCAATTTTTACACCAAAAGGTGCCTCTTTAGTGCTGTCTAAAAGTGCTTGAATGAGTTCGGAACTATCGAAATCACCTTCGGTTTGTTTAGCCTCCAGGCTGGCTAGAATTATTCGCGTACCATCGACAGTGCCTAGAAGGGCAGTAGTAATTTTAGTAGTTGGTTTCTGAGAACCATCACGGATTTTACTTAACAAAGTTTCTGCAGCGTGGGTCAATTTTTCTAATTTAGATAAACCAAGAAATCCTGCGCTACCTTTAATCGTGTGCATTACACGAAAAATGCTTTTAACCAATTCTGGGTCGGTTGACTTCTCTAATTGAAGAAGTTCTAAATCGACTTTGGACAAATTTTCTTGGCACTCAATTAAAAATTCTTTAAGTGCTTCGTCTAATTCACTCATAAATTTTGAACATTCATAGAAATTTAAGGGCAAAACTCATTGTTCGTCATTTTAACATAGGGGAAATGCGTAATCTTTAACAGAATGATATTAGTAATGCGTAATTTATTAATAACCACTGCTTTATTCATAATAATCGTTAAAATGCTGACTATTTAGACCCAATAAACTCAACTTAAATCTGGTTTAACTAAATCTTGCCCGTTAGAAACTTCCCAACTTCCGCTTTTAGCATACCTGCCTCCGCTGACTTAGGCAAAATTTTGCAGTTCTTATGATTCCTGATCGGGTCTAAAAGAAAAGAATCTGGTTCACTCGTTATCAGCAGTACAGGAAGATTTTTTAATACCAGGTCTTGGCTTAGGTTTTCTACCAAACCTTTTCCATCCATTATTGGCATATGAAAATCACTGATGACAAATAAATACGGATGCTTCTTAGCTAATTCTAAAGCTTGAGAACCGTCTCCGGCTTCCATCACTTCATTAAAACCCATTTCTCGCAATATCCCTAACATTCTTCTTCTTGCAAAAGCGCTATCGTCAACCAAAAGAACAGTTTTCGTTTTAATTTCAGTTATAACGGTTATCGAATTTCCGTTAGATTCCGACTTAAATGTAGCTTGAAGTTGCCCAGGGCTAAAAGGTTTGCGTAAAATCTTTACTTGTAGGCTAGCGGCCTGAGATTCCATTTCTGCATCGATATTTGAAGAAATAAGAACGAAACAAAGTCCATTAAAAGTAGAAATAGACTTAAGCTTAGCTGCGAGTTCCAAACCACTTCCATCGGGTAAATTTTGCGAGCAAACGATATTCTTAACATTACCCCCGTTTAAAAGTTCGATAGCTTCTGCACCCGTTGCAGCCGTTTTAACCTCAGAAAACCCAATTGATTTAAGCTGATTTCCTATCATCATTGCTTGAAGTTTCGAAGGTTCAACCAGAATTACTTGACCCAAAGTAGAATAACTTGTGGTTTCAGATGCCTTAGCTGTTTCCTCTTTACTGATAAAAGATGTGCTACTTAGGTCCGATAACGAAATACCTGCGGGTCTTTCTGCTGAACTTATTACCTGAGTAACTCCTTGATCAATCTTTGTGATTGGAAAAGAATTAGGAATTTCCTCTGTGCCTGGCATAGAAGTCATATTGCTACTTGCAATACCTTCGGGACTTTTTACTAAGCCTGTAGGCAAAGATTGTGAAACCTTGAGCAAGTCAAGATCACGAATAACTTCATTCATAGTTTGATAGCGGTCTTGAGTTGTCTTAGCGACCATCTTGGCAAAGATTTTGTCTAATACTTCTGGTACATCGCTTCGAAGGGTTCGCAGGCTGGGAATGGGTTTAATTTGGTGAGCCATCAACTTATCGAGGACTGATTTTCCATAATAGACATTTTGTCCGGTAAGAATAAAGTAGAGGGAACAACCAAGGCTATAAATATCGGCCCTGTTATCGGCAGCGCTGGTGTTTTCTGCCTGTTCAGGGGCCATAAATTCTAATGTTCCTGCAATCGTGAATTGTTGAGTTAAACCCTGTTTATTATTCTCTTCAACAACATCACCACTATTGATGCGCACAAGTCCAAGGTCTGCAACCTTAATATTACCTTGCCTATCACGCATAAGGTTTTGTGGTTTGATATCGCGATGAATTATGCCCTTGTCATGGACATATTGCAAAGCCTTTGCAGATTGAATCATAGCATCAACTGCTTCGCTGATAGGAAGCAACCCGTGCTTTCGGACAATGCCATCGAGGTCATTTCCTTCGACGAATTCAAGAACGAGGAAGAATCCAAAGGGGCCAGAATCTGCATCGTAAGCTTGAATAACGCCCGGATGATTAAGGCTAGCAAGAGTTTCGATTTCGCGTTGGAAGCGTTGTAAATGATTTGGGTTTTCTTGAATTTCGGGATTAAGTACCTTAATAGCAACAATTCTGCGCATACGCTTGTGCCTAGCCCGATAAACTTTTCCCATGCCACCTTCGCCAAGCCGATCAAGGATTATGTAATTATCCATCACCAAATCCGCGGTGCGTTGATCACGAAGTTGGCCTGCTTGAAAAGCGGTAATTAGGCCTATTTGTTCTAAAAAATCGCCTAAGGCATCGCAGTCTTCAAGCCCTGCTGATTCGGGATATTTTTCAAATGCAGTTTCGATTTCATCTTTGGCCAATATTCCGTGTTTTAATATTTCACCAATTGCTTGTTCGATTTCTTGTTTCATTAATAGACCCAGAGCTAAAATCAATGTATATTTATTAGAGTCACTTATAACAGAAAATCCAAGTAGTAACAATCAAACTATTCGTATTTTCAAGATTCTCCGTCGCCCCATTAATGAGGTTAATTATGAACCTAATTCTAAATCCCAGATTTATTGCCTATGCAGCATTAATGCTGCTGGTAGTTTATGGTTTCGGCCAAACTGAAGTTCCAAAACCTGAAACTTCAAACATCAAAGATCCCTACCTTTGCAAATGGGTAAAAAACGCGCCTGTTATTGATGGCAAGGGTAAAGATGACTGTTGGAAAAACGCGCTCGCAATCGACAACTTCCACCTCCCTTGGTTGAAAGATAAAGACCGCCCTTCCCTCACAAAGACTAAAGCAAAATTGCTTTGGGATAGAGAGCATCTTTATTTCCTTGCCGAGATGGAAGATAACGATTTATTTGCGGATGTTTTAGAACACGATGGCAAAACTTGGGACAACGATGTCTTTGAGTTATTCTTTAAGCCTTCCCAAAAACATACCGGTTATTACGAATTTCAAGTCAATGCTGCCAACACTCAGTTTGATAGTTTCTTCCCGATTCGCCATACCCAAAATTTTAGCGAAGTGATAAAAGCAGATCGTTTTCATATGCAAACCAAAGTGACGCTTCAAGGGACTTTAAACAAGCGTGATGATAAAGATAAAGGCTGGGTGGTAGAGGGCAAGATTCCTTGGGTAGATTTTGCCAAGACCGGTGGCAAACCAAGTGTTGGTGAAACTTGGAGCTTTGCACTTTGCAGATACGATTACAGTATTAATCAAAAAGGCCCCGAGCTTTCTACCTCCGCACCTTTAAATTCTAAGGACCACGCCGACTTTCATCTCGTAAAGGATTATTCCCCTATCTCTTTTGAAGGGCCCCTTCCCCATGTTAATTCTTTAGCTCGGGTTACTAAAAATAATATGAAGGTTGTGGGTTCGCCCGAACCACCCCTGCCCTACAACACCATCAATGCCTTTCCTAAGCTTAAGTTCAAAAATCCTGTTGCTACGATTCGCATTCCAGATTCTAACAGCCTTTTAGCTAGTTGTATGGAGCGCAATTATGG
>JBDNHI010000088.1:0-1919 GCA_041694635.1 Gemmataceae bacterium | reverse complement strand
TTTTACTATATTTCCTATCCCTTGATCCATACGATCTACCATCGCTGCATAAACCTCCATACAGCGAATTTCCCATGCCTTATCTTCGACCTTAGACCAGTTCCCTTCCGTAGGGGTCATCACTGAATTCATCGGAATCACTCCCAGCGATTTTGACTTCTCGAACCGGGCCTGGCGAATAGCTTCATACCCCTTATCGTAAACCCCTTTGTATTTTGCAACATCTTCATCTAAGGCGTGCATAGGCCAATGCGCTGCAGTATAAGCCACATACATAAAGAAAGGTTTTTCTGCTTGATCGCGTTTATGTTCGTTGATGAACTTCACCGCATGATCACTAATAGCATCGGTGTAATAGAATTTCTTTGGTTTGTACTCAGGGTCTGCATAAGCAGATATCGGTGTGTTATCACGGGTTAAAGTGTAAGGGTCGTAGAAACTGCCACCGCCTTGAAGCGTGCCATAATATTTGTGAAAGCCCCGTTGCAAAGGCCAATTATGCTGGGGCGCTTTTTCGGTCGTGTAGCGAGTTACATGCCATTTACCCACCGCATAATTTCTATAACCTGCAGGTGCGAGAACCTCTGCAATGGTTGGTGTATTCTTGTTCAAATCGCCTTTATAACCAGGTAATGGCGTTTCATAAACCATATGGCCAACCCCAGCGGTATGCGGATATAAGCCTGTAAGTAAGCTTGCCCGAGTGGGGCAACAGCGAGCAGTGTTATAAAATTGATTAAAGCGCAAACCATTGGACGCAAGCTTATCAAGGTTTGGAGTTTTAATCTCCCCCCCGAAGCATCCGAGATCTGAAAAGCCCATGTCATCTGCAAGGATAACAATAATGTTGGGCTTGCTTGGTTGAGCTTGCAAGTTTGCTGAAACTAGAAAAGTAATAAATATCGCAATAAAGTTTTTCATATTCTCTCTCTCGGTTGAAATTATACATCTTGAATCAGGGCTACTTATTCTTTTTCTTGTTCAGAGGTTGCCTGATCAAAGACAAACCATTGGTTTCGCTTAAATATTCAATCATTCGTTGATCGTACTCTGCCAAGGGATTTCCATTTGTCTTAAGTGAACCAAGTGCATTAGCGAAGGGTTTAATATCCGTATGCGACCAATCTAAAACATTTAAAACAAACAACAATCCATGAGAATTATTTTTCAACTGATCGATCAGCGCAGCAGATGCTTTCTCATTTTTACCAGCTTGGAGAAGGGCAAATGAAGCCATTGCAATTACTTCAATACAAGAATCATTTAAAACGGATGCCAAAGCGGTTTGAACCTCGGCATCTAAATTTCCCTGCATGAGTAAACCAACAGTTCCCCAGTAGCGAAGGGCGGAATCCTTACTTTTTAGGTAGGTTAAAAGCTGGGGTTTAGAGTCAGGATTTTTCGTAAGTGCCAAATCAGCAGCGTCTAAATAACTGGGTAAATCATAAAGCTGGATATCCCGCACCATCTGAAAAATAGTGGTCTTGTTAGTCGCAGCACGGGCATTGCGTTCGAATTCAGGAAGTAAGCCAGAATCATAAGTGGAGAGTTGCCATTCACGCAGTTTAAGCCGCATGGTTTCAATTGTTTTTTTATGCGCAGGGTTAGCAGCAAGATTGACAACATTATCAGGGTCTGCCTGCATATCGTAAAGCTCTTCAACAGGCTTAGTATGAAAAAACCTACCCGTGATTTCGTTTGTTTGCTTGTTTTTGAAAAGCCTTTCCCAAGCCTTTGTTGCTTCCATGTTCCATAAATAATTAACATGCTGTCCTAGAGGGACATAAGGCATGAAGTTTTTAATGTAGAGGTATTGCTTGTTGCGAACCGCTCGCTGATTATCGAACCGCTCGTCCATTCTTTCACGAAAGCTAAAAACATACTCAGGTTCGGTTTCTGTGCCCGTGCCCAAAAAAATC
>JBDNHI010000087.1:0-24397 GCA_041694635.1 Gemmataceae bacterium | reverse complement strand
AATTCGTAAATAATTGTGAATTAAGTAAAAATCCATAATTATCATTACAATTTGAGGATACTTGAAACTAACCCCATCGTCAATTCAAGCCAGTCCTTTTTATTATAATTGCGTATTAGGATTTTAACGGCTTGGGCTATCAAGAAACAAAAACAGCAACAATACCCCCAAACATTAATTTTAGTACTTTTTCGACATAAGATATGGAAATGTGATTTTTTAAAGGCTAAAGTGATATAAGAATGCTATTCCCTAGTTGAATTTCAAACCCACGGGGGAACTGTCTTATGGCCCTTGCAACAATTGGCGGTGGGTGTTTCTGGTGCCTAGAAGCTGTTTTCGAGCGAGTTAAAGGCGTGACTTCTGTGGTTTCAGGCTATACGGCAGGCCAACATCCTAGCCCTACTTATACTTTAGTATGCGGGGGAAAAACTGGTCACGCTGAAGTTATACAAATTGAATTCAACCCTGATAAAATTACCTTCGCTACACTTTTAGATTTATTTTTTGTTATGCACGACCCGACCACACTCAATCGACAAGGGGCCGATGAGGGAACTCAATATCGGTCAATAATTTTGTATCACGATGAAAACCAGAAAAAAGTTGCAGAAGATAAGATTGCAGAAGTAAATGCTTCAGGGGTTTGGTTCAAGCCTTTGGTAACCCAAGTCGAAGCCCTACCTATTTTTCACCCTGCAGAAGAGTACCATCAGCATTATTTTTCAAACAATCCTTTGCAGGGTTATTGTCAAGCTGTGGTGGCGCCGAAAATCGGAAAGTTACTTAAGTCCTTCCCAGAAATTGCGACATAAACTCTTGCTGTAAATAGAATTAAGTTAGAATCATTTAAAATATTCATAAGGTTGGTAGGTTCTTTTTCGAAGATTTTACCAACGAAAAGCCCTTCTAAGTGTTTTATGCAAGAAGAGTTTTCCTGAATGTTGTTTAAGAGACAACTTTGGGCGAATTGAGGATCACTTGAGCCCTAAAGAATTTCAGGCAGATATTTTGAAGTTCAATAATGGCAAAGAAAATCTCTTGCCCCAACCACCTGCGCCAATCCTTGAAAAATTGGTACAAGGTGACAAAGAAGCATTCAGTCAATTAGTGATTTTTTATAACGAATCATTATTCCGTTGGTTAGTTAGGTTAACGAACGAATCACACGCAGCTGAAGATTTAGTGCAAGATACATTTGTAAGGGCATTTCAAGCAGTTGGCAGATTAAGGCTCGATAGCAATTTGAAAGCTTGGCTTTTCCGAATTGCGCATAATGGCTATGCAAACTGGGTACGAAATAGGAAAGGTCGAAATTCGGTTTTACCCATTGATGTACAAGATAAACGCGCGGGGCCTATAGAGCAGTTAAACAACCAAGAGTTAACAAAAAAGCTTGCGGAAGCAATCGATAAATTGCCCGAAGAATGGAAAGTTGCATTGCTGTTAAGGACTCGTGAGGAAATGGCGTTTCGAGAAATGGCATTGGTTTTGAGCACGACTGAAGAAACCGCTCGCTGGCGTGTTTTTAAAGCTAGGCAAAAACTAATGGAAATCTTAGAAAATATTCGGGAAGATTTAAAATGAACTGCAATCAAATTCGACAACAACTTCTCCAAGCAGATGATATCAATCAGCCTAGTGTTGAATTAATGCTGCATTTTTCGAACTGCTCAAGTTGTTTTAAATACCATCAAGAAGCGATTAAAATGGAAAAGTTAGTTGAAGGGATTCCAATCCCGCTCGGTCTTTTTAGCCCTCAAAACAGATTGATTAAAATTGAAAGCAAGCTAGGAAATATGCAATTATCTTCACCCAAGGTATTACAGTTTCGCAAAAACAACCCAGAGCGGGCAAGACAGAAACTTGCACTAGCAGTGGCTCTAGTTGCATTTCTTTTTTCAGTAGCGGTAGGATTATCATTTCTACCTAAGTCGATAGATCGAGAAAGCATAGCAGGGCTCCGTCATTACAAGAACAGTGCAATTTCAAAGGCAAAAACCTCGCTTCAAAAATGGAATACACTTTCCCAAATAGCATCGGAAACCCGCAAAGATGCGATTAAATTTGCCGCTCGAAACGATTTGAAAAATCTAAGTCTGATGGCGGATTTCTTACAAGAACTTCTTGAAAAAGATTTAGAAAAACTTATCACTTTTGGCGAACAACGCAACTTGGTCAACTCCCTTGCCGACGACTTTTTGCGTTCCGAGAGCGAATTTCAGAGATTGGCCCATCACTATGCTTCCTCCCCCGAGTTAACCGTTCCTTTACTGAAGATTGCTTTGGTTTCAAAACAAGCGGTGTTACGATTACGGCAGGCACTAGCCTTATAATTTTTTGTATTTCTTTAGGCCCTAGCAGTCGAAACTTTCCTGATTCGATACCTTGCAATTGCAAAGCCCCGATCCTTATTCGTACTAACTTTCTCACTTTGCTTCCCACTGCGTGAATCATTTTCCGAATCTGCCGATTCTGCCCTTCATTTAAAATAAACTCAAGAGTACTAGTATCTTCAGATTCTTCTAGCACCCTTACCTTACAAGGAAGAGTTGATTTATGAGTTAGCTTAATGCCAGATCGCAGAGCATCGAGCGCTTTAGAATCAAGTTTACCCCTGATGGTAACAGCATAAGTTTTTTCAATATTGTGGGTTGGATCGGTAAGCAGATTAGTAATAGCGGAATCGTTGCTGAAAAGTAAAAGCCCTTCGCTTTCGAAATCTAGTCTACCTGCGGGGAAAAGATAACCAAGGTTTGTAGGAAGCAAGTCATAAACGGTAGGGCGCCCCAGTTCATCCGACCGAGTCGTGATAAAACCAGGCGGTTTGTGTAAAAGCAGGACACAAGTTTTCTCGGAGGGTTTACTAAAACCCGAGATGGTAATTTTCTGAAGATCAAGGTCAACCCATTGAAGAGGGTTAGTACAAATTTTACCATCGATTGAAACGAGACGATCACGAATCCAGAGCATTGCCTGGGTACGAGAGCCATATCCAAGTTTAGAAATGGCTCGATTTAAGGTTACACGCTGATTCATACCTTGGTTTTAAGGTATAAAGGAAAGTCGTGAAAGAAGATTATTTTCGTTTACCAGCAAAGGGATCTTCTTTTTGACGAGCTTTTTGCAGGTCGTTAAATTCTTGTTGAAGCTTATCTTGGTCATTAGGTTTATTATCAGAGCCACAACCAAGCAAGAAAAACGAGCAAGGCAAAAGAAACAAGTAAATAAAAGCATTCATAAAAATTAGCCTAAAAGTTTAAGGAAGTTGAACAACCTCTTCGCCATTGCGGGTACCCATAGCGGTCCAAGAAGCGGGGTCGATATTTTGGTTGACAAATTTAACAGAACCATCGCACATAACGGTAGAAGCACCGCCTGTATGAAAACTACTAGCGGGGCTAACGAGTTGCCACCAATCGCCATTAGGCCTCCAGCAGGGGCTGTTAGGAGGAAGAAGGTGGTTATAGCCGTTACGCCAAATAGAACCTTCACGCCAAGGGTAACCGCGGTAGCGCCAATCGGTCCACCCTGCAGGTCCGCCAGCGGTTTTCCAGTTTCGATTGGTGAAATAAGAACGAGCAGCGGTAATAGAAGTTTGAGTGGTAGAACCGCCTTCGAAGCAATCGGTGCGAGGTTCCCAAGGCGCGGTGTTGCTGAAGGGACCATTACATACTTCAGAAAAAGCGGAAGTATTACTCATACCATCGACAAGATCTTTAGTACCAACGGTAATGGCAGCGGGTTTGCCTCCAGCTGCGAAATTTGGGCCGAATACTCCATCCCAACCAGGGACCCCGACCCATGACCCATGGTTGGTGTGGTAATTGGTCCAACCATAAAATGTGTCAACAGCAGGGTTGGGATCCGATGGGCACCTCAATAATTTCAACTTAAAGATTGAAACAGGGTCGTTGGCACTGGCAGAAGCGCCCGAAGAAGCTGTGATATCGTAGCCTCTAAAAATGGCTTCCTGCTCCACATAAGGCATTAAAAGCACCAGAGGGCTGGGGCCCCAAGTTGCTGAATTTGGGCATCCCGATGGGAATCTGGTAAAAGCATTTAAATAATTATGAAGGGCCAGCCCGATTTGTTTAAGGTGATTTGAACAGGTAGCCCTTGCGGCTGCTTCGCGCACTTTTTGCACCGCAGGCAGCAGTAAACCTATTAAAATAGCTATTATTGCAATAACAACCAACAATTCGATAAGTGTAAATCCAACTTTTTTCTTAGACATAGAATCCCCCAGCAATAAATGTGATGATAAACTTAGGGAGAGATTTATTTTAAGTTGAACTTCTTTAGTTCAATAAACCTGTATTTAATAAACTAACACGCTTATAAATGCATTGCAATGGAAAATTTACAAAAGCAATAAACCGAGGTAAGAATGGTTGCCTTATAGGGTAATCATCAAGAGAATAATAGAAGTCACTAAACCAAAGGAATTAACGATTATGAAAAACAGTTTTGGCACAGAAACCAAGTTAGATGTATTAGGGAAAACCTATCACTATTTTTCATTAAAGCAGTTAGAGAAAAAACTTCCCCAGATAAAGAAGTTGCCCTTCTCTTTAAAAATATTACTTGAAAATCTGTTAAGAACTGAAGATGGTTTAAGCGTAACCAATAAGGATATTGAAGCTCTGGCAAATTGGGACCCCAAAGGTATTCCAAACAAAGAAATCAGCTTCACACCAGCCCGCGTATTGCTTCAGGATTTCACCGGTGTGCCCGCAGTGGTAGATTTGGCAGCTATGCGCGATGCGATGAAATTAATGGGGGGCGACCCAACTAAAATCAACCCTCTTTGCCCTGCAGAACTCGTGATCGATCATTCGGTGCAGGTAGATGACTTTGGTAATAATCTTTCCTTCAAGAGAAACTCGGATCTGGAGTTCAAGAGAAATCGCGAACGCTATGCTTTTCTGCGCTGGGGCCAAAACGGTTTCGATAACTTCAAAGTCGTGCCCCCAGAAACCGGTATCGTACACCAAGTAAACTTAGAATATCTCGCTAGGGTGGTGATGGCTTCAACCATTCAAGGCAAAAACTATGCTTACCCAGATACTTTAGTAGGCACCGATTCGCACACCACTATGATCAACGGATTAGGGGTTTTAGGCTGGGGTGTGGGCGGAATTGAAGCAGAAGCTGCTATGTTGGGTCAACCTGTATCGATGCTGATTCCAGAAGTTGTGGGCTTTAAGTTAACAGGCAAATTGCCTGAAGGAGCAACTGCAACCGACTTGGTTTTAACGGTAACCGAAATGCTTCGCAAGAAAGGGGTGGTAGGGAAGTTTGTTGAATTTTACGGCCCAGGCCTTGCTGAATTACCATTAGCAGATCGGGCAACCATCGCAAACATGGCACCCGAATATGGAGCAACTTGTGGAATTTTTCCCGTTGATGCTGAAACTATTCGGTTTATGAAATTTTCTGGCAGGCCGGCCGTTCTTGTTGCTCTTACCGAAGCGTATATGAAGGAACAAGGCATGTTCCACGATGCCTTAACACCCGAAGCTAGTTATTCCAGCACGATGGAATTAGATCTAAAAGTGATTGAACCCTGCCTTGCTGGGCCCACTAGGCCACAAGATCGCGTTCGCTTATACGATATGAAAAAATCATTTGAAACCGCTCTACCCGGCTTAATGGCAAAAGCAAAACCTAAGCCCGGGGTTAGTGCTCCAACCATTAATTCTCAAGTAACCATCACACTTGATGGCAAAACAAATGTATTAAAACACGGTTCCGTCGTTATTGCTGCAATTACTAGTTGCACCAACACATCAAATCCCTCGGTAATGTTGGCAGCAGGACTTGTTGCAAAGAAAGCTGTTGCTAAAGGACTGCAAACGAAACCTTGGGTTAAAACAAGCCTTGCCCCGGGATCTAAAGTTGTCACCGATTATTTAGTTGAAGCTCAGGTTATGAAAGACCTCGAGCAACTTCGTTTTAATCTGGTGGGATACGGTTGCACTACTTGTATTGGAAATAGTGGGCCTCTTCCTGAACCGGTTTCTAAGGGCATCGAAGAAGGCCAGCTGATTGTCTCGGCAGTACTTAGCGGAAATAGAAACTTCGAAGGCAGGGTTCATCCAGAAGTTCGTGCTAACTATCTGGCATCACCACCACTCGTTGTAGCCTACGCCCTTGCAGGTAGGGCCGATATTGATTTTACTTCAGAACCACTAGGTGATGGAAACGATGGCAAACCTGTGTTTCTTAAAGATATATGGCCCACCACACAAGAAATTCACGATGCGGTTGCAACTTGTGTGAAGCCCGAAATGTTTACCAAAGAATATGGCGAAGTCTTTTTAGGCGACCCAGCTTGGCGCGAACTACCCGTGCCCACTGGTAATCAATATGCTTGGGAACCTAATTCCACCTATGTGAAGCACCCTCCTTATTTTGAAAATATGCCTCGTAACCCTGAGGCTATTTCCGACCTCAAAGGCGTTCGGGTTCTTGCGGTTTTAGGCGATAGCATTACCACCGACCATATTTCCCCCGCTGGTAATATTAAAAAAGATAGCCCCGCAGGCAAATATCTGCAAGAGCGTGGCGTGCCCGCTTCTGACTTCAATAGCTATGGCGCACGAAGAGGGAATCACGAAGTTATGGTGCGTGGCACTTTCGCTAATATCCGCTTAAAAAACCTGCTTGCACCAGGCACCGAAGGCGGTTTCACCAGATACCTGCCCTCGGGGGAAGGGATGACAATTTTTGATGCTTCGTTCAAATACCAAGCAGAGAAAATTCCTTTAGCGATTCTTGCAGGGAAAGAATATGGCTCGGGCAGTTCTCGCGATTGGGCTGCTAAGGGCCCCGCATTACTAGGCGTAAAAGTAGTTATTGCTGAAAGCTACGAGCGCATTCATCGTAGCAATCTGGTCGGCATGGGAATTCTTCCTTTACAATTTCCCATAGGGCAAAATGCTGCTTCTCTTGGACTTAATGGCGAAGAAATTTATGATGTCTCTGGCCTTGCTGCAATCCTTGAAAGCGCAGACTTCGCACCAGGGAAAACGATTTCTGTTAAAGCTAATAACAAAGAATTCAAAGCCATCGTTCGCATCGATACACCTCAGGAAGTGCTTTATTACAAGCATGGTGGAATTCTTCGCTATGTGCTTCGTCAGTTGCTAGAAACTTCGAAATAAAAGTTTTAATAATAAAACAATAAAAGCCATCGAGGTTAACCTCGATGGCTTTTATTTTACAAGAAAAATTATTAGAACTTTAATTCTTTGAGAAACTTCATGATTTGAACATTGGGTAAACCCAAATCCAGCACTTCTTGAATCACTTGCTCCCTGAATCTTCCCTTTATATGAACCGCATAAACTGAAACATCTTTTTTCAGTTTCTTAAGTTCATTTTTAAAGGTGTTAGCAGTCAAATGTTTTGAAACATCTGCAAGCCATTGAAGATTATTAGGAAAAGTTACTTCAAGAAAAACAGCTTTGAGATTCGTTTTTTTATTAAGATGCTCCCAGATTTCATCGGTTTCTGCGGTGTCGCTTATATACCCGACAGAGTGCTTGCCATCGTCTAAGATAAAGGCAACTGTGGGTACCACATGATTGATTGAAATAGGCGTGATTGAAATACCTTCAACGGTAATGGTTTGGCCAGGTTCAAGCAGTTTGGTATCCATGAAACGAGAAACAGGGTTTTTGGAAAGTTCAATAAAATCAGGCCAGACGCGATTGTTAAAAATGTCAGATTGAATGCCTTCAAGGACTGGGGTAGAACCATAAACAATTACGGGATCCGGCCTCCCTGTAAAAACATTTTCAATAAAAATAGGAAGCGAAGCAATATGATCCATATGGGTATGGGTCAAAAAAATGTGTCGAATCTTTTCTTGGTCTTGCGGTGAGGAATAGAACCCGATCGACCCAGCATCAATAGCAATCACATTATTTACCAAAAACGAAGTAAGATATTGATAATTGGTATCATCAGAACCGTGAACATTAGACGGGATAAGTTTTAAGATCAATTTACCGCCTCCAATAATATTACCAATATCAATAATTATGCTAACAAAAGTCAATTACAAATTAACGATTGAACTAACTATTTGAAAGCAGATTGCATTAATTATTAGGAATTGTTTGACTTGGTTTGGCGTTACCATCGACAAGACCCATAACATAGGAAAGGCCGCCAAGCATCATTTTTTCAAAGCGTTCGTCAGCCCAGATTTCATTTCTATGGCCAAAAGCGGTATAAAACACTCTACCTTTGCCATATTCACGGGTCCAAGCCAAAGCATAATCCTTATCAGGGCGTTTGCCATCTTTTTTTACAGAAGAAGTATCCATCCGAAGCAGGATATGCAGGTTTTTCCGGTCGTAAGGTCCTTTGAACTGATAAATTTCGTCGGTCATTTCAAAAGAATCGCCCAAATGTTTGGTCGCGGGATGATTTTTATCTTCAACCAAAACTTTAATTTTTTCATGCCAAGGATGGCCATCAAAATAAGCACCAATCATATTGCCGTATTCTGGCCATTTGTAAAAGGTATCGGTTGCGCAATGACTGCCAGCAAAACCCTTACCCGACTTTACATACTGGATCAAATCGGCTTTCTGGACATCAGATAATGGAAGTTCACCGGTAGTGTAAAAGAAGACCGCATCATACTTATTAAGATTTTCTGCGGTGATAGCGGTACGAGAATCTTGTGTAACATCTGCAGTAAAAACACCCGACTTTTTCCCTAATTCAATCAATGCTTTTTCCACCAAACATAATTCGTCTGGCTTGGGTCGCTTGACTACCCCGTGCACAAATCCTTTTGATTCAGTAATCACCAATAACTTTTTAGTAGATTTAGTTTCCTGAGAAAATGACAAACTTGTACAAAGAAAAAGCACCGCTGTTACCAAAGAAAATATAGATCGCATAGAAAACTCCTCTAGGGTTAGACTTTTAATCTTAAACTTTGCTACTATGATTATCAAGCAATACTAGGTTTTTCTTATAACTTTAATTCTGGGCTGATTTAAAATTAGGGGATTCAACGATGGCGTCACTTGCTGATTTACGAAAAGATTATTCAAAACACGGGTTAAACGAAACTGAAATTGATCCCAATCCATTCTTGCAATTCTCCCGCTGGTTTGACGATGCCGTTGCTGCAAAAGTTACCGAACCTAATGCTATGACCCTTGCAACCTCGACGCCTAATGGCGTACCATCAGCCCGGATTGTATTATTAAAGAATTTTGATGAGCGGGGATTTACTTTCTACACAAGTTATGAGGGAAGAAAAGCCAAAGAATTAGGAGAAAATCCCAGAGGAGCCCTATTGTTTTATTGGCCCGATTTAGAAAGACAAATTCGGCTTGAAGGTGAAGTTCAAAAAGTTAGCAGAGAAGAATCGGAAACCTATTTTCTTTCCCGACCGCTAGGAAGTAAAATTGGTGCTTGGGCATCTAAACAATCTGCAATTTTAAAAGGCAGCGAGGAACTTGCATCCCGCTGGATGGAAACACAGCAGCGGTTTGCTAATGGCATCGTGCCCCTACCCGAAACCTGGGGTGGGTATCGTCTATGGCCTAATGCGCTCGAATTTTGGCAGGGTAGACCCAGCAGAATGCACGATCGCATCCTTTACGAAAGGAATGGTACATTCTGGAACTTCAAGCGCTTAGGCCCTTAGTTTTATTACTCTGCTTTAAACTTGTAGATCGTGCTGCTTTTGAATTTTTCGCCAGGCTTCAATACCGTTGTTGGAAAAGCTGCCTTGTTTATACTATCAGGGAAATGCTGCGATTCTAAACATAACCCATTGTATTGGTTATAGACCACACCCTTTTTACCTTTGATTGTTCCATCAAGAAAATTCCCCGAATAAAACTGTAACCCAGGCTCGGTTGTATAAACTTCCATCACCCTGCCTGAAGTAGATTCCTTAACAATAGCTGCAGGTGCTTTTAAATCTTTAGAAGAAGCATCAAGAACATAGTTATGATCATAGCCAACAGGAGTGGCTTTAATTTCTTTAATGCGGGCGCCGATTTTCGCCGTCTTGGTAAAGTCTAAAGCACTACCCTCGACCGATTCAATTTTTCCCGTCGGAATTAAAGTTTCATCCGTTGCAGTCTGCTGTTTTGCATTGATCATAACGCTGTGATCAAGAATAGTTCCCGCGCCTGCTAAATTAAAGTAAGCGTGGTTGGTAAGGTTCACAGGAGTAGCTTTATCAGTGCTAGCTTCATAATCAATGCGCAAAGCGTTATCATTAGAGAGTGTAAAAACGACGGCAACTTGAAGGTTTCCAGGATAACCTTCTTCGCCATCGGGACTGGTACGGGTAAATCGGACCCCCCGATCAATGGTGGTGACAAAGCTTTCAGCGGCCCAGTTTTTGCGATCGAATCCTTTTTTCCCACCGTGCAAACTATGGGGCCCGTTGTTAGAGGCCAAGGCAAACTCTTTCCCATCGAGTGAGAATTTTGCATTCCCAATGCGATTACAAACCCTGCCAATAGTTCCACCAAAGTAAGGATGCTCGGTCAAAAAACCTTCTACGGTATCAAACCCGACAATCACATCGCTCATTTTCCCTTTATTATCAGGAACTTCAATCGATTGAATTGAGGCGCCAAATGTAATTAGCCTGACTTTCATCCCCTTACTATTTTGCAAGGTGAAGATATCAACCGCTTCGCCCTCTTTGGTTTTTCCAAATGCGGTACGGGTTACATCATCCGCCGCTGAACTTATTGTTGCACTCATTAAAACACCTGCCATACAAATGAAACGAAGATTCATAGTAAATACCTCTAAAGGATACTAAATTAACAAGATCATTCTAGCTATAATGATAGATGAAGTGACAAAGGGCAAGCAAGATCTTGATTTAACTTACAACACCCTGAAAATCATCATAAGATAACCTAATGAACGAAGCATTTGAAACTAAGGAAACACTGAACCGACCGTTAGAGGGATTGGTAGTTGCAGACCTAACTAGAGTCTTAGCGGGTCCATTTGCAACGCTGAACCTAGCTCATTTGGGTGCAAAAATAATCAAGATTGAAACCCCAAACGGCGGTGATGATTCTAGGGGTTTTCCTCCATTTAAAGATGGCAACTCCCTTTTTTATGCTTCGCTTAATTATGATAAATACAGTATCGCACTCGATCTAAAAAATGCTGAAGATAAAAAGACCTTTGAAGAAATTCTTGCAAAGTCTGATTTCCTTGTCGAAAATTACAGGCCGGGAACGATGGAAAGGTTAGGATATTCGTGGGATGATTTGCATAAGAATTACCCCCAGCTTATCTATGGCTCGCTTTCTGGGTTCGGTCAAACCGGACCTATGTCATCAATGCCAGCTTACGACCTCGTGGTACAAGCTTTAGGCGGAGTTATGAGCCTTACAGGTCACGCTGGCCAACCCCCCGTACGAGTAGGCGTTTCTATTGGCGACCTCGCTTCCGGACTATATTTCGTTATCGCACTTCAAGCGGCTCTGGTTCGCAGAATGAACGGCGCTGGGGGTTCTCGCATTGATATCTCTATGCTTGATTGCCAAGTTGCAATGCTAGAAAGTTCACTTGCAAATTATTTTAGTAATGGCACAGTTACAGAATCTCTAGGCTCGAGACACTATAGCATTGCGCCTTTTCAAGCTTATCGCACCAGTGATTCTTATATGATTCTTGCAGGCGGTAACGATCGGCTTTTCGTTCAAGCTTGCGAGGTGATGCAGCGTTTAGACCTAATTCAAGATGAAAGATTTAAAACCAACGAGCTTCGTTGTAAGTATGTTGATCTGTTGGAAATTGAAATTGAAAAAACACTTGCAAGTAAAAATACAGAACAGTGGGTCGAACTTTTTACCCTAAAGGGGGTGCCATCTGCCCCCATTCAAAATATCAGTAAGGTGGCTACTCACCCTCAGCTTCATTCTAGAAATATGATTATTTCAATTCCCGATCCTAATTTTGGCACACTTAAAACAGGGGGCAACCCTATTAAAATGACAAGTGTTCCAGAAAAATCTGAGTACCGCCCTGCTCCTAATATCAATCAAGACCGCGAGGCTATCCTCCGTTGGCTAAGTCAACCCTAAATTGCATTTGAACATTTCTTCTTCAAATAAAAAAGTTATAAAGTCAACTAGTTGTGTTAGGAGTAAAATTTAGTAGATTCTTTTTTACCTAGCTAAATAATTGCAGGGAACAGTCTTTGGTATTTTATACAACAGTTTAAAAAATAGAAATCCCCAAGGGTTCCTTCACGCTAATACGGCATTTGAAGCTACCAACCTTTTTAAAAGGCGCAAAAATGTTTTCAACTTTTTAGGTGATATCTATCTTTACCGAACTTATCGACTTCTCTCTTCGAAGTTTCACCCTCCCGCTTGGAAATCAAGTACCCTTCGAAACCTAGAAGTTATTAACGATGTTTACAAAGTGGTTGCAGATCAAGCAGCAGCTTTAAAAACATAAATTTTTGAAATCGTTATAATATTTTTAATTAGAATAGAACTTTTCTTTGCACTTTGGAGTTAATGTATGAGGTCGTTTCCGTTGTTCTTAATTATTCTGCTTGGTTTTATGCAAGTTTTAATAGCAGAGCAAGCTCCACCACCTAAGCTTAAAATCCAAGCACCATCCTATAAAAACGCGTTGGAGCAATTTCTTCCCACTTGGGACACCAATAAAAATAATATGCTTGAACGCTCTGAAGTTGATGAGCTATTGCGCAATGTTAAAATTAAGTCGGTGGAAGCTGCTGCCCTAGCAACAAGTCACTTTTGGTTCTTAAAATCACCTGCAAAACAATCTGCTTCAATCACAGAACTTACTTCCGATCTTAAAGAAATTATGAACTTCGCTAATGGCACAACTACTATCAATTTCTCTATGCAACGAGAATATGAATTCTATCTTAGCCACCTTGAAACTTCTTCTAGAGAATTATTTGGGACAAATGAACCTAGTCTTAAAGGTATTTCTCAAGGGCATATGGGAAATTGTTTTTTTGTCTCGATGGCAGGAAACCTTGCCTATCAAAACCCTAAGGCTATTAAATCTATGATTCAAACTCGAAACGATGGTTCTACCAAGGTTCAATTCCCTGATGGAAGGTCGGCCGTTTTACCAAAACTTCCCGAAGCTATCATCGCTCTTGGATCTCGCACCGATAACCAAGGAATTTGGATTAACATCCTCGAAGAAGCTTATGGCGAAGTCTATAAAACTACAGTCCCAGGTGATTCTTCAGTTGTTGGACTTGATCGCATTTCCCGTGGCGGAAATATTGGCGAAACTATTTCTCTTCTTACAGGGCATAAAACCGACACTATTTCTTGGAAATCTGGACTTCCCGAAGATCTTCTCAATATCCGGTATTTATTATCGTTGGGTGTTAAGAACAAAAGTTTAATGGGTGCAGGCATCCCCCTTGATTTGAAGCGGCCACCCCCTGCCATTGTCATTGGCCACGCCTATGCGATTCTAGATTACGATGAAAAAAAAGATCGAATCACACTTTGGAACCCGCACGGCAATGTTTTTATACCTACCGGGCCTGAAGGATTTATTAATGGCTTTAATACTTCGGGTGGTGTTTTTAATATTAGCAGTAAGGAGTTTTCTTTTTTATTCAACTATCTTTTTGTTGAAACAAAAGAAGCTATAAAAAAAAATTAACCCGAATTAAGACGATTGCTTTTCATTCAAATAAGTTGCGAATAAATCTCTTTGCTTTAGTAGTTCAGGGTTAACATTTCCCCAAGTTACTAAAGTTACCCCCACCTGATTTTTTCTGATTGTTACCATTCCCTCTGGTAATTTAATTCGTAGTTCTTGCCAATTTAATGCTGGTTCTTCGTCGGGAAATGTTAATTGCCCATCCACCATACATAAAAGGCCCTTTGGTTCGAATTTCCCCATCGCTTGAGAAATAGTCGGCCAATTAATTCCTGTAACAATAACTTCAATTTCCATTCCCATAATAAAACTCATTTTCTTGGAACGGTTTAAAAAAAGACCTTTGGATTTTATATGGCAAAGAACCAGCAATGACTTCTTACAAATACAGAAAGTAACTTTATGAGGGAATAGGCGATTTAGGAAGTTCATCGGAACAAACATTTTAATTTAAGATAACTTATTTGCGGAATATGCGTACTGTGAGGAATCATTTAAATAAAAATATATTTTCGAAATGCGTATTTCTAAAGTTAATCAGTGTAATTACTGTCCAGTTTTGCCGATTAATATCCAAGTGCTTGGTACCCATCCTTTTTCCGTCAGCTAAAATGCTGATCTATAAAAAGGCGTTTGCAATTTAGGTTCTGGAGTTTTCTTATGCGAAATTTTTTATCGATTCTGTTTGGCTCTAACAATTCTAAAAAGAAAAATAACTCTAGCTTACCTCTTATTAAGCCCCAACTTCTTACCTTGGAAGCTCGCATTACTCCTATCGCACAGCCTATTATTGCTGGCCAAGGAACTTTAAATGACTTCACCGCAATTGGTGCTGACTCGGGTGGTGGACCTCTAGTTACTGTCA
Organism: Gemmataceae bacterium; assembly: GCA_041694635.1. Classification (GTDB taxonomy): domain Bacteria; phylum Planctomycetota; class Planctomycetia; order Gemmatales; family Gemmataceae; genus UBA969. Next base: position 9,843 of record JBDNHI010000087.1, on the reverse strand, counting down.
CCTTTCCTGCGAATCCAATAACTGGGGCTACTGCCGGTTATGTCTCTTTCTTTGCTTATGATGCTGCCTTTACTGGTGGGGTTAGGGTTGCACTTGGTGATATCAATAACGATGGAACACCGGAAGTTATTACTGCTGCGGGTCCTACGGGTGCCCCTCATATTAAAGTATTTCAGCTTGATGTACTTAATCAAACTGTGGTTCAACGGCCTATTTCTCAGTTCTACGCCTTTAACGAACAACGATTTACGGGTGGGATTTATGTCGCTTGTGCGGATACCAATGCCGATGGTTTTAAAGATATAATCGTTGGTGCAGGTGCAGGGGGTGGACCTCGAGTTGCAGTTTATGCTGGTAGTGCTACTGGGGTTGTTGCTTCCCCTATCAATGATTTCTTCGCTTACCCAGTTAAAAATAATACGGGCGTGGTAGTCACGGGCGGTCAGAGAAACACAAATGCTGGTGCTGAAGTCATTGTCGCCCCGGCTTCCAACGGTGGGTACAATATCAAATCATTTGATGTCAATGGAAAAGGTAGTAACCCAACGCTAGTTGATAACTTCTTTGCATTTAATGATTTTAAAAGCAGGGGTGGTTTAAGTATTGCAGCAGGTGATTTAGATAACGGCCAAGGCACTAATGACCTTGTAGTAGGGACTACAAACGGGCAATTTGGCGTTATATTAAATGATCAATCTGCTGGAATCCCTGTAACAGCGTTCCCTAATTTCAACGGCGCAATCAGAGCCGGTGTTGCTACTGATGGCACAGGCCAAACTGTTGCGGTTGCCCTTGCTGGCCCAACTGGGGGACCCCGTGTTTCTATCTTCAATTTCCAAACTTCAGGTTTAGTCGAAGTAGAAAGTGCTCTTGTAGTTAAAAGAACTTTCCAAGGTGGGTTGTTTGGTGCTACTACCCTTTAGCAAATAACCTTCTTTTTAAAAATGAGAAAGGCTGGACCGAGATAAATCGGCCCAGCCTTTTATTTTCTTCCCCCTAACACTTATAAAACTTTCCCAGAGGTCCCCATCATCGAAAGATATAAATCATTCGAAAAAATGTTATCTATTGTTTTTGTCTAACTATTAATTGAGGAAACTATCGTTGTTATAGTAAAGCTTGCATTTGCTAATTGACTGATTTCGATACCTGTTCCCAAACTATTAGCCCATTGCTTTTCGCAATCAAAAGAGAAGGCCCGCTGAGACTAATCTCAGCGAGCATTCTCGGTTTAGCGCACTTTAGAACAATCATACCACCCTGGTGCCAGACTTTAAGATCGAGCCAGTTGGATCAAGAGCAAAAAGATAATCCGCAGTTACTGTACTTGATGTAGTGGCAGTAGTTGCAGTAGTGGCAGTAGTTGCAGTAGTTGCAGGAGCAACCGTGGGTGTCGTGGTGATTACTGGTGAAGTAAACACTTTGAATATTCCAGAGAACTCATAGGGTGTTTGCAAGATGCTAGAAGAGAAATTATCGGTTTGCGAAAGTACTCCTTTGGGGCTTTGCAAATCTCGATTAAGCGACCAGAAAGATAACAACCCCAGATTTTTCTGCTGTGCAAACGCTAACACTTCCTTCGCTTCCTGCTGATCAAACACCTCGGTCAGAACATCATTTCTACCTATCATTGGAGTTATCCCGACCATACTCCAAAGCTTAGCATCAGTAAATCCGGTGTAGATTGCCTTAAGCTGAGCTTGCAAACTAGTTGCGGCTTGAATGGAATAATCTCCCATCTTTCCATTGGGGTTTGGTGCTGCACTATCCCCATAATCCATTGCCATGATGTTCACCCCACCAAGCTTTACCCCTGCCTTGAATGCACTCTGAACAGCATAAATGCCATCAAGAGTAAGGCCCGTTGGCAAAACAGGAAGAGTCAGCCAGATTTCCAAGGGCTTGCCTACTTTCATCGCATCCGCTTGCAATTCTGCAAGCACCAAAGACCTGCGATCGATCACTGCCTTGTTGGCAAGCGCTGCACCTTCAATATCAAAATCAATTCGAGTCAAGCCATAGGCATTAATAACCTGTTGATAAGCAGCTTTGAGGGCAACTTTATCTAAGATCACTTCCGCCATCTCTTTGTTGACAGCACCGCCAAAAGAAACATTGACATCACCACCCAGTGAACGAAGGTCATTCACTTTGGCACGCATCTGCAAATCAAATTGTTGGCCATCAATTTCATAGGTGGTGAACCCGCCCCAAGCAGGTTTACCCGCAGAAGTTGCTGTGATGAATCCAAGCGAGAAATAACGAAGGCCCTGCTCACGAGCAATCTTGGTGAAATCCAAAATTGGCCAAAGCGTGGTATCTACATAAGGCGCAAAAACATTGGCAGGCCAAGCCTTAGCACCCTCTGCAACCAGCTTAACCGAAACCGTCGCAGTTGCTGAAAGCCCCGCAACATCTGCAATGGTGTAGTTAAAAGAATCAGAACCCATGAATGCTAAACCTGGGGTATAAACAACAGATCCATCGGGATTGATAGAAACTGTTCCAAAGCTTCCCTGGGTCACACTCTTTACAGAAATCTTATCACCATTGGGATCGGAATCATTAGCAAGCACCGAGATAGTAGAAGGCGTTGCCGAGGGTATCCAAATCGAATCTGCAACCGCAACAGGGGCACTATTTACTGGCGTTGGTGCTGGCGCACTTGCAAGCTGGATGGGCGTACTTGCAAGCTGGATGGTACCAACGCCTGTTGCATCTGCCAAGGTTGCACCAGTAGGTGTTGAAAGTAAAAGGTTAAAAGTTTTAGAAGCAGTAAGATTCTGACTAGGAATCACGATGGAAACAGTCTTGGTAGTTTCCCCTGGTGCAAATGTCAAAATGCCAGATGCAGCCTGATAATTAGTACCTGCAATCGCAGTACCATTAGCAGTAGCATATTTGACAGTAACAGTACCCGAGGAAGCAGCAGAAAGTTTCACTTGGAAGTTCATGGTTTGCGAACTTCCTGTTGCAGTTCCAAGCATAGGTGCAAGACTGGCTTGAATGTAAGCCATCTTGGCGGTATTCACCGTGGTCCAATCATCATTTAAAATCCCGCCTGTGTCGCCACTGTTGGGGTTAAGGCTCCAATAAGTCCAACTCATTCCCTTCTGATTGGCGGCTAAGTCTTTGATACCATCAATGTTTAAGTCGCCATCCATATAGTCGGTAAACTTATCGAGCCAAATTTGATCACTGTTAGAACCCAGTTTGGTACCAAACTCACCGATAAAGATGGGAGCCGTTTGATTTTGGAAGAGATATCCAAAATGGGCATTCCAAACTTCATCCAGGTTATTGGGGTAGGTTGGGTCTGAAAACCATTTCTGTGCATATATACTACTAGGGTATTCGTGTGCAGAATAAACAAGTTTATTCGATACCGAAAGATTAACAGGGAACTGAGCAGCACCCGTAAGGTTTCCGCCCCACCAAGTTGTTTCATTGTTGAATTTTTCAACACCTTCAACAATAATCAGCCAGTTGGGATTTGCAGCAAGAATAGCATTACCCGCACGCTCTGCAGCTTTATTCCAATCTGTGCCTATAGAACTACTTCCCCAAGTAGCAGATCTTTTGGGCTCGTTAAAGAGATCTGCACCGATTACTGTGGAATTACCGGCATAACGCTTGGCAAGCATTGACCAATCATCAATCCAACGCTGCTCGGTATAATAACTATTATTTGGAATGTACCAAACATCTTCATTCATATACCCATCAGCCTGGGCGGAATGCCTATCAAGAATAACGCGCAAGCCAATCTTGCCACAATACTCAACCATTTTATCAAGGCACTGAATCGGAGTAAGCCCTTGTAAATCTGGATTTTGAGCAAAATTTATACTGCTGGTAACCGCATCACTTCGAAGCATTTCGTTTGAGAAAGGAACACGAAGCGTATTAAAGCCAAGGGTTTTAACCTGATCCAGTACCGAAGTATAACTGCGAGTCCATAATCCATGAAATACTTTATTACTGGTTTCAAAACCAAACCAGTTGATACCCGTAATGCGCACAGAATTTCCGTTTGCATCCACAATCTGATTTCCAGATGTTGATAAGAAGCCATTGGAAGCGCTATTATCCAACATTCCAGTTACCGTTACCGCAACATCATTAACAACCAAGGTGGGAGTTACGATTGGTGCTGGAGTTGGTGCTGGAGTTGGTGCTGGAGTTGGTGCTGGAGTTGGTGCAGGGGTTGGTGCTGGAGTTGGTGCAGGGGTTGGTGATATTACTGAGGTTGAACCATTGATTAAAACATTAGTAGGCAAAGTTGCAGAAGTGCCATGCCCTGAAAAACCAAAGGTAACAGAAGCGCCCGGGGCAATATCTTTATTCCAATCTGCAGCTTGAATCGTGTACCTAGTACCCGTTCGAGAAACAATCGAAGCACTCCAAATATTATCCACAGTCCAAGGCGAATCGAAGGAAGCAGTCCAAGATTTAAGAGTAGTAGTACCCGTATTTTTGATTGTTATATCAGCGTTAAATCCACTACCCCAATCGCTAGTTACCTTGTAACTAAGAGTTGCAGAAACGCCTGTAACTGGAGTTGGTGTAGGCGTTGGTGTAGGAGTAGGTGTAGGTGTAGGTGTGGGGGAAATTACAGAAGAAAGGCCGCCACCAGTGAATGCAAAGTTCGAAGGGTTTTGCGCATAGCTACTTCCGCCTATGAATCCAACGGTAATGGATTGGCCGGGGTTAACAGTGCTATTATAACCCGCATTGGTGATTTTAAAATTACCTGCGCTGGTTTGGGTAATGGTGCCATCCCAACTAGAATTTATGGTATTAGCGTAACTAAAAGTGGCGGCCCAATTAGTGACCGCAACATCGCCTGTATTTTTAATGGTGATGAGACCCTGCATTCCAGAGCCCCAAGAATTAACCATAGTAAAAGAACCCACAAGATTACCAGCGGGAACCTCTCTAGACTCAAGTGCTTGCAATGATGGTATAAATCCTTTTTTACCTTTTTTAGAATTGAACATCACTTCCAAATCGTGAATACGCATGATATGTTTCCATATTAATGAACTGATATAAAAGTAAAAACGAGCAAAGATTGGGATGCCATTCGGAAGTGAAGTAAATAGCGACCCACTCAAAACCTAGGTCACGATTTTGAAGGTGTCAAAAAATATTTAGGAATAATTTTAAAATCTATGACAAATAGAGTTTTTTTTGCTGGGTATAAACTTCTACTGACCTAGGCAATAAATAACGAATGGTTTTACCCATAGCAACGCGATTTCTTAATTCAGATCCAGAAATATCAAAGTAAGGCAAGCCTGTTACTATTAGCAACTTGGGCTTAACCCCTATTTCTTTTTGCATTTGAATTGAAAAATCAGTTTCGTTAGGAATATCAAAACTTGGCCTAACCCGAATGACTAATGTTGCAATGCTAAGAATTCGAGCAGGATCTTTCCAAGTAGGAAACTCCAGGGCACTATCAGCGCCTATAATTAAAAATATCTCATCGGATGGATTTTGTGATTTGATTTGTTCAAGGGTGTCGATGGTGAAGCTAGGCCCAGGTCGATCTGCTTCCATCGGTTCGACTTTAAATTTTTCGTTTCCAGCAATGGCAAGTTCAAGCATTTCCTTGCGCTGATCAAACCGAGATATTTTCTTTCCGCTTTTATGAGGTGGCGAAGCAGCGGGGACAAACCAAACCTCATCAAGGGCAGCAGCACTCATACATTCTTCCGCAAGGGAAAGATGCCCAAAGTGAACTGGATCAAAAGTACCACCGAAGATTCCTAGACGCATATTAAGTCCTCAAGAAGATTCTATCTTTTTTACATAAAAAGCTTCAATAATTCGACCCATACCTCGAATAATGATTAGAAATAAACTTGAGCATTAAGCAATAATTAATTGTTACCCCGACAACCATTGTGTTACAATATGCCACTTAAATCAAGTTTTTCAATGGGAGAATTATAATGGAACAGTTACCAATATTGGCCATTGGATTAATAATACTTCTAGGATTAGGCATAATATTTTTATTATTTTTCATAAGCATTTACAACGGTTTGATTGCTAAAAAGAACCGCTTTAAAAATAGTTATGGTCAAATCGATGTTCAACTTAAAAGAAGGTACGACCTTATTCCGAACTTAGTAGAAGCTGCCAAGGGGTATATGGCACATGAAAAACAAACGCTAGAAGCAGTAATTATGGCAAGAAACCAAGCTGCCAATGCCGGGGTAAAAGCCGCTGCAAACCCAGGCGACCCCGATTCTATGAAATCTCTAATGGCAGCAGAATCATCCTTAGGCGGAACCCTTGGCAGATTATTTGCCCTTTCAGAAGCTTACCCTGATTTAAAAGCAAACCAGAATATGATGCAACTTCAGGAAGAATTAACATCAACCGAGAACAAAGTTGGGTTTTCACGCCAAGCTTTCAATGATTCCGTGATGGATTACAATATCTACCGTGAAACTTTCCCTAATATTTTAGTAGCTGGCACCTTAGGGTTTGCAACCGCCCAGCAATTCACATTAGATAACCCAACAGAACGGGAAACGCCTAAGATTAAGTTCTAACTTTAAAGAACTGAAAAAATATGAGATTTTTTGAGCATCAGCAAAATGCACGGAACTATACTTTTAGGTTACTGGTTCTATTTGGACTAGGCGTTTTCGCCTTGATCTTCTGTATCGATGGTATCATTCTCCTTGGCTTAGGATACTCTGAATCGCAGAGCAATTTAGGTGGTGCCAACTGGGGCAGAATTTTACAAACTTATTTTCCCGCACTTGCCTTGGTTGCAGCGTTCCTTGGATTTGTCATTGGAAGTGCAAGCTTATACCGCTTGTCGCAACTCAGTAGTGGTGGTGGCGCCTCCGTTGCGGAATCGCTGGGTGGTACCCTCCTTCAATCTGGAACCCACGACCCGGTTGAAAAAAAAATCCTAAATGTTGTAGAGGAGATGGCAATTGCATCAGGGGTGCCGGTACCCCGTGTTTATCTCATGGATGAAGAAGGCATCAATGCATTTGCAGCAGGCTGGTCGCCTAACGATGCGGTGATTGGCGTCACCAGGGGTTGTGTTAGGGCACTTTCGCGTGATGAACTTCAGGGAGTTATTGCCCACGAATTCAGCCATATTCTTAATGGGGATATGAAGCTTAATATCCGATTGATGGGAATTCTTTACGGAATTTTCTTTCTAAGTATCTTGGGTGGAATTCTTATTCGTTCGATTTCTTATGGCGGGAATTCAAAAAAGAATGATGGCAAAGGTGCGATATTCATAATTGGTTTGGTGCTATTCATCCTAGGTTGGGTAGGGTGGTTTTTTGGAAGATTAATTCAAGCTGCGGTATCGCGCCAGCGTGAGTTTCTCGCAGATGCCTCTGCAGTGCAATTCACACGCAACCCCGATGGTATTTCGGGCGCGCTACGAAAAATTGCTGGTTGGGATAAAGGATCGATCATTACAAATCCCAATGCACCCGAAGCAAGCCATTTGTTTTTTGGGAATGGCATATCAGGGTTTAGCGCATTATTCGCAACCCATCCCGACTTAGAAGAAAGAATAAAAAGAATCGAAGGGGTTTATTTTCAGCCGCCTGAAAATATCACAGAAACACCTTCAACCCAACCAACGCAAGACATTGCATTTTCCGCAGCACAACTTTCTAACCTTGCAGGCACTATGAGGATGCCTATTAAAAATTCAGCACCACTAAACCCAATTCTTATCTCCATTGAAAACCAATGTAATGATCCTGCTGGGGCACTAGCTGTTCTTTACTCGATGTTGCTTCCTTTAGATAACACTGCAAGAAATAAGGCACGAGGCCTACTCATAAGTAAAGTCGAACCTGCCATTGCCCAATCACTGTATGAGGTCGAACCATTGGTATTGCAAACCAACCGGCTTGAATCATTCAACTTGTTATCAAAGGCATTGCCCTCATTAAAAATGTTAGGCAAAGAACAATCTAACGAAGCACTAAAAATATGTCAGGGTCTGATAAGTGCAGATGAAAGGATCGATTTTTTCGAATTCTGCATCTGGCGATTAGCCAAAAAAGGGATGGAGAAGTTTCGCCAAATGAAAGGGCCCGGTGCCGCACTTGGAATTGCTGCAAGCACCGTATTCAGTTTCTTTGCAAAGCTTTCTGATAACCCCGAAGCAGCATATCAAAATGCAATAAATGCAACAAACATTCATAGCTTATTGAGCAACCTAGAAACTAAACCAGACGATTTTAAAATGCTCGACAAGGTTTTTGATTTTCTCGCTCAGGCTAATTCAGAAATCAAACAAAAGGTGCTACAGGGGTCTGTAGCTGCAATCCTAGATGACGGAAAAATCACCCAAGATGAAGGAGTTTTACTAAGGGCTTTCTGCCTATCAATGGAAATTCCTTTACCGCCGTTAAGTTGAAAAATACTTTAGGCACCAGTAAGTTTATCAAATTCATCTTCGGTAAGAATGCGAACACCAAGCTCCCTAGCTTTTTCTAACTTACTGCCCGCTTTATCACCAGCAAGTAAGTAATCGGTTTTTTTGGATACGCTACCCGAGGCTTTAGCCCCTAAGTCACGAATTTTTCTTTCGATTTCTTCTCTGCCATACCGTAGCAAAGTGCCAGTAACCACGATAGATTTTCCTGCAAAGGCATCAGAAAGAATGGCCACAGGGGCAGACTCATCCATCTTAAGTTTTGCTTTTTTAAATTCTTCGATAAGCTCTTGGTTGGCCTTTATACTAAACCATTCTTTAATACTGGTTGCACGCTCTGGGCCAATGCCATCAATAGCAGCAAGTTCATCTTCGGAAGCCTTAGCAAGCAAATTCATACTGCCAAATTTTCGGGCCAAAATATCACCCAAGGTTTCACCAACATGACGCAAACCTAAACCAGAAAGTAACCTAGCAAACCCTCGAGATCTACTTGCAGCTACTCCATCCAAAAGATTACGGGAAGATAAATCTCCCATTCGTTCTAAGCCACTAAGTTGGGATAACTGAAGTTTATAGATGTCAGCCAAGGATTTTATAAGACCAGCATCTACAAGTTGGTCAACGGTTTCTTCGCCTAGCCCTTCGATATCCATAGCACTTCTAGAAGCGAAGTGGCGAATTTTTCGTTTGAGCTGTGCTAAACAATCGGTACCTGTACAACGATAAAAAGCACCCCTAGCATCTTTCTTAACTTCCGCACCACAGACAGGGCAAGCCTTAGGAAATTGAAATACTTTTTCTTTCCCTTTACGCAAGCTAGGTTCAGAGCGAACAATATACGGAATGATTTCGCCCGCTTTTTCCACCACCACCATATCACCTACCCGAATATCTTTGGTTAAAAGGTAATCCTCATTATGCAGTGAAGCCCTCGCAACGGTTGAACCAGCAAGTTTTACGGGTTCAAGGTGAGCAACCGGGGTAAGGGTGCCAAGCTTTCCAACTTGAAGTTCAATCCTTAAAAGGCGGGTAAGTGCTTGCTCTGCTGCAAACTTATATGCGACCACCCAGCGAGGAGCTTTACTTGTTAAGCCTAGTTTTTCACGCTGAGAAATCTCATCAACCTTAACCACCATACCATCCGTATCATAGGCAAGGTCATGCCGTTTTTCATTCCAAGAATCACAATAAGAAATCACGCCCTCAATCGAATCAAATTTTTCTACATTAGGATTAACTGGGAAGCCAAAGTCTTTAAGAAGCTTGAGAGTTTGGGTCTGAGAACTAACAGTAATGCCTTCCATTGCGCCGATGGCATAAGCAAAAAGGCTAAGTTTTCTGGCCTTACACAATTTTGGATCAAGAAGTTTAAGAGACCCTGCAGCTGAGTTTCTAGGATT
>JBDNHI010000086.1:0-3517 GCA_041694635.1 Gemmataceae bacterium | reverse complement strand
GTCGCCGGATTTGTCGATGAATAAATCGATAGATGGACTCATAACTGATGCGAATAGCTGCTTTGTTATGCGCCTGCCGGCCAGCAATTTGTTCTGGTGACCAGCCCATTTTAAGTTGATTTAATACCAGTTCGCGCAACTTAGGATCACGATCCATGCGGCTTCCTTGCCAGCGGCGTGACCAAGCAAGGTTGTCAGCGTAAACTGGTCGGTATCCTATTGTAGTGCCGGTATTGCGCTTTATTTCCCGCGCGATTGACGATGCTGCGCGATCCATAGTTGCTGCAATTTGCCTGATTGATTGCCCGCCTTCACGAAGCCGGGCAATCGTACAACGGTCTTCCAGCGTGAAATGTCGATATTCTTTTCCCATAATGACAACATCTTATCATAGTGTTGCACTTCGTTTGTGAACTCAGGGAAACCAGTGACTTCAAAAACCTACTCACACAATCAACTAATGCTTCCCAGTTGTCACAAAAAAACTAGCCGGTTGCTTGAAATAACGCTGCCTAAGATAATCGGTTAAGGTTGTGGGTTTTAAATTGGTATCCGCAATTCAATTTGTTTCAAGAATAGCAATTTAAAATGGTGGCTTTAACAACAAAACCCCAAACTAATAAACTCCGGGTTTGAAAAACCGTAAGCAGTAAAACTGTAAATAACCAAGCAGTAATTACAGAGTCCTCGAAAGCCAAAACCCAAAACCGTCGTTCCGGCCATCAGGCGGTACTCAAAAAATAATAGCTAAAAGAGTTTAATCATTTGATTTAAACAGTTTAAAGGAAGCAACTTCGGCCAATTTATTAAAATCAATTAAAAAAGAGCCGCCAACTTTTTCCTTTGCAGAAGCATTTTCATTTTGAGTTATCACTGATTCTTTAACTAAAGTGCCATCGTTAGAATAGGATTTCACAACAAGTTTAATATGCCCTTTCCCATATTTTGGCAAATTAATTTTAGCCTGATACTTTACCGAAAAATCACCATGCCAACCAAGAAAACCTAAGCTGTTTAGTTTTGGTGAAAAAACTTGAATATCTTGAATAATATCAATGACACTTGCATCTAATTGGATTGGTGGTGGTTTAACAGCAGCTAAAAGGAGATCGGCTTCTTTTTTAATTTTATTAAAAGCTTCCTCGTTTTCATTTTTAGGAACCTTTTCAAGAGATCCGTGCTTTTTAATAAAAAGTACAACCTGATCTTTTTGTTTTTGGTCGGTAATTTTAACCGCATGGGCATATCAAGGACGAATTATTGCCACAACCAACAATTAAGCTCGAAACAATTGCGAGACTAAAAAGAATCATCTTCATCGGTAAGCCCCTTTAGAAATTATAAATCCTTTGTTTTAACTACCCCGTTATTACGGTGGTAATTGCAATGCGATAATAATAAGCTACAAGGTTCAAAAAAGCACACTATTTATAAACTTTTAAAAAAGTTAAATTATGAAGTCAAAAAATTCTCTAATAGAAATTCACAAAGGGAAGTATTATTTTTAGTTACCTGCTTGAACTTTAGTTTGTGCAATTTTAGCTTCCGACCTAAGTAAAGGAACTTTATCTTGATAAAAAATCTTAGATAAACTAGGAGCTGCTTCTTTTGCAATCGGTCCCATTTTTCCTAGTGCAACCACGCACCCCAGGCGAATTTCTGGACTTACACTTTCCAAACCTTTAATTAAAGGTTTTACAGCTTCTTTTCCGATTTTTGAAATTTGTTCAGCGGCAATTGGAAGTAAAACTCGATTATTAAACGCTGCTATCATTTTATTTAAGACGGGAAATGCTTCTTTGCCCATGGCACCCAAGATAATTAATGCACTACTTGAAATATCATTATCTTTGCTATCCACTAAATCAGCCAAAGAATTTATTACTGAATTACATTCTGGGGCGAGTTTAAGTAGCGCCAAAAACGCTTGTTTTCTTAGTTTTAATTGGTCTGGGTCCGGCGTAGGATTTAAAAATTCAACCTTGGCTATATCTATGATATCTTGCAATTTATCCTTTGCACCCGTTCCGCAAAAAGCCAAAACCTCTAAAACGCCGAGTTTTACATCAACATCAATTTCTTTTAAAAGAATACTTACCTCCATTGAAAGTGGAGCAGACTCTTTCCCAAAAGTTACAAGGGTTTTCAAAGCGAAAATTTTAGCGTTTTTTGATTCCGCCCCTAAAGGAACCTTTAGAAATTCAATATCTTTAGGTGCAAGCGGTGGCTTTAATTCTTTAATTCCAGTTAAACAAACATCGTACACCTTGGTATCGGGGTTTGTTAAACCTTCCATCAAACAAGTTATTGCTTTTGGATCACGCCCAATACTACCCAAAGCTTTAAAAGCATCAAGCCTTAAATTTATATCTTGCTCTTTGGTAAGGGCAATAATTTCGGGAGCTAAATCCTTAGCACTATTGCCTGCTAAAGATACCGCTTTAAGTGCAGTTTTCTTTAAATCAGGTTCTTTATCTGAAAGGCAACTAGCCAAATCTTTTATAGCAGATTCCCAATTAAAATTATTCGAACGAATTAAAATGTTTAAAGTTTGTAATCGCAATTGTAAATTATAAGTAGTTTTTAAAAATTCAGCAAATTTTTTTAATTCATCAGAAGAAGTGATAGTGACTTGGTCCATAATTTTTTTAGCAGCTTCTTGTACAGGCTTATCATCATCAGCGACTAGCGGAATTACTGCTGAACCAATTTTAAGAGATTGTGTTGACACCATTTTTGAAAGTGCTTTTAATATCAAGAGTCGATTTTCTCTATCTTTTTCATTTAAACCGTAAATAAAACCATCAATATAAACCGCTAAGTCGCCATCAATTGCTGTAATTAATTTTACAGCCTGGTTTCTTAATTTAGGATCGGATTGGGGGCCAAGATATTGAACATAAGGTTCCATTTCCTTGGAAGTATAGGGTCCTGCATCCCTTAATAAATCTGCTACTTCATTCCTCACATCCTCATTTTCATCAGCCGAAAGTTTAAAAACATCAGCTATAACCTTTTCCTTATAGGCCTTCGCTAATCCTTTACTTGACCGAACAGCAACAGCTCTAACTTCTGCAATTTTATCCTGATATTTAGGTTGGATGAGTTTATAAATTTCATCTAATGGTAATTTCATTTCAGAAATACTTCGAATTGCAAATTCACGAATAAGTGGTTCTTCATGTGTAAGTAATGTTGAAAAAGTAGGTAAATCTTTTTCATTAAAAGGTTGAAATCTACCCAAAGTTGCAACAACCGCTTTGCGTACTTCGTTATTATCATCCGTTAGATTTTTAATTAAGGAAGGAACCGCAACCTTACCACCAAGTCCAATTGCCCCTAATGCTCGAATAGAAGCTATTTGAATCTCATCATCCGCATCTACAAAATGCGTTGGGGCATTGAGGTTGAGTTCCGTGGGTTGAAGCAAACCCTGGACAAGCACACGCTCCGCTGCCGTAACAGTGATCGACTGCTGGTTGAACTGGATTGGTCGAATCGCGCGATGGCGGTTGCG
>JBDNHI010000085.1:0-28206 GCA_041694635.1 Gemmataceae bacterium | reverse complement strand
AGTTCCACAGCTAATGGCTTTACTGTGCAAATAACTAATTATGATGCTGCATTCACTTACGGTGGCACTGCTACCGCAAGTGGCAGGGTCTCAATCAATGGCACTGGATTTGTCACCGTAACTGGTGTTGCTCTTGGAACTTCTTCTACTGCTACCATCACTACCACTCGTTTTGGTTATAACTCTGGCTCTGGAAGCGTTACTGCTTCTTCAACCAACGGCGCTGCTCTTAATCCTACTTTTGGTACACCGAGTTCCACAGCTAATGGCTTTACTGTTCAAATAACTAATTATAATGGAACTAATTACACTTATGGCAGTTCCGTTTCCACTGGCACGGTCTCAATCAATAGCAATGGACTTGTCACCGTAACCGATATTGCTCCTAGAACTTCTTCCACTGCTACCATCACCACCACTCGTACTGGTTATAACTCTGGCTCTGGAACTGTTACTGCAACTTCAACCAATGCTGCTGCTCTTACTCCTACTTTTGGTAGACCTGATTCCACAGCTAATGGCTTTACTGCTCAAATAACTAATTATGATGGGACTAATTACACTTATGGGAGTTCCGTTAGCACCGGTTCTGTCTTTATCGATAGCTTTGGACTTGTCACCGTAACTGGTGTTGCTCCGGGAACTACTTCCACCGCTTCCATCACCACCACTCGTTTTGGTTATAACTCTGGCTCTGGAACCGTTACTGCAACTTCAACCAATGGTGCTGCTCTTAATCCTACTTTTGGTACACCTAGTTCCACAGCTACTGGCTTTACTGTACAAATAACTAATTATGATGGGACTAATTACACTTATGGTAGGTTCGTTTTCACTGGCACGGTCTCAATCAATGGCACTGGACTTGTCACCGTAACCGGGGTTGCTCCTAGCACTTCTTCCACTGCTTTCATCACCACCACTCGTTTTGGTTATAACTCTGGCTCTTCTTCCGTTACTGCAACTTCAACCAACGGCGCTGCTCTTACTCCCACCTTTGGTACACCGAGTTCCACAGCTAAAGGCTTTACTGTGCAAATAACTAATTATGATGTTGCATTCGCCTACTCTGGAACTGCTACCGCTAGTGGTACTGTCTCTATTTCAAACACTGGACTTGTTGTCGTAACTGGGGTTGCTTTTGGAACTTCTTCCACCGCTTCCATCACCACCACTCGTTCTGGTTATAACTCTGGCTCTTCTACCGTTACTGCTTTTGCTGGGCCTAATGTTCAATTTGCAGCGGGTACGGATGCAGGAGGCAGCGCTGTAGTTATGGTTAAATTCACTGATGGTTCTTCGTTTAGCTTCTTTGCTTATGACCCTGCTTACACGGGTGGCGTAAGAGTTGCTTTGGGTGACCTTAACGGTGATGGAACCAACGAAGTCATCACAGGTGCTGGGGCTGGCGGTGGGCCTAATGTTCGTGTCTTTACTGTTACTCCTTCTCGTGCAACTATGGTGGCTAACTTCTTCGCTTTTGAATCTGTTTTCATGGGCGGGGTATATGTTGCAGCAGGTAACCTTAATGGTGATGTTTCTGCTTCAGGCAATGGCATCGATGACTTGATTGTCTCTGCTGGCCCTGGTGGTGGACCGCGTGTTATTGCCTACTCGGGTGGGGCAAATTATGTAAATCTTAATTCACAGCTTGTTGATTACTTTGTCTATGCACCTACTTTCCGAGGTGGGGTATCGGTTGCTGCAGGTAATGTCTGGGGTGGGTTAGGTAGCCCCGATGAAATCATCACAGGGGCTGGCCCTGGCGGTGGCCCTCATGTCCGTGCCTTCATCTTAAGTAACACCAACACGCCTAATTCGGTACTGGAATATATGGCTTTTGATCCTGCTCTTCGAAATGGTATTAATGTAAGTGCTGGCGATATTAGTGGGGATGGCATCGATGATATCTTTGTAGGCACCAGCTCTGGGACTAACCAACCTTCTATGGTTAAGGTTCATCAATCAAATGGCGCGACTACACTTGTTTATCCTTTTGGGCAATTCACCGGGGCCGCTCGAGTGGGTGTTGCTAAGGATAGCAGCAACAATGAGTATATGGTAGTTAGCACAGGCCCTGGAGGCGATCGGCCATTAGTTAAGATTTATAACCGTAACATAATTGCAATAGATTCGTTATTTGCCTTCCCGATTAACTACTTTGGTGGCGCCTTTGTCAACACCTCGATCAGTAGTTAAGCCCAGGGGGTTGCATCCCCTTGGGCCGCTTTAATAACAGATAATATTACACACACAAAGAATCCCCACCGCCACTGTTATCGATTTGGGGTCGGTTGGGAATGCCATAAAATTAAGCTATAACTCCCTTTGTTTGCAGGCGTTTGCGTAATTCCTCACGCGGACGGTAATGACGCAAACGGAGCCGGAAGCGTTAGCGACGGTAATGACCTAGCTTACTTCATCACCTTCACCACCTACGGAACCTGGCTGCAGAGGCACGATCCGGGCTGGGCAAACCGTCGCTAACGCTTCCGGCTCTGAGGAGTGAGAGATCGTGGGCACTAACAAAAGGGACAGGCTCGTTTTTAATAAACACTGCGGGTAAAACAGCAGCCCCAAAGCCCACCCACCTCTTGATTGTTAACAGGGGGTGGGGCTGCCTACACGCGTTTTCTACACCACCTACAGATGTCTAATCCTGGGAAATGCGAAACACACAAACAAGAGTTCCCACCGAACGCAGTCGGTGGGCTTTGGTTTGCAATTTTAATCGCAGTGGGTGGGCTTGATTGTCTCTACTCCTGCAGATCAACTTCACCCGCTTTTGCCAATCAGGTAATCAAAACACCTGATTGAATTCGCTGGTACCTGTACTTCGCCAAACGGACACAAAAAAACTACTTTAACCCAGGTAGCTTAATGATCAACCCTTGATTAAATTCGAGGCCTTGCTTTCCTGTACCTGCAGAAGTTGCAACACTTAAAGCATCGGGGCTAATTCCTAAAGAATATAAAACCCCAACTAAAACTTCATGCGATGCAATCAGAGAACCATCCCCAACTTTCCACTGAGAAAGAAAACCTTTTCCTTTGGGCGCCCCACCCACTGCAAGAAGTTGTTTTCCATCAGGAGTAAAGCGAATGGAATAAACCCAGCCTGGGTGTGAGTTAGGTTCTTTATCAAAATTAGGAAGGCTCTTATTCACCAAGTTTCGGATAAATTTTCCATCTTGAAGGTTCCACAACTTAATAACTCGGTCACCCCCTGCAGTTGCAAGAATGGATTGATCGGGACTAATTGCGAGGGTAAAGACGCCTTCTTTATGCCCGTTATCTGCTTCTTTTTCTTTATAAGGTTTAATTTCGTAAACTAAATTCCCAGATGGGATATCCCAAGCTTTGACCGACCCCTGCATAGAAGAAGAGATTACTTTTTTACCATCCTGAGACCAAATAACATTGTAAACAGGCGAAACTTCCGCCTTCGTATGGGCTTCAATTTCTTTAACCAGAGTGCCTTTTATCACATCAAACAAGCGAACTTTGCCATCATGACACCCAGTTGCCAAGGTAGTTCCCTTAGAATCAAAAGCGACCGCATCAACAAAGTTAGGATGGCCGAATGATTTCTGAGGGGCATCGCCCGCAATCTTCCATTCATTAAAATGATTAGCTGAATCAGCAGTGAAAAGAACTTTGCCTTCTTTAGAGAAAGAAATAGCATTGGGAATACTGCCGATTTCAAACACTTGTGCAACTTTGCCAAAGCCTGGATCGAGAGGTTGCCCCGGGGAGAAAGGAATTTGAAGTAATTGAATGGAGCCATCTTCTGTTCCCACTGCAATCAATTGATCTCTGATAAATACAATGGTTTTCACAACGCCTGGGACCTTAACCACGCTGATAAGCTTGAGGTCATTAGCCTGAAAAAAGCGGACCTCTGGCTCAAGTCCCCCGGTAGCAATTATTTGCCCGTTAGGTGAAAAAGCAAGGGTTTTTAAGACATTAGCCCCAGCTTCGATCATTTTTTCTGGCTGATTAGTTCCGAGGTTCCATGATCTCAAAACTTTATCATCACAAGCAGCCCAAACAGACTGCTGGCCAGGCGCCAGTACAAAATTACGCACAGGCAAACCAGTGACCAGCACCTTGGTGATAGCAAGGTTAAGAACATGCAAGGCCCCATCATTACCAATAGCATAAATTGAATTCCCATTGGGATGAAAAGAAACACCACCAGAAAACCCCGGGTTGTCAAAGAATTCTAGTTGCCTACCCAAGGCAAGGTCCCAAGTTCGAGCGATACCATCTAGGCAAGTGGTAACCAGTTTGCTTTTATCGGGTGAAAAAGCAACTTGAGAAACCTCTTTAGGATGGCCTAAAACCCAGAGGTCTTTGCCATCGGCTGCTTTCAAAATGCGAACATTTTTCCCACTGGTTACCGCAAACAAGGTGCCATCCCGAGAAAGGACCACCCCATTAAGAGGCTCTGCCAATGGATTTAGTTTTAAGGTTTCTTTAGCAGTAATAACATCCCAACGACGCAGGGTTTTGTCTTCCGAAAATGTATAAACAACATTTTCAGTCGGGCCATATAATGCAGCCTGCACTGGAACATTACCCGTATCAATTAGCTTAAATAGACCAACATCATTAAAAGAAATTGAATCCTTACCCATTACCGCAAAGGTTTTAGGCTCGGGCAAGAATTGCAAGTTCTTTGCGGGTTCACCAACTATTCGATAGATCTCCTTTCCTAGCGAAACATCAAGAACCCGAGAACTTTCATTTGTTTCTTTTTCAAGAACCATACCAGCTTGCTTCCCATCTGAAGAAAGTTCAAAGGCATTTACTGGGCCAATATTCCAAGTTGCAAGAGGCTTAAAATTATCAGTAATTAAGTCTTGCAGTAATAAAACGACAACTTTGCCATCTTTTCCAACCACTGCACAAGTTGTCCCATCTCGAGAAACCTTCAAATGTTTAACTGGGGCCCCAAGAGAATTTTTATCTGAAACAATTTTTCCATCTGCATTTTTTACAAGCACTAACTTGCCATCCTCACAACCAAGAATCGAAATATCTTTTCCAGGTAAAGGTAAAATAACATTCACCGGACTAGGCACCCTGACCGCCCAATTCGCATTAGAAACACCAGCAAAAAAACCTTTATCCTTAAGTAAAGCCAACGCCTTCGTATTATCAGAAGACCAAGTCACTGCAAGAACCGGGTCAACCATAGGCAAGTATTCTAAAGGAATGCCATCGGGCAGATAAATTGCCAATCCAAAGCCTTCTAAAGCAACAAGGATTTTTTTCTCTTCATTATCAAATGCTGCCGATATAGGATTGGAGTTAACAGGAATTTTGACTAGTGTTTTTAAATCTGCAGAATCTAAGATTCGAACACTTTTATCCGCTAAACCTAGAACAATTTTTTTACCCGACATAGCAACACGAACCGAGGTCAAACCTGCTTCAAGATTTGCAGATGCCGCTACAGTCCAATCTGTAACTTTGCTCAATTTTACACTTTTATCAGTACTAAAAGAAAGAAGACCATTTGGAGTAAACTCAAGTCTTACGACTTCGCCCATATGAATCGAAGCAATCTTAGGCTCGGCTTTTCCTTCTGCTTCAACCACAGCAATTTTTCCATCAGCAAGACCAGCTACCACTAATTTTCCATCGTTACGAATAACCAAACTTTTAACTACAGAGGGAAGCTTAAGCGTTTCGCGTGTCTGCTTTTTGGTATCAGTCTTGATTAATTGCAAAGAATCATTTTCAGCAAGTGCCATTAATTGTGCATCATAAGAAAAAGCAGCAACATTGTAGGGCATGGCGGGCTTTGGCAAAATCCTACCTTTATCACTCGAACCAAGGCTATTGCCCGTTTTAATACTACCATCGGGAAGAGTCATCCAGAAATTTTTAGAAAACCCTTCGATGAAAATATCTTTTGGCCCTGCTTCTGGAGAACCCTCTTTAGTTGCAGCAGGAGTGTTTTTCCAACTCCGAACAAAACCATCTTCACCGGAAGTCAGAAGCATTCCAGCAGGATTAGCGAAGGCATTTAGTTTGCCTAAATGAGCTTGAATAAGAGTGTCTTTTTTTTCTGCATTTTGCAAAAGTATACTGCCATCTGCAAACCCCAGATAAGCATTTTTCTCAGCTTCCCCTGAAAGAATCGCCATAGGCAGATTTTTTAATACCGTACCAATTGGGGTTGTTTGTGTATTTGCAGAATTGCTAGTTAGGCGAATTTGTTTGCTCGCACCAACCCAAACCCATTTCTTTCCATCAGCGCTAACAGAACTAACCAACGGAACTTCTTGTAAAGGTACACTAGCAGGCAAAACCGTTTGGGGAACCTGCCAGATTTTAACTAACCCTGTTTTACCTGCAGACAAGAACTGATCCGCCCTAACAGTAGAAAACTCCAAAGAGACCAACCCTTCGGGATGGATTAATTTAGTCGACACCATCTTGCCATCCGAGACCGACCAAAGGGATGCAAACCCTTTATCATTTCCCGTAACAATCCATTTTTTATCCGGACTAATCGAAAGTTTATTGAGCCCAGCATCTTTGGTCTCGATGTCTTTTGTTGTTTTAAATCCCTCTCCTTGATGGACCCTAACAATAGAATCTTTGGAAGCAGTAACAACGGCAGCACCATCCGAGGAAACAGCAAAGGCAATAACTGGGGAGGTATGTTTTTTATCGCCAGAAGAAAAGGCTTTGGTTAAAAGATTCCAAGATTTTATTGTGCCATCTTCTCCTGAAGAATAAAGGGAAGTTCCTTGTGAAGAAAGCAAGGAAGTCACAGGCCCAACCTGAGCCCCAATCACGATTCCAGCTTTATTATCAACAGTATTCCAAGTTCGAATCGTGCCATCAACGCCACCAGAAGCAAGCAGCAATCCATTATTAAGAAAAACGAGTGAATTAACAGGTCCTGTATGTCCTTTTAAAATACTAGGTTCTTTGAAAGGTTCTTTTGGATCAGCAGTTTTCCAAAGGCGAATGCTACCATCTTTTAATCCAGCAGCGGCTTTAGTCCCGTCTGGAGTGGAAGTCGCAGAATACACGACTTCTCCAAGATTCCATTTTCTTTGCGGGGCAGACATAGGATAATCCCAGACATTAGCCAAATTATCAGAAGAACCCGATGCAATCAGAGTGCCATCCTGACTAACAGCAATGCCAAGAACCATTTGCTTATGACCTTGAGGCCCGGTCAAGGTTCTGATTTCTTTCCCGGAATTAGCATCCCACACTTTAATAGTTTTATCAAAACTACCCGTAATAATTTGTTTGCCATCGGGGCTATAAGCTAGCGAATAAATAGTTTCCGTATGGCCTTTTAAAATATTCGTTGGTACAGGAAGAGGGGTTGGTTGCCCCTCGCACCAAGAAACAACAATTAAGGCCAAAACGAAAACGGGAACCCACCGCAACGACCTAATCAATAAAGTTTGTGTTAACAAAAAACTAGGATGAAAATTTGAACGCATATTATTCTCCAAAATGGTTCATTACGATTCAGGTAGGGATGTAAAATCTTCGCACCTTATGGGTGGCTTGTCAACCAACAGAATTTTAATTTATTTAACCAGAGGAACAATAATTTTCGATTGAAAAGTTACATCGTGATGGATCGCATTTTTTGCAACTTTAGCATCCGATGGAAATTCAATGGTTATAGGGTTTCCTGTATTGGGATTAGGTTCATAAAACGGGGCACCCGTGCTTGAAATTGTCACCCGAATACGATGCCCTTTATTAAATACTAAACTTAACGACCCTACATCAAAACTAACTTGGGTCACTTTACCTTTTTCCATCATCACTTCTTTTTCATAACCTTCGCAGTAACGCAACCTGCGTATATAATCTATTACCAACATCGACCTGCCATCTGGATAAACATCACTAATCCTAACGATAAGGTCGGTATCCTTAGCGTCTGAACTGATAAACATTTGGGCCTTAACTTTTCCAGTCCACTCGGCAGGGGAAGAAAGAATATCTGAAGTAAAAGTTCTGACTTCTTGCTGAGATTCAAAAGATCTTGCATCAATGCCACCAGGAAAACCCTTGGCAGGGATGCTCGCAGGTTTAAAAGGATCAGCAAGAAAAGATGTGCAAGAGTTTTCTTCATTAGAAGCAACTGTATCGAGCTTACCCAATGGATGCAGAAAGTATTCCGCTGTATTTGAATGAACAGGCCAGTCCTTGGCAAACTTCCAAATATTGCCCGGAGCAGCTTTTTCATCTATGGCCCCCATCGAATAATAACTTACTATCGGATCTTTTTCGACTCCGTTATTTACTCCTTTTAAATAATGATCAAACCAGCGAATCATATGAGCATCCATCAGAAATTTTGCGTTCTCGGGGTAAACCATTTCATTCGTTTTGTTCGTTTCCTTAAATCTCCCGTGAAGCCAAGGCCCGATGAGAAGTTGCTGACTGCCCTTAGAATTATTCCCACCTTGATGCTGCCTGCCTATAAAACTATCAATCGAACCAACCGACATAAAATCATACCAACTGCCTACGGTGAAGCAGGGGACATTCATTTTAGAAAAATGCTTAGAACAATCCTCCTGAGCCCAATAGTCATCATAGTTGGGGTGCTTAAACCATTCTTTCATAAGCAGAGCATTGTCATCGGGGTTTCTACAAATAGCACTCATAGTCTTGAACCGCTCGGGCCGAGAGGTGCCACCAATGCGATATCCTTCATGAAAAAGGCTAAGCCCCGTATCAATCATATACTGGCAAAGAAGATGAGGTGGTTGAGAAACTGCAAGGAAATTTTGGGCAAAGCCGGCCTGCGAACTTCCCAAAGTACCAATCTTCTTGGTACTCCAAGGTTGAGAAGCCAGCCATTCAACCGTGTCGTAACCATCTTTTAATTCGCCCCAACCCAAACCTCGATAGCCTTCCCATTTCCCTTCAGAAAGATGACTACCTCGGAAGTTTTGTAATGCAACTACATATCCTGCATCGATCAATTTTTCATACCCTTTACGCACTGCGGGGGATTTGATATCTGCGTATCTTTGTTCATAAAGCACAGGCCAGGGGCCATTACCTTCAGGCATAAAAAGATAAACAGAAAGTTTTTTTCCATCTCGCATCGGGACCATAATATGCTGATCTTTTGCCAGCACAAATCCTGCATCCATTAAAACTGTGCCAACAACCAAAACTAAAACAGCTTGAAAAATTTTAAACATTATTAAAGCCCTCATTAAAAACAAACCTTTACTCTTTGGAAAGCGGACCTACTGGATCGATCATAGTAAGTTTTCCCCCCAAGAATGCATAACATTCGGGGAGGTCGAAAGATTCTAGCACATTGGGAAGCATACAAGACAAAGGCCAATCGTAACTTTCCGAGCAAGCCAGTTCGCTATACGATTTTAAAGCATTTTTAAGCACAACTTGTTTTACATTAGGAGATAGGATAGAAGCAAAAAGTGCAGGCAAGGTACCCCACCCTTTCGCAGCGACTTGAATTTCCTCGCAACCATTCTCCATCATCCAATGAAGCACCCTGCAGAGGTCAAAAGTTTTTTGACCAAGGTAAGGCGAATCAAGCATCAAGGAATGAATGGCATAAAAATAGTCGCTACCATAGGGTAATAAAAATTGATTATTACCGCAACTATCGGGTTTTGATTCACCAACACCTCGAACATCACAAGTAAATAATTCGATGCCTGGGTTATCCTTAAGCAAACTTTTAATCATCGGTTCCTTACGCAACTCTTCATCCGCAGAATGATGCGAAATATAAAGGATTGCTTTTTTAATATTATTAGGCGGGCGAGAATCTTGAAGCTTATCCGTAAGGCGATAAACCAAAGCAAAGACATCGGGTTCGGTTTCTACAGCATAAACACTTGCAAAAGGCCTAGGATAACCTTTATCGCGAATAACTCTTAAAATCCTATAATCAAGTTTTGTAACTGCCTTGGGCATTTTAAGCACAAGCTTTAACCTATCAGCCAAAGCAATTTGATCTCTTTTATTGCGAGCTTCAATTAGTACTTTAGCTTTTTGCTCGGTAAACGAAAATACAGGACGAGAGCCCAGTGTAGCAACCTGCCCATCGAGTGTACACCACAACGCTTCCTCTTTTTCGAGAACTAGCTTAGGCTCGTTTTGTATCTCAGAAAATTTCGATACGCCATTAAACCACTGGTACATAGCTTCCCTGTTTTCTTGCGAATACCCATGTTCGGAAGGCCCAATATGCAATTTAATATTTTGCTTTGCACCAAGAAGAGTGTAAAGCTTGAGTAACTTTTGATAAGCTTCTTCAGAACCCCGTACATCAAAAAAATCTTTTTCCTTGGCAAGAATGACAATAGGCTTAGGCGCAAGTGCCGCAAGGAAATCAGAGTGATCAAGATTATATTTCAAAACATTTGGAGGGCATTGTTCGGTATCAGCAGGCAACTCATTTTCAAGATTGCGCCTAAAAGTGGTGACAAAGCAAGCAGGTGCAGCCATACTCCAGCGTTGTTCAACGCCACACAACCATGTGGTCATAGTTCCCCCGCCAGAATTACCTGTGATTCCAATTTTAGTTGGGTCTACTTCGGGCCTAGAAAGCAAATAATCGAGAGCACGGATTCCATCCCAAGCCCGCCAACTGCCAAAGAATTCACCCACCAAAAACTGCTGATTTCCCCCGTGCAAATGTTCGCCCACCCCTATCCTTGGTCGATGTTTAGCATCTAAATGCCCATATTGAAGTCGCTCACCCTGACCAATCGGATCGAAAATAAGAACGACATAGCCCATCGTTGCCAAACTTTGAGAAAAACCCTGATAGGCATCTGCAGCTTTACCATTGTTGGAATGGCCACACGATGCAACAACGCCAGGGAGTGGAAATTTTCTTCCTTTAGGAACATAAAGGTTTGCAGTGACTAGAAAATTTGGACGACTTTCGAAAATGACTTTTTCAATTGTATATGCATTTCGCTCTATTTTCCCCGTAACCTTCGCTTTAAGCGGGGTTTTATCTGGAAAAGCACCAAAGCAAACCTGAATCTTTTTCCTTACCGAAAGAACATATTGTTCCGCATCTTGCTTAGTCTTTAACCCATTTATTCCTTCAAGGTTTACCCGATCGCTTTCCTTGACGCGCCTTACAAAATATTCTTGCACCATACGCGAGAAACGATTTAAAGGCACTTCAAGATTAGAAGTTTGAGCAAATGAATTGTTATTTAATCCTAAGCACCCAACTTGCAACGCAATTAATTCTAATAAATTTCGTCTGCTATAACTGTGAGTATCATAAAAAAACATTTAATATCTCCAAATATTTATCTTTGATTAACATCCTAGAAGAAACTAATTCTTATCAAAAAAAAAAGGCAAGAAAACACTAAAATGCATCCACTACACAACCACAAATTATGGCAGACGATTAGCGTAACATTAAAAAAGTGCAGGTCAAGGAATTGCTAAAATCAATTAGTCAGAGTTGGCCCCTGATTGAACCCGATTAATAAAACCACTAAGCTTAAGGAGAAAGATTTCAGGCATAATTAAAAATAATGCACTGAACAGAAGAAAAGTTACAGCAAACCCTGTAAACAAACCCCATAATAACCAAGCATTTAGAATAAGTTGCATATCAACTGCCATTGCGGGCAAACCTGAAAGGGAAGCAAACGCCATTAGCGCAGGAATAACACTTACTAAATGCGCAATAATTGCAACCCAAAGAGAATTAAACCGCAATACTAATAAAGCAAAAAAGAAGCCAGAAACTAGGTCAGGTAAAAAACGCACAGCCTGAAATGTATGCGCAGCATACAATAACGCCACAAACGACGCTCCTTCAATCATCCCCATAGTTTTTCTTATATTTCCCAAAATAAAACCAAAAAAGACTACTTCCACAACGATTAAAGGAAGCAATAAAAAACCTACCACTGAAACTGGGCCAATATCAAACTTGCCTTTTTCCACTAAATTACCTTTCACTAATTCATCAAATAAGTTTTTAAGTAACTCTGTTTTGCCTTCCAATAAACTTAACTGGGTCATAACGGGGATTAGTGCCAAGCCGATTAGAATTGCAATTACGATTCCAGAGGTAGCAGGGGTTTTCCAAGAAATCAATTCCGTAGGTTTTCGCATCCATCCAAATACGATTAAACCAATAGGAACAATAGCAACAACAGAAGGATCACATCCCATCTGCATCGAGAAGGTCTTAGAAAAGTTTACAAAAATAAGAATAATTGAATAACTGATAATCGCAACGCCAATACTAGGCAAGGTTTTTCTGGAAGGTTTTAAACCTTTAAAAATCGTAGGCCAATGAAATTGCTCAGCTTCACGAAATAACACATCTTCCCTTTGAAACTGTCTAACCGACCATTGTAAAGAAAGAAATGCATAACCAGCGGTAGAGCTCAAAACACAAACAAGATAAAGTAAGTGCTGGGCATCATAATTCGATCCTTCGATCAACTCTTGAAGTAAAACCGCTATTCCTGTTATCGGAACAAAACAAGTAGGAAGGTCTAACTTAGTGCCAGGTGCTAAAGTTATCATTACCAGAGGAAGGGTAACCATCACCAGGGGCATTAAATAATACTGGCCTTCCCTACTGCTACGCGCGTAAGCACCGATTGCCAAGCTAAAAGCGCTAAAGAAAGCGCCCAAAGGCAAGAGTAATAGAAACGCCAAGATTAAAATAACGGGGTTGAATAAAGCAATATTCAAATAGGAACTAGCAAGGTGAGTTGCAGTTAACCCCATCGTGACAATATTAAGAAGGGCGGTAACGGTGCTAAAAGTCCAAATAGCTAAAAACTTTCCCAGAACAATTTCATATCTAGAAGCTGCACTGATCAAAAGTGTCTCCATAGTGCCTCTTTCTTTTTCACCAGCGCAAAGGTCAATTGCAGGGTAAAGTGCGCCAACCAGAGCCCACATAACTAAAAGGAGGGGCAGAATTTTTTTCATAACCCCTCTAATTTCTTTTGTAATCCCCTCTTTTGATTGGCCCTCCATCTTACCTGATGTTGCATCTATGATTGTAATTACTTGGTGAAAATCTGTACTTAATCCACGGGCAAGGAACCTAGCTGCACGAAGTTTTGCAGCCCAATTAAAAATCAAACTTCGTATTTGGCTTTCCATCAATTTGTTCGAATCATCTTTTTCATTTAGAAACAAATGAACGGGGGAATTTAAGCCTTGTTTGATTTTATCTAAGAAACCTAAGGGAAAAACCAACACGGCATCTGCCCCATCTAAAATCATTTTCTTGGCTGCTTCCTCGAGCTTGGAATCAGCAGCCATAACTTCCTTGGGCAAAGAGCCAGCTTCCCAAGTATTTAAAAGAATACCAGGGTTTCCCTCTAAATAATTACCAGCAATTTTAAGCTTATCGTTTTCAAAAACAAACAACGAAGGGGGGTGAATTTGATCTAATAAAAAATAAGGAAATAACCCTGTTGCAATTGCAGGAAATGGATTGATGCAAAAAGCAGAATTAGCAAGCGAAGAAAACGGAACAGCAAAAAAAGACTTCGCTTCGAAGTTATTACTACTTAGCGCTTCACTCGCATTAATGACGATAACTTTTTTAGGACGCAACTGCTTCCCTACTGCCAAGTTTACAATTAATTCCCCAGCAAGTGGATATAAAACCAAAGGCAGGATTATGATCATAAAAAGCGTTCGCCTATCACGAACCTGATCAAGGAAATCGTGGCAGCAGATAGTCCAAATGTTTTTTAAATTCACCATGACGCAACAACCAATCCAAGAAAGAGGCAAAAGAATTAAGCAGGATCTGGAGAGCTATAAAATTCTTGCGAAGAAACTTCTCGATCAGGCCAAGATAATTCCAATACCCTTTTATAATGATAATCACCTCCGATATTGTATCCACGCATCCCGTTCCAGTCTTCAATTCTTTCCCTGTGCGTGTGACCGCTGAATAAATAGGCAATCGATTCCTTGAATTTGATCAATTCTTGCTCTAACAAGTCATTTCCACCAAGTGCTTCCCAAAGCAAGGAATCTAAAGTTGGTGCCATCCCTTGTGAAGGAAAACTTATCGCCTTACAGGCGGGGTGATGGGTAACCACAATCATCTGATGCTGGAGATCAACAACTTCCTGCATATGCAAAGCAAGTTTAGCAACAACTTTTTGGGTAAAAGATTTGTCATCATATTGCCAGCGTACAAAATTAAAATCGTTATGCTGCCCGCGAGTAAAGCGCTTGCTAGATAAGCGATGAAGTTCGTCAGGGAATAATTTTTTTAAGCTGGCTTCGCTCCAAGAATAATCATACCAATTTATAGTGCCAACGAGAGAAAGCTTCCAATCGGGTAGGTGTAAAGGTGCTTGGTCGAGATAATGGAACTTATATTTTGCAGCTAATTTAGGCAGAATTTCGGTGTAAAGTTGGTAGGAATCACCCTTTTCCGGAGTATCACTAACCCAGATATCGTGATTGCCAGGCACTAACGCTTTAATGCAATTGATATGAGAAAAATTTTCTAAACATTCTTCGAAATATTCTGCGTGACCTATGTCTCCAGCAAGAACCAAAACATCAGGCGGATTTTCTCGAAGCGATTGGGATAAACCTAGGTTCGCAGACATCCCCCGAGGTACGCCCCAGTGAAGGTCTGCAGTAAACACCAAATTTAATTTCTTAGAAGTTGCCATATCTTTAGCCTATATTGCAATTTTCACTTAGGAAAGAAAGCTAGGTATAAGCATCATAAACGATCAACCTGCTTGACGGGAATGGCGATCCATCCACCGCAGACATTTACCCCAAGATGCTTTGGATCCGGGGTAAAAGGCTGCCAATGGACGCTGGACACTACGATTTATACCAACAGGAACCGTAATTCCATCGAGAGCGTAAGAAGCAAGAATTGCCCTTGAAAAGGCGTCATACGAAGGCGCTGGAATACCGAAAGAATCGATGACCTCAAGTTTCTGAGGGATAGCAAGGCTTAAGAGGTTGCGTAAAAAACCATTCCTTGCGTTGGCCCCCGACAAGATAAACCTGCCTAATTTATATTCAGGAGCAATTTTTTGCATCACATTTTTTATTGATTGTGCAATAAAATGATGAGCAGTACAAAGCATTTCTGCAGCGTCAAAATTATCAGGAATGGTATTTTGTATAGCATCGAGAAGAACCCCAGAATCAACCTTCCCTCGAAAATTTGATCCCGCCAAACCTTGGTTTGTAATTGAATTCCATTTACTTAAAAAAACATTAGAAGAATTCCCCTGCACCGCAAGCTTAGAAAGAAAATCTACCCCTTGAACGGGAATGACTTCACCACGAAAAAACAATTCAAAAAGCGAAGCACACGGACCTGCTTGTAAGGTAAACGAAGGAAGGCCGGGTGCAAAAACTGAAACCTTTGCCAAACCGCCTAAGTGCAATAATACTACTGGCTCGTTACAAAATCCAAATACTGATTCTCCTGTGTAGGAAGCAACTGCATCGTGGTCAGAATTAATACAGACCATACTTAATCCGGTCGCCTGAGAAACCTCTTGGCCTGGTCCCCAACCACGAAAAGCACGAAACCTTCGAGAAGCCTCCATAGCACCAAAAGAAGAATCGCATCCAGCAGCAAAAATAGCATCTTCTTTTAGGCCAGATTCCTTAACGGTCAATTGAGCAAGAATTGCAAATTGATCTGCAATAATTTTACAAGCATTATCAAAATACAAAGAATCCCTTGGTGGTTTATCCCCTACTTTTGCAAGCCATTTGCATATTTCGATGGGGAAAGGCTGATACATACCTAGTCGAAACACAGGTTTAAAACTGCTTGTTTCATCTGGAACATCAATTAAAGCAGAATGCACACCTTGGTCAGAAGCGCCGGAGTGCATTCCTAAAATAGTACGACTCATCATAATCTTTCACCCGTACTTTAGGCTACAAGTTCAACTTCCTGTTCAACAAACTTGCCCGCACAGGCTTGCACAAAGCATTCAAATAACTGGGTATCAAGTGCTGTAGCAGCATCAGATTCTGGATGCCATTGAACGCCGATACAAAACCACGAAGGATCAATAAATTCAATTGCTTCGATTACCCCATCGGGTGCTGTTGCGCCGACTCTTAAACCATTTCCTAATTTTTTAATGGCTTGGTGATGATTACTATTGATTCGCATCTCTTCGGTGCCATAGATTTCCATTAGATAAGTATTAGGCTTCAGTAAAGCGAGGTGCCTATGAAATTCATCCGTGACATCGAAATGTGGTAGGGCCTTTGGCATTTCTTCAGGGAGATGCAAGAACAGATTACCACCAAGAGCAACATTGATTTGCTGCATTCCCAAGCCGATACCAAGAAGCGGTTTTTTTGATTCGATCATTTTGCGCACTAAAATTCGATCAGAATCTTCGCGTCGTTCGGGAATCAAACGAGCTGAAGGGTGCATAGCTTGGTTATTTCTGCGCGGGTCCATATCGGCCCCACCAGTCATAATTACGCCATCAACTTTTTCCAAAACTGCATCATAATCCTGTTCTTTAGTAAATGCAGGCATTAAGATTGGGACAGCGCCTGCCTCAAGAATTCGATCACAATAACCACTGGCAAGCCTAAACAAACTTTGCTTAGATTTAGGATTTTTAAAAAGATCAAGGTTAATACCGATAAAAGGCCGACTGAAATTAGACATTAAAAATTCCTTCCTTAGAAAATCAACCAGGTAAAATAAGAATCACCTGAGGCCCTTCCGTGGGCTAACTTGAGGCGGACTATAGCGAGGTGAAGTTTTAAAACTCAAGCCCGATTGGGAAGGAAAAATGCAATTTAGAGCACTAATTTACAAGTATTTTAATCCTGTAAACTTACCTACTTACCAAAACAACCTGCTTTACGAACTTTTTTATTTTAGATGGGGCTTTGCTTACTGTGACCTTTTTTTAATCTCAACGATTTTCACATTCTTTTATCAATTGCTTAAAGCGCAAGTCGTGGCGAATTGCTTCTAGGTCACTATCTTCCTTCATATATCGAAAATCTGAATACCCAAGCTCTACAGCCAACCTTAAGGTCTTAAGCGACATATCAATCCTTTTCAATAAGGCATAGCTACAAGCAAGATTATAATGTGCCAAGGAATCTGAAGGGCGCAGGCGGACCAATCTTTTATCAATCGCCAAGCCTTCTGCAAACTTGCCTTTAAGTGTAAGCAAATTACCAAGGACACGAAGGACATCGACATAATCTGGATTAGTTTTTAAAATCGATTGGTAAAACTCGAGCTCAAAGTCGGCTTGGTTTTGGACAAGAATTGTTGATTTTTGAGACTTATTTGCATCTGAATAATGAGAATCTTCGCTTGGATTATTTTCTGCCTGATCCATAATTTAACTCCCATTTACGCAAAAAACAATTCCACATAGATTTTTATTAAGCAAGCCCGATTTACATTTAAATTATAACCTATGGAACGATTTTTGCAAAGCCTACAAATTTTTTACAAATCCTAAAAACAAAAGCAGAGCTAATAATTACTTTATTAACTCTGCTTTTATTAAATTTTTCGCAATATAAACAAAATCTTGTTTATTATCTATCAAACTGTTTCCTTATCTTCTTCTTCTTCGTCGTCATCGTCATCATCATCTTCATCATCTTCATCATCTTCATCATCATCAAAATCATCATCGAATTCTTCGTCCAATTCTTCATCGTCGTCAAAATCATCATCTAAATCATCTTCATCTTCTTCATCTTCATCAAAATCATCTTCGTCAATTTCGTCTTCATCGTCATCATCATCTTCGTCCTCATCGTCATCATCATCTTCATCCTCATCGTCATCACCCTCTTCATCAACATATTCGTCCTCTTTATCACGAAACATAGGCGGGACAAAAACAATAGGATTTAAACCATTGGCGATAGTTGCAACACCTAATTTTAAGGCAACCATATCTCTTAGAGATTTAACAATCATAACAAAACCCCCTGGACACAAAGAACCATGAAAAAAGCCCCAATAACTTTAACCGCCTAGGATTTAACTCTTTTAGCATTACATAGCTTTGAAGAAATAAAATCCAGTACAACCATAAAAAACTAAGGAATAGTCTGTTGAGCAATTTCTTAATTTTCATCATTTAACTATCCAAGGCAAGATAGTTAAATAATAGGATTAAGAATAATTAGTCAACTTTAGAAAGCTTGTCAAGGCAAGGAAAGATAGAATTTTAAATAAATATAAAATCGTCAAAAATCGTGGAAGATAATGCGCTAAAAACAGGAAAAATAGTTCAAATAAGAACAAGTTTTTTTTCTTCAATGAAAGGAATATGATGATTTATGTGAAAAACAGCTTTTTCGACTACGGCTTTGAGAGAAATAGCCCCCTTTTCGCTATGATTTCCGATTTTCCCCCAAACTGACGGGGGCAATTCCCCTAAAATTCTTGCCATTTGTGACCGGACCAGATCCATCAGAGCAAGTTCCTCTTCTAATTTTCGTTGCTGATACGATAATAATTTTAAAAACAAATTTTCATCTGCCCCAAGAAGCAATGGATTTTCAAGGGCGATGATTCGCTTCATACGATCAGCAAAAACAGATTCAAAATCTGATAAATGGCAAACTACTTCTAAAACAGACCATTTTCCTTGAATCGGATGAGCAAGCACCTGCCCTGCAGTCAAATGAGCAACCGATTTTCGCAGCAATTGTATGCCGTCTAGGTACTGAGCAATAAGGGTGTTAATTACTGATTTCATATTACCCTGCAAGCCTATTAAAAGATTCTCGGAGACTATGAAGCTGCTGTTTACGCTGTGCCTCGGGTGCAAAGGGGTCAAAAGGAATAGGCCCGCGGGCAATTTGTTCCAACAAGAAATGAACCCTGCGCCTTAATTCTGAATCTCTTCTTTCTAAGGCATCAAGAAGAAAAGGAACTGCACTAATTCCGTGCCTTTGCAATTCTTCGCCGGCCCTTTCCGAGCCTGAGGTAAATTGCACGAGTAATTCCAATACTTTTTCTCGTTCTAAAATTTTCTGAACCAATTGCCCTTTTTCCGCAGGTTTTTCAATCCCACCTGTTGGCATTAATATTGGGCTATTTATTGACATCGTTTCTCTTGAGGGAATCCTACTTTGTGGCAACCCAATCGCATCATTATTGAAGCTATTTCCCAAGTACTCTTGGATGGCTATTGGGTCGCGAATTAATTCCTGGGGCGCACCGTGGGTTCGCACCGTTCCCCCTTTAATCAAATAACTTCGGTCGGTGATAGAAAGTATTTCCCGCACCCGATGGTCGGTTACTAAGATACCAATTCCCTGATTTTTAAGGTCACGAACGATATGCTGGATATCTTCAATGGTTTGGGGATCAATCCCTGTAAAAGGTTCATCTAAGAGAATAAGTAAAGGGTCGCAAGCAAGGCAACGAGCGATTTCGAGCCTTCGTTTTTCCCCGCCAGACAACCGAGAGGCATTATTTTTTTTGAGGTGGGTAAGGCCAAATTTTGCTAGGACTTTATCCGTTCTATCGATACATTCTGACCGCGTAAGTTTACGCCCAAGCGTGCGATGCTTGGGCATAATTTCCAGAATCGCCATTACATTTTGTTCAACGGTCAGTTTTCTAAAAACGCTCGTTTCTTGCGCCAAATAACCCATCCCTAGCCTTGCACGGCCATACATCGGCAAATGTGTTACATCTTGACCTGCAAAGATAACCTTGCCCCCGTTAGGCGTTACCTGACCCGTTGTCATACGAAAACTAGTGGTTTTACCGGCGCCATTGGGGCCTAATAAACCTACTACTTCACCTACATCAACTTGGAAAGTTACCCCGTCAACAACTTTACGGCTGCCGTAATACTTGACCAAACCCCGCACCTCAAGGATCGCCATCCTAGCTCCTTTCAAAGCTTCGAAACTATTTCATAGATAGGATTTACAACGCTTTCTTAAAATGATGCAATACCAGTCTGGCCTTCGAGGGGGAAAAAAGGTAAAACAGGGTAATTGGGGCTTCGGGGAAATTGCTCCCACACTTTATTTCTTCCCTTGGTAACACCATTTTAGGAGTTGACTTGAAAGTATTAATTCCAGAAGAAACTATCAAAAATCGGGTCGCTGAAATCGGTAAATTAATCGCCCTTGAATTTAATAACCAGCCTATTACCGTTGTTGGTGTTTTAACAGGATGCTTAATTTTCATTTCTGACCTTGTTAGACAACTCAACCTTCCCGTTAGAATCTGTTTTGTTCGGGCTAGCAGTTATCGAGGCGAAACTACGATTCCGGGGGATCTTAATATTGATGCCTCGATGCTTCCCGATATTCAAGGTCGCAATATTTTACTTGTTGACGACATTCTTGACTCTGGCAACACCTTACAAAAACTTTCGATTTATCTTAAAGAAAAAGGCTGTAAAAATCTCCGAACCGCTGTCTTACTTCGTAAAATAGGTAGGCAACAACACGCTATTGAACCTGACTACTGCGGCTTCGAGATCCCCGATAAGTTTGTTGTAGGCTATGGACTTGACTACAACGATGAGTTTAGAAATCTTCCCTATATTGGGGAATTAAACTAACTTTTCGCTTTTCTTTTTACAATGGATTCAGCTTGAGTAACCTTGCCTTTTTTATTGATAGCACCCAATACAGCGCCAACGCACGCCAACTTATTGCAACCGTTTCAGCACTTCAATCTACCAGTTATAAAATTTCTATTGGCGTTCTGGGTAAACCAAAACCTTGGTCCAAACTGCTTACTTCTTTGGGTGCCGATGTTTATCACTTGCAAAGCAAAGGCCTCTGGGATCTCAAAGCATTATTTAATCTAAGGCAATGGCTACAAAATCAACCAGCAACTTGGGTTCATCTATTTAGTTTGAAAGCGCTTGATGCAGTGGGTTTAGCTGCCCCAAATTTTTTACCCCGAACAATATTATCGGGATTACCCCTAACAGGGTTTCGCTTTGGTTTTTGGCGCAAACGAATTCTAAAAAGCGTTAAGAAGATTTTTACTCCCACCCTCGACTTTCAAAATAAACTTCTTGCCTTGGGATTCGACCAAAACAAACTGGCACACCTTCCACCTGGAATTGATCCCCAGCCCTTTACAGAAATCAATTCACCAGCCTTTGAGAAGCCATACCTTTTTAATTCTGGCCCATTTCATAGAGATTTTGACCACCGCGATGCACTTTGGTCGATGGATATTCTTAAATTTGTGAGATCTGATTTAAGGCTCTGCCTTACAGGTGAAGGCGCTGAACTTGAAAGCTTACAATCCTTCAGCACTTCCTTAATGACACACAAAAACATCCGCTTTCTTGGCGCCACACCCTTCCAAGAACCTTGGCTTAACCAAGCTGAAATCATCCTTGTCACCAATCCTAAATCTGGGGGTTACTATTCTGCCCTTGAAGGTCTGCTTTCAGGAAGACCCGTTATCGCTTCTGCTAACCCCGGTATGAACGAATTTATTATGGATGGTAAAAACGGCGTTCTTTACGCTGCGGGCCAACGGGCTGAACTTGCCAAGCAAATTCGGTTGCTGCTTGATGAACCTGAAAAAGCAGCCGCTATTGCAAAATCTGCATTAGAATCTGTTCAAACTAGATTTTCTGCAAAGCAATATGCCGCAAAACTGTTACAGTATTATGATGATTTCAAATAACGGTTTAAGGGGATATTATTGTGCGTGATGTACTGACTTTAATTCTAGCCGGTGGAAAAGGCACCCGACTGGAACCCCTAACCCGTGACCGAGCGAAGCCGGCAGTTCCTTTTGGCGGGCTTTACCGCATTATCGACTTCCCCCTTTCCAACTGCCTTAATAGCAACCTGCGTAAAATCCTCGTCCTCACCCAATACAAAGCTCGTAGCCTTGACAGACACCTCAACTTAGGATGGAATTTCCTTAGCCAACAACTTGATGAATATGTTGAAGTTCTTCCACCACAACAGCGCATCGATGAACATTGGTATAGAGGCACCGCAGATGCCATCTACCAAAACATTTATGTCATCGAAAAATCGAATCCAAAGTACATTGTCATCCTTGCAGGCGATCATATTTACAAAATGGATTACGGCGAAATGATCCGTTCCCATATCAAGAATGGAGCAGATCTCACCATCGGGTGCATCCCCGTACCGGTTAAAGAAGCAGATCAATGTGGAGTATTAGCGGTCAATGAATCAGATAAAATCACATCATTTATAGAAAAACCAGCTAAACCGCCAGAAATTCCAGGACAACCTGGGTTCTCCCTCGCATCCATGGGTATTTATGTCTTCACTGCTTCAACTTTGTTCGAACTGCTTTTTGAAGATGCTTCAAAAAAAAACAGCGACCACGACTTTGGTAAAAACATCATTCCTAGCATCATTTCTAGGCTCAATGTCCAAGCCTTCCGCTTCCAAGATAAAAACAAAAAATCCATTCCTTACTGGCGCGATGTCGGTACGCTCGATGCATACTACCAAGCAAATATGGATTTGATTGGCATTGATCCCGTTCTGAATCTTTACGATACGGAATGGCCAATTCGCACCTTTCAGCCCCAATTTCCCCCGCCTAAATTTGTCTTCAACGATCAAGGGCCAACTGGCCAAAGCCGCAGAGGTGAAGCTCACGACAGCGTCGTTTGCCAAGGGTGCATCATCAGTGGCGGCAATGTTTCTCGAAGTATTCTTTCTCCAGGGGTTCGCGTAAATAGCTACGCTACCGTTGAAGACTCTATCCTTTTTGAAGGCGTAGATGTCGGAAGGCATTCTCGAATTCGAAAAGCTATTATCGACAAAAATGTTCAACTACCTCCAAATACCGTGATAGGTTTCGACATCGAAGAAGATCGCAAGCGGGGTTTCACCGTTTCCGACAACGGAGTCGTTATTATCTCGAAGGCGGAAAGCCCCGAAAGTTTCTCCGCCAGACAAATACGAAAATAACTATGGCTTTTGCTATGCCTCGTCACTGGTGGTTCTTTGGGGCCTTGCTTTCTCTTAGCCTTGCAGCGATTTCTATACCTTGGGTTTTTAATAATTCGATTCAACTTACCGCAGTTCAGCTTCAAAAAGCCCAAGACCTTTGGCAGAAAAATGCCCTTCAAAATTACGACCTCGAAATCCTAATCTCCACAGAACCAGGCGGAATTAAAAACCAATTGCTCGCAAAGGTTCGTCAAAAAAAAACCATCTCTCTCATCCAGAATGGCAAATTCTCTCAAGACGACATTCTTCCTACTTTCCAAGTCGAAAACTTGCTCGCAACTATGGCCATCAATTTAGATGCCGACCAAAAGGCGGGACAACCTTTCTTCACCACCGCTTCACTCTCTAGCAAGGATGGACACCCACTACGCTATGTCAGGCGAAATGCAAAAACCAAGGAACGAACCGAGTGGGTTATTAAAATGAAAATAATACCAGATACTTTTTAAAAATCTCGAAGCAAACCAACGCTAACCTGATTCTTAAGAATCAGGTCTTGGGTGGTACAACCTTAGGCGGAACCACCTTCGGGGGAACTTCTTTAGGCGGGTTTAAATTTGGCGTGATATCGTAAGTTCGGGCAAACCCCGTGTAAAACGGAATTGCCACAGACTTACCATCGGGCGCAATTGCTAAATCTCTTGCATTATCTGGTAGCTTAATGACTGCGAAATCATTAGGTTGGTCAGGTTTCCAAAACCATAACATCCCGCCATTTCCACCTGCTGTACCAACAACAAAACCTGCAGGGTGAAATGCAACGCCCCACATGGTTCCCTGAAATTTTTCTTTGGGTGCCAGTGTCTGAGTGATCTTTCCCGTAGCCCAATCAATCAATAAAATAACAGGATTTCCAATACCTGCAAACGCATTAGAAACATTAGTGATCCCAGAAAGAGCAAGAGAAGAACCATTGGGTGAAAACGCTAAGCTTCTTGCGCCCCCGATATCAGCGCCAAAACCTGCATCATATTTATGCAGAGCTTTTGCCTCAACTTCTCGTATTTTCTTTCCTGTAAGATCCCAGATTCGTACCATCCCTTTTAAATCTACCGAAACAATTTCCTGCCCAGAGGGATGAAACGCAACCTGATAAATATGGCTTTCATGCCCCTGCCATGAATGAATGGGTTTAACCTCGGGGATAGACCAAATTGCAATCCGGCCATCATTCCCGCATGAAACCAACTTCTTGCCTGTGTTATCAATTCCTAATGCCCTTATCCACCCCTGATGTGCAAGCACTTGCCTCATCGGAATTGGTTCTGCAGATTCATAATTCCAAGTCAAAATCTGACCATCATAACCACCACTAATTAGAATCTTATCCTTCAAAGCAAACACCATGGCCCGCACCCAACTCGAATGCCCCGCCATATCGGTCTTCTTTGCAGTTTCAATCTCCCAACGCTGCAAGGTATTGTCCTGCCCCGAAGTAAACAAAAACTTTCCCGATGGTTCATACCTGCACGCAAGCAGAGCCGAGGTGTGCTTAAATTCCTTACTTAGGCGGGTAGCAACAGGGTCAAACCCAGGAAAAGATGGAGCCACAGGTTTAGCTGGTTCAACTGGCTTTGGTGCGTCTTTTTTTTCTTCCTTTTGCATCACAGCAATATTTCCTCGATGGGCGAGGCTTTGGGGTCTGCCATAGGCAAGGGCCTCTGATCCACATAAAAATTCTTCTTCGAATCAAAGCCTAATGCTTTCAAATAGGTATGAAATAAATGACCGCCATTCACTTCCCGATCCACCACCGCAGTTCCAGTTGCATTCGTTTTACCAACAACTGCACCCTTTTGAATGCCACAACCTCCCATCGCAACCGACCAAGCGGTGCCCCAATGATCCCGTCCAAAATTACGATTGATAGTGGGAGTCCGACCAAACTCAGACATTACCACAACCAAAGTGCTATCCAACATTCCTCGAGTATCCAAATCTTCCAAGAGGGTTGCAAAGGTTCGATCAAACTCGCCCAATTGCTCAATATGAAAATCAAAGTTTTCGTGATGGGTATCATAGTTAGTATGACTAACCTTAACAAAGGTTGCCCCACCTTCAAGCAACCTACGAGATAAGAGACAATGCCTACCAAAGTCGTGCTTGCCATATCGGTCGCTAATTTTGCTCGACTCGGAAGTAATATCGAAGAGCCCGCGTTTTTCCATCAATAAGCGAGCTTGATCGTAAGTCTGCGTGTAGGCTTCGGTCATAGCAGATTTTCTGCGGGAATAGAACCTTTCGTTCGCACTCTGCCTAAGCAAATGGCGCTGCATTTCTGCTTCGGTATTAATCCCCGTAGGCTTCTCAAGGTTGAGCGGGGCTTTGCCATCACTTATGCTAACAGAACCAAACTTAGGCCCAAGGTAAGCTGCATCTTTAGTGCTTTGGCCACCTGAACCATTGGGGGTAATGTTAAGATAACCAGGCAGAGGGTTTTTATCTTCATTCAATAATTTCGAACATACCGAACCTAAATGTGGGTACTCATTCGCAGGCTCCTGCCTACGCCCGGTGTGCATGATATACGAACCCTTGCCGTGATCATTTTCTTTCGTGTTGATGCCACGCACCAACGCAAGCTTGTGCATCCAAGATGCAGTGTAGGGAAGAAGTTCGCTGATATGAATTCCCGGTACGGAAGTCGGAATAGCTCTGAAAGGGCCACCCGTCACTACGCCAGGCTTTGGATCCCAAGTTTCTAACTGACTAACGCCCCCAGAAAGAAAGACGACAAGAACTCTTTTTTGCTGGCTGTTTAAGCCTTTGGCAAGTAAAGGGTTGGCTAGCATTCCCAAACCCATACCAGCAGCGCCTCCTAGAAAAGCTCTGCGCGATACGCCGTGTTCTACCGTGTTACAAGCATACTTACAGTTCATATTGCATTCCTTTAAAATCAGGTTTCTATACCTGAAAACGAAATTCAACCGAGGTCAGTAACGCCCAGATCAAGTCTCTGATAATTGCAGGCTTATCAGCTTCTTTTTTATTGAACAAACCTACGACTTCTTTTTTTTCATCCTCGGTTGGCATCCGAGTTAAAACCCCTAAATACAATTCTTCCGCAAACAGAGATGCTTCCTTGATTTCTGCAAGTCGGAAAGCAAGTGAACCCTTTCGTGGTGAGATAAGCGATTGCAATTGCGTGTTGTTGGAAAGATAAAGGGCTTGCTCTACCCGAGCTTCATAACCGGGAGCCTGCCCCGCAGGAGTTGCAAGCGCATTAATGATAGGCGTAATTTGCGGTATTAATTTAGCCTGTAACCCCGCTTCATCCAACTTAGCACCCAATACCAATCTTTCGGCATCGGTAAAACCAGATGCCTGCAAAACTGCATAGGCGAATTGTTCTTCAGATAAAGCTTTGATTGCGCCAACTAAATATTCTTCTGGTTTAGGATCTTTCAAATTAGGCGGTAATTGACTAGACCTCTGATAAGCTTTGCTTTTTGCAATCTGGCCCAGGAGCTCACGATGATTGAATTTCATTTGGACAAATTCCTTGGCAAGCAAATCGAGCAATGCCGGATGCGATGCGGGGTTATCCGCATGTTCGAGATCTAGGGGATGAACAATCCCTCTGCCCATCAGGTGAGCCCAGAGGCGATTAGCACCATTTCGGGCAAAGGGGGAAAAATCGGCCCGAGCTAACTCGTTTGCAATCTGCGCCCTTCTACTAAACTTAGGCACCCCCCTAATTTCCTTCGTGGGTGCAACATCGTACTCTTTACCTTTTTCCATTTTTGGTTCATTAATTGCCACGCGAGTTAACAATTTAGGGGTACTTGATTTAGTTACTTTTGCAGGGTCAAAGACAGATTGAAAAGTAGATTCTCCATCCCCTTTTTCCGCAAGCACCGTCTGCTTGGCTTTCGCATCCGTAAACAAATAACTGCGATTAAAGAAAGAAAACAATCCGTAATAAAGTTCCTGCTTGTACTCTTCAATTTTAGGATGGTCATGGCATTGGGCACATTGCCAATTTACCCCTAAAAACAATCTGCTAATATCACGGGTAATCAGATGCGGTTCGCCTTCACGATCAAGATAAAATTTCGCAGCAGCACGGGTTTTTGGATCTGTGCCATCCGCAGAAAGAATCTCCCTAACTAGAACATCGTAAGGCTTGTTTGCAAGCAAGGCATTTCGCAAAAATTCTTTCCAATTAGCACTAGGAACATGTTTATCGGCCCGGCGCTCCATCCAAGTTACATCTAACACCATTGCGAAGTACCAAGAGTGGGCTGGGCTCGCAAGCAGGGTATCAATCAGCTCTGCTCTCTTATTAGCATTTGTATTTTTAACGAAAGCTCGAGCCTGTTCTACGGTAGGGATAGTACCTGTAAGATCTAGGGTGGCTCTGCGTATAAATTCGAGGTCAGTACAAAGTGGCGCAGCTTTTTTATCAAAATCCGCAATTGGCTTTGCCAATTCTGTATCGATTCTTGAACTTAACGATTGCCCAGATGCCATACTTACTATGCAAATCACCAGCACAATCGCCGAAGCAAATAACTTTAAGCTTGAAAATGGATAAGGCATGATCGAACACCTTTTTTAGAATCAATCTAGGCAGGAAAATAATCGCATGGGAAGGCTATACTTATTGTGAACCCTTACAACCATAATGTCAATTCTCTTTTTAAGGATAAAAGTAAATTGGGCAGATTTTAATGCTTATTCAAGCTAATTGTTTACACTTAATCTAATTACATAATGTATCCGCCCTGCAATCACCACCTATACTTCTTTTACAACAATCTTTTTTAATACACCTTACACACTTCACAACCCTTCAAAGCAACAAATTTAAAAGGAAAAAGTGGACAAAACTAAAGGGCTAACAGATAATATCTTAAAGGTGCAATCTACTTGTTCTTTTGATTTACTTTACCTTCGGGAGTGTTTGCACAACTGGTGTTGGCCATGGTCTTCAAAACCATCGGGGGGTTTGAACAAAGCTCCCAGTGGGTCCGATTCCCATACATTCCCGCTTTTTCAAAAAACTGATCACCATTACCCTTATTCATATACCTTTGCCTTCAACTAATCTTGTCCTTGAAACTAAACGGTCAATAAAGTTGTGCATGGCATGTAATGAAGCCGTGTGCCAAGCGACTAACCCTTAGTCATATACCTTTTATCTTCAACTAATCTTGTCCCCTCTATTCATCCTTTATTGGTTGCTAAACCAAAGTT
>JBDNHI010000084.1:0-5699 GCA_041694635.1 Gemmataceae bacterium | reverse complement strand
TCATACAAAAACTGGGGTTGGCCTGAATTTGCAAAAGTTTAGTTATTAGAATAATCGAATAAGTGGTTGATACGCTAGGTTAACCAAATTTGATCGGACCAAAGATTAAAATTATAGGCCACAGACCGGCTTTCGTTCGTGCTATTTCGGTTGTGAGGAATGTAACGCTCTCTAGTAATAAGCACATCGGGAATATACAGTTAAAACATATTATCGCCTTGTTCTATGAGGTAGTCTAGACGATATGATGGTTACATCTTTGATTTGCGCGCAGGAGGATAGCGAAATGTTAGTACTCAGTCGAAAACTTGGAGAAAAGATTTATATTGGTGAAAATGTGTGCATCACCGTAGTTGATATAGACCGAGGCAAAATTAGGTTGGGAATCGAAGCGCCAAGAGATGTACCCATCTATAGGCAAGAATTGCTTCCCGGAAAAGCTGGAGAAACCCCAGCGATTGATGATAACTCCGCAACAGTAATTCAATAATATCTAAGATTTAGTAAAGTTTAAGGGAAAAGGCTCCGAGTGAAATCGGAGCCTTTTCCGTTTTTATCTGATAATCAGCGCAAAAGTTTTGCGAAATGATTACAATTTCTAAATGAGTTTATTATTCAAAAAATCCTTGGCAAAGTATGGCCCTAAAAGATCTTACCCGGTCCCCTCGCTAGACCTTGCACAGAAATTCTGCAAGAAATTTACCCATAGTAATTACGAAAACTTTAGCATCGTTTCACTCCTTTTGCCTAGTAAGTTGGTCCCACATTTTTATGCTGTTTATTCCTTTTGCAGGTGGGCTGACGACCTAGGCGACGAAACTGGCGGAGGCCAACCTGCACTCGAATTCCTGCGCTGGTGGCGTATGGAACTAGACGATTGTTACCAAGGTAGGCCTTATCACCCCATCTTTGTTGCCTTGCAAGTTACGATCAAAAAATTCCGTTTGCCTCAGCAATTATTCAAAGACCTGATCTTTGCTTTCGAACAAGATCAATTGGTGCTTGAATACCAATCCTATGACCAATTGTTGCATTATTGCAAATACTCTGCAAACCCCGTAGGAAGATTAGTCCTAATGATGTGGGAAAGTTTTAGTGAAGAAAAAGCCATTTATTCTGATCATATTTGTACTGCCTTACAACTAACCAACTTTTGGCAAGATGTTGCAAGAGATTACGATATGGGCAGAATTTATATCCCTGCTGATTTTAGAAAAACATTTGGTTATAACAATTTCGATTTTAATAATCGTGTTTATAACCCCGCTTTTCTTGCAATGATGGAAGACCTCGTAACCCGATCTGAGGAGATGTTCGCTTTGGGAAGGCCGTTATTATCGATGGTTCCCCAGGCAAGAAAAATGGATTTGGAATTATTTATAGAGGGCGGGTCTGCCATTCTTGGTAAAATAAAACAGATTGAATACAAGGTATGGAATAAAAGGCCAACCCTTTCCAAATGGGAAAAGGTATTGATAATGGTGAAATCACTGGTAAATCGCCTACCGCTTTTATTTAAATCTTAAACTGTTGGAGTTAGAAGCAGGATGCTCTCGGAAAAGAATTCCTTCGAATATTGCAGAAAACTTGCTAAATCGACTGCGGGTAATTTTTACCTTACTTTTCATCTGCTACCCAAATTGAAAAGCGATTCCATGTGCGCCTTGTATGCTTTTATGCGAACCAGCGACGATTTAGCAGATGAACCAGGCGAAAAAGAATCGATCCGCATTGCCCTTGCCAATTGGCGTGATCAGACCCTAAAGGCACTGGATGGTAATTTTACCCACCCAATCCACCCCGCTTTTTTTGCTATGATTAATAGGCATCATATCCCTCACCAATTTATCCTTGATGTTTTAAATGGTGTTGAAATGGACCTTGATACCCATCGCTATCAAACCTTTGATGACCTTTACAAATACTGCTATAGGGTAGCTTCTGCGGTTGGTTTATGCTGCATTCATATCTGGGGATTTAATTCGGAAAAAGCATTTAAGCCCGCAGAAGCTGCAGGAATTGCATTGCAATTAACCAATATCTTACGCGATATAAAAGAAGATAATTCCAGGGGCCGGATATACCTTCCTCAGGAAGAATTAAGTCAGTTTAATTATAATGAAGATAAATTAGCCTTGGAAGTCAGGGATGAATGCTTTTACAATTTATTGGAATTTCAAGCCAATAGGGCGGGGCAGTATTATGAGCAAGCCTTAGAATTAACGCAGTACTTAGATGGCCCAGCGCGGGGGATTTTTCTCGCAATGCTTCACACCTATAAAGCAATTCTTGAGAAAATGAAAAAAGATCGCTTCGACCTGTTTAATACTAAAGTAAGAATCAGCACATTAAAGAAAATGATTCTGCTTGCAAAATATCTACCCTATTCGTGGAAGTTACTTTAATGCTGGTAAACCGCAGTTAGAATAATATCTTAACTATCTAACCTTAACTATCTAACCTTTTTTATGGAGATCTAGTAATGAAACTTGCAACCATTCAAACGCCACAGGGAAACCGAGCCGTTCTATTTCATCAAGGTGTTCATATAGACATAAACGCCTCCGATTCAACTTTGCCCGCAAGCTTAAAAGGGATTTTAGAATTAGGCGAAGAAGGGTTAAGGAAGGTGCACGCCTTAGGAAATTTAACGAAAGCTGTAAAAATTCCAGCCGATAAAATTTCTTTCTCTGCCCCAATCGTTGATCCTAATAAAGTGATTTGCATTGGTCTTAATTACACCGATCACGCAATTGAAAGTGGATTGCCAATTCCAAAAGAACCCGTCGTTTTTGGAAAGTTCCCAAATGCACTTACTGGCCACAACCAGCCTATTCTTCTTCCACCCGTCAGCACAAAAGTAGATTATGAAGCGGAACTTGTGCTCATCGTAGGCAGTAAAGGCAAAAATCTTAAAGCTGAAAATGCAATCGATTGGCTTGTTGGTTATACCATCGGGCACGATGTTTCAGCTCGAGATTGGCAACTAGAAAAAGATGGAAAACAGTGGATGATTGGTAAAACCTTCGATACTTTTGCCCCCTGCGGCCCTTACCTTGTCACCAAGGATGAAATTGCAGATGTACATAAATTGGGTATCCACCTTAGGCTCAATGGGCAAACGATGCAGTCAAGTACGACTAGCCAGCTTATATTCTCGGTGAGCCAAATCCTTGCTTATCTAACACAAGTTATG
Source organism: Gemmataceae bacterium (assembly GCA_041694635.1). Classification (GTDB taxonomy): domain Bacteria; phylum Planctomycetota; class Planctomycetia; order Gemmatales; family Gemmataceae; genus UBA969. Next base: position 2,503 of record JBDNHI010000084.1, on the reverse strand, counting down.
ACTATTCTTCCCGGAGATTTGATCTTCACCGGAACTCCCCCCGGAGTAGGAATAGCTAGGAAGCCCCCTGTGTTTCTAAAGGCGGGCGATTTGTGTGAGATTGAAATCGATGGCCTTGGAATTCTTCGTAACCCTGTTGTAATGGGCTAAGTTGTTAATCAGTTTTTGGCATTATGCGGGGTGGCTTAGCCTGCTCCGCTTTCTCTTTTTCACCCTGATTATTTGGCGCTAAGAAATCCCACTTATCCTTCTTGGTTTCTTTTATCTGCTTAGATTCATTTATTTCCCGCGCGATTTCTGCTATCTGCGTTATGATCAAATGGCTATCTAATGATTTATTTACCTTTGCACCCAACTTGAGTTCCACCTTTTCAACTTCAGTGGTTGCAACATCATTAACAGGTAAATGTAAATTCTGCACCACATTGGCGTGATCCTTACCCCATAACTTTTCGTGGCAATTAATCGTGATTAGTAAATCTACGGGCACGGGGTTTACTTTTCCTGCTACCCAATAAGCAGCAGAACCACCTAAACCGTGTCCTACTACAACAAACCTCATATCGGGATGTTTTTCACTTAGTCTGGTTATTTCCTGAGCGAAGTAATGCGTGTGATACAAATAGCCAAAATAAGTAGTGTTGAAACCACTAGCACGAAGTTGCGCATTCAATTCTCGAAATCCACTGGAGTCGCAGAAATCAAAATCTTCGATGAAAAAGATAGCAACCTTACATTTAGCACTTTTGGAAGAATTTTCCGTGAGGGCTGCGAAGTCGGGTTGCAGGTCTCTTATAAATGGTTCTGCAGGATAATAGATTTGGCATCCTGTTGCTGCTAACAACATAAAACTTAATGGAATTACAAAGTTGTACAGCTTTGTTTTAATCTTCATCAGTTAACCCTGCCCGAATAAAATTCATAGTTCTATGAGTGTTATTCGGGTCAGGCAAAGAAATAGCTTTAGAGAAAAATAAAGAATAATAGTAATATTATCGAATTGGAAAAATGGGAAGTTTGGCTAATTGTAATTCTCCCCTTCACTTCTCTATCTTATTATGACTTCTTTCCCCGTATGTACCGATTGAATTTCTTTATGACAAAGAACCAAAGCGTCTCTTGCTAATGCGCCGCTTAATAACTCGGGTTCTTTATTTTTAATAACGCCATCAACAGCGGTTTGAATTTCTCTGGTGAAAGAAAAAATGGGGTCGCCCCCGCCACTAAGTTTTGGTTGTTTCGATTTCCCATCGTGAGTTAGTAGGGTAAGAGGTTGCCCAAAGGAATGGTAACGGAGAGTGGCTTTTTCCAAATAGATATCAAAACCGTGTACGAAAGTCTGGCCTTTCATACTTAACCAACCGCTGCTAGAAGAAATAGCAGGGCCGTTATCGCCATAAAGATATTGCGTGGTAAGGAACTCAACAGTTCCCTCATTGGAAGTGATGCCGTTGGAAAAGAGGCGACCGGGAACGCCAGCAATAAGGCCGATGAAATGGGTGTCGTGGATATGAAGATCAACAGCGGGTCCGCCAGTTTTGGAACTATCATCTATATCTTTTGACCAATCGGGTTTAGAGATAACCCTTGTAAAATGAGCAGCCTGTAACCTGCCATATTTCTCTGATTGGATTGCATCGAAAGCAAAAGCGAATTCAGGAAAGAAAGGTAAAACATGTGCAACCATAAGAAGCTTACCCGCATTTTTTGCAGCTTTGACCATAGCGTCTGCCGACTTGGTATCTAAAGCAATACTTTTTTCCACAAGAACATGCTTGCCTGCTTTTAGCGCAGTTATTGCCATTTCAGGGTGCATATTTGTGGGCGAACAGATATCAATCAAATCGATATCAGGGTCTGCAATCATAGTTTCAAAGTTCTCGTATTTTTTTTGAGAATTAAGATTCATTTTAGTGCCTGCAGGTCCAAAGTTTCCTTGAATACCACGCCAATCTCCAGCAAGCTTTTTACTATCTCTGCTTGAGATAGCAGTAACCTTGGCCCCCTTTAATTTCTGCGAAGCCAGGTAATGAATCATCCCCATAAAACCAATTCCAGCTAATCCAATACGAATCATTTTGAACCTCTCAAACTAGGTAAGTCAATATTTAGTAAAGTGCTAATGATAACCTGAACCCTTGCAATTCCCAAGGCTTAAGAAATATAAAATGTAACGGTTGTAAAGATTTTGCTTTGGTGCATCATAAAAGGAGTAAAAGGCATTTTGTCTATAACCGCTACAAGTTTTTAAACGATGTTAATTTATATCGATGTTGCAGTTTCTCAAACCGTATTTAGTTCATCCAAAGTCAAAAACACAATGACTATTCACTGCGATTCGCCGATTTATCCTTCATATCAAACTATTTCTGTTTGGATCTGGCTGCTTTGGAGGGAATCATGGACAGCCGTTTTTTTCTAGTGATGATGCTTGGCGCTTCTTGTCTCGGGCCGGTTCACGCAGGAATAATTCCAGGTAATTTGTTCTTTGGCAAAAAACCTG
>JBDNHI010000083.1:0-16644 GCA_041694635.1 Gemmataceae bacterium | reverse complement strand
GAGCCACGGCCCCGCCGTAGGCGGCATCCGCAGCGGCCAAGGCATTCAGGTGCGTTTGATCGATCACCGCCATGGTTGCGTTATAGGTGGTGTAGACGCTATCAACCGCTGCGTTATAAGTCGTGTACGCCTGATCGCTTGATGACTGGTAAGTGGCCGTGGCCGTCTGAACCGCACTTTGGTAGTTGGTTTCCGCAAGGGAAGCGCTCGCAGAATAGCCCTGCTTCGCTTGCAAGACAGCGATATCGTAATCGGCATATGCCTGCAGGGCGCTTGATTGTGCGGCAACGCGTGCGCCGTCAATGCTCGTCTGGCGCGTGGCTGCTTCCGTAAGAACTTTATTGAAATAAAGCTGATTCGCCAGCGAAACATCGGCCTTATAGATCACATACGGATCGACCCCGATGTTGAGGCGAACCGATGCGCTCGAGGTATACGACCCATCGGTAATTGCGTAGTCGAAAAGATCGGCACCGACCGCATTGACGAACGGCGTATCTATCACCGTGTTGTCGGGATTCACTGCCGCGTTGCCGTACAAGGGGTTCGGCACGATGACGATGCTGATGGGATCAGTGATCGTGTCGTTGGCCAAGGCCGGGATGGTGATCGATGTGTTTTTGTCGATCGTGAACGGGCCGTCAGCGAACGCCACTATATCATAAGAAGACACGGACGGCAGATTGCGAGTTGTTCGACCATAAGTCGAAACGAAGTTGAACGCAGCTTCTTATGAATGACTGATTGCAATTTCCAAAGACGCATGAACGCAGCGAATGTGCGGAACAGAGTCATGGGAGCCTCCTGTTATGGAAACTAAAGTGATAAAAGCGAGGCTAACAAACCAGAGATAGATCGGCAACAAGAATTCTTAAACTATTTTCGGAGGTCAGAAACCGGCGAGGGGCGAGGTTCCTGCCGTGCCAGATTCCGCTAGTGCATTGCATCTGAAAATGGCAGTGCCACAAACCGTCCCAAGGTATGACCAATGTGCGGCTTGAGGTCGACTTTGTCCCCGGGAACACCTGCACTTTCCGCTGCGACTTGCACCCCGACCTGTACGCCAGCATAACCAAGTACATGTGCCGTGTCTGGCCATGGCCATTGCGTAGCTGACAGTCACCCATGCCAAGCTCTTGCTTGCCGTCCCGATGAAAAGTCTCCGTTCCCGTCCAGCGTTCCCGATAAACACCCAGAATCCTACCCACTTCCCAAGTCACCCGATTCGTCACCAACACCTTGGGTGCTTCTCTCGACCTTCAATCTGAAGGCCTACGCAGATTAATTACCAACGCTTGCTTCTGGTGCCTAGACATAGAAAGTAAAATTCCAGATAAGATCAAGGTAGATATCGTAGGCAAGTATGAACCCATCATGTTCAAGTTCAATGGGCATAATAAGGGCATGAAGCCGAGCGACTTTGCAGGAATAGAGTAACTTATCGGGAAAGTTCAAAGCGTAAAAAAAACCTCAGCTAGAGTTTAGCTGAGGCTTTTTTTTAATCATTGAATTCTAAAACGATTATTTTAAGCAGCCGATTCTTTACTGATATTAAGTTTTCTAAACAACTTACCTTCAGAAGTCGGTAAATCCCAAGGCCCAGCTTCATTGCCCGAATTGCCTTGCCATTGGTGTGAACAAATACTGTCAAGAATCATAGTTGAAATAGTAACAGCCCTTGCACCCGCATAGCCATCGACCCGAGGTTTACTACCCTGAGATATCGATTTAACAAAGTCAAGCAATTCCCAAGTTAGCTGATCGCCATCGCTGCGTGAACAATCCAAAGTTTTAGTTTCAATATGATTGTTAAACAATTCGACCTTGAAGGAATTAAGAGTGGTATTATCAACTTTTCCAGGAGCAGAATCTGCGAGATAACGCAGAGAATCGCCGGGCTGCATTAATGTGATTTTCTTAGTAACAAAATCGATACCAGCATAACCTTCAACGCCCCACACATCCATCCTGCGCCTAGGTTCGGGGTGAGCTCTGCTAGCCGAAAGATCAGCAATAGTCCCATTGGCAAAAGTAAGTCTCGCCTGAGCAATATCTTCATGCCCGCCCAACACTGCAACACCCAACCCAGAAACCGAAGTAACTTCAGATCTTACTAAAGCGCAAATAAGATCAATATCGTGAACCATAAGATCAAGAACAACGCCGGTATCAGAAGAGCGCCCTGAAAACCCGCCTAATCTTTCCGCACGAATATAACGAGGCTTCATCGGGAGTTCGCAGAGGGCTTCAAATGCTGGGTTAAATCGTTCGATATGCCCTACTTGTAAACAAGTATTTTTACTCTTTGCAAGTTCGCAAAGCTTATTCGCTTGTTCGGGTTCAATGGTGATAGGCTTTTCTATGAGAAGAGCTTTACCAGCCTTAAGAAAATCGCAAGCGATATCAAAATGAAAACGAGTAGGAACAGCAATAATAGCTGCATCAACCTTGGGCAGAAGTTCCAAGTGGGAAGTGTAGGCCGTGGTTGAGGTTCGAAGTGCAATATTTTCAGCTTGTTGCCGAGAAGCATCAACCACCCCAACAAGTTCTGCCCCCGGAAGGGAGGCAAGAATTCTTGCGTGTTCTTTGCCTAAGTGCCCCACGCCGATTACACCGATTTTCACACCTGCCATAATATACCTTTCCATAAAGAAATTTTAAGCAGCTAAGCGAATACTGGGTTTGTGACCCAGCATCATTTTTTGAGTAAGAGTTCGAGCAAGTTCCACATTTAATGGATGACCAGATTTATAAGCAACCACATGGCCACAAAGATCAACCCCAAGCAAAGACAGATCGCCTAGAATATCAAGGACCTTATGTCGGGCAGGTTCATTAGCGAAACGAAGGGGATTATTTAAAGGGCCCCTAGGTCCGAAGATTACTAAATCTTGTTCCGTAGTGCGGGATCCTATCCCCTGACTTTTTAAAACTTCAGCTTCTTCTTCAAGAAGGAAGGTTCTACAGCGAGAAATTTCCCGAACAAAAAGCGAAGGCTCTATGTTTTGTGTATGCACTTGTTTAACGATGGGCGAATGATGTCCATAATCAAGAAAATAAGTCATTTTAAGGCCACTGCCTTCACAAGGATGAAGCGCAAGGGTACAGCCATTAGCCTGAACGATAACTGGACTATCAACGCCATAAATAAGTTTTTTAGACTTCTGCCTGACACTACCAGCTTTTTTAAGAGCAAGAACAAAGTCGCTTGCGGAGCCATCTAATCCTGGTGGTTCACAGCCATTGAGTTCAACAAAGCAATTATCAATTTTTAATCCACTAAGGGCAGCTAGAACATGTTCAACCAAAGTAACTTGAAAGGGAGCATTCCCGAGGGTGGTGCGCCTGTTAGTGCCTGTAACATTGGAAATGGTAGCAGGTATAAAAATTTTAGGATTCACATCAGTGCGAACAAAAATAATCCCAGTATTCTCAGGGGCTGGGCAGAATCGTAGAGTGACAAAAGATCCTGTTATGAATCCTATGCCTTCCACTTCAACTGGATTACTAATGGTTTGTTCTTGCCGAGAAGAAACAGGGTTCACGGGAAAGTCATCCTTGACAAATAATTATTGGAGAAGAAAACCCGGCAAGCATCCTGCCTACCAGGTTTCACCTATTGTTATTTAGGCGTAGTAGCGGAAGTTGGCGTGATGGTAGGGGCTGCTGCAGGTGGTGCAACCCTGCTATATGCCTGATTCAAAGCATTAACCACATCAGCACTAATATCAACACCCGGAGCAAAGTAGATTGGCATACAAGCGCCACCTTGCATTTTTCTCACAATATTACCAGCACTCCAATATTCAGCCGAAGTTGTTGGGTCGTTATAATGAAGCACCATATCATAACCGTGAGCTACTGCAACGCGTTGAGCTGCTTCTTGAACTTCGCGATAGATTAAAACCACTTGTTCATCTTGCTTCTTCCCAATCATCATCTGAGCTTCGTTAGAAAGATCTTCAAGTTCGCGTTTGAGAATGCGCATTTGCTTTTCAATAGTTTCGCGTATCTCGGGTTTCAATTGACCTTCTTTATTTAAAGCTTCAAGCTGAGCAGTCTTAGCTTTAGTTTTTGCTTGCAATGGGGTGAACACTTCCTTCATTTCATTATTGAGTGCAACCGCCTTGGCATAATTTTTAACAACATGATGAAGGTTAAGAAGACCAATACGGGAACGCTGCTCGGTAGGTTGGGCAACAGGTTTGGTAGCTGCGGTTTGGGCCAGCAGCAAATTAGTACCAAGGTAAGCACCTAAAGCAAGGGCCGCAAAACCTGCCAGCCAAAAGATTTTCTTATTCACGATCATTTCTCCCTAAGTTCCGAGGCTAAATAAAGACCTAATGGAAGTCGCATCCGTGCGATTTCCGAATAAAGGTCAAGTCTTTAAAATCACCAGAAATTCCAATGCATTAACAGGCTTCTACCTAAGTGAAATCACAGGGTCAATACCACCTCTAGAAACAGAGTCAAACAGCCACTCTGTCTTGCCTGTTTCCCCAAGTTTGTTGTACACTTACCCTGTTATAACTAAAAATTGAACTCTCCAAGGAGGGAGAATGCTGCATAAATTGACTGCTTTCACCCTGCTATTTATGTTTATGGGCTGCTCTTCGGGCCCAACCGTGCCTACTTCCATTCAAGGTAGAATTACCTTACAGAAGCGCCCTATTAACGGTGGGACCATTGTTTTTACCCCAGATAATTTGAGAGGAACCGTAGGGCAGACCGCGGGAGGCGAAATCTTTTCTGACGGGTCTTACACTGTTAACCCTCTACCCGGTAAAGATTCGATTACCCCGGGTTGGTACAAGGTTTCGTTTCTTTCAAATGGTTTATCGCCAAAATTTTCCGCCCCTGAATCTTCTGGACAGGTTAAGCAAATTATTGCCAACCAAGTCAATAAGATTGACTTCAATCTGGAGTAATAAATGAATCATTTTCTTCAAGGCGTATCTAGGGCGGTGGCACACACTTTCACTTTGCCAGATACGATGCTAGAAATCGGCTCTTACCAAGTTACAGGTCAAGAACATTTACCTAACTTAAAGTCGCTTTTTCCTGATCACGAATATCAGGGGATGGATATGCGTAAAGGCCCGGGCGTTGATATTATTGCTAATGTTGAAGAAATGCCTATGGAAGATGAATCAGTAGGAACCGTAATAGCATTAAATCTATTCGAGCATGTGCGATGTTTTTGGAAAGGTTTTGATGAGATATACAGGGTGCTTAGGCCAGGCGGGGCCTTCTTTGTTTCTTGTCCCTTCTTTTTGCACCGGCATTCTTATCCCAATGATTATTGGCGGTTTACCCCAGATGCTTTTTCTTACTTACTAGAAAAATATCCGCAAAAGCTGATTGGCTTACAAGGACCCTCCAATAAACCGTTGCAAATTTGGGCATTAGCTTACAAGGCCCCTGCACCCGTGATAACTGCAGAATTGCACCAGCAATTTAAGCGAGCTATGCAACGGTTCGCTTATGAACCAGTTCCCTTATGGAAAAACTTACGCTACTCTCTTGCTAGTTTAATTTCGGGCAAACGCCCTTTCGATACCTTTATGAATGTGAATCGATGGGAAACAATAGTACTAGGAAACGAGGGGCCTGCCCCATCTGGTATTCTTGGAGGAAAACAATCAGAAATAAATAAACCAATCTTGGAAATAGTAAAAGAAAAAAAATTCTTGTCCGAATGAGCTAAACACTTCAAGAAAGAATTGCTTCCACGACTTGGCCGTGCACATCTGTTAGCCTGCGATCAATTCCATTATGCCTGACCGTAAGTTTCTCGTGGTCGATTCCCAAAAGATGAAGAATCGTAGCGTGAAGATCGTAACAATTCGTTTTATTAGCAGCAGCAAGATGAGAAAATTCATCACTTTCACCAAAGGAAACACCACCTTTTACCCCAGCACCTGCAAGGAAAGAAACCGAAGTGCCCCCATTATGATCACGCCCAACACCACCTTGCGTGAAGGGCATACGGCCAAACTCAGTCGTGAACACCAACAAAGTATCTGAAAATAATCCTCGTGCTTTTAAATCTTGTAACAAGGCTGCTACGGGTTGATCCACCTGTTTTGCAATGGGGGGAAGTTCCGTAAGAATGTTGGTGTGGTTATCCCAATTATTGGAAGGGCCACCCATACCACTCCAAACTTGAACAAAGCGCACTCCCCTTTCAACTAAGCGACGGGCAAGAATGCAATTTCTTGCAAACCCACCATAATGGGCAGGCGAAGAAGTACCGTATTTATCAAGAAGCGGTTGGGGTTCTTTGGAAAGATCAAAAACCTCCGGGGCAGCAAGTTGCATTTTCGCAGCAAGTTCGTAACTTTCAACTCGGGCAGAAAGCCTACTATCATCAGGATGGTTTTTTGCAAAACCTTCATTCAATTCTTTTAGTAGTTTCAATCCATCATTACTTGAATCTGAAGTAACAAATTTAGCAGCGGGAAACGGAGATAAATCTGGAATGGGGGAACTTGCAGAAGGATTAACAACCGTCCCCTGATGCGAAGCAGAAAGGAAACCAGGAGAAAAGTTTCCCATATTGTTATAAGGCAATCCGCGTGGGTCAGGCAGCACAACAAACGCAGGCAAATTATCGGTAAGCCTGCCTAGGGCATAAGAAACCCAAGAACCTGCACAGGGAAAACCAGGGGTGATAAAACCAGTATTCTGTAAATAACTTGCGGGGCCGTGCACATTCGACTTCGAACTTAACGCCATCAAGAATGCCATTTCATCAACAGATTCTGCAAGGTTAGGAAAAACAGAGGTAACCCATTTTCCTGATTGCCCATATTGCTTCCATTTAAATGGAGATTTCATAAGAGGGCCTGGGGTTCCCGTAGCAGTGAATTTCAAACCCGAATCGACTATCTGCCCATGTCGCTTTTCAAGTTCAGGTTTGAAGTCAAATGTATCCATTTGGCTCATACCACCATTCAAAAATATCTGAATGATGCGCTTAACTTTGGCAGGGTGATGAATCCCCCCTTTAAAATTGGTAGGATTATTTTCAAGTGCAAGCAAATGAGATAAAGCAATGCTATGAAAACCAGTGGCTAAAAAATTGCGTCGATTTGCTAACACTTAATACCTCATTATTCGATGAACAAGAATTCGCTGCTGTTAAACAAAATGCGAATCAAGTTTGCTAACCCATACTTATTTGCATAATTAACCCAGGCAACTTGTTCAGCATCGGTAGGCGCCCTTAACAATAATTCTTGGCAAAGAATCGAAATTTGTTGCTCGATTTTTGGCGATGCTTGTTCCGATAATTTAGCTAAATGCTCTGCATACCTCAGCATAAACTTGTTATTCCATAATACTAATGCCTGAGTAGCACTAATCGAAGCGGAGCGAACCGGGCTTGATTGTGAAGCATCTGGGCAGTCCAGCGCTTCAAGCATAGGATCGGGCCTAGTCCGAAAAATATAACGGTAAATACTTCGCCTTTGTGCCTCTAGAGAATCAACATCAAAACGATCGTAATCAGCCTCAGGCGTAACATGTATACCGGGCTTCATAATAAAATGTTTCACAGGCGTTCCGTACATATTCTGGTCGATCCGTCCACTTGCCTGCAAAATAGAATCACGCAAAGTCTCTGCATCGAGCCGACCTAAATTCATCCGCCAAAGCAAGCGATTATCTGCATCGATCGTAACTGCAAAAGCATCATTGCGAACTTTTTGCTTATAAGTATTGCTTGTAAGAATAAGTTTATGAAGGGCTTTAATCGAACCTTTAGAATCAAGAAGGCTAGAAGCGAGCCAGTCAAGGAGTTCTGGATGGGTTGGAACACCGCCCATTTTTCCGAAATCGTTTGGAGTATCAACAATCCCCTTATGAAAATGATAATGCCAAATACGATTAGCCATCACCCGCCAAGTAAGCGGATTTTTTTCGTGTGAAATCCAATCTGCAAGCGCCATCCTTCTTTGGCGTTCATCATTTAAATCATTAAGTTTAAAGCTGTTATCTAAATTAGGAATACTTCCAATTGCACTAGGGGTTGCTAAACCGATGGGCTTAGTAATTTCTCCGCGTTTAAGAATTTGCACAACGCGCGGAACAGGGCTGGGCTTAAAACTACCCTCTGCTTTAAACTGGTTGGTTCCGCAATAAACCTTCATCTGAACGGGTAAAGAAGCAAGTTCAGATTCCAAACTTTGCTCTAACACCCAGCGTGTAAGCTTTTCCCTCTCTAATTCACTTCGATTAATTTTATCTATTCTTAAAACTGCAACTATTTCTGGGGGAAGTGGGCGCTCGGTTTCTAATACTGATGTAGCAGTGGTCAGAGAAATGCGAAATCTACCTATAAGATGGCTTCCCCCGTGCACCTGATCAAGTTCGATTTTAAAAGTAGTGCCCGGTTCAAAACTAATTGGTTTTTCAAATTCGAAAAGTGCCTGATGAGGTTTCCCGACTTCTGGGTAAATTCCCCAAGCGGTGGAAGGATTTCCATCAATCGCTCTGCTAACGCCCCAGCCAGTTTGATCAAAATCAGCAAGTGCAGCTTTAATTTTTACAGGCACAATCGCATTTAATTGATTACTTGCACCAGCAAAGATTTTAATTTCGGAAAGGTGAAGGTTGCCATTTCCATTCCTCCCCGGCCCTTTATGAGGCAAGGAATCATCAGGTAATAATTCTAAGCGTAACCCGGTTAACCCCGTTCGCAAGGTTGAAAGTGTAACGGCATAAGTATCTTTTTCAGGATTATTACCACTAGAGAGAATCGATTGATCTGCCAATAGTTTTAAGGATGCGCCGTTTTTTGAATTCCAAGTTTCGGGGGTGGGGGTAAACCACAAAGAAGGCTTTGCCTGATATTCTTTTTCGAATTTATCAATTTTAGTAAGCTGTGCATTCGAAAATGAACTTGGATCAATCTTATTTTTTAAGGTACGAATGCGATTTAACTCTGCATGCAAACTTATGCGTTTTTTTGCAACTTTTTCATCCGCATCGAAAAGGCGCTCTGCTTTATCAATACCTGCAAACACCGCCTGAAGCCCATAGTAATCTGCCTGAGAAATAGGATCAAATTTATGGTCGTGACAACGAGCACAATGAACGGTTAACCCAGTAAAAGTTGTCATTGTGGAGGTCACAATATCATCTCGGTCGAGGTAGTGCGCAATTTGCCTATCAATGGAATTTTCATTGATCCCCATTAAACCACTTTCATCCCAAGGGCCCGCAGCAAGAAAACCAGTTGCAATAATCGCTTGTGGCTCATCTGGAAAAAAGCCATCCCCTGCAATTTGTTCTTTAATAAAACGGGCGTAGGGTTTGTCTTCATTGAACGATCGAATCAGATAATCTCTGAAAGGCCAAGCATTGGGCCTAAAGCGATCTTGGTCTTGGCCGTGCGAATCTGCATAGTGCGCTACATCAAGCCAATGGCGAGCCCAGCGTTCTCCGTAACGCGGTGAGGCAAGTAATTTGTCTACTAACTTTTCATAAGCATTTGGTGAATTATCGTTACAGAAAGCTTTAAGTTCAAATGGAGTTGGCGGTAAGCCTGTGAGATCGATAAAAATTCTGCGGGCGAGAATTCTAGGCTCAGATTGTGTTGCTGGTTTTAATCCCTTTGCTTGCAATTTTTCGAAAACAAAGGCATCAATCGGATTTTGAACCCAAGGTTTAAATGCATCTGCCACGGTTGGTATCAAAGGCTTTTTTATTGCCTGAAGCGACCAATGATCTTCACCTGTTTTTGCATTTGTGATCAAACTACCCTTGGAAATAATAGCACCTTGCGAAATCCAGATTCGTATAACTTCTATTTGTTTTTGGCTTAATGCCTCTGCCTTCAGTGGCATTCTAGGCAAACCTTTATCCCCTTGGATTCGGTGCATTAGCAAACTTTCATTCGGTTTATTTATCAGAATAGATAGCCCCGAAGTGCCCCCTGTTTTAATTCCCTCTTCGGTATCTAGGCGTAATCCACCCCTGTGTTTACTTCCGCTATGACATTCAAAACAATGGGCCTTAAGGATGGGGAGAACTTCTTTAGTAAAATCAACGGAAGTATTTTGAAGTTTAGTATCAGCTAAAGTTTTGTAGTTTATTATAAAAAGAAATGCGGTGATACAAACTAGAAGAGTAAAAGTTTTATTAGGAATCTGAGTTTTGAAATTTTGATTTTGCATAGTGGTTTTAATAACTTTGTTTAGATCAGATTAAATAATACCACAAAAAATAAACATTCACTTAGGCAGGTCAAAATCTTTACACGAAATCAAAACTTTATAATAACTGTTAGTTATTAAATAGGCGATTTAATAATAATGAACAAAACGAAATTTAAAAGAATTCGGAGTAAACGCCGTCGGCAGGGGAAATTTGTTAAACAATTATAATTTTGGGGCCTTCAGAAGAAGACCCCAAAATAAACATCCTAGATTCATTAACTTTATTTTTGACGCTCAAGGGCAATCGCTTTGACTTTTTCAAGGAAATCAGGATAAGTTTTAAGCACCCTATCAAAATCTTTCTTCATAAGAATGAAAATATCACAAGTACTACTGGCCCTGATATTGGCACTTCTTGGAGCAGAATTTATCAAACTCATTTCTCCAAAGAAATCACCATCTGCCATAGCTTTTAACACCTTTCCAGATTCATCTATCACTTCAACCGAACCCTTAGAGATAATGTATAAGGCAGTCCCTACTTCACCTTTACGAATGATGAAATCGCCTTCGGCATAGATATCGGGTCGTAAATTGATAGCAAGGTTATGCAATAAGACATCGCTTGCACCTTTAAAGAGAGGAACTTTTTCAAGGACATTGCGGTTGATGATTTCGACCCAATTACGGCCATCTTTTTCGATAAGATCATAAGCGGTTTTAGGACCCCAACCCCCAGCAGGGTAATTAGGGTAATCAGCAGCAGGTTCAGTTTCCCAAACATCAAGAATCGGTTGAGCAATACGCCAAGCAGCTTCAACAAGGTCGGTTCTAGAAAACAGGGTAGCATCACCAGTCATACAACTGTAAAGAAGAACTTCGTAGCCTGTGCCCCTAGAAGCTTCAAAGGATTCAGAGTAGTCAAAACGCAAGTTGATGTTTTGTGTTACCATCGCAGGGCCAGGAGTTTTACCTAAAACACGAAGTTCAATACCCTGATCGGGTTGGATATGAAAGATAAGGCGGTTGGACTCGGTCGAGTTTGCAGAGCTTCCAGAAGAGTTACCCCTGCTAAGTATTTCGGGGGCTTTTTTAAATTGAACCATAATCTCGGTGCCCCGTTTCCAGAGGTTTTTACCGGAACGGAGATAAAAAGGCACACCATCCCAACGCCAATTATCAATAAACAATTTAAGGCAGCCAAAAGTTTCGGTGTTGGAAGTGGGTGAGACATCGAGTTCTTGCCTGTACCCCGGTGCAGGGGAACCATCCGATTTACGACCGGGGCCATATTGCCCACGGACACAATTTTCGCGCACCATTTCTGGCGTCATAATACGAACCGCTTCAAGCAATTCAGATTTTTGATTTCGAATAGCATCAGGTTTGAAAGATGAGGGTGGTTCCATACATAGGTAAGCAAGCATTTGAAACATATGATTTTGAATCATATCACGAAGGATACCCGAAGTTTCGTAGTACTTGCCTCGGTTTTCAACACCCACCGTTTCCGTCACACTAAACTGAATATGATCGATGTTATCTTTATTCCAGAGTGGTTCAAAAATACCGTTCGCAAAACGAAATGCCAAAAGGTTTTGTACCGTTTCTTTGCCAAGGTAATGGTCGATACGATAGATTTGTTTTTCTTTCCAATGTCTGAGAAGTAAGCGATTAAGTTCGATTGCAGAGGGAAGGTCGTGCCCAAAAGGTTTTTCAAAAATAACGCGAACCCACCCTTTATCGGGGTTCTTGATACCAGACTGTTGTAGGTTAGAAGAAACAAGATCAAATACCGAGGGAGGAGTTGCCATATAGAACAGGATATTGCCCTGAGTATCGAATTTTGTTTGGGTTTCATTGATTAAAGAGGCGAGCCGTTTATAAGCTTCGGGGTCCGAAAAATCCCCTTGAGTATAATGCAATTTTGTGACGAAGTTGTTCCAGATATTTTCATCAAAAACTTTGCGAGTGTTAAATTTTTTGATGTCTTGGGTCATTCGCTCGCGAAAAGTATTAGTATCAAGTGAATCGAAAGCGATACCAATAATCACAAAGTTGGGGCTAAGCAAACCATCGCAAAAAAGGTTAAAAATAGCAGGCATAAGAAGGCGTTTAGTAAGGTCGCCAGAAGCACCAAAGATTACCATCACGCAAGGGTCTGCAAGTTTATCCGAATATTTAATAGCGCCTTCAGGGGCATTTATAAAAGAGTTGGAAGCCACAGATAAAACTCCTACTTATAAAAAAAGAAAAGCATAAACATGATTTAAATGTATCAAGAAAATTCTTGTAATGTTAAAAATTTAGCCTATTTTTGTTGTGCCTATTCTAAATCTGATTCTGCGATATTTTGTCGAAGAATTCGTGTAATTTCAGCTATTGTTTGCGGGTGATGATGTAGTTTCATATGCTTTTCTTCAACAATTGCTACGGTATCTGAGTGGGTAGCTAACGCACTAGTAATAGGAACAACCGAATCGCCTTTCCGGTACTCGAAAAACTGGTTTAAATCGCCCACAATAGAATGTACTTGAATATTTTCGGAAGGTCTTAAACTCTGAAATACTTTAAGAAATGGATTTTCAAAACCTAGCATATCAATACTGTTCGGTTGACTTTGCATTCTGAATGCGGGAAGAAAAACACCCGGGTTAGAATCGGCAAGTTCACTGCGAAAATTCTTCTGCCAAGTTGGAATTTTTGCAAAATAAGAACCTAATCTTCCCGTCGCGGTAAAACTTAAAGGCGACCCATTATGTGGCGTACCTATATAAACTATGTGCGAAATATTGCAGTTCGGTTCAAAGTAAAAAGTTTTCCTCGCTAACTCTAACAATGCAGGTTTCCCTTGCAACTGGTTAAAAGAAACTTTAGAAACTCCTTTATATAGCTTATCATCACTATGAACCACTTGCAGTCTAGAAAGCAAACCACCCATACTATGCCCTACTAAAACCATATGCTTAAGAAGCTTATTTTCTTTTTTGGGATCAACTGTAGCTATTGTGCGCTCCAAATTTTCTCTTAAATCGGTACTGTTAAGAAGAATAGAACCTGCCGTGGGGTATAAATAAACCCAGAATTGATATCGATCTCTAATGCCAGGGATTTGATCAAGCTCATTAAGAGTTTCCATCCAAGTTGCAGGGGTTGAAAGTAAACCGTGTACAAAGACAACGGGAATTTTATTTGGTTGAAAAGGTTCTAACATATACAAGCCTTGGAATTTAGATTCACGGTCACCATCTAAAAAGCCCAGCATCCAAAGTCTTGAACTAAGATCTCTTTCTAACATTTCTTCATATTGCGCAGAGAAATCTGCAGCCAAAGGCACCTCTTTGCCATTTACTTTAATAGTAGAATAAATTTTGGGATTAATGATTTCTAAACGACAAAACCCTTTTTCCAAATTGTCGTTAGGAATTAAAACAACCGTTGCTCCTAAAGGGTGCCCGATATTATGATAAATATCGAGTGGCTCTTTTGCGTTAAACTCGGCATTGGGGTGAAAGACGATAGGCAACCCTACACCTTTTCGTGTGTAGTAATTAGAAAGCGAGTAAGCGGTATCAGTCTTGGGGACGGTCAGGCTTTTATATAAGTTCGGCCGTTCTGAAAAACCATGGGAGTAAATTGGGAAGGATGGTATTTTTTCGTGAACTTGCCATTGTCCCGCCATCGTAAAATCTTTATTTTTATTTCCATCTTCAAGCATCCTTGCAAGGCAAGATTCATAAACATTAGTAGCCCGCTTGGTTTTTGGGTCATCAAAACCCTCACGGTCTAGGAATTTCCAAGCAAAGCAGCAGGCATAGGCATAGTATTCGATTGCAATATTTACATCTGTATTATCGGTTAAATCAGCTTTCTCGAAACTTAATTCCATCATAGCTTCAAAGTCTGAGGAATTAAGGTTTTTATCTCGAAGAGCTTTTAATAAAATTTGTGAGTTCACTTCCTCTAGTCTGGAAGGTAATTTGCGTGAACTTAAATACTTTTCTGTTTGTTCCGACCAGCGAGAAGTGGGTAAGGGATAATAACTAGTAGATTTTGTAGAAGTTGATCTACACCCCGATGAAAAAAAAACTACCCATAGAACCAGCCAAATAACTGGAACTTTTTTTAACCCTTGCGGTAACAATAATTCAAGCACTGACTCAAGCCTTTCTTCAAATAATGAAGGATTGATATACAAAGTTTCAGACCGTTTCAACAAGTCCAAATGAAAAAGGGCTTAAAATAGGTAAGCCAGAGGAAGCAAACAGTTGGTTTTACCCAAAATACCGAGACAATATCTAATTGTTTGAAATAAAATTGCCTTAACTAAATCATTCTTTTGTATTCTTAAGAATCTAGTCCGCCTACGAATAAAGAAGAACTAAATATACGGCTTTTTAAGCATATCTAAACCCCTAAAGTATTTTCTGTAAATCGAAGCCAACACTATTACTTCCATTTTTTATTTCAACTTTAAGATTTGTACTATTGGCAACCTTGGAAGGATTAATTCCCGAACAACTTTAGTGTCCGTTCGGCGAATCACTGGTACCAAAAAGCGAATTGAATCAGGTTTTTTAATTATCTGATTGGCAACAGTGTGTGAAGCTCGCTTCGGCAGACTCGGCGACCGATCCGGCAGGTACGGTTGGTGAGCTAGTCAAACCAAACTCCAAGGCTAATATGCCTTGCAAGAAGGGTTTTCACCGAACGGACACAAATTTAGAAGAACCGGAGGGCTAATTCTTTTTTTGGGCAGGGTTCTTTTGATCAGAATAAAAAATATCAAGCCGAAAGAAAGCTCCTTGTTTTTAGAATTGCTTGGGTTACTTCAGATCAAAGTTGATCAAGTTAGTTTTATCTTCAACCTTTGCGGTAAGATTCGATAAGCTTGTATCGCCATAATGCATTGGAATGTTAGGCGGGGGCAAGGGCGCTCGATCTTCAGGCAATCGACCTGTGGTATCTTGAATAGAAATAATCATAACTTTGTGTTCGCCAATAGGGGCCCCTTCGCGATCTACCCCATTAATTCTGGTTTTCATTTTAAACTTACCGTTGGAATCAATAATGCCAACAGAAGAAGGAAGGTTTCCCATAGGGACAAAAACGATGCTGCCATTCTTTAATTTTTTATCAAGGTAGGAAACAGAACCTTCAACGGGTTGAAGTGGGGGACCCTCGGTGCCACAACCTAAAGACAATAAAAAAGATAAAAAACAGAGGAAAGAAAAACAGTGTTTAAAACCCATCGGTAATTTCTCCAGAAGCTTTGGTAGCCAGACTTTGAAGGAGAGTAATAGCGGTGGAATCTTTGATGAATCTTGTACTGCCATCACAAAAGGAAAAGTTAGCCCCGCCGGTATGAGAGCTAGAAAAAGGCATATCGTTAACGCCATAGCTGCCACTATAATTAATACCATAACGAACCATTTTATGGTCAATCATAAGGCAGCCTTTATTTGTATCTTGTGGGTCGTAAGAATAGTAACCCCAAGTCCAAGGCTCAATGCTACCCCAAGCCGTTGCGAGGGGAGCGACACGATTTTTTTTGGAAGAGGTTTCGCCAAAAAGCAAGGTATTGGAAGTGCCATCGGTGATGTCGTTTAACTTGATTTTACTATAAGGAAAAATAACGCCAGAAGTGGTAGTGCCACAATAAGCATTAAGAGGGGCAGTTGGGGTAACGATATTTGCAAGGGCGGAACCCGCATTAGCTCGGTAATGCAGAGCAGCTTGTTCCTTGCCAAACCAAGGAGTTGCTCCACCTGAGGGGGTAGGGTCATCTGGGCTTTTAACACCAAATTCTGAGGAAGGGCAAACAAAAGTTTTAACCGCATTAGTGTAGATAGGGTCTTGGCCAAAATGAGGGTTAGTATTAAATCGAATCGGCATAACCAATCTTAAAGGCAGACTAGAACCACTTAAGGATGCCATTTTACTGATCATAACTTCTTGTTCGATGTAAGGAAAAATCTTCCCCGGCCAGCCAATATAATAGCCTTGTATTGTTTCGGCTCCTGTTGGTAACATTTGAAAGGTTTGCTCGTAATTATGAATCGCCAAACCTAATTGCTTTAGATTGTTTGAGCAGGTCATCCGAGCAGCGGCTTCCCGTACTTTTTGCACTGCAGGTAAAAGTAAACCAATTAATATAGCAATGATTGCTATCACTACTAGAAGTTCGATAAGAGTAAACGCTTTTACGCCAAACTTTCTGCCCATAGTAAAACACTCCAAAAACAGGAGAAAACTTTGGGAGAGGCGGGGATAAATACTTAATTACTTAACTATATTACCACTATTTATACCAAACATACAATCTTAAATATTTTCCCATGCTTATAAGACTTATTACCTTGAACAAATGACTAATAATAGGCAGAATAAGTTTATTCTTTTTTTTTAGGGGACTTGATATGAATCTTTTAATTACTTTTTTAATTACTTTTATTCCCAATGCAGCACCGGTTGAAATTCG
>JBDNHI010000082.1:0-14346 GCA_041694635.1 Gemmataceae bacterium | reverse complement strand
GATCCTGATAAATCACCCATCGTTTTTGCTATTACTTCTATATCCTTCATAAGACCACAAACTAAATCATTAATATTACTTGAAATTAAATCCATTATTATTTGGTTTTTACTTTGTGCATCACGGTATTGCAAAATGCCACTTATCAAAGTAATCAGACTGCCAATAAATATGATAACAATTAAGATGTTTATTATAACTATTGTTTTTAATTGCCAACCTCTTTGACTTTTATTCTGCTCTGAACTCATTGAGATGATTCCATTAAAGTTTTAATTTATCTGTTTTCATTATGCTACCATAAGCGCAAGGAATTTAATTATTATACGATGAATAAGAAAGGCTAATCTTTATTAACTTCGAAGAAAATTATTATGCTAACTTACCTCAAATCAAGTCACTTGGATTGGCTGATAAAGGTTCCATCCCAATCGGAAGGCGGGGGAAACATCAAGAACCCCTTGCAGCGATCGATGTAAAATGAAGCTAAATGATCATCTTTTTTAATCCCAAGCATTTGTTGATAGCAATCCATCGCCTGTTGAAATCTTTGCGCTAAATAATGTTCAAATCCCAAAGTGGCAAGTTCAATTATTTTTCGAAGTTCGGGCATTTCGTTTTCTTTTTTGCCAAGCACCTCGTGAATCAAAATAGCCTTCGCTTTTCCCTTTACCGCTACTTTATCCACAGGGCGGGTAAGTATTTGACCCTGTAATCCAGTATGTGTCTTATCTGAAATTAGAATCCATGTTTTATAGGTTTTATTCGTGCCTTCTAACCTGCTCGCTAGGTTAACCGTATCGCCCACTGCGGTATAATTTAACCGGTCTTCACTGCCAATATTACCCACAAAAACCGTTCCCGTACTTATCCCTATTCTCATTTTCAAATAGGGCAGACCCTCTGCGCTCGTTTTCTCATTGAATAACACCATTTGTTCTTGGCATGCCAATGCTGCCTCACAGGCTTTTAGTTCATGATTTGCGCAATCTTCTGGCGCATTCCAAAAAGCCATCACGGAATCGCCTATGTATTTATCCACCGTACCTTCTAGCGACTGAATAATATTCGTGCACATTGCCAAATGATCACCAATCAACTTCACCAACTTGTCGGGTTCTAGGGATTCTGAAATTGTCGTAAAGTTCTCAAGATCTGAAAAGAATATCGTAAGTTCTTTCTTTTCTGCAAACGGTTCGGCTGTTTTTCTTGATGCTAATACTTTATTCACTACCTTGTACGGAATGAATTTCCTAAAGGATAGCAATCCCGATTTCATCTTTTCTATACCATCATTCAAATCAATCATTTCTTTAACGACAAAATTATTGTCAGTTGAAAAAACAATATTTCCTTTTGCAATTGCGGTAACATCTTTTGCCATTCTTTCCAAAGGTTTGGTAAGAATTCTGGATTGTTTTAAAGCAATAAAACCACTTAAAATAATGAAGGATATGCAAACAAAAATAGTAATTTGAATGTTCCATACAACAGGCGCTACAGCTAACTCTCGATCAACGCATACCCCGATAATCCAATCAGGTTTTTGCCCCGGATAAGTCGCAGTCCAAGAATATATCCACTTATGGTTATCCTCTGTGGCCGCAATGTTAATACCTGTTGAATTTTGATTAAAGGGATCTCTTTTTACTTTATATTCTTTATCAATTACTTTGGTGAAGGCCCTGATTCGTTTATCAGGGTGTTTATCTGCAAGAATCAAAAACTTATTGCTGCTACTTACAATGGAAGGATCAGGAATTGATTCAAGATAGACTGGATCGGGATGGCCAATAACCACGATCTCACTGTTATTTCTTCTTTCTAATACAAAGGGGATACCACCATAACTATAATCTCGGTCCATTTTCTTGGTGGTAATATTCAATAAGTATTTCTGAAGTTGAAGCAACCCCAAATCAAGGGTCATAATTCCGATTAATGCACCGGAATCATCTTGAAGGGGAACAACATAACTTAGAACGGGAAAGTATTCCTTAGTCACTATTTGTGCGTACCCACGGGCATTAAACCACCCTTTTTTACCAGAACCTTTGAATTCCTTGTAAAAATCAAAAGTACGCGGGTCTTCTTTATTTGCAGTAGTGGCTAAGATTTTTTGTTCAGCAGTGCCTTTATTTTCATAAAGGTTAGAGGTAAAAATTTGATTTTCATCTGGTATTGTTTCAGCAACCAAGAAGGTTCCTTTTAAATTTTTCAGCGTACGAATCATATGCCCAGTTTTATTACTCGTAATCGAAAAACCATCAATGTATTTGTTAGATTTAAGAATATTGGTTATAAAAGCCCTAGCTTGATTTCGTGATTCGGGATTCTCTATCGAAGTTTTGTTTAATAATTCCTTTAAGACTTCTGCCTCTGCTTCTATTTCTGCAAGTAGGTCTAACAGAAGATCATTAATATTATTAGAAATTAGATTCATCATAATGAATCTCGATTCCTTACCCTCGACAAATTGAATTGTAAATGAGACGAAAGTAAGAACGGTACCCATGATTAAAATCAACAACATCAAACGAAGCATCAACTGGTATTTTAACTGCCAACCTTTTAATTGAAAATAAGGCAAATCCATTAAATTTGAACACTTTCTGACTGCAGTTAAATTAAATGCAAAAATAACTCTTTTGTGATTATCCTGTTTCTTTTCAGCTTTTGCAAGTACTCTACTTATGGCAATTGTTTATAAGTTTTTCCATGCCGTATAATTGGCAAGGTAAGGCTGTTTTTTAAAGGAAATATTTATGAGGTTAAGCAGGGTGAGAGTATCTGGGGTTAATCAACTAGCTTTTTACGACGAAGCTGGCATTATGCTCCTTAGCGATTCTGCAATTAAAGCGGGCAAAAATTCAGATTGGCTGGCACATGCAGAGTTACTCGATTGCCTTCAAGGTGGAAAGCATCATCACGATTCACTCGAATTATTCAAATATTTTTCACCCCTAAATAACCTTTCCGATACCAGTTTTCTTGTTCCTATACCTAAACCTAACAAAATATTTCTGCTTGCAGGTAACTATGCAGAACATATCCGCGAAGGCGGGGGACTTGCCGTCGAACGCGAAGAAACTTTCCCCTATGTGTTTATGAAACCAGTTAGCACTACGCTTAACGACCCTTGTAACCCCATTCGTATTCCATCGGTTTCACCAGATGCAATCGATTGGGAACTAGAACTGGGTGTAATTATTGGGAAAAACTGCAAGTATGTGAAGGAAGCGGATGCGCTTTCTTATGTAGCGGGTTACACCATCATCAATGATATTTCCAATCGTAAGTTCAGGCCGAATGCAGGCAGGAAAAAACGCGAAAAAGATGTCTTCTTCGATTGGCTACACGGGAAATGGTTCGATTCCTTTTGCCCAGTGGGCCCTTGTGTGCTTGATGCAAAATCGTTGCCTAACCCACAAACTTTAAAATTAGAATTAAAGTTGAACAACGAGACAAAACAAAACTCTAGCACTTCTCAGATGATTTTTTCTGTCGCAGGGATAATCGAATTTATTTCATCGATGGTTACCTTGGAGCCGGGTGATATTATTTCGACTGGAACTCCTTCGGGAGTAGGTCACACCACCGGAACCTTCTTAAAGGCTGGCGATATAATGGATGGAACCATCGAGAAAATCGGAAGTCTAATTACAAAAGTAATCAAAGAATAATTTTATCTTTAATTTAACTTGATTCTTTTTTCTTGGGCACTAGAGGTGTAGGCCGCATCGATAAGTTGCAAGGTCTTCAGCACGGATTCTGGAGTATTTTTACAAACTGGCCCACCGTTAGCCATTGCAATCCAGTCTTTTAAAAGTCTGATGGTTTTAGTTCCGCCATAGCCTTTTGCGAGGTCTTGTGGAAGGAAAAATTTTTCTTCCATAGGAATGAATTGGGGTTGTGGCCCATGTATTTCTAAGAGGCCGCCTGAACCAGGATAGTTGGGCTTCCAATGAACCCACCGTTGAGATCCAAAGATGCTCCAAGAAGATTCACCCGCCCACCTAGGTAGCCAGTAACCACCGGAAAATTGTGCTAGGCAACCCGAAGCGAGATCGATAAGTGCGGAACCACCATCATCTACTTTTGCATTGTCCTGCGTAAAATTCCCGATTCTGGCGGTAACGCCCACGGGTAGGTCGTTGGTTACATAAAGAAGCAAATCAAGCCAATGGCAAGCAAGCCAATTGAAGAAACCACCGCCACTTTTTAACGGGTCAAAAAGGTAATGATCCGCGCCACGCCTAGAAATATCGCTAGTGAACCATTGCATTTGAATCGAAATAAGTTTGCCAAACCTTGCTTCTGCGATCATTGTTTTTAATCTTGTTGCAGCTTCATCATAACGCCACATATAGCCAGCTTGGAAAGCAACTTGGTTTGATTGGATGGCTTGAACAGCGCCCTGCCAGTCTGCTGCATTTTTCGCACAAGGCTTTTCTACCAGAACGGCTTTTCCAGCATTAGCAAGCTTTATTACAACTTCGGGTGTTTCAAGGTTGGGAAGGCAAATAATGGCTCCATCAAAGTTTCCCCAACTAAGAAGTTCACTAATTGAATGAAAGCGGGGAAGAGAAGAAAATTTTTCTTCAAGGCTGGTTAAGCTATCCTTGAAAGCTGGAACAAAAGCAACGATTTGCATTTCATCTTGAAGCTGAGCGATGGAATCACGCCAGCCTGATCCATGAGGGTGATCGATGCCTATAAATGCAATGCGAAAAATATTAGGCATTATTTATTTTCTCATTCAGGTTAGAAATTAGTGAAGGGTCGATATTTGGCCTATGCCCCCTAGAAAACCAAGTCAGACCATTAAGATTTTTTTTAGGACTGACGAGGAAGAGATTGAGTATTAATGCGGTAATTAGCATTGTTAGCAGAGAAAGAGGCATAATAAAGGTGAAGCTGATGTTTTTATCCAATCCGAAAATTTCTTTGCCATAAGAAATTAAAATCGCACAAAGAAAAGAAATAAGGCTAGCGAATATTAATGCCCTTGCGTGTATCCAAGGAATGAAAATTCCTATTAAAAACATTCCTCCTAATGGCGCTGTGAAACAATTGAAACTGCGTGGCATCATTTCCACAATGTTTCGATCCTTCACAAGGTGATCAATGCCATACGCCAGAAGTGTTGCGAATAAACCTGCAAGTAAGGTGATACGGATAGCAAAAAGTGCACGCGAGGTCTTATCTGAATGTATTCTTTCCATTGCCAAAACCGTTGCAAGAGAGTTGAAACCAGAAGAAATGGTGGACATTGCCGCTGCAAGTACAGCGGTAAGGACAGTGCCTGCCAATCCTGAGGGAAGAAATTCGACCATATAGCGAGGGAAAATCATATCAGCCTTTTTTTCCTGAGAAAGGTCGACAGTGGAGTTTCCTTTTATAGTCTCGTAAAGAATACCAAGCCCAACCAATACCAATACGCCATTAATTAAAATATTTCCTGCAACCGCAAGGATAAAGCTTTTGCGTGCTTGGCTTAAGTCGGTGCTTGAAAAATAGCGCTGCACCGTCATTTGGTTTCCTAGGTGGATGCAAATATGCCAGACAAACATAGTGATAGCAAAAGTGATGATAGTACTACGCTGATAGGGGTCAAAGCTGAAAAACAAAGTTTGTTGTTTAGCACTATGAACTTCTAAAGCGGTGGAAATCCAAGCAAAAGGAGTGGAGTTTGTTTTGTATGCGATGAAGATAATGCAGGCTAGGGCCCCACCCAACATCAAGAAAAATTGCACGACATCGGTCCATACGACACCTCGGTATCCACCCACCATCGTATAAAGTGTGGTGATGATGCCTAAGATTACAATCACGATGCCTAGGTTTAAATGCGTAACCTCAACCAAGGTTCTAGCCATTGCAAGGATAACAAATCCCATCCAAGCAACGGTTTGAAGAGAAAAGAAAAGGACACCAAGTTTCCTAGCGTTTGTATCAAACCGATATTCTAAGTATTCGTAAGCAGAGGTGAAACGAAAGCGCATAAGAAAGGGAATGAAAAGGAAAAGGACAAAGCCTGTTTCTAGAATGATAGCAATGAACTTGCCAATGATATTGGTAAACCCCGAGATAAAAACTTCTCCCGGTTCGGAAATATAAGAAAGCGAGGAAATAAGAGTTGCAACAATGCTAAGCCCGATGGCGTACCAGGGTATTTGCCGATGCGCCAAGAAATACTCATCATCCTCTTTCTTACGAAACCCTGCCCAGACCCCAATCACCAGCATTGCCACTAAATAAGCCAGCATTACGCCGTAATCTAAAGCTTTAAATTCAAAAGGTGGCATTGCAGAAATCGCCGAGGGATGAAGATTGATTACCTTGTTAGTTAAGCATATATTGTTTTTGATTTAAACAATAGGATATTTAATAAACCTAAAGTTTAGTAGATATATAATAATTGAGGGTTCGACCTTTCAAGAAGTTTATGAAAGTTGTGAGGTGTGTATGTTGATTCATATGAAAAAATTGGCCTGGATTGGTTTACTTGGTGCCGCTGCTTTTACGATGGCACTGCAAAATGTATCGGGTCAAAAAGTGGTACCCGTAAATTCTGGCGCCGGGACTGCCACCTCTGCAATCAACTCAAATAAATATTGGGGCTGTTTGGGGTACTGTAATGGCCCACTTAAACCCAACAATAATAATTGGTCTTGCCTTGGATATTGCAATGCCCCACTTGGTTCAAATGTCGATTACTACACGCCTGACCTAAGCGTAGCGACGCCTTTTACGCCAATGTACGCTGCCGCCGCTGCTGCCGGTGCTAATGCAAAATACTTGTTCCCTTACGCCATTCCTGTAAAACAAGTCGCCCCCGAACCCCCTCCTCTTGACCCTATCGAGGTTGCAAGGCTAACCAAGGAATTGCAAGACAATGAAAATAAAATTAGGGTGCAAGCAGCTTTAGAACTTGCCCACAAGAAAGCCAAGGTCGCGGTTAAGCCTTTGATGTCGATGCTTCAAGATCCTGACCCAGTGGTTCGAACCAATGCTGCAGCGGCTTTGGCGCACTTCGGCAAAGAGGTTGTGGGCGAGGTTACCTTTGGCCTTTATTCCGATGAACGCCTGACTCGTATGGGTTCTGCTATGACCTTAGGTATGATAGGTGAACCTGCACAAACTGCACTCACCGCATTAAAGGGCACATTAAAAGATCCCGATGTTCGAGTGCGTGGCCACGCTGCCCAAGCAATTTATAGAATTAATAAAGATGCGAAAACTGCTATTCCGATTTTACTCGAATGCTTAAAAGATGAAGATGAACATATTCGTATAGGCGTGGTAAATGCATTAGCTTTAATGGGTAAAGATGCCCAACCTGCAGCAACAGAAATCAAAGTTTGTTTTACCGACAAGGTGCCTTTGATAAGAGTGAAAGCAGCAGAGGCGTACTTTGAAATTTATCAAGATCCAAAAAGTGTAGCAGCGATACTGTTTCCAGTTTTAGAAAAACTAGCATTGGATGAAGATGCAGGAATAAGGGCGGAGTCGGTTGCTTTGCTCTCTAAATTAGGAAAACACGATGAAAAAGCCCTCTTACTACTCCAAAACGCTGCGACCGATAAAGATGCCCAGGTCGGTCAGATTGCTGCAAGCGCCTTGTTTCACCTAGGTGACCCCGCGGTTCCCTCTCTTGTAAAAGGGTTAAGCGATCCCAATGTGCAGGTAAGGTTTCGTTCAGTAACTGCCCTTGCGCAAATGGGTTTAAAAGCAGAAAAAGCTATTCCAGCTCTTATTAATGCTTTAAATGATAAAGATATTGCAGTGCGTTGGGAAGCAGCTATGGCACTAGGCAGGATGAAACAGTTTGCCAAACCTGCGGTCGAACCTTTGATTGATGCGCTAGAAGACCCTGCCTATCAGGTAAGGTTAATGGCTGCAGAGGCCTTAGGTGAAATTGGAGCAGATGCAAAGCCCGCACTGGATGCACTTAAAAAAGCACAAAATGATAAGCGAGGAGATGTAATCGATGCAGCTCGCGTTGCGATTAAAAAAATAGCAAAGTAAAACTTTACATCCCCGCTTTTAAGCTAACAGCCATTATCGTTAGACTTAAAAAAGCGCAAAATGATAAGTGGGCAGATGTAATCGAGGTAGCCCAAGTTGCGATTAAAAATAGCAAAGTAAAACTTTACATCCCCGCTTTTATAATACCCATTAGCTGGTCTGCTTTTAAGCTGGCACCACCTATCAATCCACCGTCGACATCAGGTTGCGTTAATAAGCTTGCAGCATTTTCTGGCTTAACACTTCCGCCATATTGAATAATTAAATGCGCTGCGGTGGTTGCATCGTGATGTTCTGCAACCCAGTTGCGAATAAAGGAATGCGCATCTTGCGCTTGTTCGGGCGTTGCATTGTGGCCTGTTCCAATAGCCCAAACCGGTTCATAGGCTACCACTAAGGATCCAAATTTAGAAGTTGTTACGCCCGCAAGACTGCCATCCAATTGGTTTTTTAAGATTTCGTGTGTCTTGTTTGCTTGTTGTTCTTCGAGTGTTTCGCCGATACAAAGAATCACTTTAAGGCCCACACTTAGAGCAGCGTGAACTTTTTTATTGATAGCAATATCGCACTCGCCCATTTTGTGCCTGCGTTCACTATGACCAAGGATGACATAGTTGCAGCCTAAGTCTAAAAGCATAGAGGGGCTGATCTCGCCGGTGAAAGCGCCTTCTTTTTCGTGGTAACAGTTTTGAGCCCCTAAACCAATGGAGGTACCCTTTACAACTTGTGCAACAGTTTCCAAATAGGTGAAAGGTGGGCAAAGCGCAACTTCGATTTGGTTATTACCTGCCATTGCAGCGACGATATCTTCAGCAAGTTTTTTCGCTGTGGCTCGGTTGGTGAACATCTTCCAGTTGCCTGCAATAAATTTCTTGCGCATAGCTTTTATACTTTCATTAAACGATGTTACTATTCAAGCAAATAGTAAAAAAATCATAAACAAATAATCAACAAGATAATAGTAATCCAGTTAAGTACAGTTTAAAAGATAAAAGCAAAAGAGAAAAAGTAAGTTTTTAAATAAAACTAAAAGTTACGAAATCAAATGCAAGCCTAGCCACATAATTGGCCGGTAGGATAAGACCCAAGTAAAGTTACTTCGGTGCATTCTTCATGCAGTGATTTAAGCATTTTGCTGATTTTTGGGTCATCTAAGTGCCCCTCGAAGTCTGCAAAAAAGATATATTCGTTTTTCGCAATTCTAGAAGGGAAAGATTCTATCCAAGTTAGGTTGACTTTGTTTTGTTTGAAAACATCGATAGCATCTGCAAGTGAACCGGGGCTATGTGGAATGCGAAACATAATGGTGGTTTTATCGTTGCCTGTCTTCGAGCTCTTTTGATGCCCTATGACTGCAAAGCGTGTTTCGTTATCGGGGGAATCTTGGATATCTTCAAAAAGAATGCGTAAGCCATATCGGACGGCAGCTTGCCTCGAAGCGACCGCAGCAGCACCTGGTTCACGAAGCGCAAGTTCAGCAGCAGTAGTGGTGCTAGAAACCTCTGTAAGGAGTGCTTGTGGAGCGTTTTTTCCAAGCCAATGCCTGCACTGAGAAAGTGCCTGAGGTTTGCTGTAAACTCTGCGTATATCTTTCGCTTCACATTTTGCCATCAAATTATGATGAATTTGAAGTTTAATTTCAGAACAAATGATGATTTTTGGCGTGCGCATAAACATATCAAGAGTGTCTGCAACGCGCCCATCGGTAGAATTTTCAATTGGAACCACACCAAAGTCAGCGTGACCTCGGTTCACTTCTTCAAAAACAGCAGTAATACTGCCAACAGGAACGAATTCAACTGCTTGACCAAAGCGTTCGACCGCAGCAAGGTGGCTATAACTGTATTCAGGGCCGAGGTATGTGACTTTAATGATTTTTTGTAGGGCCCGCGAACCACTCATAATTTCGCGAAAAATAGAGCGCACGGTGCTAGAATCAAGCCCGTGAGTAAATTTAGAATGATTTTCAAGAACATTGGCAAGGACTTCTTCTTCCCGAGCTGGGGAAAAGATATCTTCGCCATTTTCTAGCTTAATTTTGCCAATTTCACCTGCTGCTGCAGCTCGTTCATTAATAAGCTTTAGAATGTTTAAATCGTATTTATCGATTTGAGTACGCAATGATTTAACAAGCGCAAGTGATTTGGCAGGATTTGGAACAGAGACGGGTTCAATTTTTCGCGCCATAGTAAGTCTCGTATTAGAATGCGTTTGCGAAAATCTTGGGTATCTTATATCTCCTTGCCTTAGAGTCAATAAAACTCTTTGGAATGAGGCCAAGGAAATCAACTAATTTTGTTTTATCACATTTCCCATAGCTTGCAAAGCACTTAATTTAACATTTTAGCATTGAGAATACTGTGCATTTGTATAACATAGACGGCCTGCCATTTTGGCGCATATTCTTTATTCTTAGTCTTTTATGGCTTTCTTCCTACACTTCCTTATAATTACCAAAACAATTTAAGTTATTATTGTTCAATGTATTGTGGCAATTTAAATTTCTTTTTATTTAATGGCATAGTACTTGCTAAAATGCTTCTAGCTTCTTTTACACATTGCCTATTCGCTGCTTTGTAAAGGTAAGCAAATATTTGCTAAATCTTGAAATATTTAGCTCTATTTTACGAATAACTATTGCTCATTTGACTTTCTGACTCGGTTTCCTGACTTTTCTCATAGAGGAGAACTTTAATGGCTGAAGAAAAAATCATCGGTATCGACCTTGGAACTACTAATTCCGTTGTTGCGGTTATGGAGGGCGGCGAAGTTAAAGTGATCGCTAACCAAGAAGGCAATCGCATTACCCCCAGCATCGTGGCGTTCACCGATAAAGGCGACCGCTTGGTAGGTGACCCTGCTAAAAGGCAAGCTGTTACTAATCCTCGTCGAACCATCTATTCCATTAAACGATTTATGGGCCGCAGGATTAACGAAGTTAAAGATGAAGGCAAATTGGTGCCTTATAAGTTATTGGGCGGGCCAGAAGATACCGCCAAGGTCGATATCGATGGGAAATCTTACACTCCCCCCGAAATCTCTGCGATGATTTTGCGTAAACTCAAGGAATCTGCTGAAAATTACCTCGGGCACACGGTTCGCAAAGCCGTCATCACCGTACCTGCTTACTTTAATGATGCCCAAAGGCAATCAACCATCGAAGCTGCGCAAATTGCTGGCTTTGATACCGAATGGGAAATTGAAGATCCTGTTACAGGCAATAAAACTCGCCAGCGTATGCGTATTATTAACGAGCCTACCGCTGCTTCCCTTGCTTATGGCATCGAAAAGAAAGCCAATGAACGCATCGCTGTTTTTGATCTTGGGGGTGGTACCTTCGATATTTCCATCCTCGATGTAGGCGATGGCATTTTCAAAGTCGAATCCACCAATGGTGATACCCACTTAGGTGGTGACGATTTCGATCAAGTTCTTATCGACTACATTGCAGAAGAATTCCGTAAGGAAAACGGTATCGATCTGCGTAAAGATCAGATGGCGTTACAACGGCTCAAGGAAGCTGCCGAGCGCGCCAAGAAGGATCTATCCCAGCAAGCTACCACCGATATCAACCTTCCCTTTATTACTGCCGATGCTAGTGGCCCTAAACATTTGCAAATGGCATTAACACGAGCCAAGTTCGAACAACTTGTTGATCCTCTGATTGAAAAATGCAGGGGCCCCGTGCTTCGGTCTCTCGCAGATGCCAAAATGAAGCCTTCCGATATTGATGAAGTGGTTATGGTAGGCGGCATGACCCGTATGCCTAAAATTCAATGGCTTGTCAAAGATATCTTCGGCAAGGAAGGACACCGCGGCGTTAACCCCGATGAAGTGGTAGCCATTGGCGCAGCTATTCAAGGCGCCCAACTTCTTATGGGTAGTAAGTCTGAAGTTCTTTTAGTCGATGTGATTCCTCTTTCCTTAGGCCTAGAAACCTTAGGTGGCAGGTTAACTCGATTGATCGAGCGCAACACCTCGATTCCTTCCGAAAAGAAGCAGATTTTCTCTACTGCTGCTGATAACCAAACTGCAGTTACCATTTCCGTTTATCAAGGTGAAAGTGAAATTGCCAAGAGTACTAGCAATCGGCTTTTAGGCGAATTTAACCTTGAAGGAATTGGCGCTGCTGCTCGCGGGGAACCACAAATTGAAGTGACCTTTGCTCTTGATACAAACGGCATCCTTAAAGTCTCTGCCAAGGATCTTGGAACTGGTAAAGAAGCCAAGGTCGAAATTAAAGGCTCCAGTGGAATTAGCAAGGACGATGTCGACCGTATGCGTAAGGAAGCCGAGACTAATGCTGATTCTGATAAGCAAAAGCTTGAAATTATCAATGCTCGGAACGAAGCCGATAACACGGTCTTTCAGATTGAAAAGCAGTTGAAAGAGCACGGTTCCAAGATTTCTGATTCGGACAAGGTGGTGGTTCAAGGAGCCATCGACCGAGTCAAGGACTCTTGCAAAAAGGAGGATCCTCAAGCCATTAGGCAAGCGACTTCCGATCTTCTTACCGCATCACAGGGGTTGGCCAAGCATATGTCAGGCGAAGCGGGTGGCCCGCAAACTGGCCCTGAATCTGCTGGGTCTAAGCAAGATAAAGGTGGCGACGATGTGATCGATGCAGAGTTTGAAGTTAAGAAGTAGTCGCAACTGAAATAATAAAAGGCCCTAGTATCATAAGGATGCTAGGGTTTTTTTCTTTTGTGATAAGTGAATGCCAAGACTAAAGCGTGTGAAGTTGATCTGCAGGAGTCGTGGGTAACTTGGTAAGCGTTGTTCTGTTTTGGGATTTTTCCTAATTGACAGTGCTTGTTCACCCCTAGAGTTAAAAAACTCTAAGCTTAACATACCCCACAAGAAGGGTTTTCATCGAATGGGCGCATATTACCTGTGCCTGCTTACTGATAGCTAAAAAAAGAACCCTGTTATGGTGTTAGCCATACCCGGATTCTTTAATTTAATTCTTCAAGCTCTCGATCAATTTGCTTGCCTGCTGTAATGACATCTCACTAAAATAAAGTTTTGCGAGAACCTTTGAAGGTGCCCCAGAGTAAGACATATGTATACTAAGCTACACATGATTTAGTGGAGTCGAAGTTGCCTTAGCTTCCTAAAACATGGTTGTAAATTGCCTAAAAATTATATTGTTTTGTTGTAAAGTAAGTCCGATAAGTTACAATGTTATAATGTTCTAATGTTATAAAATGGTGTTTTTGGGGGGGGAATTGTATGGCGTTTTGGACTCCATGGAATGGCAACAACCGCTCTAAAATCAAAAAAAGTAAAACTTCAAAACCATTAAAATACCAACGATTGGGAATCGAACTTCTTGAAGCTCGCATCACCCCTGCGGATGTCTTGGTTTCCTCCCTGCTATTTCGTGGCAACCTGATTGGAAATAGCGGTGTATACATCGCCGAAAACGCTTCTGTGGAAGTGGGTTACAACCCAACCGTAGGCGAATCTTTCCGCCCCTTGATCACCTTGAATGGAACTACCCTGATTGATCAGGGATTGAATCAGGTCCAATTCCAAGGCAAAAGCACCTTTTCAGGTAAAGACGGACCGGTTGAGTTTTGGCGCAATTCCGTCCTTAGTACCTTGGATCTGCAGAATTTGACAGGAAACGGTCAAACTATTGCAGGTACCTCTTTTTCCTTCGGGAATCTGGTTTCCACAGCCACAACCCTGGCCTTCACCAATCCCAACGGGGGCGACACCAGCGACAGCACGATCTCCCTAAATGGCAGTGGCACCCTGGTTTTCGGGGCGGAAAACAACGGCACCCGGCCGGGTGCCCCGCTTGCCCTCAGCGCTCTTCAGTGGACCATTAATGGTCCGGGAACTGGCATTGCCACTGGCAATGCTTCGGGCAATTTTTACGCTGCTGCAACAACTTGGACCATCGCCTCAGCTAACCTTTCATCCATCGTAACCGCAGACGCCAGCAACACCACGATTACCGGGAGTTCAACAGCCAAGATTCGAAATGAAGACTTGAATGGAACGATTGAAGGGACTGGGTTGGTCATCAGCAATGGGGAAATGACAGGTCTGGCCGCCAAACTCAGCGGCTCGATGACTTTTGCAGGCTGCCCGGGAACGGTGGATGGCTCGGTGATCTGGGCGGACGCCACATTAAAATTCACCGGAGCTGGTTCCGTCTCGGTTGGAGTTGGTCCAAACGGTTTATATGAATATAGTGATTTGCAATTCACGATTGCCCAAAACTCCCTTTCCGCCATGACGGCCAATTCTTCCGCAGGGATTCCCGGGGTGTTTCCGTTAAAGGGGATCAATGTTTTTGCACTT
>JBDNHI010000081.1:0-46255 GCA_041694635.1 Gemmataceae bacterium | reverse complement strand
CGGGCTTGGCGGCGAAACAAAATTCGCAACCGGTTTCCCCTCACCTAATAGTGGGGGGCGGATTGAAACAATATAGCTCATACCCATACTGTTAATGCTACGGTGTTTCCCCTCACCTAATAGTGGGGGGCGGATTGAAACCACATGACATTTTAAATTCTGCTTATTCTAAAAAGTTTCCCCTCACCTAATAGTGGGGGGCGGATTGAAACTTAATCGGGTCGTTTGCCATTCCAACCATAATTTGTTTCCCCTCACCTAATAGTGGGGGGCGGATTGAAACTATGTTGATGCAGCACGATCAGGGCTAGATGTCAAGTTTCCCCTCATGTAATAGTGGGGGGCGGATTGAAACTTTTTCTTTAAGTTTTTTAAGCCATTCATACCACGTTTCCCCTCATGTAATAGTGGGGGGCGGATTGAAACTCGGCAACTCCTTCGCTCGCAGCGGGGGAGCTGGGGGGTTTCCCCTCATGTAATAGTGGGAGGCGGATTGAAACTTCGGATCTCAATTCTGGATGCGGTTTCAACCGGTTTCCCCTCATGTAATAGTGGGGGGCGACATCTGTTTTTATTTTAGTTGCATTTAGTTGATTACAACCGGCTGAAAGGTTACAATTATTTTTTATTTTAATCAATGTAGTAGTTCATTACTTATCAGTTTCTAAAATCTAATTGAAATTAAGTTAAACAACATAAAAACTGTAACTAAAAAATCTTACTAACCTTTACTTTTTCGTTTTAAAGAGTTGCACCGCAACAATTTCTTTATCGGTTCTAGCAAAGATGCACCCATGAGCGAAGGCAGGGTGAGCCCAAGTAAAATCACAAACGCTAATTTTATCTATCAGCTTGAATTCCTTAGGATTCATTTCAGCAAGAATCAACTCCCCCTTTTCATTAAAGATAAGAACCTTGCTACCAACCCAAACTAAACTAGCCTGAGGATTGGTGCCCCGAGGCGTAACCGATTCATTCTCCCAAAGGACTTTGCCCGTTTTCGCCTTAATGCATTTGATGCCACGAAAGCGATCGAGGGCGTAGAAATAGCCATCCTTTACTAAGGGCGAGCACATCAGCATACTAAGCTGCTTGCCTTCCCAAGCAAGGTTGGGTCCTGTAGGTGCAAGCTCAATTGCTTTGCTGCCTGTCCAATAATCGGAGGCAAGAAAAATCCCCTCATGAAATATTAGATCAGCAATAGCGACATCGTAATCCATAGAGAGGGGGAATTTCCACAGGATTGATCCGGTCTTAGGATCTAGGCCACAGGCGTTTTGGGCACTCCACCAGACGATCTGTTTTTGATTGTTCACGGTAAAAATCTGTGCGGAAGCATAGCCAGGCCTGTCTGCCCCGGCGCGCCAAATTTCTTTCCCGGTATCTTTATTCAATGCGATAAAACATCCATCAGGCTTAGCGCCAATTTGTAGTAGCACACGATTTTCATCAATCAACGGGGAAGAGGCATAACCCCAGATGGGATACTTTGCATTGAAATCTACGACTGCGTTGCGATGCCAAAGCACTTTTCCCGTGTTTATATCAAGGCAATGGATATCTCCTATAGATCCAAAGGTGTAGACTTTGCCCTGATGGATGGTGGGTGTGGTGCGTGGGCCGTTGCCATAATCGAGTTTTTTGTAAGCGGCGTTGTAAGCGTGCAGCCAAAGTTGTTTTCCTGTGAGGGGATCTAAGCAAAGAATGCGTTCGAGTTCTTCTGTCTCGTTATTTTTTGTGCTTTTGATGCGATCCAAAACAAAAAGTTTATTGTTGGAGACAGCAATGCCGCCGTAGCCAGCGCCGAGAGGGAGCTTCCACAAAGGTTTGGCATCTTTGGGCAGGTGGAGAGGGAATTGTGGTTCGTGCCAAGTGCCATCGCGGGTGGGCCCACGCCATTGAGGCCAGTCGGAATTATGTTGAAGTGGCAGAAGAGCGAAAAGAAATAAAAGGTAAGTCATAGTAAGGTAAGCCTAAAAAGAAAGCAGGAAGGAATAGGTAAAGTTATCTTAGAAAAAAGGGCAGAAAGCAACCTGAAAGAGAATCAGGTTGCAAGAAGTGTGGAAGAAATAGAATTAGAAATTAGACAAACCAAGAAGGCATCTGACCAGCTGAGACTTTTCTTCCCAAATAAAGATTTTGCCAATCAGGAGATTGGCGATCCCAGCCTTAAGACTTTGCCAATCGGGAGATTGACATTCCCAGCATTATCATCATCGCAAATGTGGGAAACGGGTCGGGTTCCAAGGGCAACGCTTTTAGGCAAACCAAGTTGGTAGTTCGCCTGCAGGAGGAAGATCAAGCACGGTGACCGCGTGAATTTGCGGATGACTAGCAACTTCTTTAAGTACAGCTTCGGGTGGGCGAGCATCAAGGTTAAGCACAGCGATAGCTTCGCCTCCTTGATTCTGCCTGACTACATTCATCTGCGCAATGTTTACGCCATTTTTGCCACAAATGGTACCGATGTGGCCGATTAAACCTGGTACATCTTTGTGGGTGAAGATTAAAAGCACGCCATCCATATGGGCATCAAGCCGGTGCGACCCGAACTGAACCAAGCGCAGGTATTGGTTGCCAAAAAGTGTTCCAGCAATGGTGATAGTTTCCACGGCTGAAAGGGCCGTGGCAAAATTAAAATATAAAACATTGTTTTACTCTGTATCAAACAATAAAGAGTGCTCCAAGCCAGAAAGTTTTTCCCTTTAATTTCTGCTTTACTTTTGTTCCAAAAAAGCTCAAAGCATATACTTTTTATAAGGAAAAACAGTTTAATTTTTAATATAATTTTGAACATTCAGATACTTTCAACGCAAGTGATTCCAACATTTTCAAAAATCGATCTGTAGCTGTTCTTGCAACCAGCTTTTCATTCACGATGATTCACTTTTAATAATCGCATCAATCTGCCTGTTTATTTGAAAATTGCAGATTCAAATAAAAGGCAAAATGGTTACAATCTAAGCAACTCGATTTTGTTTTGCTGCGAAATAAACACCACTCGCACAAACCTATTCAGAAACCGATGTTGATTTTTAATATGCAGCGTTTTGAAAAGATGTTTTGGGAAGATTAAATTTACTTGTATCTCATGCGAAAAGAAACTGGACCAATAAGATAATGCCAAATTCAACCAATAGAACTCTATGCGCCATAATCCATCTTGCAATTTGCTTACTATTCTTTGCTTTCTGTGCCTTGCCTTTAATGGCACAAGAACCCGCATCCAAGATTGATTTCAACCGTGATGTTCGCCCGATACTTGCAAATCATTGCTGGAATTGCCACGGGCAAGATGAATCTTCGCGAAAAGCAAAGCTAAGATTGGATCTGCGTTCAGCGGCCCTTGCAAAAACAAAAAGCAATGATCATGCCATTGTTCCAAATGATCCCGCAGCTAGTGAGATGATAACCCGCATCGAAGCCAACGACAAATCCCAGATGCCACCCCTTTCGTTTAATAAGCCCTTGACTGATTCCCAAAGAAAAACTTTGAAACAATGGATTTCGGAAGGGGCGCCCTACGCAGAACACTGGGCATTTGTGCCACCCCGAAAATCACCAACCCTGCCTAAGGTTAAATTAACTACCTGGCCAAGAAATGAGATCGATTATTTTATACTTCAAAAGCTCGAGGCAGTAGGGCTTCCGCCTACACCTGAAACAAATCGCAACACTTGGCTTCGTAGGGTAACGCTTGATCTTACCGGATTACCACCAACCCTAGAGGAAATGAAATTATTCCTTTCAGATAAATCAGAAGGCGCCTATGAACGCATTGCTGATCGTTTGTTGAATTCGAATCGGCATGCCGAACGGATGGCAATGCACTGGCTCGATGCCGCCCGTTATGCAGACACCAACGGCTACAACAATGATGAAATGCGAACGCTTTGGCCTTGGCGAGACTGGGTGATTCAAGCCTTCAACAAGAATATGCCTTACGATGAATTTCTAACCGCACAGATTGCAGGCGATCTAATTCCCAATGCAACATTAAGCCAGAAAGTTGCTACCGGTTTTAATCGTAATCATGTGCTTACCACGGAAGGTGGAATCATTGAAGAAGAATACCGGGTGGAATATGTGGCAGACCGGGTTCACACTTCTGCCACGGTATTTCTAGGTTTATCAATGCAGTGTGCGCGTTGCCATGATCACAAATATGATCCATTGACACAGAAGGATTATTATCGGTTCGCAGCGTACTTCAACAACATCCCAGACAAATTGGTGTCGTATAGCCAAGGCCGTATGGCAGAACCGTTGCTGAAAGTTCCAACCGCATCCCAGATGGCAGAAAAATCGAAGCTCGAGGCAAGCAACGAAGAACTGACCCGCCGACTGAAAAAGCGTTCAATGGAAATTGATACCGACATTACCAAATGGGAAGTGTCATTGAGCAAAGAACAAATTGAATCTGCTGGCCCGGTGGGGCTGGTGGCACATTTTCCCTTGGATGATGCCAAGGGCCCAACCATTACCAATACTATACCAAATCAAAATGCTGGCACGATAAAAGGCACATTCACATCGGTGCCTGGCCGCATTGGTAAAGCCTTGCAATTTGATGGCACCACCCATATTTGTGCAAATGACACGGGCATATTTGAAAGTGACCAGACTTGCTCTTTCGCTGTATGGATCTTCCCAACCAGCAAGCAAGCCGGTACCGTGTTGTCAAAAATGGATGATGCCAATGCTTACCGGGGCTACGATGTTATTCTTGAAGGTGGTAAAGTTGCCAGCCATTTCATCAATCATTGGCCTGATAGCGGGTTTAAAGTTGTTACGAAAAACGCATTAACCTTAGATGCGTGGCACCATATTACTGTGACCTATGATGGATCACGAAAAGCATCGGGTGTAAAAATATATGTAGATGGGAAAGTTCAGGAACTTGAAGTAACGACAAACAATAAGCTAGAAGGGACTCTTAAAACAGAAAAACCCTTCCACATTGGCCTGCGCCAAGCCTCTATTCCCTTTACAGGAAAAATTGATGATGTTCGCTTATTTTCTACGGTTCTGAGCCCGAAAGATGCGGCACAATTTTCTAAAGGCGAAACCATCCAAGGCCTTAAAGAAATTCTGCTAGTTGCTCCTGCAAATCGTTCTGCCCTTCAATCAGAACAATTGAAATCTTATTATATTGAATATGTAGACACGCAAGCAAAACAGATCAAAGCAGAGTTGTTAGAAATTCCAAAAAAATTAGCAGAGTTAGAAAAAGCTATGCCGTTAACGATGGTGATGGGGGAAATGTCGCCTCGTCGCCCCACCCACATTTTAAAACGAGGGCAATACGATCAACTTGGAGAAGTGGTTACACCTGGTGTTCCAGGAATTTTTGCTGCATTGCCCACCACCGTTTCAACCAGACTTGAACTTGCACAATGGCTTACAAATCCTAATCACCCACTTACTTCCCGCGTTGCAATCAACCGGTGGTGGGAGATGATTTTTGGAACTGGATTGGTGGAAACGGCTGAAGACTTTGGTATTCAGGGGGCGCTACCAAGTCATCCAGAATTGCTGGACTGGCTGGCATTGGAACTTATCAAGAAAAACTGGAACATGCGAGATATCTTAAAACAAATCGTACTTTCTGCAACATACCGGCAATCTTCAAACACGAATGCAATCGCATCGGAGAAAGACCCACGAAATCGGCACCTTAGCCATGGCACTCGAAGTCGATTGCCTGCAGAAACGGTTCGCGATAATGCCCTAGCAATTAGCGGACTGCTGGTAGATCAACTTGGCGGCCCAAGTGTCAAACCCTATCAACCAGATGGCTTGTGGGAAGATGTCTCGGTAGAGCGACGGGAAAAATACAAGGCAGATTTAGGAGAGGGCTTGTATCGGCGCAGTATGTACACCTTCTGGAAAAGAACCTGCCCACCCCCGGGAATGGCTGCATTTGATGCCCCCGACCGAGAAACCTGTGTCATTCGCAGGGCGCGCACCAACACCCCATTGCAAGCCCTGGTGCTTTTAAACGATCCTACCTATGTAGAAGCTGGCCGAAAGTTTGCTGAACAAATCTTGCTAAAAACAAACGACAATCAAGCACGATTCGAATTGGCTTTTCAGATGGCACTTTGCAGATCACCAAAAGCCGAGGAAGTGGAAGTGCTTTTAAAAATATTACAAACAGCAGAGAAGCGCTTTACATCGGATCTGGTTGCTGCCAACAATTTAACATCAATAGGGTATTCAAAGCGAAATGAAAAATTGAATGTGTCAATCCTAGCGGCTTGGACCACCATTACTTGCTTGATATTAAATCTAGATGAGACGATATCGAAACCGTAAATGCTCTAACGATTATTCTGCATATAAGTTTAAGAACTGCGAACAGGAAACGAACCAATGAACCCATTAATTGCTTTCAACCAACAGATGCGCCGTAGGGCTTTTTTGAATCATTCAGCATCTGCTTTGGGAACCGCAGCAATCGCGGGGTTGCTTGCCAAGGATGCCAAAGCCCAAGCAAACGCCTTGAATCACCTCACGCATTTTGCACCCAAGGCAAAGCGGGTTATATACCTTTTTCAATCCGGTGGACCTTCACACTTGGAACTCTTAGACTACAAACCAAAGCTTAAAAAATTTCACGGGACCGAACTTCCAGATTCCATCCGTCAAGGCCAGCGGCTAACTGGTATGACATCAGGGCAGAAAAGCTTCCCGGTCATTGCGCCTAAATTTGAATTCAATCAAGCTGGAAAATCAGGAACTTGGATCAGCAGCCTATTACCACACACCGCAAAAGTAATCGATGAAATCTGCTTGATTCGATCTATGCATACAGAAGCGATCAACCACGACCCAGCCATCACTTTCATCCAGACGGGATCGCAACAACCAGGAAGGCCATCGTTGGGGGCGTGGCTAAGCTATGGCTTGGGAAGCGAAGCAGAAGATCTGCCCGCATTCATTGTTTTAATCTCGCATGGTTCCGGCAAAGATGCGAATCAAGGCCTGCTAGAACGATTATGGGGAAGTGGTTTTCTGCCTTCCAATCATCAAGGGGTGAAGCTGCGTAGTAGTGGCGACCCTGTATTGTATCTTTCAGACCCCCCGGGCATAGATCGCAACTTGCGCAGAACTATGCTCGATGGCATAGCCAAGCTTAACGCCACGCAGTTTAAAGAAACCGGGGATCCAGAAATCGCCACGCGTATTGCCCAATATGAGATGGCATTTCGGATGCAAACATCGGTGCCCAAGCTTACCGATTTATCAACCGAATCAAACAAAACTTTTCAGCTTTACGGTGAAGATTCTAAGCGAGCTGGATCGTTTGCATCGAACTGTTTGCTGGCCCGTCGTTTACTTGAATCTGGCGTGCGTTGCGTTCAACTTTATCATCGGGGATGGGATCTTCATGGTGGATTGCCCACGAACATTCCCAAACAAGCTTTGGATGTGGATCAAGCACAAGCCGCATTAATCTGGGATCTTAAACAGCGTGGCATGTTGGATGAAACTTTGGTTGTCTGGGCAGGCGAATTCGGCCGTACCGTTTATGGGCAGGGTGGATTACAAACAGAATATGGCAGAGATCATCATGGGCGATGTTTCTCGGTTTGGTTGGCGGGCGGCGGTATCAAGCCCGGTATTGTTTATGGTGAAACGGATGATTTTGGTTATAACATCACTCAAAAACCGATACACATTCACGATCTTAATGCAACGATTCTGCATTGCCTAGGCTATGATCATGAAAAATTAACTTATCGCTATCAAGGCCGCGACTTCCGCCTAACCGATGTGCATGGGCAGGTGATAAAAGAGATTCTTGTATAAAACATCACTAAAGTTTTTAGACCTGTTTCATTAAGGTGAGTAATTAAAAATCTTACCCTAGCTGCATTTAGCTTTATTGAAGCAACTTACCGATAATAGGTCTTATCTTTTTTGTCTATGTTTTGAAGGCGCAAAGGGCGATTAAGACTAGGGCCAATGGTTACATTTCAATTGGCTAATGCTATCTTGGGTCGCCAGTCTTTAGGCAAACCAAGAAGGCATTTGACCAGCAAGTGGAAGGTCAACGACGGTGACTGCGTGAATTTGAGGATGGCTAGCAACTTCTTTAAGAACAGCTTCTGGGGGTCGAGCATCAAGGTTAAGCACAGCGATAGCTTCGCCGCCTTGGTTTTGCCTGCCTACATTCATCTGAGCGATGTTGACGGAATGCTTGCCACAAATGGTGCCGATGTGGCCTATCAAGCCAGGAACATCTTTGTGGGTGAAGATTAAAAGGACGCCATCCATATGGGCATCAAGCCGGTGCGACCCGAACTGAACCAAGCGCAGGTATTGGTTGCCAAAAAGTGTACCAGCAATCGTGATATTATCTTTGCCACTTTGGATAGAGACTTTAATAAGAGAACTAAAATCGCCTTTTTCAATGGTGGCTTGTTCCACGATATCGATGCCCCGCTCGCTGGCAAGCATACGAGCATTGACGATATTAACCTGTTGTTCCATCCCTCGTTCGAGAAGACCCGCGGCAAAGGCGCTAGAGACGAGTCGGGTCGAGCGTTTAGCGATATCGCCACGATAATGA
Source organism: Gemmataceae bacterium (assembly GCA_041694635.1). Lineage (GTDB taxonomy): Bacteria > Planctomycetota > Planctomycetia > Gemmatales > Gemmataceae > UBA969. The sequence continues at coordinate 37,677 of JBDNHI010000081.1, read as the reverse complement.
ATTTCGGCCCTGCTAATCGAGCCTTTATTCACTTGTGCAGCCATAAGGCCAAGGCGGTAAGCCAGATCGACGAAGGGTCGCATTTCTTCCATTTCGGCCCGATCCATTGCGCCCATATTCACTGCAAATCGGACTATTCCCTTGCACAAGAAATCGACTAACAATTGGGCAGATTCCTTCGCAACGAGCAACTGAGCTTCGGCAGTAGCAGCGCCAAGGTGAGGCGTAATAACAACATTAGGCATCTTTAAAAACGGATGATCTGGTGTGATGGGCTCTTCAACAAAGACATCAAAAGCAGCGCCTGCAAGATGGCCAGATTTTAGAGCATCGACCACGGCTTGTTCGTTGATGATCCCACCTCGAGCACAGTTAATTACCCGTGCGCCTTTGGGAAGTAAAGCAATTTGGCGTGCGCCAATCATATCTTTCGTTTGTTCGGTAAGCGGAGTATGCACGGTGATGAAATCGCAAATAGGAAGAATTTCATCGATGGAAGCGTAGGTTTCTATGCCAAGCTGAGTGGCAGCGGATGGCGCAAGAACAGGATCGAAGCCAACCACTTTCATATCGAGGCCGTTAGCTGCCCTACGAGCGACTTCCCGGCCGATACGGCCAAGGCCCAGCACGCCCAGAGTTTTTCCCGATAATTGACACCCTAAAAACTTACTCTTTTCCCACTTCCCTGCCCTCATACTGGCATCCGCTGCGGGAACATGCCTTGCAAGCGACATTAAAAGGCTGATGGTATGTTCTGCGGTGCTAAAAGTATTAGCATCAGGGGTGTTCATTACAACAATACCCTTACGGGTAGCAGCCGCAACATCAATATTATCAACACCAACGCCACCACGAACCACGACTTTAAGCTTACCTGGGTTTTCGATAAGGTCGGCTGTTATGCGAGTACCACTTCGAACGACGACGCCATCAGCGAGTTGAAGAGCGGCTTTAAGATCTTCGCCTTTGAGGCCGGGTCGTTCATCCAGTTCGATGCCTGCATTGCGCAAGATTTCGAGACCGGGTAATTCCATTTTATCGCTGATTAAAACCCTAGGCATAGAAAAAAACTCCAGAAGGAACTAAGCTTTGGGCTTAAGAGAAGAAGCAAGAGATATTTGAACAGCAGCAACGCCAGCGCCGGATTGAAACTTATGTCCAAGTTCTAAGAGAACCATTTCGATAGCGCTAACAGCAGTAAGGACATCGAACATATCCATATAGCCCATATGGGCAACGCGGATAATTTTACCCTTTAAAGTATCTTGTCCACCAGCCACCTTCACGCCATAACCTTTTTCGAGTCTGGCAAGGATTTCTGCACCATCGATTCCTTCGGGGACATAAGCAACGGTAAGGCCATCGACCGGAACTTCCGCCATCAGTTTTAAGTTGATAGCATCAAGGCCGGCTCTACAAGCCTTAGCCATTCGAGTATGTCGGGCCCAAGTATTTTCAATGCCTTCAGCGCGTAGCATTTTCAAGCTATGGCGCAAGGCTTTCACTAATGTGTTGGCAGGAGTAAATGGCGTATCGTTGCTCTTGAGGTTTTCACGATACTTTTTTAAATCGAAGTAGAAAGATTTTTGCTGGGTGTTGGCATCAATCATTTTCCAAGCTTTATCGGAAACAGAAATAAATGCGAGGCCCGCTGGAAGCATTAAAGCTTTTTGCGAACCTGTGACGCACATATCAACGCCCCAATCATCGGTCCTACATTCCATAACGCCAAGCCCGCTGATGGCATCGACGATAAGAATCTGAGGTTTATTTTTAAGGATAGCGCCAAAGGCTTGGATATCATTACGGGCACCCGTTGCGGTTTCACAAAGGGTGGCGCAAACAATCTGAGCATCAGGATGATCGGCAAGGGCTTTTTCTAGCTGCGCGGGGGTGATCGATTTGCCATAGGGGCAAGTCACTTCAATAGCGGTTACGCCATAGGCTTTACAAATATTGCGCCAGCGTTCGCCCCATCTACCAGAAATCAGACAAATAGCTTTCGCACCGGGGCCCACGGTATTGCAGATTGCAGCTTCCATACCACCCGTGCCCGAGCAGGTCAGGGGTAGCACCAGATTTTTGGTGCAATAGACATACTTTAGATCTTCGAGAACTTCGGAGAGGATGGCACGAAATTGACTAGAGCGATGGAAAGTAACAGGGCGTGCGAGTTCTAAGAGGGTTTCTTCGGGAACGGGGGTTGGCCCTGGGGTCATCAAACGCTGCTTTAACATACCAAATCTCCTGAAAATACTTATCGTAACTTTACAAGTTTAGATTAGAAACTTTACAAGACTAGATTAGGAATCGGGCCAATTTCTTCCAATAAATTATCACTTATTGATAGGAATTGAACCGTAAAAGAAGGGAAAAGGCAACCTTCAAACCCGAATAAAATGCCTGTACGGGTAAAAGTCAGAAGGGTTTATAAGCCTTGGATTAGTAAAAAGCTGGCTAATGGTTGCAGGATAAAATACGCCTATTCAGGCACGATTTCATTGTTTGGGACTGGGCAAAAATGTAGCGTTGCGATTATGCCAATGACAAACCCTTAAATTCCTCACAGATTAACAATTTTTACTGGCTTTGTCATTGTACCTCATTTAACTTTAATTCTCTGTATGTGGATTTATCCCACCTTCTGTTTTACTTTTGAGGTCATAACTATGCGTAAGTATTTATCCGCTGCTTTCTTTGCAGCAGTTCCACTTGGATTTTTTATCGTTGATAATTCTTCCATTGCTTCAGAGCGAGACCGTGGCGTTCTAAGTAAATTATTTTCTAAACGGAAAGCCGAACCTGTTTGCGCCGATGCCGTAACAACTCAGGAACCAAAAAAGGAAGTCCCTAAGGACACTCCTAAAGTTGAACCAAAAAAGGAAGTTCCCAAGGACACTCCTAAAGTTGAACCAAAAAAGGAAGTTCCCAAAGACACTCCTAAAGTTGAACCTAAGAAAGTAAGTTCCTCGGATGCATCGACCCCTCCTGCTGGGTTTGTGAATCTCTTTAATGGCAAAGATTTTAGCAATTGGTGGGGCTTTGGCACATCAGATCCCCGCAAGTTCAAAGCACTTCCCCCTGCTGAACAAGCCAAGAAAAAAGAAACAGATATGAAAGATATCCTTGCCCATTGGAAAGTTGAAGGCAATGAAATCGTAAACGATGGTAAGGGGCTTTACCTCACCACCGAAAAAGAATTTAACGATTACGAACTTCACCTCGAATACAAAATGTTGCCTAAGGGCGATAGCGGGATCTACCTTAAATACACGCCACAAGTACAAATCTGGGATTACACCGATAAGGAAAAATTCAAGATTGGCGCTGATAAAGGTTCAGGCGGACTCTGGAATAATTCCCCAGGCACTTCTGGAAAAGACCCTCTTGTTCTTGCTGACAAGCCTTTAGGCGAATGGAACAAATTTCGCATCATTCAAGTTGGGGCTCGTACCACCGTTTATCTTAATGATAAGCTTGTTGTTGATAACGCTGTTCTAGAAAATTATTTCGATCGCAAGACCCCCCTTCTTGCTAAAGGTGCGATTCAACTACAAACACACGGCAGCGAAATCCGATGGAAGAATATCTTCATCAAAGAACTTTCACCTACTGATGCTACCAAATACCTTGCTAGCAAGGGCAATTCAGGTTTTGAAAGCATCTTCGATGGCAAAACTCTTAAAGGATGGATCGGGGCTAACGATAACTACGAAGTTGTTGAAGATTCTATCCAGTGCAAAAAAGGTAAAGGCGGCGTTCTTTATACCGAAAAGAAATATGCAGACTTTGTCTCTAGGCTTGAATTTATGGTCCCTCCAGGCGGTAACAATGGCCTTGCCATTCGCTACCCGGGCGGAAAGGCTGACGCTGCTTACATCGGTATGACCGAACTTCAAGTTCTTGATAGCGAAGATGCCCGTTATGCTAAGCTTGATGCACGCCAATACCACGGCAGTGCTTACGGAATGGCACCTGCTCATCGGGGTTACCTTCGCCCTGCTGGAACTTGGAACTTCCAAGAAGTTACCGTTAAGGGTTCTACCATCAAGGTTGAATTAAACGGCAACATCATCTTGGATACCGATCTTTCCAAGATCACCGAGTATATGGCAAAGAGCCCACACCCGGGGAAAGACCTTAAGGAAGGTCATTTTGGGTTTGCTGGCCATAGCGACCCAGTACGATTTCGTAACCTGCAAATGAAGATTATCAAGTAAACCGATCCTTACCAAGGATGCCACCCAAGGTTTTAACTTTGGGTGGCTTTTTTATTTCCCATTTCATTACATTCTTTTCTCTTACAACAACTTATTAGCGTATACTCCTTTTAGTTTGTTTTCATTACTCTGTACGCCTTGGCTAGGATTAAACATCTTGTATTGGCATAAACAATTTAAAACAAGGGCCTTCACACTTATTGAGTTATTAGTTGTTATTGCTATTATTGCCATCTTAATTGGTTTTTTGCTACCTGCTGTTCAAAAAGTTCGCGAAGCAGCAGCAGTTACTCAATGCCTTGCCAATGGCAAACAAATCACTTTAGCTTTTATGAATTTCGAATCTACCTATAGCAAGCTGCCTAGTTACCACGGCGTTTTTCCAGAACTGGACCCCTTCACTGGTAACACGAATGTCAAAAACTCGAATGTTTATGGCAGCTACAATGTTCACCTTCTTCCTTATATCGAACAAGAGAATCTCTATAAGCAAATTGCTGCTGATATTGCGAATAATAATGGGAACACTTTTCCTACACCTGCATCGAACCCTTGTGGGAAGTCGAGTTGGGTGCCACCTCATTATTCTGAAAAGCAAGTATTAGTAAACGGGGTGATGCAAAAAATAATGGTGTTAGATCCAGGAACGAACCAGTGGAATCCACCATGTGGGGTACAAGATATTTCGAGTTTATCGAATGTTGGGATTTGGAATTTAAAAATTCGCAGTTCTATAATTCCGCTACTTCGCTGCCCTTCCGACCCGACCCTTCCTTCTAATGCGCTCACGAGTGATGGTTGGGGCGCTACCAATTATTTAGCCAACTGGAATACACTTGGCGCAAGTATAGGAGATGGTACCAGCCCCTTTGGGCTTTGGAGTAAAAATAAAATGGGCTACTTTTCCCCTGCTGTTTCGCTCTCGACTATTACCGATGGCCTTTCTAACACCTTGCTTGTTGCAGAAGCTTATGCACAATGTGATGGACGAAGTAGAATCGCTTTTTATGCTGCCAACCGCCATAACTTTGGTATTTCAGAAGGTGGAAGAATTGTGATACCAGAACAGGTGATGGAAATTCCCAAAGGGGATTATGATGGCCCCAATGGCGTACCCAACACGATGATGTTTCAGGTTCGACCCTTTGCAGGTTCTTCCGATTCATTCCCAGATAATCAAGATTGTTGCCATCGTTGGCGAGCTCAAACTGGGCATCAAGCCATCAATGTTTTTTTTGCAGATGGCAGCTCTCGCAAAATCACAAAAAATATTGCTCTGGGAACTTGGGCCCTTCTTATGCTTCCTGCTGATTCTAAAGTCATCCCTGACTTCTGATTTATTTCTTTTCTCCTTGATTAATACCTACTTTCGATTAATGATCATTACTTACTTAATTTTTTAGGGGAACTATTGTATGCGACTTACTTCGTTGATTTGTTTTCTTTCTAGTGTTTCTTTTTGCATCGGGTTTTTTGATGCTCCTGAAATCGAAAAAATCCCTTCCACCGAAAAAGTTAAACGCATTGTTCTCATCGCTGGCAAACCAGAATCTAAGCCAACTGGCGAACATGAATACTTCGCAGGTATTGTTCTGCTTGCAGACATGATCAAGCAGACCGACGGGGTTTACCCAATTCTGGTAAAAGATGGCTGGCCCAAAAATGAAAAGATTTTTGATGATGCCAAAGCCATTGTCTTTTTTCTTACAGGCGATGGCAAGCAAGCCTACTTAGAACCTTCCAAATTGAGGGTGATTGAAAATGCTGTTTCCAAAGGCGTGGGTCTGGTTCATTTGCATAATTGCATCGAGTACCCTGCAGATCGTAAAAGTCTGGCTTTAGAATGGGCAGGTGGGGTTTGGGATAAAAGTATTTCTTGCAGGGGGCATTGGGTTTCTACTGTAGATCAATTTGCAAAGCACCCTATTACTCGGGGAGTAACTCCGTTTGAAGTCGATGAAGGTTGGCTATTTCATATGAATTTTGCAGCTTCAAATGTTACACCTTTGGTGCTGATTAATCCACCCGATAAGATGCGCACGACAGCTTCATCAAAGCGAAATGTTGGGAAGCCTGAAACGGTTGGCTGGGCCTTTGAATCTAGCAAAGGGAATCGAGCTTTCTCTTATACGGGTGGCCATATGCAATCCAACTGGGGCAAAGATGGCCTACGGCAGTTGGTGGTCAATGGGATTTTGTGGAGTGCAGGGCTCGAGATTCCAGAAAAAGGTGCGCCTAATAAACTAGACCCCGCAGACCTTAATAAACACCTCGAAAATAAAATTGCACCCAAGAAGAAGTAGTGCGGTTCAACATTCAAGTTGGCGTAGTCAAGTTGTTTTATTTGACTGTTGTAGAAGTCTTGCTAAACCAAGGCTTCATTCGGCTATTTAGCAGCCATCCAATCCAGGTAGAACGAACAAGCAAATGGTAACTGATCAAAAGCAAAATGATCGATGCAATATTGATTAGCAGAAATTTCAGGAACGCATTGAGTGGCCAATCTTTCACCATCACTTGCAACTCAATCACCAAAGGTAGATGAGCAATATAAAGCCAATAAGAGGAATCAGACAAATAACGGATGAGTGAATTTTCTTTTCTAATAAAGGCGTGAAAAATTCCAATCATCCCAACTGACATACTCCAAACAAAAAGCGTTTGAAGTGGCAAATTAAATTGCGGACTATTTATGAGTACTATTACTATTGGAAATAGAAAAAACAAAGCGAATGGAAATAAGATGTACCAATAGCGTATGAGTTTATGTTCGGAATCATTGAGGTCGTAATAGATCACGCCAAAACTGAAAAAGATGAGGTAATAAAATAACAAATGCGGAGGGGGAATAATCCCGCAAGAAGTGTCTGGACCCAATTTTGCATTCATTAAGCAAAGGGGCAACAAAGGGGCAAAGATCAAAATAAAAAGTGAGATTTTTTTGACCACACACAGGGTATCTTCATTTAATCGCCCAAAGCAAAGTGAGATGGGGAAGGATACAACCCAAAAGAAAAGAACCATCCAACAGAGAAACCACAGGAACCAAAGGTGTTCAAATATAAGCGTATTTACTAAATGAATCTGCTTGTTGCCAATATTTAACTGGAAAGAGTTTGAATTAAGCCAAGAGTAATAGCCCCTATGAAATTCATTTTCAACTGTGGGTATTGTTGGTTGGGGTGCTTGGATCTGAACTTTAGCGTTGGGGGTAGAAGGCTGGATTTCCCCTGCGAGAGATTTCTCATCTAGGTTCACACCTATAGAATTTGCTTTCATAGCTTTTTCTGAAATGTAATCAACTAGTGGAACAATTGTGAAACAACCAATTAAACAAGGCAGAAGAATGTGGAGTGTTCTTTGCCAAAGCTATGCTTTGATACCTCGTTTGCGATAAAGCATCATGGTAAAAAAACCACTCAGGATGAAAAACATTGGCATTCGAAAGGAATGAATGAATACCATAAATATTAAAAAAATTTGATTTTGGGAAATATCGCGCACGGGCCACACGATATCCATATTAGAACTACTAGAACTAGGGACTGTAAATAAACTGAGTGATGCGTGTAAGCTAATGCCAAGAAACATTGCAAATGCACGCAATGCGTCAAGGTCGTGCCTACGATCTTGATTTTCTGATGGTTTCATCGATTTGGGTTACCTGTTCAAGTATTTTGCTATGACCAAGCCAATAGTAGAAAGTAGGATTATTATTTTCATAATAAAATTAGACTTCATTATTTGATTCATGTCAATTAGCTTTAACGATCAAGGCTCGTAGCTGAAAAATGAGGCGGCTAAATAAGGTGTCAACCTTCAGAATCAATACCCCTATTATCGAATGATTTGTGCCTATTCGGCGAAGTACTGGTGGCAAAAAGCGCATTCCATCAGATTTTTTGATTACCTGATTGGCAAAAGCGTGTGAAGGTGATTTGCCGGAGTCGTGGGTAACTTGGTAAGCGTATCTCACCAGCATTGTTCTGCCTCGGATTTCCTTAAATAAATATTGCTTATTCGCCTTCAAGTTATTGAAAACTCCAAGACTAACATGCCCCGCAAGAAGGGTTTTTACAAAACGAGCACTAAAGTTTCATAGCTTTTGAATTTTGTAAAAGCAGGGAATCAACCTGGAATAATCTGCTGTTATTATAAAGAAATCGTGAATAAATCTGTTAATTTAAGTTCCTTTATTTAGTTTTAATTGCAATAATAGAAAATATTATATTGTTACTTTGGTTATCTTTTTGAGATTTTTTTATGAAACCTAGTATTCAAAAAAAAGGGTTCACCCTTATCGAACTTTTGGTGGTGATTGCTATCATTGCCATTTTGATTGGTTTGCTTTTACCAGCGGTTCAGAAGGTAAGAGAAGCAGCAAGCCGTATGAAGTGTAGCAACAATCTGAAGCAGCTTGGCCTTGCGATGCACAATTATCACGGCACTTTTGGAATGTTTCCGCCTGGGGCTTATAACTATTTCGATGGTTATACACCCGACAGTTACGATCGAAGATCTTGGTTTATGCCTATTCTTCCATACTTAGAGCAAGAAGCAATTTATAACGCCTATGTTCTTAAGATGACTAATCGTACAGGCGGGTTATCTTACGATGGCTTTACCTATATAGCTACCGTCCTATCTGGAATGATGTGCCCCTCTGACCCAGTCAACCCAAAGACTGTAACGGGGGGTGGAAGGTACGCTGCTAATACTAACCAGCAAGGGTTTCATAGTAACTATGTTATGTGTGCAGCTAACACTTCGTTTAACCCGGGAGGGGGTGCAACAGGTAATCCTAGCAGTGCATTACTTAACGGTATGTTTTTTCCTTTATCGAAAAACAAGCTCTCTGGCATTTCCGATGGCACTTCAAACACCATTATGGGCAGCGAGTTAATTTTAACGGTAGATGTTGGCAACGATGACACACGCGGCAGGATTCATAATGCTATGCATTGCGGGCCTTTCTTTTCTACCCTCTACCCGCCAAATACTTCTCAACCAGATCGAGAAAACTACTGCCTTAATACCAACCGTGCTGCGCCCTGCACAAATACCGGCACCTCAACTGTAGCATCCGCACGAAGTTATCACACGGGTGGCGTAAGCGCTGTGCTTGCAGATGCGTCGGTGCGATTTGTTTCAAACGGGGTTGACCTTTTAACTTGGAATGCGCTTGGAAGTCGTAATGGCGATGAGGTTAATAAAGACTATTAACCAAGGTTAATAGAGCCAATCGGAAAATTGGCGATTCCAGCGATGAGGCTACTCCTACTTAATCTAGAGTTATTCCACTATGCGATTTTTCTTGATCGGTTTCGTACTTGGTGTGGCTTCGCTTTTAGGGTGCAGCAAGGGACCTCTCTTATTTAAGGTTAGTGGAGATGTAATTTGCGATGGAGTACCACTTACCGATGGTGAGATCAGTCTTGTGCCTGAAGAAGTTGGAATTGCACCCGATGGGGCATCTATAATTAATGGGCATTTCGACATGCTCGCAAAACCCGGAAAGAAGAAAGTCGTCATTCGCGCTTCTCGCGTAATGGCTAACCCGCCTAAAGGTGCGAATCTAGCAAATCCACCTCGCGAAGATTTCATTCCTTCACGATTTAATGATCTTACGATGCTTCGTGCGGAAGTTAAAAGCGAAGGTGGGAATCAATTTAAGTTTGAAGTGTCTACAAAGTAGAAGTGCCGAAGTTTACTGTTTCGGTGGATTTGGCCCAGCTAAAAATGAGAGATTTGTGAGAAATTTGGCTAACAAAACTGCTCAAAGTCGCTATCAAACAATAAAACCTTAAACCTATTAACCGTATAGACTTATAAAGAAGATAAAGTTTATTTTAATGTCCCATCGTTACTTCTTCTAAAACTTATTAAAAATCAATGAAGAAATCACTTGATTTATCTTTTAAAATAAATTTTTATGACGATAATTACCAATGTTAGGTCCTTTCTTTAAAGGTTTTAGATAATGAATATTTTGATGCTAATAAAATTTCCCTTGTGGAAATTTACGCTTTTTATACTCTTTTTATTTTTCACTTGCCTAATCGGGTGTGGTGAAGAAAAACCAACTATGCTTATTGAAGATCCTACGCACCTTGCACTTGAAAAAATAGGCAATGCCTACATCAGAGCAGAAAAACCTCCCCAAAATATAAATGAGCTTCTTACAGTTATGAAAATGTGCAACTTCCCTAAAGAACTTCTTAAGTCACCTAACGATGGTCAGGAATTCGTCATTGTCTATGGTGTCAATTTACGGATGCTTAAAGCTACGGGAAATCAAGTTCCCATCGTTGCATTTGAGAAAATGGGCAAAGATGGCAAACGCTATGTTCTTAGAGGCCAGAGTTCTGTTTCCCAGCTTTCCGATAGCGAACTACAAACTTCGAAATTCCCAGATGGGTACAAACTTCCTTTTTAATTTCTTTTTTTTTAGGAGTATGGTATGAAACTTATTGGCTATAGAAAAGGGTTCACCCTTATCGAACTTTTGGTGGTGATTGCTATCATTGCCATTTTGATTGGTTTGCTTTTACCAGCGGTTCAGAAGGTAAGAGAAGCAGCAAGCCGTATGAAGTGCCAAAACAATCTCAAGCAGTTTGGTCTTGCTTTTCAAATGCATCATGACCAATTGAGTGTTTTTCCTTCTGGGGGACTTGCTTGGAATTCAGATAGAACAATGAATGGTGGGGCACCAGCGAATTATCAAGATCAGGCGTGGGTTGGGCTTTTCAAATTCTTCCCTTCTTGGAACAAAAATCTCTCTGGGATACTCCCTCCAGTGCGACTACTGCAGGCACTTCCCTGTCCATAATGAGTTGCCCTTCACTAAGGGGCCCTACAAAATTCCCGTACACGCAATCCACACCTAATGGCGACCGAGCGATGATGGATTATGTTGGAAATGGAGGCACTTGGGGCACTTGGGGAAATTTCGATTCGTCAGGTAATGCGCTGGATGGCCCTATTGTTCCCTCTTCAAACACCTCTAAAAAAATGGTAAAGCTTAGCAATATTAAAGATGGGACTTCTAGTACCCTTCTTATTGGCGAAAAATATCTCAACATCAAGACTGCTTCCACTTCCCCTGATTGCAATGACGATCAAGGTTGGGTCGATGGTTGGGATAACGACACTATTTGCTATGCCCGGGGCAATAGCAGCACCAACCCGATATACCCACCGCAACCTCAAGGCAGTGTGGGCACCTGTGCCAGCATTTTTGGTACCATCCATACTACCCTTACCACCGTATTCTGTGATGGTTCCGTACACAGCATCCAAATGGGCATCAGCCCCAACACTTGGCTTTATCTTTGTGGGATAGAAGACGGTCAAGTGGTCAATAGCAGCGAGTTCAATTAAGCAAGGGTAATAAAAGCCAACATCATTAAGCTCTACCTTTGCTTTGCAAATGCAGCTAATTGAATTTCGGCATCTTTACGAAGTTTGCTACAGACCAAGGAACAAAGATCAAAGATTACTGGGTCTGCGATTTTATAATAAACGAGATTCCCCAGGCGTTCTCTTTGTAAAAGGCCCGCATCGTGCAAAATTCCAAGTTGTTTAGAAACATTGGCCTGTTTTGCGCCAGCAACTTCTACAATTTGATTTACAGATAATGGCTTCTTTTTAAGATGCTGCAATATATCTAGCCGGGTAGGTTCTGCGAGCACGCTAAACAACTTAGCAATCATTCGCAATTGATTCTGATCCAACATCGCTTTTGGCATCACTATTCCTACATTGACAATATTACTATTCAGCAATATTATATTAACGGTATACTGGCTTTTTGTCGATACTAAAATTAGAAAATAAACAAGGAAATAATAATGGCAAAACGAGTTCTCATTGTTGGCGGGGTTGCGGGGGGTGCTAGCACTGCTGCTAGGCTTCGCAGGCTTGATGAGAAAGCGATCATTATTCTTTTTGAACGCGGGCCTGATGTTTCTTTTGCTAACTGCGGCCTGCCTTATTATTTGGGTGGTGAAATTAAAGATCGGTCAAAATTGCTGGTGCAAACCCCGCAAAAACTTGCAGCTAATCTTAATCTTGATGTCCGAGTAAGGTCTGAAGTAATTAAAATTAATCGAGATCAAAAAACCATCACGGTTCAAAACTTAGAGAAAAATAGTGCTTATGATGAACCTTATGATGTGTTGATTCTTGCACCTGGGGCAAGCCCTATTGTTCCCTCGATTTCAGGGGTGGACCGACCTGGTGTTTTCTCCCTCAGAAATTTGGTCGACACCGACCGCATTCATCAATGGATTTCATCAAATCAAGCCAAAAATGCTGTGGTTATTGGAGGCGGATTTATCGGGCTAGAAATGGCAGAACAACTCCATCTTAGAAATCTTAAGGTCTCTCTTGTCCAGCGTTCTAGCCAAGTTCTTGAGCCTTTTGATCCAGAAATGATCCTTGCTATTCATCAAGAACTTAAAACTAAAGAAGTGAACTTGTTGCTAAACAGGCAAGCCATTCGTTTTGATGATCCTGCACCAAACTGCAAAGCTGCAAATGTGGTTCTTGACGATGGTTCTAACATCAACGCAGATGTGGTTATCTTAGGTATCGGCGTTCAGCCCGAATCAAAACTTGCTAAAGATGCGGGGCTTGAGATTAACAACAGAGGAGCGATTAAAGTTAATGACTTTCTTTGTACCTCGGATGCAAGCATCTATGCGATTGGCGATGCGATTGAGGTAAAAGATGTGATAACTGGCTTGCAAACTCAGGTGCCCTTAGCTGGCCCTGCGAACAGGCAAGGAAGAATTGTTGCCGATAACATTGCAGGCAAGTTTTCTAAATATCGTGGCACACTGGGCACTGCGATTCTTCGGGTTTTTAGTTACACCGCGGCTTGCACTGGTGCTAATGCCAAGACTCTTACTAAAGCTAAAATTCCTTTTAAGGTTGTTTACTTACATCCGAATTCTCACGCAGGATATTTTCCTGGGGCTCATCCCATTCATTTCAAGATTCTTTTTTCACCCACCGATGGCAAAATCCTTGGCGCCCAAGCGGTAGGCAAAGATGGCGTGGATAAGCGTATCGATATCATCGCAACCGCAATCCATCATAGTGCAACTATGGATGATTTAGTTGATTATGAACTTAGTTATTCTCCGCCATTTAGTAGTGCAAAAGACCCAGTAAATCTTGCGGGGATGATCGTTCAAAATAATTTGAATCAGCTTGTAGAAATAACTCATTGGAGCGAGGTTGAAGACAAACTACATCAGGGGGCTAAGTTGCTCGATGTTCGAGAAATTAGTGAAGTTAATTTAGGTTCGATTGCTAATGCACTTCACATTCCCTTGGGACAGATTCGAAGTCGAATAGGTGAGATCGATAAAACAGCGCAATGGATTGTTTATTGTCAATCGGGGCAGCGTTCTTATAACACCTGCAGGATTCTTTCGCAGTACGGGAGTTAATGCAGCAATCTTACGGGTGCATATAAGACTTATAGCGCTGCTAACAGTATTTAATTTAGGAGAAAGCAATGGAAGTAGTTGAAATTACACCTTTAGAACTGATGGAACGCAAGAACGCTGGGCCGATTGAATTACTGGATGTAAGAACCCCGGTTGAATTTGATGAAATGCATATTTCCTTTGCACGGTTAGTGCCTTTAGATTCTTTTGATCCTGAAAAAGTATTAGGAGAAAAATTCCGTAGTGCCGAACCTATTTATGTGATTTGCAGAAGTGGATCTAGAGGGAAGAAAGCTTGCGAGAAATTAATCGCATCTGGGCGAACCAACATTTTTAACATTCAGGGTGGAACGCTTGCTTGCGCTCAGGCAGGTTTACCCATTACACGGGGAAAAATAATTATTTCTTTAGAGCGCCAAGTACGAATTGCAGCAGGATTTCTAGTTGCGATGGGAAGTGGTTTGGGGGGATTTATAGACCCACTTTGGTTCATCCTTTCGGGTTTTGTAGGCTGTGGACTGATGTTTGCTGGAATCACAGACACCTGTGGTATGGGCCTGATGTTAGCGAAAATGCCTTGGAACCGTAAGTCTGAGCAACCCTCTTGTACCTTAAAATAACTTTAGAAATCTGCTTTAGAAAACCGCAAAATGCATTTCACCTTTGCCTTGTTTTCCTTTATGCTACCTATTGAATATTTAACGCATAATTAAAGGAAGATTCACAATGGGCAGGTTTATTTCTACGCTTTCGTTTACGGTGCTCCTTCTTACCCTTTCTTTAAGTCTGTTTGCACAAACAAAAATCCCAGATACGCAAAACCCCAAGGACAAACTTTCCGACCCTAAAGATGCGTTGAAAAGCATAAAGCTACCCGAAGGTTTTAAAGCACAACTCTTTGCTTATGAACCTGATGTGATACAGCCCATCCATATGTCTTTTGACACTAAGGGTAGGCTTTGGGTTTGCGAATGTCTGACTTATGCTGAAAGTAAAACCAACTTTGACCTCACGCTAAAAGATCGCATCGTCATTTTGGAAGATACAGATAATGATGGGGTGCACGACAAGCGCACGGTTTTTTGGGATCAAGGGCAGCATCTTACCAGTGCGGTGCCTGGGTTTGGTGGCGTATGGGTGCTTTGTGCTCCTAAACTTTTATTCATTCCTGATCGCAATGGTGATGACATTCCCGATAGCGAACCCGAAGTTATTCTTGATGGCTTTGATAATAAAAGCATTAGGCATAATATTGTTAATGGTTTGGCTTGGGGGCCCGATGGCTGGCTTTATGGCAGGCACGGCATCACTACCACTTCTTTTGTAGGCACACCCGATACACCCATAAGTAAGCGGACCCCGATCAACTGCGGTGTTTGGCGTTATCACCCCACAAAGAAAACCTTCGAGGTTGTTTCCAGGGGGGGGACTAACTCTTGGGGGCACGATTGGGATGCACATGGAAATACTTTTTTTATTAATACAGTCATCGGCCATTTCTGGCACGCTATTCCGGGGGGATATTTCAAACGCATGTTTGGGGAACACTTCAACCCCCGCCTTTATGATTTGATCGACCAACATGCAGATCACTACCATTGGGATCGGGTTGAGAACTGGAGTGATATCCGCAATAAAGGCGTGACACCCACTACGGATAAAGCTGGCGGAGGCCACGCCCATTGTGGCTTTATGATTTACCAAGGGGATAACTGGCCTAGCTCTTATCAAGGCAAAGCTTTTACTGCAAACCTGCACGGCAGAAGAATTAATTGCGATAAGATCGAACCAAATGGTAACGGCTTTATTGCGAAGCACGAGCCTGATTTTATGTTTGTCGGCGACCTCTGGTTTCGAGGAATCGAACTTTCTTACGGGCCTGACGGTGGCGTTTTCGTCCTTGATTGGTCTGATGTGGGCGAGTGTCACGAAAACGATGGGGTACATCGCAATTCGGGCAGAATTTACAAAATAACTTTTGGTAATATTAAAAAACCTGCAACTTCTGACCTTGCTAAGCTTTCCAATTCTGAGCTTGTTGCATTAGTGATGAGCCCAAACGAATGGCATTACCGTCAGGCACGACGGATTCTTCAAGAACGCGCAGTGATTTCTAAAAACTTACCTGATGTGGCAGAGAAACTTCAATCGTTGCTAGGCAAGGTGGAATTATCGCAACATAAACTTCGGGCTTTATGGATGCTTTATTCGATTGGTGCATTAGATCAGAAAAAAATTCTAGGTCTTTTAGATTCGGATGATGAGCATCTACGATCTTGGGGAGTCCGGTTTTTAATGGATGAAGAATCAATTTCTGGCGTTGCAATATCGAGTTTAGAAAAGTTAGCGCAAAATGAAAAATCTGCTTTAGTTAGGCTGTATCTTGCTAGTGCGTTACAAAAAATCGCAGTCCCTTCACGAGCAGAACTTGGCCTTATTCTAGCTACAAAGGTTGAAGATAAGAATGATCATAATCAACCTTTAATGCTTTGGTATGGGATGGAACCTACGGTAAGTGCAGACCCTATGCTTGGGGTAAAGCTAGCACAAGCTACTGCAATGGGAATTCATCGCAACTTTGTAGCGCGGCTACTTGCAGAAGAATTAGATTCTTCGCCCAAGGCGATGGAGCAACTTTTAACCTTAGCAACCTCAAAAAATTTAGACTTCCAGAAAGAAATTGCAAAAGGTTTACAAGATGGGTTAAGAGGAAGGCGCAAGGCAAATGCACCGCCATCTTGGGTAGCATTTCAAGAAAAGCTAATCACATCACAAGATGTTGAAGCACAAAAGTTGGCACGCGAGATCGCAATCATTTTTGGTGATGGCAGGGCCCTTGATGAAGTATTGAAAATTGCTTCAAATAATAATGAAAACTCGAATGCTCGAATGGCGGCTCTTGCAACCTTGGTTGAAAACAAAGCCAAGGGGATTGAACTACTACTGGTTAAGTTGGTAAACGACCGCGGTGTATCGGAAGGCGCAATTCGTGGTTTGGCATCCTTTAACTTACCTGAAACATCGAAGTTGATTGTAAATGGTTTTAGCAGATTAGATCCTGCATCGAGAAAAGCCGCAATCGATACGCTTTGTTCAAGGCCTGCCTATGCAGAAGAACTTTTGCAAGCTGTTAGCGATGGCAAAGTGCCACGCGATGCGATCAGTGCTTATCACGCTAGGCAGATTTCTGCGTTCAATAATAGTGAGTTAACTACGAAGTTATCCTCGATATGGGGGGAAGTGCGGGTACCAACAGAAAAGAAGAAGCAGCAAATTGCAATGTTAAGAAAGGAATTAGAAACGGCTAACAAGGAAAAGGTAGATCTTGTTCAAGGCCGGTTATTATTTCAGAAAGTATGTGCCAACTGTCACGGATTATTTGGTCAGGGAGGAAACCTTGGGCCCGACCTTACTGGGTCGCAGCGGTCGAATCTTGAATATTTGCTTGAGAATATTTTAGAGCCTAATGCAACGGTAGCAGCAGATTACCGGATGTCTGCGGTGATGCTAAGGGATGGTAGGTTGCTAACTGGGTTGGTGTTTAAACGGGCCAATAAGGCTATGGAGATAGTTGGGCCAACTGAACGAAAAACTGTCCTTGCAGAAGATGTCGAATCGATTAAGAGTTTGAATGTATCGCCTATGCCAGAAAACTTACTTGAAAACTTAAAGCCCGAAGAAATTCGAAATCTTTTTAGTTATCTGATGAGCCCGGTGCAGATAGCGTTACCAAACTAATAGCAATGAACTCTAATAAAGTGCGGACTGGGATTGATGGTTTGGTTGCGGATAATTTTTCTTCCCTTAAAGGAAAGAAAGTTGGCTTGCTTTCACACGCCCCTGCTTGCGATTTAAAGCTTCGTAGCACCCTTATGCTTTTTAAGCAGCATTTGAATGATGAGCTAAAAGTCGTGTTTACCCCCGAGCACGGTTTTGCAGCTTTTGCGCAAGACCTAGAGGCTGTAAACGAAAAAATTGGTGATTCAAGTTTGAAATGGATCAGCCTTTATGGCACTTCGGAACAAAGCTTGCACCCAAAACCACAGGATTTATCTTCTCTCGATATTTTGGTTATCGATCTCTTAGATATAGGCAGCAGGTATTATACTTTTCAAGCGTCGATGCTTTATGCCATGAAGGCGGCATTTGAATCTGGGGTTGAAGTCATGGTGCTGGATAGGCCGAATCCTTTGGGGGGTATGATTGTTGAAGGGCCGATGTTGCTTCCCGAATGGTCTAGTTTTGTTGGGGTGCATCCAATTCCGAGTAGGCACGGATTAACCCTAGGTGAGCTAGCGATTCTTTATAAGGAAGAATTAGAACTTGAGGGGGAGTTGGAAGTAGTGCCTTGTGAAAACTGGAAGCGGAATATGTACTTTGATGAAACGGAATTGCCTTGGGTTATGCCAAGCCCGAATATGCCAACGCTTGAAACCGCCCTTGTTTACCCAGGTCAATGTTTATTAGAAGGCACGAATCTTTCAGAAGGAAGGGGCACGACGAGGCCTTTTCAGATATGCGGTGCGCCATTTATTGAAGGGAATATTGCAGCAGATATTTTGAATAAAGAAAATCTTCCAGGCGTAGTGTTCAGGCCTGTTTCTTTTAAACCTACTTTTCAAAAATGGCAGGGAATAGAATGTGGCGGGGTCGAAATCTATATCAATCATCGTTCCTTATTCCAACCGGTTCGCACCAGCCTTGCTTTACTTTACCACCTACGAAACTTAGCTGGGCCTAACTTTCAATGGCGCACGGAACCCTACGAATTCGTTTGCGATAAATTGGCAATTGACTTATTGTTTGGCAGCAACCGCGAGAGACTCGACTTGGAAAACAATAAACCTTGGCAGGAAATTATCGCTGATTGGCCTGATGAAGAATCTGACTTTTTATTCCATCGCAAGCCTTATCTTATTTATACTGAGTGACTTTTATGCTTGATCCTTACGGTTTTTCTTACACTCTGCATTGGGTTGATCTTTTTATCATCATTACTTACCTTAGCCTGACAACTTTACTTGGGGCTTGGTTTCGAGGTGGGCAGAAAGATATTCAAACTTATTTTGTTGGCGGGCGTGAAGTTTCTTGGCTCCTTGTTTTGATTTCTATTGTTGCTACTGAAACCAGTACTGTAACTTTTCTTAGTGTTCCGGGATTAGCTTTTAACCCCAAAGGGGGGAACCTCACCTTTCTGCAACTTGCACTCGGTTATATGCTAGGCAGAATCGCAATTGCTGTTGTGCTACTACCAGGCTATTTTCAAGGCCAGTACATCAGTGCTTATGAAGTACTCCGCCAGAAGTTTGATGCACGGGTGCAGCGCTGTGCTTCAATATTATTTATGCTTACAAGAACCATTGCAGATGGCTTAAGACTTTTTTTAACCGCTCTTCTTTTACAACAGTTCACCGGTTGGGGAATGGGGAGTTCTATTCTTATTATGGGAATTGTTACCTTGATTTATACTTACCTAGGCGGGATGCAAGCGGTTCTTTGGACTGATTGCATTCAATTTTTAATTTATACTTCAGGTGCATTTGTTGCTGGCATTATTCTTATTGGGCATATTCCCCAAGGTTGGCAAGGGTTTATTTTTTCTGGTTCTTTTGATAATAAGTTTCAATGGCTTGATACCTCTTTTGATTTAACCAAACCTTACACCATCTGGGCGGGGATTATCGGTGGGGCTTTCTTCAGTATGGCAAGTCACGGCGCAGATCAAATTATGGTGCAGCGTTATCTTTGCGCTAAAAATCTTACTCACGCTCGCTTTGCGTTAATCAGTAGTGGCGTGGTTGTTGCTTTCCAATTTTTACTTTTCCTACTGATAGGGGTTGGCCTATTCGTTCTTGCGAATAGTGGTACTTGGGATCTTCCCCGGGACATTCGGAACGATCAGGTTTTTGGGCGATTCATTGTTGAAAAACTTCCCTTAGGGGTTGTTGGATTAGTCATTGCTGCGGTGCTTGCTGCTGCAATGTCTACGCTTTCCAGTTCTTTGAATAGTTCTGCATCTGCAGGCGTTGCTGACTTTTACAAACCACTAAACCCAAATCTTTCTGATGATTCTTACCTTAGGGTTTCTCGTAATCTTACACTTATTTTTGGAATTGCTCAGATCGGCGTAGCAATTCTAGCTTGGCAAATTGATAGCCCACGAAGTGTTATTGATCAGGTTCTTTCTATTGCAGGGCTTACTACTGGAATGATTTTGGGATTATTTCTTTTAGGAACTATGAATAAACCAGTAACTTCTGGGGCTGCTTTAATTGGCATGATAGCAGGGTTTTTTGCAGTTATGGCGGTTTATCTACCTTCTCTCTTAAGTTCCCCTTTGGTTGCTTGGCCTTTTTATACTCCCATTGGAACACTTAGTACCGTTTCCGTTTCTTTAATTATTAATCCTTTTATTACCACTAGGTCGGGTTCTTAGGAAGAGAGAATTTTGTGGATCACTTGATCACTGAACTACGCAATCCAAGTTCAAACGATTTAGATTTATTAACCCCTTCTGAATTGGTGCTTCTTATGTGCAAGGAAGATGCTTTGGTTCCTAGTGCAATTGCAGGGCAAGCAGAAACCATAGGCAAGGTTATCGAACTAACCATAAAAAATATCAGGGCAGGAGGAAGGCTAATTTACTGTGGTGCAGGAACATCTGGAAGGCTGGGTGTATTAGATGCAAGCGAGTGCCCGCCTACATTTAATGTACCAAAGGGATTAGTTATTGGAATAATTGCGGGGGGAGAAAAAGCGCTTACCTCAGCCATCGAAGGTGCAGAGGATAACCCCCAAGCTGGAAGAAAAGATTTAGAAGATTTAAGCTTAAATAAGTTAGACACGGTGGTAGGGATTGCGAGTAGTGGTCGAACCCCTTATGTGATGGGGGCATTACAATATGCGAAGGAAGTAGGATCGCTTACGGTGGCTTTTTCTTGTAACCCCGATGCAGAAATTAACCAAGCTGCAAGTTTATGCATCAATGTGATTACGGGGCCAGAAATTTTAACCGGGTCTACAAGGCTAAAGGCAGGTACCGCAACTAAACTGGTTTTGAATATGATCAGTACGGGTGTAATGGTTGGGTTAGGAAAAACTTTCGGTAACCTGATGGTTGACTTAAAAGCTACCAATGTGAAGCTTAAAGCCAGGGCGAATCGTATTGTCAGACAATTTACTTTATTAAATGAGAAAGAAGCTGCGCATTTTTTAGAGATCTGTGAAGGTGAAGTTAAAACAGCACTGGTGGTGCATCAGTGCAGAATTGAGCCTGAAATTGCGCGTATTCACCTTGAAGAAAATGAGGGGATAGTTCGTAAAACCATTGCAACTTTTGTTAAACCTTCACAAAAAGTTCTTGAACTTGACCCCGAACTTATTCTTGGAGTGGATGGTGGAGCAAGTAAGACGGTTGCAATATTAGGTCGTTTAGGTAAGAAAGATTTCACCATTTTAGGCCGGGGAGAAGCAGGCGCATCCAATCCCCGCGCGGTTGGGTTTTCGGCTGCTTCTTTGGCGATTGAAGTGGCTGTCGGTTTAGCATTTACCCAAGCTAAAGTACCATTTTCAAAGGTTGGAGTTTTAGTTGCGGGTGTTGCAGGTGCTGGGCGAGATGAAGAAAAATCTAAAATGGAACTCGCCTTAAAAAAACTTGCTAACACTGTTTTCATCACCTCAGATGCTGCGCTTATTCTTGAAGAAGGCTTGCTTGAGGGTTGGGGCATTGCAGTTATTTCGGGTACAGGATCAATGGTGTTAGGCAAAGATAAGCAAGGGAACCTTATTCGCTCTGGGGGTTGGGGTAATATTCTTGGGGACGAAGGAAGTGGCTTTTCCGTTGGTATGGAAGCGTTAAAATTATTGACTCGAATTGCAGATGGCCGAGCCGAAGATTCCATTTTAAAAGATATTATTCTCAAGCATTTAAAAATTAACAACATTGAAGAAATCGTTGGCTTGCTTGCAGAAAATAAATTAAGCAAAAAAGTTATAGCTAGCATTGCACCTTTAGTTTTACAGGCGCATTGCACTGGGGAAACTCAGGCTACCACTCTCCTGAGTAAAGAAGCGGAATTACTCGCTGATTGCGTCAACGCGGTTTACATTCAAATGAAACTTCAAGGGGAAAGTGTTCCATTAACTCTTGCAGGAGGAATGATCAGGCAAAGTATGGAATTTCGTGAATTATTTTTAAATCGGCTTGAATCTAAAGGAATTAAATTAGCGATGCTGACAATCGTACATGAACCGGGGCTGGGTGGTTTACGCTTGGCATCACAGAAGCTCTAGTATGTTAATTTGGGACCTCTTCATCAAGCAGGGTATTTAAACCCCCATAATTAATTTTGCAATTTACTCACATAAGTTATTACCTAAGCTTGCAACCTTTCATAAATCAGCTAATAGCACAGCAGGTTTAATATGAATACAAGAAATAATATTGCAACCTTAACAATGGTTGTTCTGAGTTTAATAATGCCAACTTATATAGTTGCGCAGGAAACTTCTATTAAGGAAAAAGAAGACGAGAGAAAGAGCTCGAATGAAGATGCGACTTTTTTTTATAACCTTTCTCAATTTCTAATTCCTGAACCTACCAAAAGTTTCACTCCACCTACCATTAGAAAGCCTTTGCCTGATTCCGAGGTCTTCGCAAGCAATCCCTATACTTTACCCAAAGGAATGGTTTATTTAGAATCTAACCCTATATTTATTGCCGGCAAATCTAGTTCCGATGATAGAACTTTTAATACGCCTACTTTGCTTCGATATGGTTTGAATGATAATGTTGAGCTGCAATTATTTTCGAATTCTTTTACCGTTGAATTTGGTGATTCGAATCGAACGGGCTTTTCACCCATTGTCTTTGGTATGAAGTTCCATTTTTGGGATGAAAACGAGGCTCTTTATTTACCCTCAGTTGGTTTAGAAATCTTTCTTCAAAGTACTTTTGGTTCGAATTTTCTGAACACCGGGGTGCAACCATCGTTTAACCTTTTATTTGGCAAAGACTTACCTTGGGATATGATTTTAGACAC
Source organism: Gemmataceae bacterium (assembly GCA_041694635.1). Taxonomy (GTDB): domain Bacteria; phylum Planctomycetota; class Planctomycetia; order Gemmatales; family Gemmataceae; genus UBA969. The sequence continues at coordinate 14,958 of JBDNHI010000081.1, read as the reverse complement.
CAGTGTGGGTTTACAAAGCAAAAATATTGGATTAGATCGTGGTGCGGATGGATTTGAATTAGCGGTGTCTGGTGCCTTAACCAAGAAAATCACCGATCGATTATCTTTATTCACCCAGGCATTATATGATGGTGCCGTTAACCCAGATTTATCTAACAATATTCTGGTAGGCGGTGGGGCGATTATTTACTTAACCGATACCGTCGCCATTTGGGGAAGTTACAATGCGGGATTAGTAAAAGATCTCCCACCCTATATTTCTTATTTTGGCACGGCCTTTGCGTTTTAAAACTCAATGTTTTAAAACTCAATGTTTTAAAACGACTCTAATGACTTGTAATCTAAATAAACTAATGCTGATAGCAGCTTATGTTTATTAAACAAAAGTTAAATTAAGGGGTATTTAGTGAGCAGGGTCTTTTCTTTCCCTCTCAAAATTAACTTCACCTGTTTATATAAGCCTTGCTGTTTTATTTGACCTTGCAATCTTTCTAACATTGTTTAATAGAATGCCAAGTTCATTATGAGAATGAGATTGTTATGAATACACGAAATAATATTGCAACCTTAACAATGGTTGTTCTGAGCTTAATAATGCCAACCTATTTAGTTGCGCAGGAACCATCTATTAAAGAAAAAGAAGGCGAGAGAAAGAGTTCGAATGAAGATGCAACTTTTTTTTATAATCTTTCTCAGTTTCTAATTCCTGAACCAACCAAAAATTTCACTCCACCTTCAATTAATAATCCAGGGCCAGATACTGCCAACTTTCCTAATAGCCCCTATACACTTCCCAAGGGTATGTTTTACTTAGAAACCACTCCTTTTAATCTTGCAGGTAATTCTGCTTCAAATTCTAGAACTTTTACCACCCCTTCCCTGCTTCGTTATGGTTTGACTGATGATGTTGAGTTACGCTTGTTCACCAATGGTTTAACCATTCAGAATGACAACCCAACACAAACTGGATTTTCGCCTATTGTATTTGATATAAAGATCCATTTTTGGGATGAAAACAAAGATCTTTTTTTACCAGCGGTTGGGTTAGAAGTGTTGCTTCAAACTACTTTTGGATCTAAGTTCCTGAATACGGGAATTCAGCCATCGTTTAGTCTTTTATTTAGTAAGGAACTTATTTGGGACACACTATTAGAATCAAGTGTAGGTTTACAAAGTACAGATATTGGTTTTAATTCAGTGGGTGATTCTTATGAGTTAAATGTGCAAGGCGCTTTAACCAAGAAAATTTCAGAACGATTTGCGATATTTGCTCAGACTTTTTATAATGGTTCTGTTGATCCAAGATTCGCAAATAACATTGTTGCAGGTGGTGGTGCAATTTATTCGCTCACCGAAACTGTTTCTCTTTGGGGAAGTTACAACGCAGGATTAGTTAAAGGCCAACCCCCATATCTTACATACTTAGGAATGGCTTTCGCTTTTTAACCAAATATTTTTAATCCCTAGTTTAAGTTTTTATTTCTGACTACTCCAATAAACAGTCGATTCGTAAGTTGCAGATAAATCAATTCTTACATCGTCCACCATATCTAGAGGATAAGTAACTGTTGCTTTAACTTTATCTGCATCTAACAAGCCAACCATTGTTGCGCCAGAAACAACAATTTCAGCACATAGCCAACGGTCGCGTTTGAAGTAGGTGGTAGCAAAGACTTTTTCTTTAATGCCACCCCGATGACGGATGATAGTGCCTTGCAATAAAAGCCGCCACATTGCATAGCGTTTTCCATCTTGTGCATAGGCAAAATTTGTTAGAGTTTCAGATTCTTGTTTCGTAAGTTCTCGCTTTGCCTGCCTAATTTGGATACTACCCTTAAATTGATGAAGTCTGGGTTCGATATCTAGTAGGAAAACATGAAGGGTATCATCTGGGCCAGATTCTAAAACTGCAAAGGTGCCATCGGTTTTCTTAAACACAAGGCCCGCGTGAAAAGGGGGACCGGTGCCTGCAATTTTATAAAGCTTTGTCCAGAATGGGCTCATATCATCAAATAGAATGATATCGCCTTCTCTGGGGGTGTAGGGCCGGGAATTCTTTTCTATTTTCCCACTGGCATCTGATTTTTGATCCCAGAGGTATCCAAACGAAGTTTGCTTTGAGTCGGCTGCCAAAGTCAGACAAGTTGCAATTAAAACAGTTCCAAAGGTGCTAATCACAGCTAATAATCCTCCTATCCTTGGAGTAAAGTAGTCACTAATTTTATCGGCACACAAAAAGAAATGGCACAAAGAACCGTTTGACTTAATTTAAGAATTAGTCAAGTATTTGCCTGAGGTACCGACTTTACCGTTTATTCCTTCGATGGGATATACTAGGCTACTCCTCGGAATAACCAAATTTGCCCTTTAGAAATCGGTCGCCCATTTTGCCATTATTCATAACATCGATTGTAAATAAAGCCCTCATAAACCAAGGCAGTAGGGCTTCTCTTTTTCGCTTTAGCATCAAGTCAATTACCATATTTACGCATTTTTCTAGGGGCCAAAGGCGAAAAGGTAGTGCGGGCGCTGTTTTTAATATTTCGCCATCTCCTCCCAATACTTGATTTCTTAAAGGGGTATCGACAAACCCTGTTGCAACAATTCCAATATGCACGCCCTTTCGTGCTACTTCCAGCCGGACACTATCTAGCAAACCTTGCAACGCAAATTTACTTGCGCCATAAACGGAATATTCTGGCACGCCCCTTTTACCGGTTAAACTGCTCATAGCAACAAAGCTGCCTTTGCTTTGTTTAAGTAAAGGCAGAGAATGATGCAGAAGATAAAGGACCCCAAAAAAATTAATCTGAAACAACTTTTCGATTGCGGTAATTTTTGAATCTTCAAATGGGGCTCGCATTGAGATACCCGCAGCAGCGAAAATAAAATCTATTTTACCAAATTCTAAAACGGTTTTTTTCACTAACTGCTCAACTTGTAATTCTTCAGATACATCGCAACTAAGGATAAAGGGAGGCTTACTTTCCGACGAGAAAAGCTTTTCTGCAGATTCTAATTTAGCTAAACTTTTTCCCGAAATAACCACTTGATAACCAAGTGTTGCCAACTTTTGAGCAACCCCAAAACCAATTCCTGAAGATCCACCCGTTATAAGTGCAACTTTATCGTTATTTTTACCCATTTCTCTTTTCACTTAGTTTCTGCTTTAGTTCGTTCTCTTATCATTCTACAATTGTAGACTGTAGGGCAAGAATACAATTCAAATATTAATTAAAAGTAATACTTATGAACCAATTAAAGCTCATTTTATCTTTGTTCTTTTCAATTTCTTTGGTTCAGGCAATTGAACCTCAGGGAATTAAAGCTCAAATCGAACAAGCCTCCAAAATTTATGAACAAGCTTTAATCGAAAAGAATGAAACCCTTTTAAGCTCTATCCTTGCTGATAACTTTCAACTTACCACCGCAACGGGGAAGCGAGTAAACAAAAAAGAAATGTTAGCAAACCTTAAAAAGGATGATGTTAAATATGATAAGTTTGAAAGCACAGAAGTTACGATTGAGGTTTTAGATAATACAGCTATTGAAACGGGAAAGGTTCTTTGCCTAGGAACACGCAGGGGTAAAAAAATAAATGAGCTTTCTCGCTACACCGACTTTTGGGTATTGATCAAAGGCAAATGGGTGCTCTTTGCAGAACATTCTTGCTTTATCTCTGCCAATTAACTTTATTTTTTCTTCGCGCTTTTCGTTGTCGTTGCAGAACCGCTTGATCTACCAATGCCATCTTGAAATTTTACCGAATTGCTGGAACTTGTTGCGCTTCCCGTACGCCTTCCCAACGCATCTCGAAAAGTAATTTCATTTCCCGAACGCGTTGCCTCGGAATGCCTACGGCCAAGGCTATCGTAAAAAGTAATTTTATCATCATTAATTTTTGCATGCCCATCACTTCTTCCAAGGGCGTCTGAAAATCGAATGCTATCACCCGAGATAGAACCTTTACCAACGGCACGGCCTAACTCATCGTGAAAAGTAACATTGCTACCCGACCATTGGGCCTTTAACGAGGTTCTCCCCAAAGGATCTTTACAGGTCGTAGGTTTGTGGTCGGATAATAACCCAACTGCAGCAGCTTGGCGGATTTGTTCATCTAGCCCATCAGGCAAATAAGCGATCAAAGCTGCAAGGAAAAAGGGTAATAATTGTGCCATTTTGCACCTCACAAAAATATTGTAAAAGAAGGAATAGAAGCTTAATCTTTAAAGTTATTCGTTGACAAAGCTAAATTATTTCTAAGAATCAGTTGTAATGGTTATATCTTGGCCCTTTCTAAGCGAAAGATAGGGGTCATAATTACAGTTCTATGGAGTAAAATATGAAGTTTTGGAACGCAACTAGTTTAATTTTAGGCGCACTTATTGCCTTAGCTTTGCCTCATTTGACCTCTCCAAGCAATGCAGCTAATGCCAAAGCTGAAATGCTTTCCCACGATGTTTTCTTTTCTCTTAAGGAAAGTAACCCCGAAAATAAAAAGATGTTAGTCGATGCTTGTCATAAGTATCTTAAGGGGCACGAAGGTGTAGCATTTTATAGCGCTGGGGTTCTTTCCGAAGACTTGAAGCGTGAAGTTAATGATGTAAACTTTGATGTGGCATTGCATATTGTTTTTAATGATAAAGCTGAGCACGATAAGTATCAAGATGCGCCCCGCCATCTTGAATTTATCGAAAAGAATAAATCGTTGTGGAAAAGTGTACGCGTTTTTGATTCCTATGTTTCTAAATAATTGAAAGAAGGTAACTATGAAAATGATGAAGATTCAAACCTTGGCGTTTTTAATTGCAACAGGGGCGACCCTTGGCTTGACTTCCTTTGGCCTAGCCATTGACCGCGAACAAGGTTTACTTAAACGACTTTTTAACCGTAAATCATCCACTAGCATCATAAAAACTTCAAATCAAGAACCACCAATGGTGGCGCCTGGGGCAACCAAGCATACAGTCAAAAAAGAAGCAGGTGACAAACCTTCCAAGGAAGTTGCTAAGCTTAACACGCTTTCAAGTGAAGAAAAAAATCTTGGCTTCGAGCTTATCTTCAATGGTACCGATTACAAAGGTTGGGACAACAAAGGCAACTGGGGCATTGAAGATGGCGCTATCGCTCGGAAAGACAAAGGTGGTGGTATCACTTTTACCACCAAGAAAATTCCCGATAATTTCGAACTTCGTTTTGAATGGAAAGTTGGTAAAGGTTCCAACAGCGGCCTTTACTATAGGCCTGGCCAATATGAATATCAGATCCTTGATAATAAAGTTCATGGTGATGGCAAGAACCCTCGCACCAGTGCTGCATCCCTTTATTTTTGTATGCCTCCTTCCAAGGATGAAACCCGACCCGTTGGGGAATGGAACGAAGGCCGGATCGTTTGCAAAGGTAGCGTAATTCAACACTTCCTTAATGGCGTGAAAGTAATCGACTTTGATTACAAAGATGCGAAATACGCTTGGGAAGTTGAATTGCTTAAATATCGAGGGGCGAATATGGAAGCACGGGGGGCCAACCTTCACATTCAAGATCACGGCGACCCAGCGTGGTTTCGTAATTTAAAGCTACGCGAATTAAAAGATTCCGACCCTATTGATAAAGCTGCGGTTACTCCAGCTAAAGTTCCTGAAGAAATAGTTAAACGGGAACAAGCTTATATCGATAATGCAAAGAAGCCAAAAACTAAATAACCTTTGGTTTATCTAAAGATTTATTTATCTGGGCGAGAGAGAATATCTCTCGCCCATTTTTATTTCATTTCTACTTTGCAAGATTCTTAATAACAATGGGCAGGATTAGTTCCGCCATTTTTTTATGCCCTAATGGGTTCGGGTGTAACTGATCTGTAGTCCATTTACTGACATCGGTTCCTGACTTATCAGCTAACGACCAAAATTCAAAATGATCAATTAAAAGTGTATTGGATTCCTTAGCTACAAGCCTAGTAACAACCATAAACTCGCTTAAAAGATCGTTAGGGTTTTTATCTGCGCCATTATTCGTAGGCTTTCTGCCATAACTATTCGAAGTCATCAACAGGGGAATAGCCCCAATCTTTTTACATTTCTGCACCAACTCTTTTAGATTCGTTGCAAATTGCTCTTTGCTGATTCGAGGTGAGGTTTTCCCTTTATCGATATAACTATCATTTGCACCATACATAATAAGAACCATAGCAGGCTTTTTAGATGCAACATCTTTTTCAAAGCGATGTAGAGCTTGATCGGTGCGTTCCCCACCTATACCAACATTAAGGACTTGATTTTTACACCCTTTTTCTAAAAGAAGTTTCTCTAATTGAGAACTAAAGGTTTCTTCTTTAGTAACGCCAGGCCGATACCCCTTGGTGATAGAATCTCCAAGACAAACCAGAGGGGGATGTGGATATTCTTGAGCCATTACTAAAAATGTTGCGATCAAAAATACCAAGGTAGTTGAAAGGATGTTTTTCATAAAAATTATCTATCTGGTTAAGTACTTGACAACGGGGAGTGAACCCTTCAACATAAGGTATTACTTGGAGAATGAATATGTTTAAAACTTATTTGGTATTAGTGGCTCTTTTTGCGCAAGCGGAAGTCAAGACACCAAAACCTCCGAAGCCGCCGGATCCTTCAATTGCGTTCTTTGCATCAAAATCAGTTCCAAAGATTTCAATCGAAATTGAACCTAAGCAGATGGAGGCGCTTCGCAAAGCTGACCGGGCTTATGTACCTTGCACCATTACTGTTGAAGGTGGCCAAACTTATAATATGGTGGGCATTCATTTGAAGGGTGCTGCTGGCAGTTATCGAGGTTTAGATGATCGACCAGCGCTTAGTTTAAATTTCGACAAATTCATTGATGGGCAGAAATTTTATGGCCTTGATAAAGTGCACCTTAATAATTCCGTGCAGGATGGTTCTTATCTTCACGAGTTAATTACTAGAGAACTTTCACGAAGTGCGGGGGTACCCACAGGCCGAGTAACCCACGCCATAGTTAATTTAAATAAACGAGATTTAGGGCTTTATGTTCTTTTAGAAGGTTTAGATCGAACCTTCCTAAAGCATAATTTTGACTCACCGGATGGCAACCTTTATGATGGTGGTTTTTGTGCAGACCTTGACCAACCCAAAAAGCTTCTTTCTGGTAAAAAAAATCAGAAAGATGAACAAGCCCCTCTTAAAGCTTTAGTTGCTGCTTGCAAAGAACCCGATCTGAATAAGCGCCTTGCACTGCTGGACACCTTAGTTGACATTGATAGTTTCTGGAAATTCATCGCCCTAGAGCAAATCACCTGCCATTGGGATGGGTACAACAGAAACCGTAATAATTACCGTATCTATTTCGATCCTTCTAAGGGCAATAAAGCTATTTTTATGATCTGGGGAGCGGATCAAATGTTTGGTGATCCTAATTTTGATTTACGGGGTATGAGTTGTTTACTTGCTAATCAATTAATGCAATGCCCTGGAATGCACTGGCGCTATAACGATGCTCTACGCAAAGTTTACAACCAAAATTATCATGTCTCTGCTATGAATACTCGGGTGGATGAAGTTACTGAAAAGCTTAAGGCGGTAGCAAAAGATATTAAAGGCGGTGCAGAAGATATGAAACGAAAGTTAATCGAACGGGGAAAAGTTTTAGAACGGATCATAAGCGAAATTCCTTCTGGCCCCCCTCAGTTTGGTGCTGATAATTCAGTACTTCTGACTGATTGGAAACCTGCTTTAGAATCGGGCCCTTCACTACTTTTACAGTCCTCCATCGACGAAAAAACCTGCCTCTATATTCGTACACCTTCCGATTCTATTGGTAGTTGGCGTAAACCCATCGCCCTTGACCCCGGTAAGTATAAGGTCGAAGTTCTTGCCAAAGCCGTTAATGTTAAAAATCGTAATGAACCTAATTCTGGCGTAGGCATTAGGCTTTCGGGGGGCGAGCGATCCAAATACATTACCGATAACACCGGTTGGGAAAAAATCTCTTATGAATTTGAAGTCAAAGAACCAAAAGAAATCGTAGTCGTTCTTGAAATGCGCTCACAAAAAGGCGAAGCTTACTTCGATATGACCTCGCTCAAACTTATTAAAGTCACCAAATAATTTCTTACTTGGGTTGTGTATTTTGGGCCTAATTAAAAAATCTGTACGCTGGCGAGCTTTTTACTCTGCATCGCTTGCAATAGCGTCAACCTTAGGATGGCGAGGTGCTAACCTTGACCCTAACCATTTATTAAAAGTAGCGTCTAAGAAAACTGGGCTGGATGATTTTGGTTCGGGTAATTTTCTTGAACCTATGCAGCATCTTATTCAAGATTTCTTGCACCATAACCACCCCGATACTTTGGGTAAAGTTATACTAAAGCAGCTTTTATCCTCTTGTTTAGAAAAGCGCCTTTATCTTACTCAGATCTTAAAAACTAATCCTGCAATTAATAATGTACCCATTTCTGCACCGTTATTTGTCATTGGTTTACCTCGCACCGGCACAACCTTTCTACAGGGTTTACTATCGCAGGTAGAATCTTTCCGACCTTTATTGAACTGGGAAACACACCAACTTCCCGTTCCTTTATGCCAAGCAACTCCGCAACAGATTCAATTCCAAATCAAAAAAGCACAAGGTGAATATGATGGTTTGATTAAGCTAGTGCCCGATATTTTAAGTGCTCACGAGTTAGGTGCAAGCGAACCAGAAGAATGCAATCCATTCTTAATGTCATCTTTTCATACGATGTTCTTTGCAATATTTTTTTACCCAAAAACCTATGAAGAGTACCTTGCAAAACTCAAAACCAATGATAGTTTTCAATGGCATAAAAAGCATCTGCAAGCGTTATCGTTTAACCTGCCTGAAAAGATTTGGTCTTTAAAATCGCCCATTCATTTACAAACCTTGGGCCCGCTTCTTGATACTTATCCTGATGCACGAATTATTTTTACCCATCGAACCCCGCTTGAATGCATACCTTCAATGATCAGCCTTAAATCGATGCTTTCGATGCTTTGTTTACCTAGGCAGGAAGATCCCTCGATTATGGGTGAACGAACCACTGAATTTATACTGCAAATGGTAGAATCTGGGTATAAAGTTCGAGATGAATGGCCGAGTCATGCCAAACCTTTTTTGGATGTAACCTACAAGAATTTAGTTCAAAATCCGATTGAAACGGTCAGGCGTATCCTCGTGCATTTCGATATTCCCGTGCCAAACAATCTCGATGAGAAACTTCAAGACTATTTAGCAAAGAAGAAACAACATCGTTTTGGTGCACATAAATACTCACTTGCAGATTTTAACTTAAAAGAATCTGATATTCGTAAAAAGTTTGAACGAGAATTTTCCCTTGCGGGCGATTAACTATTACGACAATACTTTGATGATTGCTTTAATGATTGCGAAGTTCGTGTCCCAACCACAAAAACCTGCTAATCCCATAATAAAACCAAAGCTGGCTGGGACTAATGCAAGGTAGAACAACCACCATTTTTTGGTTAATGCAGTTACTCCCATCAAGGCCAAACTTAAGGCAAGGGTTGCATCGCAAAGGTCGAATTGATCATCTTTGTCGTTAAGTTCGTTGTATTCTTTTTCAGCGAGTTCTGCAGCAGCTTTTTGTTCCCCAGATTTCTTTTCCTGCGATTCTGCTTTTTTTCGATACTCCTCAGACTTCGCTTCCCTTAACTTTTTAATTTCAGGCGTTTCATTGGGCATAGGGATACTAAGTTCAACTGCAACTCCCTCGTAAACGGCTTGGCGAATATTCCTTGCCTGAAACCAAGCCCAGTTATCATTGCGTTCGACCTGTTTTAATTGCATTTGCTGTACAATATTATCATCCTTCACATTGCATACACCTATGAAGGTAGCAATAAGAACCACCATCAAACCGACAAAAGAATCAATCGGATTACTAGAGTAAGTTTCTTTTTCAGGCAGTTGAATTTCGACCATAATAATCTCTCTAGGTATTAAAGGCAGCCTGCCTATATGATCATAAAAATTACATCAATAGAAAGCTACTAAATTTTACTTCTTGCTCCGCGCTTCATCATAATGGATGATAAAATTTCCCTACCTGTTTAAGGAACCAACAATGATTTCATGCAAAACTGTTTTTTTGTTTCTAGTTCTTTTCAATCAGGCAGATACAGAAAAATATCAATGGAAAGAGGCTTCAGAACTCGGGCTCGAAAATCAGGGGTGGAAAGATACTCTTTCGCCTTACGACCGCCTCTCCTCTAAGGCAGAAAAAATAGTAAGGCCACCCGTTTGGGAGCTTTCACGCAATAGCTCTGGGCTTGCTTGTAGGTTCATTACTGATTCACCCGAAATACATGCTTCATGGATTTTAACTTCACCTAATCTTGCCTTGCCTCATATGCCCGCAACCGGGGTTAGTGGCCTCGATCTTTATGCCCGTGATGATAAAGGAACTTGGAAGTGGGTTAGTAATGGCAGGCCTTCAGCACAAGCAAACAAAGCTATGCTTGCCAGTGGTTTACCTAAGGGCAAGCGCGAGTACCTTCTTTATTTGCCTCTTTATAACGGTGTTAAAGAATTAAAAATCGGCGTTGTGAAAACAGCACTGTTTGATAAAGCTTCACCACGACCAACCCACCTTGCAAAACCAATCGTCTATTATGGAACCAGTATTGCTCAAGGGGGATGTGCTTCTAGGCCGGGTATGGCTCATACTAATATTCTGCATCGAATGCTGGAACGGCCTGTTATCAATCTGGGTTTTTCAGGTAATGGCACACTCGATTCTGAATTTGTACCTCTCTTTGCTGAAATCGATGCTGCAGTTTATGTTCTCGATTGCTTACCTAATCTTGATCCAAAAAGAATTACTGAAAGACTGGAACCTTTTGTTATTGCACTTCGAAAAGCAAAACCTCTGACTCCAATATTGCTGGTGGAAGATCGGACTTATACGAACGCCAGCATTCTTCTGGGGGTTCGTCAAAAGAATGATGCCAACCGTAAGGCACATTCTGAAGCGGTGCAAAGGCTCAAAGATCGCGGCATTACTGGGTTGTTTCTTCAGCCGGGCGAACCACTTATGGGGGAAGATGGCGAAGCAACCGTTGATGGTTCTCACCCTACGGATCTAGGATTTTTAAGGCAGGCACAAGTTATGCTGCCTACTTTAAAGCCACTTTTGCCTGGGCCAACTGCAGCAAGGCCGCCTATCGAAGGATATTTTAATAAGCTCGCTTTTAATCCAGAAGAAAAAGCTTCCTTAAAAGTTTCCTCCGCATTTAAAATCTTTCATTTAGAAATCGCAAGACTAGGAGCTAAGCGAGAAGTGGTTTTTAATAAAACGGATATCCCATGCAATCAGCAACCGATTCCTGATAATGCTTCTTCGGATGGATGCAACTGGGCTGAAACTTTCAGTTTTAAAATTCCTAAGGATTGGCGTAGTGGCTATTACAATGTAACCCTTACCGTAAAAACCTTAGAGGGAAAGACTCTCTCTAGCGAAGCTTTCTTTGTCTTACGAAGTTTAAACCCCGGTAAAGATTCGAAAATCCTTCTTCAGCTTTCCACCAATACTTACAATGCTTATTGCAACTGGGGAGGTTACAGTTTGTATTCCTATAATGGCAAATTCAAGGTGCAGGGTAGAAAAGTCTCCTTCGATCGACCCATCTCGGGGCAATTTCGTTCCTGGGAATTTCCCTTTATTAAATGGGCTGAAGAAAATGGTTTCTCACTCGATTACGCCATCAACAGCGATCTCGAGACCAACCCTGAAATCTTAAAAAATTACAAGCTGGTTCTGAGCATTGGCCACGATGAATATTGGTCTAGTCCCATGCGCGACAACCTCGAAAACTTTATATCTAAGGGGGGTAATGTAGCCTTCTTTAGTGGCAATACCTGCTGCTGGCAAGTGCGTAGCGAAGAGGAAGGCAAATCTTTGGTTTGCTTCAAGCAAGCTTTTCGTGATGACCCTGTTTTTGATAAAGGCGACCTCAAGTTACTTTCCTCCCTTTGGAGTCATCATCTGACCAAACGACCTGAAAATAAGCTTACCGGCGTGGGTTTTATCTGGAGCGGATACCATCGTAGTCATGGTCAGTTTATGGATGGTTCGGGGGCTTTTTCTGTGCATCGCCCTGAACATTGGATCTTCCAAAACACTTCCCTAAAAAAAGACTCTACCTTTGGCGGCAAAGATACTATTGTCGGATATGAATGTGATGGGTGTGAACTTATCTGGAAAGATGGATTACCTTTTCCTACTTTTTCCGATGGCACTCCTAAAAACTTTACCGTCCTTGCTTCTTCTCCTGCACGCTGGCACCCCGATGACTGTGAATGGTATGCACTTTGGCAGAAGGGGCGTAATGGCAACGCTGTTATTGGAACTTATTCCAATAATGGCACGGTTATTACCGTAGGCACTACAGATTGGGCACACGGGCTTTCAGGAAATGATTTTGCTACTGGCTCTATCACACGCAATATTTTAAATCGACTAGGAAAGTAAATTTTACTTCCAATCAAGCTCTAATAGCGATGCATCTTTTTTCACCGTATAGGGAATTCCTTGTTGGTATTTCTTTGGCACAAGGTTAACAATTTCAGGAAATTCAGAGCTGTATTCTTTATTCATTTTTCCCGTTGCCCGGGTGGCTTGAATAAGAATGGTAACTTCTCCTAAGGGGGCATCAGGAATTTTAAATTTCCCTGCAGCGATTTGCCCTTGGGTAACTAAGCCTTGCTTTTCTTTAGAAATAACTTGAAGGGTACCTTTTTCGACAGGTGTACCCATAATACTGATGGTTCCCTCCAATTTGGCAGAAGGAAAGCCAACAGTAGTTTCGCTACAGCCTAAAAGAGGTAGGATTATTAGAAGTGCAAAAAAAGCAATTAGTTTAGAGCGTATCACGGTTGAGACTCCTCGCCCCCTTGGGCGCTAGATATTCCTCGCCAAGTGGTTGGATCAATACTATTAGTTATAAAACGAACAGAACCATCGCACATAGAAACAGTAACTCCACCTGAGTGTTTACTTCGAGTAACCAAAATTTGTTCGTTAGTATCAGCAATTAAAGTACAGCCAGGAATTCCATTAAGGGCACTAGCAGGTGGACATCGTCTACTAACTTCGTCAAAGTTTTTTGAATTAGGAGTATACCAGCCGTTAAAGGTTTGCCCACCGACAGAGTGGGTGGATTCGCTGATTGGGCCCTGCCAACCCCCTGTGACATTTTCTTGTGCAATAATTTCGGCCATCATAAGAGTATTACTGGTGCCATCGGTAATGGAATTAAGATTTCTACCTGATTTAAAAGAGAAAGGGGCGCCTGAAAAAAGTACGCCTGCCTTGGTAATTTGACCATAATTGGTGTTACCCCAGTTCACAACATAGTTACCCCGAATTCGAGCCCAATTGGTACTAGTCCATTCATTTTCTTTGATACCATCGGAAGGACACCCGTGGGTTTTTATTTTAGTTTGTCGAGCAGCAAAATGCGAAGCATCGGAGTAGCTTAAGTTTAGGTTAAACATTTTGTACCAAGCTTCTTGCTCGATATAAGGGCCAACTAAAACATACCAAGCAAAGTCATCGTACCACGCACCTGGGCCAGCATCTGCGGCCCCCTTTTCGTTCCGTAAGGAAAACTATTAAAAGTGGAATGATAGTTATGCATTGCAAGAGAAAGTTGCTTCATATTATTTTGGCATTGGGCTTTAGCAGCAGCTTCCCGCACTTTCTGCACTGCGGGCAAAAGCAGCCCAATTAAAATTGCAATGATCGCAATTACGACTAGCAATTCGATTAAAGTAAAGGCCTGTTTTGATTTCATAGCATTTAACCCTAAGATAATTGTAAAATACATATATATTAAACATACTTGAAAATCATTTAAAAATAAAGTTAAAATCACTCAGAACTTTCTTATTCTACATTCAAAATTATGATTAATCCTGCAAACAGGTCAAATTCTTCTGGATTGGGCTTATTTTCAGCAATCTTTGCCTTAAGCTTTTTCTTATACACTGATAGCGCAAGCACCTGCCCCTCGGTCAGTTTTTCTAGATCTGAGGCAAAACCAGGGAGCTTTGATGAACCTCGCATTTCGCGAAGTTGTTTAAGGGTGTAATTCCTGATATTTCCTTTTTCATCGAACACGCCACCATCGGGTAATAAACTACGCACAATGCAAGATTTTCTCAGTGGAAGTTCTAAGACATCACCTGGTTTATGAATCACGATGATTTGATCTCGCAGGTTTTGCAGGTCAATAATCCCCTGCTCGATTTCCTGCATAGCCTTTTCTCTTTGGGGGGAATTTTTAGGCAAGCCTAAAGCTTTTTGGCGATCAAGGCCTAACTTCTTGCGCATAGTTTCCGCCCGTTGATTAACATCTCGATCTATTTCGCCAAATTGCTGCTCGAGACTAATTCGGATTTTATTGTTTTTGGGAGTTGCGAGAAGTTTACCTTGCAAAGTTCCAACGCTAATCCAATCGGCTTTGTTGTCTTCTTGGGCCAAGCCAAAACCTAAACCAACTAATAGCAAAAGGCTGGGAATAAAAAATCGATTTACTAGGTGGAACAAGAACATAAAAAACCCATTCGAAAAAGTAATTCTTATATCTTGATGGCTTCTATCTTAACTGAAGAATAACACGGTTTGAATGGTTGGACTTCAAGATTGATTAATAATTCTTTCAAATGCTTGCTAAAACTTATTACAGTTCTCATAAAATCAAGGAAGGAAGACAAGGAAAACTTAAGAAGGGAGGCATCCGCATCTATTAGACCAAGGAAAAATAAATATCATTATTAATGTTGGGACTTACGCAGTTATGTGCACTGGTTGTTGAAACCAAGGGTTTGCCCTGAAGGCCCGAACGGCATCCTGGAATATCATTGCTTTGAGACTAACCCAGTTAATACCGGTTCTAAAACAGTACTTTTCAAATACCAAAAAGG
>JBDNHI010000080.1:0-51045 GCA_041694635.1 Gemmataceae bacterium | reverse complement strand
GCCTTTTTGGTATTTGAAAAGTACTGTTTTAGAACCGGTATTAACTGGGTTAGTCTCAAAGCAATGATATTCCAGGATGCCGTTCGGGCCTTCAGGGCAAACCCTTGGTTTCAACAACCAGTGCACATAACTGCGTAAGTCTTATTATACTGTAAAAGAACTTAATACTGGGCTGCGATCTTTTTGAACCTTTTCCATAATCCAGGTATTTGCGTCCCTAAGCATATCAGCGTGAATGCGATGATTAGTTGCATAGGTGCGCCAGTTAAAATTAAGACCCGCATTTTTCATGATATCTCGGTCTTTTTCAGCAACTCGAGAAGGTATTACAGAATTTGCAATCCCGTGTGCCATAAAAATATCTAAGTTCTTTAAAGCTTGAATTCGCCATAACGGCGCTTGATATTTAGGCAGGTTGCCATTCATTGCAATAAGCCCAGCAAACTTCTCGGGGTATTGGAAGGCCATTCGATAGGCTAAGGTTGCACCTTCGCAAAAACCAGCAAGGAAAATTCTGTTGGTATGAATGTTGTAGGTGTCTCGGGTTTTTTCGATCGCATTAAAAATGTAGTCTTCCACCAAGGCATCGCTGTAACCATCGGCGCCCCAAGTGTAAGAAGGCTGTTGGTTTTTAAGATTGTTTTTGGCTTTAAGCTTCTTTTCCAGCAAGGTAGGATGCATACCTCTAAGGGAAATCGAAATAAAATTTCGTCTGCTAATATGGGGAGCATATCTCAAAACTTGTTCTTCATTACAACCGTGAGCGTGAAAGAAAACAATTAGAGGATAAGCATAGTTAGGTTCATAATGCACGGGAAGAAAAGTTCGAACAGGAAGGGAAGAAGGAGAAGAAACCTTGGAGTCGTAAAACCCTTCGGTGGATTGTTGTTTAACGAGAGATAAATGAGAAGGAGTCATAAGCACTCAAGTCTTTCTATCTTTTCCAAAAGGCCCAAGTTTTAAAATAAAACAAGGAAATCAAAAGGAAGTACAAGGTATCAGATGGTAGAAGTTTACGGTGCATCTCCGGTTGAGTCAACGAAAGACTTGAGTCAAGTTTTAAAAAAAGTGTGGATTTACCCCAGTAAAGTGATGAATAATCCGGTTAGGCCGTGTAGGTCGAAATAGTCGGATAGGGAGAGATAGAACAGGTCTGCCGATAAAGACAAACCTAATGGCTGTGAAATATTTAACTAAACCGTCTGTATTAACTAAAGGTCTTATATTAACGGCTGTATTCAATGCTTTTCCTAGGTTTTTATTTGCTTCTTGAGCAATCGTATAGAGAGAAGTTAATGGCGAAGTTTGCTCTTCTTTTTCCGAGAATAAAAGGCTTTTAACTCATATGTCTGGTTGAATTTAGTTGAAAGAGGTAACCTTAAAATAAATTGCCAAATTTAATAAGAACTTTGTGCCCCACTTCATTTTTTATTTCAATTAACAGGTGTGTAGTTAAATTTTCGATTTACATCTGTAAGGCACTTGGGCTTATTTACCTAACCGCTTTCTTGTTTATTGCTCAAAATGATTGCCAAAAGCTTTAACAGAAGCTTTAACAGAAGCTTTTGGATTTACCCTTGGAATTAATTAGTGTCTTCTCAATTTTAATGTGTTAGGACTTACGCAGTTGCCCATAATTTGGTTGTTTAGGCAGTTTTCATCTTTTTCTGATCATCCTGTCTTTCCCAAATTCCACCCGAATAGGGGCGATTTAGTTCCAACTGCGTAACTCCTATGTGTCTAAAAATTTACAAGTAATTTTAAAACCTTTTAAAAAGCAGCTTTAAGATAAAGTTTTTGTAATCCTTAGGGCTGATCGTCGATTGGCACAGCGGGTGCGATGACTTTAAAGTCGATAGATTTTTTGCAGGATTTAGCAGGTTGGTCTGCAAAGGAAGTCTCTTCGACACTTACCCATAAGGTGTATAAACCGGGCGGTAATTTTGAAGGAACTCTGAATTGAAAGGTTAGGTGATAATCAGACCTTTGCGCCCAACTGCGGTCAATCCGGGGTGGGAACGCCATATTAACGACTTTTCCTTGTTGATCGTGAATTTCCAAATTACTAGAAAGGATCGATTCATAAACCTCCCCATCTTTCTTGCAATAAACATTTTCAACCTCGACATAAACCTGAACCTTCTCGCCTTGAAAATTGGCCTTTCCTTGTTGAAATCCATAAGTGGAGGGCAAAGGGTCAAAAGAACCAAACCCATAAATTTCTTTGCAAAAGTGAAGGTTTTCTAAGTGAAGTGCAGCATATTTGCGCAATTTTTCTTGCGCCTTGCTTATCAGGGCAAGCGCTTGAGTCGATTCTTTAGCCCCTAAAACTTCATTCTTTAAAACTAACCCACAGGCAGCTAAAAGGTTTTCAACTAAATCTTGATTAGGAATCTTTGCATCTTTTAAAGTCTTGCCCGCAAGTTTCGGGTTGTTTTCAAGAATCTGTTTGAATGCCAACTCGGTTGGGTTGATCGGATGCAGTGGTTCTGTTGCTTTAACGACCAGAACTGCTGGGATTTTTACCTCAGATTCTTTTTCTAACTCGGCCTTAGTTGGCAACCCAGTTATTTCTAGCTTTGGGAAAAATTCGACTTTTTCAGATTTAGAAATCGCTTCACCTTTTTCAAGCGGACCTTCGATTTCCTTGGTAAGCTCTTTCCCAGATTCGGGCGGGGGCGGAATCGATAATGGTTTCGATTCATTTAATCCTTTTTCCCGCGCTTCTTCTTCCGATCGAAGCGAAAGCAATTGTAAAGCAGGTGGTAAATCCACCACTTTTAATGTCTTTTGGGCTTTTGGGTTTTCTTTTTCCTTGGCTTTTAAAACGCTTGTAGCCTTCATCTCCGATTCAGCTTGTACATTTAATAGCGTGGGTGATTTACCATCCTCATCTAATACAACTACTTTGGCTTGATTTTCTTTGGGCACTTCGATGCGTTGTACCTTGGCTTGGCTAAAGCTAGAGCACCCGCTTGCCAACCCCAACAATCCAACTAACAAAATTTTACGAATCAATTGACGCATTAACTTTCCTAATCCTAAATCGCTATCTATTTGAATTTCTAAGTACGTTAGACGGGCAGAGATACCCAAGGTTGAACCCGTGGTCAACCCAAGCCTTAATAAAATCCGACAAAATTCGGTAAGTTTAGGGTGATTGGAACAAATGGGATATGAACATTTATAAAGAAGGCCCGACTTAGAGGAGGCCCGACTTGCTTGGTAAGGGTTACTCCTAAACCATTAAAAATTAGATCCAAATCTTCATCTTGCTGAAAAGGTCGGGCGGGATTTTTCGCTCCGTTACCCTCAAGATCTCGCTAGGCAGATACCGCGTGCTTTGGTGGCCCACTATTATCAATTCGTTCTTAAAGGCTTGCGCTCGTTCGACAAAGTCATCAAGATGCATATGTCCATATTTGTGAATTTTTTCCCTTCGATGCCTAGAGCGAATGAAACTCATTTCGGTAATAAGCACCTTTGCTTCAAAAACAGCGGGGTAATTATCAAGCCCGGCGGGGCTGGTGTCGCCTGTGTACGCAAGTAAAGGTGTACGAATTTCTTGGGTGACCACTGTGCCTGAAAGTCGGAGGTCGCGTATTTTATCCCCTGTTAATCCTTGAAATTCTTCTTTTAACTTATTGCGCCTGTGCCAAACCATAAAACCTAAGGATGGTATGGTGTGGGTGGTTGCAAAAGTAGTAACCACATGATCCCTGCTAAGTTCAAATTCCTGCCCTGCTTCCAAGCCGTGAAAATTACAATTCATCCTGCCCCGATCTAGCCTTTGAAAAACCAAAAGCAATCTGCGTAGGTCGTCAACCGCATAAGCAGGCACATAAATATTTGGGGGTTCCATCTTCATCATGCGTCTTCGAGCCACATAAACAGGCAAACTAGCAACATGATCTAAATGAGTATGGGTTATGCACCAGTTTGGTGTTCCCATAAAATCCCAAGGTTGTGCCCCAAGGTCGAAGCCCAGTTTTAATTCCGGAATTCGCCAATAAGATTGTACCGCAGCCCGAGAATACCCTTCAATTGTAAGGTTTCCGTGTATGTGTTGCAGGTAAGGTGCGTTATCGACCATGTGTTATCCAGCGGTTAAAAGCTTTTAATCTCAAAAGTCACTATAAAAACAATGGGGCACAAAACCAAGGTCTGACATTAATTTAGGGTTTACATTCATGATTTTAGAAGGTTTAGTCACGACACTAGGGAAAGAAGGAAAAATCCATATTGCTCCCATGGGTCCACGGGTAGACCCTGAAATGACCCGTTTTCAATTACGGCCTTATTCAACTTCCCAAACTTGTCGAAATTTGCTTCTACACCCCGAGGGTGTGTTTCATGTCACCGATGATGTAACCTTGATAGCCCAAGGCGCAATAGGCGTTATCAATTCAGCGCCTAGCAAGCCCGCAAGCCTTATTAAAGGCTTTATTCTTGAATCAAGTTGTAGGGCCTACGAATTTAAGGTTACGCATATAGACACTTCAGAAGACCGTGTCAGGCTTGAATGCGAAGTAGTAATAATGCATAAGCAGAGGGATTTTTTTGGTTTTAACAGAGCTATGTTCGCAGTTTTAGAAGCTTCTATTCTCGCTTCTCGAACAGCGTTTCTTTCCCATGAACAAATCGAAAGCGAATTTAAAAAATTATCCACACTAGTTCAAAAAACAGGATCTGAAAAAGAAGCTTCAGCTTTTTCACTGCTCGAAAATTATGTTCGAAGTCAAACCGATTCCAGACCTGCCTCGGAGACCAAGAATGCCAATTTTTGAATTCGACCCCTTGGCCCCACCTTTAACGCCCCGTTTTTCAGGTTCCTCCGATTTTCAACTCATCCACCACGGGAAAGTCCGAGTCAATACCGGTAGTCGATTACATTTCGGTTTCCTTGATCTTACTCCAGACAACACGCACTTTTGGAAAGACTTAAACGGCATTTGTTCCCTGCCGGTGCGGCGCTACGGTGGCATAGGATTAATGATTCCTTCCCCAGGAATTTCAGTCCTAGTCGAATTATCTAAGGCGTGGGAATACCAAGGCGAGCATTTTCATCGTGCTGAACAATGCTCCTTGTTGCTTCAAGCTTTTTGCTTAGAGAACAACCGAGAACTAAAACCTTGTCGGGTGACGGTTGAAAAGTCGGCCCCCCATCATGTTGGCTTAGGTACAGGAACTCAACTTGCCCTAGCCGTAGGAAAAGCTTTATTACTCGCAAATGGTTTAGATCTTCCGACTAAAGAACTAGGCCCTGTTCTGGGCCGTGGAAAAAGATCTGCTATTGGGCTTTATGGTTTTGATCATGGCGGGATTATTGTTGAAGGGGGTAAAGCACAGGATGAGAATATATCCCCATTAGTCGCTAATCTTCCTTGGCCTAAAGAGTGGGAAATCGAATTACATTTAGAAAGCAGTAAAACTGGGGTTCATGGCTCTGAAGAAATTCAGGCGTTTAAGTCAATTATGGTATCTAATGAAAACGCCGAACATCTTGCTGCAAACCCTAGGAATGCTTTGTTAGGGATATTGCCCGCCATTATTTCCAAAGATCTAAACGCGGTAAGAAAATTCATCTTCGATATGAATATGCGCACCGGTAAAGTATTTGAACCATTTGAAGGGGAAGACCAAAAACGCAATAATAAGAACGAAAGAAACACTATCGAAGGGTTTTGTGGCCAAAGTTCTTGGGGCCCAGCTTGCTTTGGTATTAGAATGAAACCTTAAAGTTCAACTAAGCAAGTGTCTACTTATCATTCCTAGGTCCACTCTCGGGGGTTGATTCTTTTGCATTGATCATTTTAATTCGAGGGTCTATTTCGGTACCCGGAGCAAGTTTTGGGTCGGTGTTTTTAACTTCTGATTCTCCACCACAACCTAGGCACCCAATAACAAAAGCTACGATAAGAACTTTTTTCATAAATATCTCCTTGGCAATTTATTTTAAATGTCCCAGACTAATCAAGGGTGATTAACTGACCATCTTGGGCACCACAAAGGTAAACATAAATGGGAAAACTAATGCTCGGTTTTATCGATCGAACGGAGCCATCTAGAAACAAAGTCGTAATAATGTTTCCCGGATGTAAGCTACCAGGATATCCACCACCTAAACCTCTGCCTGCTGCGGTATTATCACAATTCGTGTTGGTGGTATTAGGGCAAATACCATAGTCAGAAGCCGAGTAAGCGTGTGCATAAGACATCATACTCCACCCTTCATTTGCAGTGCCAGCGAATTTGTTGCCACCTGCAGATTCAGCAAATCCTATGGTGTTGCTTGTGCCATCTGTAACTTGATTAAGAGGCATAGCAGATTGTCGCCCGCCGTTGTATTGGAAAGGCCCGATGTAATCATCTAATTGGAAATAGCCAATGTTTACAAGATAATTAGTTTTGCCAGCTCGGCTTACAAAGTCTGCAAAAGTCGCACTGGTGTTACCAGTGAAATAATAAGTCGTGGAATTGAGAGTAGGTGGCGGGGCCCCTGCACCGCCTAAAAAAGTTGTAGGGTAGTGTTTGCCTCTTACACCTGCAATTCTTCCTTGAACCAAATTTCTTGCTGTTTTTGGATCGGGTGCAGTAGGGCATATTAAACCTTTAATATGATTATCATTGGCAAAGGGATCCCCAGGTGCGGGAGCAACGCCATAGCCTGGAAGCACTGGTAATAAATTCGAACACCAGAAAGATCCCGATGCGGACGACTGGGTTTTTTCCCAAACCTTTGCAAGCGATTCTTGTTCTAAATAAGGTAGAAGTGTAACTAAAGTTGTTGCTCCTTTTTGAGTCATACTGGAAGGCAAATTGGTTTGGCTAGATACAAAATTATGAACCGCTAAACCAATCTGTTTCATATTATTGCCACAGGTCATCCGAGCAGCAGCTTCCCGAACTTTTTGAACTGCGGGTAATAATAAACCTATGAGAATTGCTATGATTGCGATAACGACTAAGAGTTCAATAAGTGTAAATGCTTTTCTACATAATAGTATTATCATAATTTTTATACCAATATTTTAAATGTTAAGAATTTATGAAGATATTAATATAATAAGCTTGTAAGCTGGTAGATTTCAATTGATTTGTTAAAATTATAAAAGAATTTTACATCTTAACTTATAGAAGTGGTAAATGCACTGAACCTAAGGTTGCAACCATTGACCAAAACTTTTTATACCCAAGGAACGCATAAGTCATTTAACAGCATAGGTTAAGTGAAAATAGCTATAGGTGTTCTAACCCATAAAGTTACCGGTAAAACTTAATGCTTTCATTTAAACCTACCCTTTAACTTCTGGGTTTACTATTTTTTCTTTAGGCCATTTTCCACGAAGAATATCCACCACAGCGTGGGCCGCTGATAGCGCCATATCATCTCGGGATTGAATATCCACCCCTGCCATATGCGCAGTTAATACAAGATTTTCCATCTCGAAGATGGCTAACTTTCCTGGGGGTTCTTCTTCAAAAACATCTAGCCCCGCACCTGCAATCTTTTTTGACTTTAATGCTTCGTGAAGATCATCCGTTTTTATAACACCTCCCCTTGAAGTGTTGATAAGGTATGCGGTTGATTTCATTAACCCCAAGGTTTTACTGTTAACTAAATGATGCGAATCTTGGTTGTAAGGAAGATGCAAAGAAAGATAATCCGATTCCTGTAAAAGTTCTTCCCAAGTAACGAGATTAATATTGTGGGACTTGCAAAAATCGTGATCGGGGTAAGGTTCGTAAGCAATAACATTCATTTCAAATGCTAAGCCTCGGGTGGCCATTGCTTTGCCTGTTCTGCCAAGGCCAGCAAGGCCAAGGGTTCTGCCGCGCAGAGGAATATTGGTGCCTCGTGGAAATTGCCCCGCTTCAACACTTTTATGTTGTGGTACAAGTTTTTTTGCAAGCGCGAGTATTAGGCAAAAGGCGTGCTCTGCTACCGCGCCTTGATTGGTTCCTGGTGCAATAGTAACCACAATTTTATTTTTAGTGGAAGTTTTTAAATCAACCGCATCATAACCAACGCCTACCCTTGCAATAACTTTCAATTGTGGGTTGGCATGGATGACTTTTTCGTTGTAGGGTTCAGAGCCAGCAAGAACAGCATCAACCCCGTGTAGCCATTGAATTAATTCTGCTTCTGAAAGTTGCTGTCCTTTTTTTGGGTAGATGAGTTCGTGCCCAGCATTTTTAAGTACGGTAACAAATTCAGCGTCAATTCCATCAAGGGGAGAGGGGGCGATTAATACTTTTGCCATTTTAGAACCTTTCAACACGGATTAGGATAAAGGCAGGAAAGCTTATGAATAATATATTATAAAATAATCCCGCTAGCGGTTTGCAGCCTAAGAGAAATATAAGAAGTTTCTTGAAATAAGGTGTTCCAAGAAAGTTCTGCAATTTCAGTTGTTACTAATGAAAATGCAACTTTCACCCCCGGCCTAAGTTGCCCTAGTTTGGCCAAATCTGCCCTTATTACTTGAGCAATTCTTGGATAACCCCCGATGGTCTGACCATCAGACCCAAGCACTAACAATTGCCCATCTCTTGCAACTTGAATGGTGCCCGGGCAGACCGGTTCTGATAACATTTCTTTTTCCGGAATTTGTATAGAAGCCCCCGATAATCTTAGCCCCATTCGGTTGCTAGAGTTTTGAACTGCAAATCCCTGTTCTAAAAATTCTTGTTGACGAAAGGAAGAAAACTCTGCACCGGGTGTTACCCGAATGGGCAAAGTGGATTCTTGCCAACTCCATTCTTCGGGAAGCCTTGACCCTGTGCATTTGCTAACCTTGCAGGATATGTGTTGGTCAATTTTAATGGGGCCAAGCGAAGAACGACTGCCCAATATTGTGTTTTCAAGAAAGCCACCTTTGGCCCCAAGGTAGCCACGAACCCCAGAATAACAACTTCCGATTTTAAGTGTTTCATCTTTTCTTAAAGTGAAGGTGTTTAAACTTCCTAAAGATTTTCCATTAATTTCTAAATGAAAAGGTGCGCCAACAAAGGAAAGAGCTATGTCGTCTGATGCAATTAAAGTTGGTCCAAGCAAGCTTATTTCCAATGCAGCAGATTCAAGAGCGTTGCCTAAGATTGCATTGCAATATTGAAAAGAAACCCAGTCTGCTGGCCCTCCCCAAGGTAATCCCCGATGCCTTTGCCCAAACCTTCCCCCATCAACTAAAAGTGTATTTAGCCCAGATTCTATTACGGTAAGGCTCATAAATTATCCGCTGGTTTGAAGGATTGAACTTCGATGCCAAGAGTTTTTAGATTCTGCCTAAGTCCGTGAATAAAAGTTAATGCGTCTGGTTGGTCGCCGTGAACGCAAAGAGTTTTAATATTATGAATAGAAATTAATTGCTGACACTGAATCGCAGCTAAGGTTGGACTGGTGATAAAGGGATCGGGAAGATTACGAGGAATAAGTTTTCCATCGTTAGAATATTTCCGATCAGCAAAGCCTTCAAGGAAGAAAGGTACTTTGTTCTGGGCAGCAAATTCTAAAACAGAATTGGGAGGGCCAAAGATCGCCAGATTAAATCTTTGTGCAATTAAGATCATTTTGTCAGCAAGGCTTTTGTTAGAAGAAGCTTGGTGGTAGAGTGCCCCGTGCGGTTTTAAATGAGATAAAGGCACCCCCGCATAGTCTGCCAAGGTTTTTAAAGCTCCAACTTGAAATAGGCATTCAGCAAAAACTTGATCCGGAGAAAGGGTCGAATCTTTTCTACCAAAGTTAATCGGATCATTGTACCCCGGGTGGGCCCCTATACTTACACCCAAGTCTTTCGCTTTGAAAAGTAATTCCAAAACTTGGTCGGGCGAACCAGCGTGTCTGCAGCAGGCGATGTTAGCAGATGAAATTAAAGGCAGTATGGACAAGTCGCTGGTGTATCCTTCGCCCAAATCACAATTCAAATCGATATTCATAATGTGCCTATTTTTTTGGCCTAAATGCTTTCACTAGGTTCTCATTGGTTGTAAGGTATGGCCCCTCGATAAGATCAATGCAATAGGGTATTGCAGGAAAAACAGCAAGGAGACAATCCCGAATTGCAGAGGGCTTCCCCGGTAAATTTATAATCAAAGTACTCCCTCTTATTCCTGCAATTTGCCTTGAAAGAATAGCAGTAGGCACCACCTTTAGCGACTCACTTCGCATCTGTTCCCCAAACCCATCAAGTATTTTATCACAAACAGTTTTAGTCGCCTCTGGGGTGACATCTCTTTTAGCAGGGCCTGTTCCCCCCGTGGTAACCACCAAACAACATTGCTCAACTTCGCAAAGCTCGATTAAGGTTGATTCGATAGTGGATTGTTGGTCGGGAATCAATTTTGCGACCGTTTGAAAATCACACGAAAGAATTTCCCCAAGGAGTTGTACAATCGCCGGACCCCCTAGGTCTTGGTAAATTCCCTGACTAGCACGGTCTGACACCGTAACGATCCCAATGCGAATTGGCTTATTCATAATAATTTATCCAACCTAATGAATTATTCCTAAATTCAAGATAACATAGCAACATAATTGCAGCTTTACACAAACTCGTTAAGGAGAATATATGAGAACTGTATGGAGATTTCATAGCGCAGGAGAACTGGTGTTTGGCTGGGGCGCAGTAAATGAAGCTGGAGACATAGCTAAGCGAATGGGGCTTAAGCGAATTTTTCTGCTAACAGATAAAACTTTATTGAAATACGAAATAGCACAAAAAGTAATAAATCCACTTAAAGAAGCTGGAATCGAAGTGGAAATTTATGACGGCGGTGAAGCTGAACCTACACTTCCTGCTGTCTTAAATGCAATTCAGGCAGCAAAATCTTTTGCCCCTGATGGCATCTTTGGCGTCGGCGGCGGTAGCAATATGGATATGGCAAAAATTGTTGCCAAGGTTCTTGCTCACGGGGGTAGCCCCTTAGATTATGTTGGCGATGATCGCATCCCCGGACCTATCCTTCCTTTGATTTGTGTCCCTACCACGGCTGGCACAGGTTCCGAAGTCTCGGGCGCTGATGTCTTTACCAACCCAGATTCACAGCTTAAATTGGGCTGCCTTAGTAATTTCCTTAGACCCAAAGTTGCTATTGTTGACCCTCAAATGTCGGTTTCTTGCCCTAAAAAAGTTACCGCAGATAGCGGTATCGATGCCCTCACTCACGCCATCGAAGCTTTTACCGCTGTTGATAACGAAGTCTTCCCTCTTCCACTTGGTCAAACTTCCGTCTACCAAGGTAGGCATTTCTTTGGCGATATGGTCGCTGAAAAAGCTATTCGCCTTTGTGGCCTTTTTCTTAAACGCGCTGTTACCAATGGCGATGACCTCGAAGCACGCGAAGGTATGGCACTTGCTGCTACCCTTGGCGGATTGGCTTTCTCTAATGTTGGTGTGGCTGCTGTTCACGCACTGGAATACCCCGTTGGTGGGGCAGTCCATTGTTCACATGGCGAAGGAAATGGCTTGCTGCTTCCTTATGTGATGAAGTTTAACTTGCCTTTGAGAAAAAAAGAATTTGCTTTAATAGCTAGCTTCCTAGGGGAAAATATGACGGGGCTTGATGAAAATGCAGGTGCGCTAAAAGCTATAGAAGCAGTAGAAAAATTACGCTCGGATATTGGTATACCTTCTAAACTAAGAAATATTGGAGTAAAAGAAAATCAGCTTCATAACTTTGCGGTTAAAGCTCATAGCATTCAAAGGATTTTAAGAGTAAACCCTAGAAGCACTACAGTCGAAGAATTAGAGCAAATATTACGAGACGCCTTTTGATCCCGGTTTTCCAAATAAAAAAAGTAGGATGCGATCGAATCGGTCGCGCCAGTCGTTTTCGTGATGCTGACCACCCATAATTTCCTGATAGTAATAATTCCAACCAGGCAATAAACCTATCTGCTCTAGCCTACTTGCAAGAAGCCTAGTTAAAGTATAGGGAGGATTTACGCACCCCGGATACTTTCCCTCTTCCGTACCCATATCGAACCAAATTCGAGCGTTTTCAAGCCTATTTGCCTGAGCCAACACATCGTAAAGCGATTTTTGATTAGCCCACCAAAGAGAAGCAGAAATAGCACCACAAAGCCCAAAAGTTTCAGGGTAATCGAGTGCCAAGGTAAGTGAAACAAGGCCACCAAGGGAAGAGCCAGCAATGCCACAATTCTGCGCTCCTGCTAAGGTCGAATAATGCGAATCAATAAAAGGCTTAAGCTCTTCAGCAAGGAATTTGCCATACATTCTGGCATTCCCGCCACGCTTTTCACGGGCATCTTTATGCAAAGTGTATTCTTCTTCGCGCTGTAAAGTGTTATCAATTCCGACTAAAATAAGAGGTTTTAAAAAGTTTTGCCTGATGAGCCGTTCCGCTGTTTTATCCGCTTCCCAAATCGAACCAAACGCAGCATATTTCTTGTCAAACATATTTTGGCCATCATTCAAATAAAGCACTGGGTAACTTTGGTCCGCAGAATATCCAGGGGGTAGCCAAACCGCAATAGTTCGACTATTCCCCAAGTTGTTTGAGAAAAAATCAAAATGGTAATTAAAGCGTGCGGGTGAAAAGTCCAAAGCTTAACTCCGATCTTTCAAAGGAGGTGGGTATATAAAAGTTGCATTAAATGCATCAGGCAATAAATCTCTTAACCTGAAAAATCTTATCTCACCTTCTAAGTTTAGGCCCCATATTTTTAGCTCGGGTGCAAACTCATATAAAAATTGCCTGCAGGCCCCACAGGGCGGGCACGGTGGCGCTGAATTCGCTACAATCACCATCTCCCCAAAACTCCGATACCCCGCTGATACCGCTGCGCAAACCGCTGTCCGCTCTGCACATATCGTTAACCCATAACTCACATTCTCGATATTACAACCACTAAAAATCTTACCATCTAAGCTCCTAATTGCTGCTCCTACTTTAAAATTCGAATAGGGCGAATAAGATCGCTGCTGTACTATTTTTGCTTCTGTTATTACATCATCTGGTGGCATCATAATTTTCCCATCCATTAAACTTCACTATTCATAAGCCAGTTCACTTGATTTCTTCTAGTATTAATTTATTTTCTAGTAAAGGACTTTGCTCCACAACAATTGCGTGCTCGCAAAGAGTCATTGCTTTTTCTAATCCTTTACCATTCCTATGCCGAATTTCTATAATCATATCACCTTTATAAACTTGAATAGAAGGCTTTTGATGTAAAATTATTCCCACCCCGGGATCAATCGTTCCATCTGCTCGGTCTCTTCCAGCACCTAAATAACAACCTGCCCAGCCTAGTTTGCAAGCATCGATGAAATTTAACCAGCCCGATTCTTTCGCTTTGATGAAAATAGCCTCTGAGGAAACTTCCAATAATCCAAAATTATCAAGTACTTTTGCATCCCCGCCTTGAGCTATGATTAATGATTCAAATTTTTCTAGCCCAGTTCCTGAAGCCAGCTTTTCTCTCACAAGGTTGATGGCTTCTTCAAGTGTGGCAGTAATTCCTCCTGCTTTTACCATCCTTGCGGTAAGCTGAATCGAAAGTTCTTTGGTGTCTTCGGGGCCTTTCCCTTTAAGTATTTCAATGCACTCTTGAATTTCGAGTGCGTTGCCTATTTTGTAACCTAAAGGCGAATCCATATTGCTAAGAATAGCCTCGCAATGAATCCCCGCTTTTTTCGCAGTGCTAACTAAAGACTTGGCAAGCTTTCGTGCTTTGTCTCTTTCAGGCATAAAGGCACCAGCACCTGTTTTTACATCCATAATTAAAACTTTTATACCCTCTGCAATTTTTTTGCTGAGTATAGAAGCAGTAATCAGCGGAATCGATTCTACCGTTGCAGTTACATCTCTAAGGGAATAAAGAACCCGATCCGCAGGTGCGATTTCTTTAGTTTGCCCAATCATTGAAACCCCAAGATTTCTTAAAACTTTTTCAAAAGTATTTAAGTCAAGGTTCACATTAAACCCAGGAATCGATTCAAGCTTATCTAAAGTGCCTCCGGTATGGCCTAGCCCCCGTCCCGAAATCATTGGCACAAAAACACCACAAGCCGCTGCAAGTGGCCCAAGAATTATCGAAGTTTTATCCCCCACACCTCCCGTACTATGCTTATCAACCACCGGGCCAGGCAAATTATTCCAGCTCAGTACTTTTCCTGAATTAGCCATCAAATTTGTTAATATTGCGGTTTCTTTTGTAGTCATCCCTTCAAAAAATATCGCCATTAACATCGCTGAAAGTTGGTATTCTGGCCAGTTCCCCAGAGTTGCCCCTTCTACAAAGCTTGCAATTTCTTCTTTTGAAAGCGTAAACCCTTCTCTTTTTTTTCTGATAAGTTCGGGGATTAGCATCCTAGTTATGCTTTCTGTAAATTTTAAACCATTCAAATTCAATTTCCATTTGCTTAATTCTTAATAATGTTAGCTCGAATTGAGTATGATATAAGCCAGCATTTATTTTTATCAAACCATAAAGTATCATCTTTACTTATTACAAGATACTTTGTGATTTCCTAACGGATGAAATTGATGGAACCCAAATTAACTCTCAAGAAAAATAGAATAAGGCAAGTGTTTCAATTCGCTTTAGAATCGATCCCTACTCTGTTTATTCTTGCTATCCTTTTGGGAATTGGTTTTTGGGGGACTCGTACCGAATGGACTTTCAAATACTCCTTTAGTAATAATGAAGAAGCAAAAAAGCAGGAAAGTCAAAAAGCAAATAAGGCATCCCTTTGGAAAAGTGAACCCGGACCAGAAAAAAATAATCCCTTCGAAAAAGCTTTAATCCTTGCCCCTAATAATGACGCAGTCAACCTCGCTGAACTCCAATTCCAAACCCTTACCGAGCAACCCTTTATAAAATCAATTTCTAGTACTGGGTATATCGAGTTTGATAACTCAAGAAAAGGTAACATTAGTTCGAAAGCTCCGGGAGTAGTAGCAAAAATTTTTAAAAAACAGGGCGATAAAGTCCTCAAGGGCCAAACCATCGCTCTGATCGATTCGACCGATGTTGGAAAAGCTAAAACCGATTTTGTTCAATCGCTAGTACTTAAAGATAACCGCCAAAAATCTTTGGAAAGAGGACAACTTGCCGCAAGTGTTATTCCCGAACGACAAATCCGCGAACTCGAAATGGCTTTCCGAGAAATCGAAATAAAAAACCTTGCTGATAGGCAAACCCTCGTCAACTTCGGATTTACTATTTCAGAAGATGCATATAAAAATCTTTCTGATAAAGAAATCTTTAAAAAGATTTGCGAAATCGGTATCCCAGAAGAAATTATTCTCGAATCAAAAAATACTCTCTCTGCAAACCTTTTGCCCATCAAAGCACCATTCGATGGGCAAATTATTGCCATCCTTAAAGGCGTTGGGGAAAGTGTTTCTTCTTCAGATGCCCAATGCGTTCTTGCAGATCCTTCTAACCTCATTTTAATGTTTAACCTCCCATTGGAATCAGTGCAGTTGGTCAAGGTTGGGCAAGAATTTAAATTCAAAGCCGACCTTGTCGATGATCAATTCGTTTCCGGAAAGATTGATTGGGTTAGCCCCGAACTTGATGACAAAACCCATACCGTGAAGGTCAAAGCATCCTTTGCAAATAAGGATGGCAAGTTAAGGCCCAATACCTTCGGTAAAGGCGAAATCATCATTGGTAAACAAGAGAAAGCAATTGTTATTACAGATTCTAGTTTACAATACATTGATAATAAAGCTTTTGTTTTCATTCGATTAAATGCAACTACTTTTCAAATAAAATTTGTCGAGCTAGGAAATCGCAATGGCGAAAAAATCTTGGTCATCAAGGGCTTGCAACTAGGCGATACCATCATCACAATCGGTTCTCATTTGCTTCGAGCGGAATTGCTTTCAAAGCTTGAAATGTAATCGTTTTTAACAGGCTTTTATAAATGATCGACTTGATTCTTAAACTATCACTGCGCTTTAGAACTCCAGTAATTCTAGGTATGTTAGTTTTTGCCTCTGTTTCGATTTGGTTGCTGCCTGCCTTAACAATCGATGCATTTCCAGACACCACCCCAGTTCAGGTACAAATTAATACTTATGCATCTGGATTAGCACCCGAAGAAATCGAAAGACAAATAACTGTCCCGATTGAACAAGAAATCAACGGAATGCCTAGGTTGAATCAATTACGATCGCTATCAAAGTTTGGCTTATCACAAATTACAGTAAACTTTGAAGATGGTACAAGTATTTATTTTGCAAGGCAGCAAGTTAGCGAACGAATAAGTAATGCAATCTTACCCGTAGGAGTTTCAAAGCCGACTCTTGGGCCTGTTGCAACTGGATTGGGCGAAGTTTTGCACTTTATGGTGGAACCATCTACCCCCAACACTAGCCTTGCAGAGGCTAGAACTTTCTTCGACTGGGTTGTTAAGCCCGGTTTAAGAAAAGTGCCGGGCGTTGCCGAAATTAATGCGTGGGGTGGCGATAAAAAACAGTATCAAATCCGAATCGACCCCGATAAATTAAATATCTACGAACTCGCTTTCGAATCAGTAATCGACGCTATCAAAGCTACCAATATGAATGCGGGGGGTAGTAATATCAGTCGTGGTACTGACACTTTAATTGTCCAAGGAGTTGCTCGAACCGTTACGCTAGATCAAATCCGTAACATTGTTGTCGGAATTAAAAATGGTGTTCCTGTTAAGGTTTCCGATATTGCATTGGTAATGGTTGGTGTGGATCATCGGTTTGGTGCCGTTACTTTTATGGGCAAAGGCGAAAGTGTAATGGGCCTAGGCTTTATGCTTATGGGGGAAAATAGCAATTCCGTTACTCATAGGCTCAAAGATAAATACGAAATTATTAAATCGAACCTGCCTCCCGAAATCAAAATGGATATCGCTTATGATCGCACCGAATTGGTCGATAAGGTAATCGGAACAGTTCGAAGTAACCTATTTGAAGGTGGGTTGTTAGTAATAGCAATTCTTTTCATTTTTTTAGGCGATCTTCGAGCAGGTTTGGTGGTGGCTGCTGCAATTCCATTCTCTATGTTTTTTGCTTTTAATGGAATGCTGGCATTTGGAATAGCAGGCAGCTTATTAAGCTTAGGGGCAATCGATTTTGGTATGGTGGTAGATAGTTCCGTCGTTCTTGTAGAACATTTAATGCGGAGGTTAGGCGAGGAAGGTGCAGAAAAGCGCAACCGATTGGAACTTATTTACGAAGCTGCTATGGAAGTGAGAATGCCAACTTTGTTTGGCGAATTAATTATTATTATCGTTTATCTACCAATCTTGACTCTTGAAGGCGTGGAAGGAAAACTATTTCGCCCGATGGCTATTACGGTTGTTTTTGCGCTCGTAGGGTCACTAATTTTATCACTAACTTTGATCCCTGCCTTGGCAAGTTTCCTTCTACCCAAAGTGATCAAGCATCAAAATCCTTTGATAGTTCGTATTGCAGAGTGGATTTATAAACCAATTTTAAGGCTGGTTTTAAGGTTTCGTATCCCAGCGATTTTGCTAGTTGGTTGTATCAGTTTAGTTGGAATAATGATGGCAAGATCTTTGGGATCAGAATTTATTCCAAAACTTTCTGAAGGTGGGATAGTTATAAATATTTTCCGCCCCGTAGGTACAAGTATCCAAGAAGCAGTGCGTTACAACACCAAAATGGAAAAAATGCTGCTGCAAGAATTTCCAGATGAAGTCTGTAAAGTTTGGTCTAGGGTTGGTTGCCCTGAAGTTGCTACCGACCCAATGGGCCCCGAAGAAACAGACTTTTTTATTACTCTGCAACCCCGTGAAAAATGGACCAAAGCTAGTACCCAAGAAGAAATCGTCGGCCTCTTACAAAAATTATTCGAACCACTCCTTGGGCAAGAACTCTCTTTCACCCAACCAATCGAACAGCGGGTAAATGAAATGATTTCAGGCGTTCGATCTGATGTCGCAGTTAAAATCTTTGGCGATGATTTTGATGTTCTTAAAAAGAAAGCCGAGCAAGTCGAACTTATACTTAAAAATATTCAAGGCGCACAAGATGTGTTTGTAGAACCGATCAGCGGGCAACCCGTTCTACAAATTAAACTTAAACAAGATCAACTTGCTACACACGGTATTGCTGCGAAAACAGTTTTACAACACATTGAAACCTTGGGCGGCCAACCCCTGGGCGAAATCTTGGAAGGCGAACAAAGGTTTCCTTTAGTCGCAAAATTTCCCGATACTATTAGGTCTAGCCCTAGTGCAATTGGTGCCATGCTTGTGACTACCAACAGCGGAGAAAAAATCCCTCTTTCAGGTATTGCCGATATCCAAGAAATTCGTGGCCCCTCTCGAATTTCTCGCGAATGGGGACAGCGAAGAATCACCATCCAATGCAATGTCCGCGGAAGAGATGTGGGTAGCTATGTTCTTGATGCCCAAAAAGAAATTAAAACTAAAGTTGCATTTCCTTCAAGTAGATACAGAATTGAATGGGGCGGCCAATTCGAACAACTTGCCGCTGCAAAATCTAGGTTAGCGGTTATTGTGCCGATTTCTTTAGCCCTTATTATGCTTCTACTTTATCTCACTTACCAAAATATTACTGATAGCATCATCGTTTTTTCTTCCGTCCCCTTGGCTTGTATTGGCGGTATTGCTGCCCTTTGGTTTCGTCAAATGCCCTTTTCTATTTCAGCAGCGGTTGGGTTTATAGCTCTCTTTGGCCTAGGCGTTCTTAATGGAATGTTGCTGGTGACTTTTATCCGACAACTCCGCGCCGAAGGTATGCCTTTACTTCAAGCCATTGAAAATGCCGGGGTCACTCGCTTAAGAGCGGTCCTTATGACCGCACTTGTTGCTGGGTTTGGGTTCATCCCGATGGCACTCAGCAATGGGGTTGGTGCAGAAGTTCAAAAGCCGTTAGCCAGCGTTGTTATAGGAGGCGTAATCAGCAGCAGTACCCTGACACTTTTTATTCTTCCTGTTATTTATTCTTTCTTTGCACCTGCCAAGGTTAAATTATCTACCCCTAAACCTACTTAAGGATTCTTGCAATGAATTTAACTAAAAACATTGTTCTAGTGCCACTTCTTTTAATAGCAATAGCTGTAATCGATGCAGGTGAACCTGCAATTAAATCCCCTGTGAAACCAGCCTATACCGTAGTCGTTGGCGAGTTAGCTAAAAAAATCCATCGCGAAAGTTTACTCGTGGATGGGCATAACGATCTCCCTTGGCAGTTTAGAAAAAAAGAGGATATGTCTTTTCTTAAATATGACCTCCGCAGAAGTATTGCATCGTTACATACCGATATTCCCAGACTTAAACAGGGCGGTGTGGGAGCCCAGTTCTGGGCCGCTTATGTCCCCGTTGAATCCCAAAAAAAAGGCACCGCTGTTCGCGAAACTCTTGATCAAATCGATGTCATCGCTCGGATGGTAATTGCTTACCCCGACGAATTTGAATCAGCCTTAACCGCAGCGGATATTATTCGAATTAGGAAAACAGGAAAAATTGCGTGTATGATTGGCGTCGAGGGCGGGCATTCAATCGATAATTCGCTTGGCGTCCTTCGCAACTTTTATCGCCTAGGAGTTCGCTATATGACTCTTACGCATTCAGAAAATACCAATTGGGCCGACTCTTGTACCGATGAACCAAAAAATCGTGGTCTAAGTCTTTTTGGTGAAGAAGTGGTAAAAGAAATGAACCGCCTGGGAATGATGGTTGATATTTCCCATGTTTCACCCGATACAATGAGGCACGCTTTGCGAATAAGTAAGGCCCCAGTTATAGCTTCGCATTCCTCGGCTCGTGCCATTGCGGATCACCCTAGAAATATCCCAGACGATGTATTGCGTTTAATAAAAGAAAATAACGGAGTCGTGATGGTGAATTTCTACCCCGGATTCATCTCTCCAGATGGAGCAGCTCGCTGGCGTGAAGTGAATCAAGTTTACAAAGAATATCAGAAAAAATTTCCGAAAGAATCTGACTTCCAAACCGCGTTTGGCCAATGGCGTAAACAAAATCCTGCTCCTATTGCCACCATCTTTCAGGTCGCTGATCATATTGAACATATTATTAAAGTTGCAGGGTCTGATCATATTGGTATCGGATCAGACTTTGATGGAATCGAATCTGTACCATCACAGCTTGAAGATGTTTCGTGCTACCCAAAACTTACTCAGGTTTTGCTCGACCGAGGGCATAAGGAAGAAGTTATTAAAAAATTTCTTGGCTTAAACCTGTTGAGAGTTATGCAAAAAGTTGAAGAGGTTGCTAATAAAAAATAAAACATTCATAAGTTAATCATCATCGTTATCAGATTCAAAAGACGATTGGCTGTCTTGCGATAGGTAGAAAACTCGAATCCTTGCACAATCCCTCATCAAATCTATTCTACCAATTTCAATGCGATGAATGGGTAAGCCGGTTCTTTGCTTGAGATCGTCGAGTAATTGTATTCGGTTTTCAGGTTTAATAAACTCTATTTTTTCATAAACCACCATCTGACTGCTTTCGTGAGGCAAAGTGACTTTTCGATCTAACACAAAGGTTAATAAAAGAAGTAATCCATTGGAGAAAAGTAATTCAGGTAATCCTTGCTCTAAACTGGAAAGAGCATTTAAAATCCCAATAGTGACACTGGTTAAAAGATACGCCATTTCCCGGATTGGCACCGAAACAGTTCGATACCTTAAGATGGAAAAAATTGCAAATAAACCAAATGCAAAGCCAATCTTGATCGTTGCACTACTAAGAAGGTAGCAAATTAAAAAATTGATCATATTGAAAAGAAAGAAAGAAAAAAGAAAATCTTTGTTCCGATGCCTTGGGTAGTAAATAATTCTTACAAGTAAGAAAATGACTAAGGCATTAAGGGCAAAACGAAACCCAAACTCGGTCAGTCGGGATCCCCCAAAGAATACTGTAACCAGTTCAGGTTTTTCAGCTAGCATTTCGTTCATTTTTAATTTTGGCAATCAGTAAGAGTTCAGGTTTAAATGCGTTATGTTTGACACTTTCAAGGCTGGCAATACCCGTAGCATACTTACTAAAAGCAACTTTTCGTATACCAAGCTTTCTTGCAGATTCAGAAAAACTACAGTTTAAGCTAGTTCGCCTACTTTTAACTTCTGCTATGACTATCCAAGGTAGTAACTTTTCTTGAAATATATTTTCATATTTTAAGTTTAAGTCAAATGTGATTTTCATATTTTCAGTTTTTTCAATTAAGGTTATCCTATCGTAAGAAATCGTAACTTTTGGTTTTAAAATA
Organism: Gemmataceae bacterium; assembly: GCA_041694635.1. Classification (GTDB taxonomy): domain Bacteria; phylum Planctomycetota; class Planctomycetia; order Gemmatales; family Gemmataceae; genus UBA969. The sequence goes on along the minus strand of JBDNHI010000080.1, from coordinate 29,811 downwards.
AAACCTTGATATCCAAGTGAGTCGAGAAGTTCGATTTGCTTGTTACTTAATTCATCAAGTATTTCATTTTCTTGGAAACGAAACTTCTCAGTCTTTTTCTTGGAGGTCTTGCATTTAACTTCGAAAAAAACTTTTTGTGCATCAACATAGTTGCGCCAGCGAACTTTAATCCTATCGGGCTTGCCATTATGGTGCATTAGGTAGAATTTAAAATCATCGGTGTCTAAATAAGTGGTTTCATACTGGAAAACATTTTGTTTTCTAATCTCTAAAACCTGATAACTTTGTGAAAAACTTTCTATTAATGGAACAAGTTTGTCGCAGTGAAATAGAAATTTAGAATCAAACCGAGAAAGTAACGACATCTTTTCAAGAGCTGCTAAGGGTATGGTTTCAAAATGACTGAAGAGTGAGGAAATCGCAGAACGATCTCTATAGTAATCAGTAGAAGTGTTTTCTTTTGAGTTTTCTAGCATCATGCCTTTTCTATCATTTTTTAAAAGGAATTAATCCTCGTGTTTTTTTCGATGCTTATCATCCTCATAAGCATTAAGAATCTTTTGAACTAACGGATTTCTTACTATATCCGAATCCCCTAAATAAATAATTGATATCCTCTCTATATTTTTTAACCGATTTAACGCATCAGTCAAGCCACTTTTTGTGTGGGGAGGTAAATCAACTTGGGTAACATCACCCGTAACTATCACCTTAGAACCGTACCCCATTCGAGTAAGAAACATTTTCATTTGGGGAACGGTAGTGTTTTGCGCCTCATCCATAATAATGACAGCTTGGTTTAAGGTGCGCCCACGCATATAAGCCAGTGGCGCAATTTCTATAATATCATTTTCAAGGTATCGCTTAACTTGATCTGGATCCATCATATCGTTAAGGGCGTCAAAAAGAGGCCGAAGGTAAGGGTTTACCTTGGCAGCAATGTCACCCGGTAAAAAACCAAGTCGCTCGCCAGCTTCAACCGCAGGTCTAACCAAAACGATTTTTTTAATCATACCCTGTCTAAGTTGACTAACCGCCATTGCTACAGCTAGCCAAGTTTTTCCAGTACCGGCTGGGCCAGCGCAAAGGGTCAAATCGTGCTCTCTCATCGCTTTGACATAAATCGCTTGCCCATCGGTTCTAGGCCTCAGAAACTTCCCCCCGTATTCTGGTGTTTTTTCGGAACCTTGGCCACCTATTAATCTGTCGCCCCCCGAATGAACAACCTCAATGATGGTTCGAACATCTTCAAAATTGAGAGCCCCTCGGTTTCGAAGTGTGTCACGCATACGAGAAATAACCCGGGCAGCTTGATCGATTTGTTCATCGGTGCCTTTGAAAAGTAACTGGTCGCCTCGACCTAGCACCTGCATATCAAGGGCCTGTCTGATTTCTTTAAGGTATTGATCCCTATTACCTGAAATAAGAATGGCTTCTTCTCTGCTATCAAGTGGGATGGTTAATTCTTTCATTGAGATTCCTAAATTAAGTTTGGAAAAAAAGCCAAGCGATGGGGCCGATTAATAATAGTGAATCAAGGAGATCAAGGATGCCACCAAACCCCGGAATGGTATGAGAAGCATCTTTGGTTTCGGTGTCTCGTTTGATAAGGCTTTCAACAAGGTCCGCAAAAACGCCACCCGTTCCGATGAGAACTCCAAACCCAATAGCAGCAAGATTACAGCAAAGGGGGGTTTGAGGGAAAATTTTAAGCCAAAGAAACGTCATTATAATCGAAAATAATATCCCTCCTACAAAGCCTTCCCAAGTTTTCTTCGGGCTAAGCTTTGGCGTCATCAAATGTCTGCCTATCAGTTTACCCGTAAAGTATGCCCCTATATCACAACACTTCGTTACGCTAATCGTAAGCCCTAGGCAAAGAAGACCTGTAAAAGGATTTGTTTCTGAACCAATCCAGCGAAGTTGAATAAGGAAACTAGGTAGAAGCCCAAGATAAACCAAAATAAAAGCAGAAAGTGAAAGGTTGTTAACACTGTTTCCCGGAGCTTGGTATTTTAATAATTCGATGGAGGTGAGAATAAAGAAAAAGAATAGGGCGGTAGACCCCGTTACTTGCCAAGAATGCCAACTCGAAGAAATGTAAGGAAGGTTGCAATGGGGGACCCAGTTAGATAAAAGAATTGCAGAGACCGCAAGAGTAACTACCGTGTTGCTGACCCCTTGGTTTTGCTTGACGAGGTGTAGTAGTTCTTTAGAAGCAAGAAAAGAACCAAGCAGACAAACAAATAAAAGAAAAGGATACCACGGGGCAAAATAAAGATCCGCAGTTAAGGCACCTGTCATCGTCAGAATGATAGCTATTCCCACAAATATTCTAGTTTTCATAGAGGTGGCATACCCACCGTAAAAGAAAACCTAGCTAAAAATGCCTTGAGACAATTCAACTTTTTAAACCCCCAAAGCGTCTTTCTCGAGTTGCATATTCGATCAGTGCATCGTGAAGGGTGGTGTTGTTAAAGTCGGGCCAATTTTTTTCGGTGACCCAAATCTCTGCATAAGAAATCTGCCAAAGTAAAAAATTACTTACCCGCATTTCTCCTGCTGTACGAATTAAAAGATCGGGGTCAGGCATCCCACTAGTATTTAACGCCGAAGAAATTACAGATTCATCGATGCTTTCAGAAGTTAGGATACCCTTACTTACTTGTTCTGAAATTTTTTGAACCGCATCAACAATTTCTTGCCTACCTCCATAATTAATTGCTAGGCAAAGCCCCATACCCGTGTTATCTCTGCATTGATTACCAGTTGCATTGATTTCTTGTTGCACCGATGGGGATAACATTTCTATTCTTCCGATAGTGCTGAACCGAATATTTTTTTCAAGCAGGAGGGGGCGTTCCTGAATTAAATAACTTTCAAGAAGTGCCATTAAAAAATCAAGCTCGGGTTGGGGTCGCTTCCAATTCTCGCTGCTAAAACAATAAAGAGTGAGTTGATGAATACCAAGCCTTGAACATTCTTCAACAATAGCCCGAACCGTTTGCATACCCGCAGCGTGGCCCTCGACCCGAGGAAGGCCCTTTTGTTTGGCCCATCTGCCATTCCCGTCCATAATGATTGCAATATGGGCTGGAAGCCGAGTTGGATTTAGTTCCAAGGGGAAAGAAGCTTTATTGGAATTATCCTGCATTGTCTTGGGCATAGGCAAGAAAGCTACTCCATAAAGTAAAAAGAGTAATTAAACACGGCCTGTGAAAATAGTCTGAGACCTTTCAGGGCCAACAGATATAAGTTTAACAGGAAGTTCTAAGATTTCACCGATTCTATCAGCATATTTTAAAGCAGAAGCAGGTAGGTCAGAAATTTTCCTTGCCGAGGTTAATGACTCTTGCCATCCACTTAAGGTTTCATAAATGGGTTTACACCGTTGAAGTTCGCTGGCATCGGTGGGGAAATGAGTGATTTGTTCGCCATCCAGATCGTATGCTGTTGCAATCTTTAATTCGGAAAACCCAGCAAGAACATCTAAAAGCATTACGCAGATTTCGTCGACTCCGTTAATCATCGAAGAATGTCTAGCAGCAACCGCATCAAACCAACCACACCGTCTGGGTCGGCCTGTAACCGTACCATATTCACGCCCAATTTTGCGAATGCGTTCGCCAAGTCCATCGGGGCCGTCATCAAGTTCGGTTGGAAAGGGGCCTTTCCCAACTCGGGTGGTGTAAGCTTTTAAGATACCAATCACTTTGGTAACAAATCTGGAGGGCAAACCGGATCCGGAACCAATACCCGCTGTAATACTGTTGGAACTGGTCACAAAAGGAAAACTACCGTGGTCGACATCAAGAAGGCTACCCTGAGCCCCTTCAAAAAGGATTTTTTTCCCTGCTTTAAATTCCTGATGAAGGTAGGTAACGGTATTGGTAAGGTGTGGCTTAAGAAAAGTCCCGTGCTCATAAAACTCATCTGCAAGTTTGATTGGATCAAACTGAACCGCATCAGGGTTAAAGCTGCGAAGCAAACGGTTTTTAAACTCTACAATCGTTTCAAGCCGTTCTTTTAAATGTGAATGGCGCGTAAGTTCACCCGTTCGGATGGCGTGAACGCGACCAACCTTATCTTGATAGCAAGGCCCAATACCTCTGCCTGTAGTTCCAATACCCTGACCTTGTTTAGATTCTGTGATTTTTTCTTGCTCGACATGATACGGGAAAATAATATGAGCCCTATCGCTGATGATAAGGTTTTTGCCAAGTTCAATCTCATTTTGAGCAAGTTGATTAATTTCCTCACGCAATCGCGTGGGATTAATTACCACTCCATTACCAATAATAGAAATAACCTTGGGCCTAATCACACCCGTAGGAAGAATAGAAAGCTTAAATGTTTTATTGCCCGTGACAACGGTATGCCCTGCGTTAGGGCCCCCATTGTAACGAACCACAATATCGTGGTTGTCGGTAAGGACATCTACAACCTTACCCTTAGCTTCATCTCCCCACTGCAGACCAACTACACAAGTGCAGGCCATAATGTATCACCGAACCTATAAGAAGAAAGAACCAAAAAAGTCTGCAAGAAAAAAGCCCAAGACAAGAGCCTTAGGCGTTTACACCTACAGAATGATATACGACATCTTGTCTTATTTGAAAACAAGGGTGAAGTCAAGTACTTGTTTATGGTAGATTATAAAGGTTGGATCGTATTGTAAAAATAAGGGATGAGAATTTTACTGAATATTATTTGTAGGGAATAACCGATGTTTACATTAAAGCGATACAAAAAGCTCCTACCGCTAACAGCAATCCTAGTGACAATGCTCGTATCATTACCGTGCCTAGGGTTTGATGAAGAGCCTATATTTCAAGGGAAAAAGCTAACGGAATGGGAGTCTATGTTAAAGGTTGATGCTGAATACGAAAAGTTACCCGAAGCGGAAAAAGAGAAAAAAATACGCTCAAGAAGAGCAGGGCTGATTGCGTTAGAATTACTATCTGGGTCACTAGATAAACGGATTCTACCCGCAATGCAAATAGTTTTAAAAACCGACCCCGAAGAAAAATTAAGAGAAACCGCTGCTCTTTCAATGACCCGCGTAGCTCTCAAAATCGCAGAAAAAACAAAATCTAACGAGCCAAGAACTTTGGCTGTAAAAGCCCTGAACGAAGCCCTCGAAAAAGATAAGTCTTTAAAAGTAAAAGAGGTAGCTGCTTCTTCCCTAGGGAAAATAATTCCAGAATCTGCCCAAGCTATTCCCAACTTGATTTCTGCTATTAAACAAAAAGATACCGGGCTAAGAGTCGCTGCAACAGATGCCCTTCGCAGACTTGGCCCCGAAGCTAAGGGGGCATCTGCCGATCTAAGGGTATTAGCAGCCGATAATACAGCCGATATTATTTCTCGATCGTTTAGTTTTTTAGCATTAGGAAATTTGAAAGATATTGCATCGCTTCCACTATTTTTACAAACAGTACAAGACGGAAAAATGCCCTTGGAATTAAGGCTTCCTGCAGCAAATGCGCTTGCAATGCTGGGGGAATCTGCAAGCCCCTATGCAGAAAAAATTGGAGAAATCCTTGCCTCCCAAGATACCCCTAAAGATTTGAAAATCTCGCTGGCTATTGCACTCGATAACCAAGGTGCCCTAGCGAACCCTGCCTGGAAAGTAATCGTAGCAGCCTTAAAAGATCGTGATGCTTCAGTTCGATCGCAATGTTTGCATTGCCTAGGAAATATGGGCTCAGAACTTAAAGATAATTTTAAAATTGCTCAATCTGCAGTGCTCTTTTGTGTCAACGACTCCGCACTAGAAGTAAGGCTAGCTGCGGTCGAGACAATAGGTCGCTGGGGCGCCGAACTTTCTAATGATGAAGTTTTAAATAAGTTGCAATCACTTACCAAAGATAGTTCCAAGGAAATGCGAGAAACCGCAGAGGCTGTTTTGAAAAAAGTTAAGGTTAAGAACTAAAACTAAGGTTTAAATACTAGGTGATGTTTTCCTTTTTCTAATACCTCTCCAACGACAACAGCGCAAATAGCGCCATTGTTTAGTGCTGCTTTTTTAAACATTTCTACTTCATCTTTAGGCAAACTGATAAGCAAACCGCCTGAAGTTTGCGCATCAAACGCAAGTTCTAAAGAAATGTGGTCCGGTTTTCCTTCGGTGATTAAGTAAGGTTGAACATATTCTTTATTGGTTTTGCTTGCACGAGTGAAATAGCGCTTAGAAATAAGCCAATCTATTCCAGAAAATCTGGGCAAGTTGTGTAGGTTAATTTCAAGCGTCGTGTTACTTCCTAGCGCCATTTCTAATGCGTGACCCGCAAATCCAAAACCTGTTATGTCGGTCATTCCGTGGGGGTGAAGGCCAGTCAGGGCATCTGCTCCAACTTTATTAAGCTGAACCATACTGTTGCACGCCGAAGTGAAGAGGTCGGCGGGGCAGGCATTGGCTTTATTAGCGGTGGTAACAAAACCAGTGCCAAGGGGTTTTGTAAGCAAAAGAATATCGCCAACTTTAGCACCAGAATTTGTAAGGATTTTTTTTGGGTGAACAATTCCCGTCACAGAAAGCCCAAATTTAATTTCTTTGTCTCGAATGGTATGGCCACCAACAATGACTGCTCCAGCAGCAAGGCATCGCTCTGCCCCCCCTGCAAGAATTTGCCCTAGCCAGGTTAATTTTGGGTCTTCATCATCGGGATAAGCAACCAGATTTAAAGCGGTTTTTGGAATTCCCCCCATTGCGTAAACATCGCTAAGGGCGTTGGAAGCCGCAATTTGGCCGTATAAGTACGCATCATCTACCACAGGTGGGAAGAAATCTACAGTTTGAACCAAGGCGATTTCATCGGTTAGTTTGAAAACGCCCGCGTCATCGTGGGTTTCAGTTCCTACCAGCAAGTTAGGGTCTGAAGAACGGGGCACACTTTGCAAGACCTGCGAAATCGCCCCGGGGGAAAGTTTCCCCGCTCAGCCCGCACAAGATGCGTAATCCGTCAATCTTTTACGACGGCTAAAAAAACTTAGCATACCTCTCCTATTTCTTGGTTTTAATTCCTACTTAAACATCACTTCCAGCTTCTCAATCAACTTCTTTTCTTCCGGAAATTTACCCTCCGATAGTTTTGAGTAAATCAGGTTTCCTTCCACCGTCAACTCAAAACAACCTCCACTAGACGGAATAAGTTTAAATTCTGAAATTTGCATTTTGAAACGCTCGACTATTTTTGCTGTCAAACTGACAGCTTGTGGCTCATAGTTTCAGTTCGAACAATAGCGCAATTCGATTTTCATAAGTTTCCTTTTCCAATTTTATAGAACCTCTTTCATTCTATTTATATGCTAGCCTTTAGGAATCACGAATTCAATTATTAGGTTTTAGGCCTTTACTATATGGATGAATTTCCTGCTACGGTGATCGTTCGAAGTATCAAGGAGAACCCCAAGAAGTGTTCAGTCCTGCCTCTTAAAGGTAGGCCAGGAATAATCTTGGTGAATTACCCCGTAGAAAAACCATTGGTCTTACATAACTATATTCGACTTTCTGCGGATGGACCTCCACTTTCGTCAGAAGATAAGGGTAAAGGGCTATTGCTGCTTGATGGAAGTTGGCGCACCGCCGGTAGTATGGAAAAGGATTTTGCAGAAATCTCACCCAGATCTATCAGCCATTTTAAAACTGCTTACCCCCGTGTTTCAAAACTAGGTACCGATCCCGACAACGGCCTCGCTTCAATCGAAGCGCTGTATGTTGCCTATTTTGTCCTTGGTAGAAATACCCGAGGGTTGCTTGATAGCTATTACTGGAAAAAATCTTTTCTCGAAATGAACAATTTCCCCTCAGAATAACTAATCAAAACAAAAGATAAGTTTATTTAACTTGCTTGGCTTCTAGAAATTCAGCTAAAGCAGTTGCCAATGCAGTTGAAGAAGAAGGTTGAATCTTCAAACGCATTACCAAACCTTTTAATGAATCTTCAGCCACCTGCAAATGCTTTGAATTCTGGGTATACTTTGAAAGCTTAACCAGATTACTGATTGCAACACTGTTTGCGGAGGGTTGAGCGCCATCGTATTGGTCGATCGATCGTGCGAAGAGTTTTTCGTGTTCTTCTGAAGTTTGAAAGAAAGGGCCGGTCCCAGTTTTGCCATGATGCTTAATCATTTTATCGGTGAGTTGAACCGCTTGTTCTAAGCGTTTTTTATCTCCATTGGTTTCATAAAGTGTAATTAATCCGTGGCAAAGGTAAGCATAATCATCAAGGTAGGCAAGAATTTTAGCCTCGGGCTTATTACCCGGAACCGCACCAAAACTACGCATCAATCTGCCATCTTTTTGCTGTAAATTAACTAAAATGAAGTCCGCTGCTCTTTCAGCAGCCTTTAAATAGGTTGGATCATCAAGTGCTTTCGATGCCATTGCTAGCCCTGCGATCATTTGCCCATTCCAACAGGTGAGAATCTTGGTGTCGAGAAATGGCCTAGGCCGTTTGTTTCTTTCAAGAAGAAGTTTAGTGCGAGATTGTTCTAAAGAAGCATCCAATTTTTCTTGGCTGATTTTCTGTACTTCTGCTACTTTATCCGTCAGCATCGACCTTCTAAGAATCAAATACTTACTTTCAAAGTTAGGTTCATTCCCATAGATTGCTTTGAAAAGTTCTAAGTCCTGTTTATCCTTGATGATGCTGGCAAGTTCTTTCTCGGTCCAGATGTAGAACTTTCCTTCTTCGCCTTCGCTATCAGCGTCGAGGGCAGAGTAAAACCCGCCATCAGGTGAAGTTAATTCCCTAAGAATAAAGTCGCAGGTAGATTTAAGGGCCTTTGTATAAAGGGGGTTTTTGCTTTCTTTTAACGCTATGGAATAGGTTTCGCAAAGCTGTGCGTTGTCGTAAAGCATTTTTTCGAAATGAGGAGTAGTCCAAGAAGGTTCAACCGTGTAGCGGTGAAAACCCCCGCCTAAATGATCGAAAATCCCGCCACGAGCCATTTGATCAAGGGTAAAAGAAACGATAGATTTAAGGTTACCCTTGGGATCGTTAGGTTGTTCGCGTTGTAAAAGTTTGAGGTAACAGGGGGTAGGGAATTTAGGCCCTTGGAAATTTCTAGCTTGAGATCCAAACCCGCCATACTTTGGATCGAATCCTTCTTGAACTGCTTCAACCGATGCATTAACGAGGGATTTATCCAGAGGGATAAGTGCCAAGCCAATGGTTTCACCAATTAAGGCTCTGCGAGTTGAAACTGCAAGTTTCTCTGCTTGCTCAACAATGGAATTTTGTTCGTTTTTGTAAACACCTAAAATAGCTTCCATCACGGATTTAAAACCCCTCATACTCTGACCTTGCACTTCTTTATCGAAAGGTGGCCAATAGGTGCCTCCAAAAAAAGGTTTCGCATCGGGCAATAAAAACATCGATAAAGGCCAACCACCTCTTTGCCCCAATACATTTAATGAGGTGAGATAAGCGTGATCGATATCGGGCCTTTCCTCGCGGTCGACCTTAATACAAATAAAGTTTTGATTTAGAATTAGAGCTATTTCTTGATTGGAAAAAGATTCTTTTTCCATGACATGGCACCAATGGCAAGAACTGTAGCCAATGGAAAGAAAGACGAGTTTTTTTTCTTCCCGTGCTTTTTTAAACGCTTCTTCCCCCCAAGGATACCAATCAACGGGGTTATGCCCGTGTTGCCTAAGGTAAGGGCTTGCTTCTTTTGCTAGTCGATTTGGCTTCCCTTTTTCTTCACCTAGGGCAGGTTGAAGGAAACAGAAAGCAACCAAAAGTATTAAGGTCGTTCGCATTATAGAATCCAACTTATTAAGGAAGTTTAAAGGTTGCTATTGCAGGGGCTAAACAAGATTTTTTTGAACACGCTTGATATTTCACGACCACTTCTAGTGGTGTTTTTTGATCGTTTGGCACTACCACTTTTGCTTTGATTTTAGTAACCCCTTCATAGGTTGCATAATCACCTACTACATCATCTTTGACAAGTTTCCCCGCTGGGTATTCCACTTTAGAAGGAATCGAAGTGCCTTCAGATTTTACCGCAACACTTGTTTGCACCGATGCAAGGTCGGGGTTGATTACGGGGTTGGCATAAAGGTGATACCCTAGTTCTACTGTAAGTGTAATTACAAAAACTTTTTCTTGGTTGGTCGAGGTTGGGTCTTTAGCAATTTCTACTTTTACAACTTTGGAACTATCTGCGCTTTGAGCAGTAGTTTCGGTTTTTGTTAAAACTAATCCTAATAAAAGTAGGGGCAACAAAAGCACAAATCGTTTCATATTCATATTCCTTTATGGAAAAAGATATTCAAACACTCATTATTAATTTATCATCATTGCATAGTATTTAACAAAGCCAATTGTACTATTTGCTTAATCACCTGAGGAAAATTATGCGATTTTTAACTGCTTTTGTTCTGGCGGTAGGGATTTCTTTACTCGTTCAGGCACAGGAAGGCGATAAAAAGCCCGAGGCTACCAAAGAACTTGCCAAAAGTATTTGGAATAAACTGACCTCAGACCCCGTCGGAATTTATGAATCAAAAAAAATCATTCTGCTTGTTCCAAAAGCTTTGGAAGCTAAAGCAAAAGATATTGGAACCAACCTTGATAAGCATTATGAAATAGCTGCAAAAAGCCTAGGTTACAAAGAGGATAACTCCCCTTGGAATGGGAAACTGATGGTTTTTGTTTTGCCTGATAGGGAACAATTTGTTGCCTTTGTTCGCAGAGTTGAGAAAAGATCACCTCAAAATGATAGTTACGGTGCCTTCGGTTATCTGGAAAATATTCCTCATCTTGCAGTAGGTACTTCAAAAGGGAAAAATGCTCCAAATGCTGAAACTCAGGCTTATATCGAACTTGGTGGCGCCCTGATTCGTTCCAAGGCGGGTGAAAAAACTCCTCTGCCCGATTGGGTTACGGATGGCTTTGGCAGGGCTGTTTATTGGCGGTTTCTCGGTAATGCCAATAACACCGTCCAGATTAACAAGCGAAAGATCCTGACTCTTTCCAAAAAAACCACAGCAGTTAGCGACTTCTGGAGTGGTTCAGACCCCGAGAACGGGCCCTTGCTTCAAACTAGCGTGATGGAATACCTCGCATTTGGACCGCAGTCTGCAAAGCTTCCCGAGTTTATTAAAGGGTTTATCCCTGATGAAAATGGGGAAAGTAAATCAGCAGAGCAAGCATTGGATGCTTCCGGACTGATTACCAAAAATATTTTGGGCGCTTGGAAGATTTGGTTGCTAAATCCAAAATGATACCTGTACAAACACCCTTTTTTTAAATTTCTCCCTTATGTGGAACCGGCGGTAAAGACAAAACCAAAAACCGTAAGCAATAAAGCTGTAAATAACCAAGCAGTAATTACGGAGTCCTCGCAAGCCGAAACCCAAGAAAGAAGTTCCGGAAATCAGGCTTGAGGTCGTTGCGACAGGCTGAGCGGGTATACCTAGCATCATAGTAGAAAGACCCGCCACGCAACACACGGCGGCGCCCCAAGTATGGGCCCTTTGGGTCAGTTACGGCACCCTTTGGATACTCACCATACCAATCATCACACCACTCCCAAACATTCCCTTGCATATCATACAATCCAAATGCATTTGCCTTATAACTTCCTACTGCTACTGGCTCACCAATCTTTGAATCCTTATAGTTCGCATCCTTTGCAGTGATACTACCTCCAAACGAATATGCTGTTGTTGTTCCTGCCCTTCCAGCATATTCCCACTCTGCTTCCGTTGGTAATCTAAACCCTCCCTTTGTCTTACCATTAAACTTCTTGATAAACTTTTGACAATCATCCCACGATACATTCGTTACTGGTAACTTTGCTCCGTACTCGCTACTAGGGTTGGTTCCCATCACCAATTCCCATTCCTCCTGCGTTACTTCATACTTGCCCATATAAAATGGCTTAGAAATTGTTACCTCGTGCTGATCTTCATTATCATAACGGTCTTTTTCTCCGCTTAGCCCCCACCAACCTTTAGGCGAACCCATCACAAACTTGCCCGATGGAATAAGTATCATATTATTAACAATTGAAGCGATTGCTGCTTCCCACTTTAACCTCACTATTTCGGCTAACCTCACTATTTCGGCTGCCTCTTGCCTTAACCTCTCTTTTTCGGCTGCCTCTGCGATTCTCTTCAATTCCTGCCAGCCATCAACTAATTGTCGCTGAATGAACTGGCGATTGTGCTCATACTTAGATTCAAAGTTCTGCATTTCTTGTGGCAGGATTGCCATTGCAGTTTTGAAAATGAATGTTACTTCAACATTCCAACGCCATTCCATGAGGTTTGCCGTAAGTGCTGGATCAAAGCTTGGAATTTGCGAGAGGCGTTCTTTAGTTACATCCCTCGCTGTTCTGACACCGTGTGCCTGAAGCGTTCTCTTGCGGTCGGGGCCGATGTCCAAAATGGTAGCCACTTCAACCTGATGTTGACTGAGGTGCACTTCAAGATGCTTTTCAAAATTACCTTCGCGATCCGCTGCTAAATCGCCTTTGCGCATGTTAGCAAGCATCTGCTTCAATTCTTTACATTGGATTTCAACATTATTATAATCGCTTTTGAGGCGAAGTAAGTTAGCCTTTTGCCTGTCGAAATCATGCCCGAGCCGGCCGGCAACAGAAGTCCAGTTCTGCTCTACTGAACGCCGAAGGACTGAGTTCACAAACGGATGGCGAATCTGCTCAATCATCTCCCATTGCTTACCTATATTGAAAACTGATGCGGGCGGCTGGGCTGGTTTGCTCGTGGGGCTTACCGGTTGCAAATGTGGATCGATCAAGGGGACATGAAGCGGACTGAAGGAGAGCATGAGCAAGGATTCAAAATTCGTTGCTAACTGTTGTATATCGGGTAATCGTTTCAACTCCTGTAAAATATCTGACTGGGCGGGATTTTCAAAATCTTTACGCCGAAAGAGCAGGCAATCATTGCCCCCCTGGAACTGCTTCCACAACGACGGGCGGACGCTTAAAGCCCGTAACGAAAGGTAGATGACCCAAACCGAGAAATTGTCGAGGCCGAGGCCGAAATCCGATTTACTGCGTTGCAATTGGTAGTTCGACTGCCCGATTTCGTGAGTTACCCTACCCTTTAAAGCAGGAACATACATTCCATCGTAATCGATCAGTTTGGGTTTCCCATCCGCAACCAAGATATTTCCATGTTGAAGGTCGCCGTGCGCCACGCCCTCGCTGTTAAGCACACGGGCGACCTCCACTATATCGTGACCGAGGGAAAGTAATTTGTTTGGAGAGTGGATATTGTTTTCGACGAATTGGATGAGGCTCTCTCCCGGAACCCATTCCATCTTCATAACAGGATACCATTTACCAGCAATGCGGATTCCTTCCTTGAGGAATTCAAACTGCGTAGCAAATAAAAAGTTTGAAGATTTGAGTTGATCGCTTATCGCTGCAAATCGCTGTTGTTGATCCGGAATATCCTTCAAGAAACAACGCACAGCCCAAATGCGGGATGGGCAGATGACCTTGTATACACTGGCGAATCCACCCGACCAGGGTCGAGGAAAGCCGCCCGAGTCCTCTTCAGCTTTTCCTGTTTTAAGTTCGGCATCACCAAGAGCGTTACGAGGGTTTTGCATCGCTTCCTGATAATCGGTGGGAGTGGGCCAAGACATGAGCAGACCCTCAACTCAAAGGAGTTTAATGCGGATTAAAGTACAATCGTCATTGCGAATCATTCCTTTGTCACGCAACGATTCCACCCACATCCGGAAGCGGTCTGTTTTAGTCGTAGACACAAAGCCACCTTCTACCACTACTGTTGTATCAGGCACGACAGCAGGAAAGTCGACCGTTTCAGGCGTTGACGGAAAGTCACCTTGAACATCTGCGAGACTTCCAGCGTCAAGGTGCTTTAAGAACCAACAGGCGAGCGCATCTGTCATCAGGTAAAAGTTATCTCCACTCTTCCAGGTGCCTTTTAAGTTCTTTTCGTTTAGGCATTTCTCATCTGCTCCAACACTACTGAGCAAGAAAGGCCGGTTATCGAACGCTTCCGGATTATCTAGAGGGAAGCGTTCAAGAACATTCTCCCCACGAACATGGAAAAGGCAACTGTCACCCACCGCTGCCGCATGCCAGTTTCCTTCCTGCACACCGTCCGACTCCTCGGCAGTGCCAGCCAATCCCCGACAGCAAAACCAGCTACTCAAATCAAACCAGTACCAACCGGCCAGCCGTTTTTCTTCGGGCGGTCGGACCGACTCCACGGCGGTAAATTCTAGCGCCACCAGAGCCGCAAAAGCACCTTGGCGTGCTTTCTCTTCGGCGTACCAAGGAATGGTTTCTCCTGCAAGCCATTTGTGCCACTCGGCACGAAGTCGGGCAACTCCTTCGGAAAGGTTGCTCGGCAATAGTTCATCATTTCCGACGGCATCAACAAGCTGTTTTGCCCATCGTTTGGCGAAAACGGATTCAGTGGCCCCGTCCGCAACTGCAAGGCGAACACAGGATTGCTCGTACTTGCGGCTTTCTCGGGGGCATGCCGCATCCTCATATTCTTTAAGCAGGTTCCCGCGTTTTTGAATCCAGAATGATTCGGCAAGGATTTTCATAGGCACCTCTTAACGCAGGTTCGAGGGCCGAGTACCGATATCGAGGAACTGGATCGCGACCTGCAGGTTGGCATTGAATGCGAACCCTCGCGCACCTTCAGCGGCATTGAAGCCCTCCTGCTTTGCCACTGAAATCATGTCCGTAGTGAGGGGGCTAGACATTTGAAACAGAGACTTGGCGTATGGGTCCAGGAGGTCAGCGTCCGAGCTAGGAAATGTGATAGGACGAGTTTTTTGCGCAGATAGGTGCAGATTGAAAAAAAGCGTTTCACCATCAGAGCTTGCTAGTGTTCGCACAGAAGCTGCCGCACTTCCCGGGTCACCATCGCTGGACTCCCCATCGGTGATATTGATTACGACCGGCGGGAAGCAGTTCGGATGAATGCTGAGCCAGCCCTGCACAATACGGCGAGCTTCCTGTAAGGCTGCGCACATCGGGGTGCCACCATTAGCTTCTGCTTCAAACCAGATCCGAAATTTTACATCTAACTCGATGAGGCCGCCAGCACCGTCCGAAACTTTCTTGGTGCGCGTTTCGATGCGCGCTGGATTCCCTTCCACTTCGCTGATCGGCACCAATTCTCGGCCTGCCAAACTCCCCGCAAAGGCGGGACCGACTTGCGTTCCATAGCCGATCACCCCGATATGGAAGTAATCACGCACGCCTTCCTCCTTGCCGCACTTGATGCATAGGGTCTGAAGCAGTTTGTTAATTGCATCAGCCAACTCTTCGGCCTTGGTCGGGCCTGATGCGGTGTGAGTGTAAGTCTTTCCATCCACCACTTTAGGCTTTTTCATGGCTTGAATGTTCTCGGGATCGAAGATTTCATCCATTGAACCGGACTGGTCCAACAGGAACAGGATCATGGCCGGGTTGTTCCGACTGATTTCGGCTGTGTACATAATATTTCTCTAGTGGGACTGTTCTATTAAACTATTATTACTTTAACCCTATTTATGCCAAAAAAAACAAAATAAATTAAGACTCCTAATTTATTCCACATATTTTCATTTAAAATACCTTCAAAAATACTGCAAATTAAATAACCGTTCGGTGAAAACCCTTCTTGCGAGGGATGTTAGCCTTGGAGTTTTCAATAACTCGAGGGCTAACAAGCAATTACACATAGAAGAATCCCCACCGCCCCTGTTATCAATTTGGGGTCGATGTTTGAGTAGGTATTTGAAGCCACTGGATTCCCGCCTTCGCGAGAATGACGGAAAGAAGAAGAATCCCCACCGCCCCTGTTATCAATTTGGGGTCGATGTTTGAGTAGGTATTTGAAGCCACTGGATTCCCGCCTTCGCGAGAATGACGGAAAGAAGAAGAATCCCCACCGAGCGCAGTCGGTGGGCTTTGGTTATCAATTCGGGTCGGTGGGCTTGATTGCCTCTACTCCTGCAAATCAACCTTACAGCTTTTGCCCATCGGGTAAATCAAAAACCTGATTGAATTCGCTTTTGGGCACCTGTACTTCGCAGAACGGACCCAAAATGATTAAAGCGAAAGTATCTCTCGAAGGGCAGCGATAATTTGGTCAATATCTTGCTCGGTATTAAAGGCCCCAGGGCTGATGCGCACGGCGCCATCTGGAAATGAATCGATTGATTTATGGATATAGGGCGAGCAATGCAGGCCAGGCCTTACAGCAATATTAAAAGCTTCGTCAAGGATGCTACCAATTTCGGGTGCTGCAAGAGTTTCAGATTTAAAGGATACAGTTGCAACCGTACGGGCAGAGTCATCACTTCCGAAAACCGTAACCCCATTGATTTCTTTTAAATTGCTACGAAGCTTTGCAACAATCTTAGTTTCCCTGTGATGAATGTTGGCAATACCCTCCTGATCAAGCCATGCCAAACCAGCAGCAAGGCCAGTTATACCAAGAACATTAGGTGTGCCCCCTTCGAGGTTATAGGGAAGCTCCTTGGGTTGGATTTCTGTGGAAGAGTCACCACCGGTGCCACCATCTCGCCAAGTGCGAAGGGCCACCCGCTCGCCAGAATAAAGGAATCCTGTGCCGGTGGGGCCAAAAAGACATTTGTGCCCGGGGCAAGCGAGGAGATCAATTTTTTGAGATTGAATATCGATGGGAATAACGCCAGCAGTTTGGGCCCCATCCACTAAAAAGATGATATTTTTTTCTCTGCAGATGGTGCCAACCTCGGTAATAGGCTGAACGGTGCCTAGAACATTACTTGCATGGGTAAGGGCAACGAGTCGGGTTTTGGGTCCGATAGCATTTTGTATTTGTTGGGGATCGATAAAGCCATGAGAATCAGCATTAATCATAGAGATAGAAATTTTACCAGCAAGTTCCATGGTGCGCAGGGGTCTGCAAACACTGTTGTGTTCAAGGTTGGTAGTGATAACATGGTCGCCATCGTTAAGGAGGCCTTTGAAAGCCATGTTAAGGGCATCGGTGCAATTGAGTGTAAAGATGAATCGTTCGGGAGAAGAGCCTTTAAATAACTTGTTGAGCCGATGCCTGCAATCATCGAGAACGCGCTCTGCAGCGAGAGCCATTTTGTGTCCAGCACGCCCGGGGTTTGCCATATCTTCGCGCGCAAAGCGATCCATAGCCTTATAAACCGATTCAGGCTTAGGAAAACTGGTTGCAGCATTATCAAGATAAATCATAAACAGCTCATCGGAACATGGAAATTAGTGTCCGATGTAACGGGCATAAAGCGTCTTTGCCCGGTCTACATCGCTTGTACCTTTAATGATAGCCCGCCCATCGGGGAAAACGGTGAACTCACAGTCTTCAGCATTAAATTTAAGCATAAATTTATTGAAACTTACTTCACCAATACTTTTTAGTTGAGCAGCCATATCTTCAAATTTGAGTTTATTTGCAGAACGATTGGTAACTTGCACAGCATTTCTGCCACACAAACTGGTGGTTTGAGAACCAAACTCGCCATCAAGCCATTCAAATTTACGATGCTTACAGCAAGGGCAATCGACCTTGCCTAAGAGGGGAGCAATTTTAACCCTCCGGTAAGTATTTTCCCAAACATCAATTTGAACGAGTTCTTTATTAATGGTTTCAGGTTTGCCTGCAAGAAGTTTAATGGCTTCGGTTGCTTGCATACTTGCAATAATATTAACGACAGGGCCTAGTACGCCAGCAGTTTCGCAAGTGTCGGCGGACCCGGGTGATGGAGCAGCTTCAAAAACACATCGAAGGCAGGGCGTTTGATTGGGGATAATGGTCATAGTCATTCCATTACTGCCTATAACACCGCCATAAACCCAAGGCTTATTATATTTAACTGCTAGGTCGTTAATTAAATAGCGGATTTCAAAGTTATCGGAACCATCAAGAATAAGATCGGCATCTTCGCAAAGCGATTCGATATTGGTGCGGTCGATATCGGTAACAACAGATTCAACAGTGATTGCAGAATTAATAGCGCGAAGTTTTCGAACAGCGGCTTCCGCCTTGGGCAAGTTTTCGATAACATCGTTTTCATCGAAAAGGACTTGTCTTTGCAAATTACTTGGTTCGATAAAATCGCGGTCTACGACTCGAATAAAGCCAACACCTGCGCGAGCTAGGTTATTAGCAAGGACAGTACCCAAGGCGCCACAGCCACATAAAGTGACTCTAGAATTCAAGAGTTTTTTCTGGCCTTCTTCGCCCACGCCGTGAAACCGAACTTGCCTGCTGTAGCGATCCATATTCTTAAAGTCGATCATTCGCCGTCTCCCACTCCCATATCGTCGAGGAAAGTTTCGAGGACTTCGATAGTGCCGTCTCCCCATTTTTCACTTCTGGCATAAGCAGCAAGGACAGCGAGGTCTTTTTTAAGCTTAGCTATTTCTTTGGTGTTAAGGCGTTGCAGATAAGTAGCAACTTGATCAAGGATGGCGGCGCCCGCATTTTGATCGACAATATTTTCATCAGAACCAGCGATAAAAACCACAAAATGAAGCAGAGAAAGAAGCAGGGGATCTGTGCCAACTTGGTCTGGAATTTCAGGGAAAATTGCAGTACCTTCAGGCACATCTATTTCGCCATCTTCGTTTTCAATGATATCATCATCTTCATCTGCCATTTTAGCCTCCTGCGACTGCTGGAATTATCGCTACATCGTCGCCATCCTTAACGGGTGTGGCAAGGTTATCGAGGTAACGAATATCTTCGTCGTTAATAAAAATGTTTACGAACCTTCTCAACTGGCCATTATCAAATAACCGTTGTTCCATTGCGGGGTGTAACTTACAAAGAGAGGCCAAGGCTTCGCCAACGGTGTTGGCTTGAACTTCGACAATTGCGAGATTTTCAGAGTGAGGCCTAAGTGGTGTAGGAATTTGAACTTTAACTGGCATAAAAAGACCCTCAGCGGATTGCCCGCGCCTAAAAACTTTAAGTCTAGATGATAATTATACGAGAACTGGTTCTCGTGTGTTTTCCATAACAGAAATAAATTCATCAAGCGAAGTGCCAATGGTGGCTGGTTCGCCTAAGCGTTCGGTTAAAGCATCTGGAGTTTTCAGGCCGTTGCCCGTGATACAAAGGACGATTTCTTCATTAATAGGAATGCGGCCTTGTTGTACCAATTTTTTGGCAACTGCAACAGTAACGCCCCCAGCAGTTTCGGCAAATACCCCTTCGGTTTGTGCAAGAAGTAACATCCCATCTCGTATTTCATCATCGCTGACATCTTCTGCCCAGCCCCCGCTATCGCGAATAAGCTTGGCTGCAAAAAAACCATCTGCGGGATCACCAATAGCTAACGACTTGCAAATGGTATTAGGCTTACGAACGGGTCGATGAGATTCCAAACCATTTTTAACTGCTCCGCTGATGGGGTTACAACCAGCAGCTTGTGCGCCATAAAACTTGGTGCTAGGTTCTTGGCTAAGAAGACCAATTTTGTAAAACTCTTGAAAGGCTTTACTCACCTTGCCAACTAATGCCCCGCCCGCCATTGGGCTGACCACATGTTGGGGAGTTCGCCAGCCCAATTGTTCAGCGATTTCATACCCCATCGATTTAGAACCTTCAGCATAGAAAGGCCTCAGGTTAATGTTGACAAAGCCCCAACCGAATTTGAATGCCACTTGGGTGCAAAGCCTGTTGACTTCGTCATAAGTGCCACGAACTTTAATAACGGTTGCGCCATAAACCGAGGTGCTAAGCACTTTGGCTTTTTCCAAGTCGGAAGGAATAAAGATAAAGCTTTTTAGGCCAGCGGTAGCAGCATTTGCAGCGACGCTATTTGCAAGATTTCCAGTAGAAGCACACCCCACCGTTTGCAAGCCGAATTCCTTTGCCTTACTTAGTGCAACAGCAACAACACGATCTTTGAAAGAAAGGGTGGGGAAGTTGACAGCATCATTTTTTACCCAAAGGTTTTTTACACCAATCGCCTTGGCAAGCCTATCGGCACGAATTAATGGCGTGCCACCTACATAAAGTCCTACGGTAGGTTCGTTATCTAAAGGCAGTAACTCTTGATAGCGCCACATATTGAATTGGCGTGCTTCGATTTTTTCTTTGGTAAGAACGCCTTTAAGGCTTTCGTAATCGTAATCGATTTCTAAAGGGCCAAAATCATCTTGACAGAAATTAACAGGGCTTACAGGATAAAGTTTACCGCACAGGCGGCATTTCATACCTTTAACAAAACTAGGTGACACTAATCACTCCTCCCAAATAGGCAAGGCCTAAGCCTGCTTCTAAATAAGCGAGTCTTTTCCAGAGGAGGATAATAAAGCTTGACGATAAAAAAAAGGCGTGCTACACGACTCTTCTTATCTCGCCCGGCTAAACCGGGTAGGAGGTAGCACCAGCATCGTTGCGAATAATCGCTTCGACCGGTTGCTGTGGCTTCGACGGGCCTAATCCCTCTGCCACTCTGGATAAGAAACTCACCAAATTGTTCTGTTATCTTATTCTACAAGAAGGCAATCAGCAATCGTAAAACTGGAAAAAGTTGAAATCCTTTATACTGCACTTGATAAACCTCCCCTAAAAATAGCAATCTCGCTACTTCTTTACATTTAAATTTTACCCATTCCAACATTAATCATCGTCTTCTTCATCATCATTAAACGAGCTTGGCAGGTTTGGCGGCGTCATAAGGTCTAATTCCAATAGAACCGTCATTGCGGAGTCAGGCCGTTTATCTTTTCCTTTGCTCATCATTCTTTCTACCAGTTCAACAAACCATTCCGAAAGATCGGTCCTAAAATTTGTAATCGGTTCGGGCTTTTCCTTCCGTTGCGCTTTGATCTTTTCTTTCTTGGCCAAACCGGGGAATGGTAACTTACCTGTCAACGCGTGATAAAAGGAACAACCTAAGCCATAAAGGTCGGCCCGGCCATCGATGTCTATCGAGTTATACGATTGCTCGGGGGCTATATAATCCATCGTGCCCACGATGTATCCTTTGCCCCCAATGATTTCGAGGTCTTCATCTTTTTCACCTTGAACAAAGGCCAAGCCAAAATCGAAAAGCTTTGCTTCGTTATTGGGGGTGACCATAATGTTGGATGGTTTTATGTCACGATGAATAACGCCATTTTTATGGCAATGTGCAAGAGCAAGCAGAATGTTTCGCATAAATTTAATAGCAATAACTTGCGAAATAGCCCCGCTTTCATCGATTAGTTTTTGGAATGACTTCCCTTGGATGAATTCGATCACCATATAATTAAGGCCCGCTGCTTCCTCGAGAGAAAAAACTTTAACCACATTCGGATGGTCTAGTTTACTCGCTATATAGAACTCTCTTTGAAACCTTGCCAGTAACCTATCTTGTCGTTCTGTCTTTAAATTTCGCAGCACTTTCATACTAACTAATTCAAGAGGATTATCGTTTTTTCTTGCAAGATAGACGGTACTCATCCCACCCCGACCAAGCACAGAAAGCACCTGATAATCTTTTAATACCAGGCCACGAGACTTCCCTTTTAAGATTCTTTCAGCTTGGAACCGGGTGATTTTCCCAGACTTGACTAAATGCTCTGCGATTAACGATGGTTCCGTTCTAATTCCTTTATCGAGGTTGTTGAATAACACCACCACTTCAACTTTGTCCATAAGTTTACTTCGCATAAGAGACATTAAAAAGTCTCCTACATTCGTTTCAGGATTTGATTTTTCAGGGTCGGGGGAACTCACAACCTATAATCCCCTAATAATTATAATCAAAAAAATTAATCTTCTTTGCCACGAATCTGACCCTTAAGAATATGCTTAAGGCGATCTTCGATTTTCTTGTGCAGTTTATCTACTTCCTTGTCGGTAAGGGTGCGATCATCGGCCTGATAAGTAAGAGCGAAAGCCAGACTTTTTGTTCCAACGGGAACCCGGTCTCCCTCATAAATATCAAAGAGGCTGAAAAGTTTAAGGAGATTTCCACCCGCAGCAAGGATTTCATTTGCAACCGTTTGGCCGCTGATCGATTGATCTACAACCACCGCAATATCTCGAAGAGCTGCGGGGAATCTGGAGACAGCTTTAGATAAATACCTTTGGGGTAAGCCTAGTGAAAGGGCTTGGAGGTCAAATTCGCCTGCAATTATTTCGTGTTTTTCTAGGCCTAGGTTTGCTGCTAATTTAGGATGTAATGCACCAAATACCCCCGCAACTTTGTCGCCTATAAACAAGGCCGCTGTTTTCCCAGGATGCAGGGCAGGGTGGTTAGCGTTGGCAAAGCTTGTTTTTTCAAGGTGCACCCCGGTTATCATTCCTTCAACGATTCCTTTTAAATCAAAGAAATCAAGGGTACCACGGTTTGTGGTTCCTTCCGCCCAATAAGCTGAACTTTTCGGACCCCCAATCGCCAGCGCAAGTTTATAGGGCTCGAGGGGTAACTTTTGACCTTCGACTTTTTGATATACCTTACCTACTTCGAATAGCTTTACCGTTTCTGTATGTTTCAGATTTGATTGAACTAAAGTTATTATGCTTGAAATCAGGCTTTGGCGCATCACATTGCGTTCGCTGCTTATCGGATTTTGTAACGCTACATATTCAGTTTTGTTTGCATCAAGAAAAGCAGCTTCTGCTTCGGGCGAGGTTAGTGAGTAAGAGATTGTTTCCTGCAGGCCAAGGTTTACCAAGGAATCTTTTAGCTTGCGTTCGAAATCGAGTTCGGGATCAATAAGAACGGGTGGCAATTGTTCTGCAAGCCTTGTCTCGGGAAATTTATCGTACCCATAAAGACGGGCGATGTCTTCTAATAGGTCTGCGACCCCTGCCTGTATATCTAGCCGATGGGTAGGAACGGTAACCCTCAGATTTTCCTTGCCTGAGTTTTCAACTTTAAATTCAAGAGAGGTAAGAATACTTCTGCATTGTTCAAGTGGAATTTCGATGCCCAGAATTCTGCGAGCTTCAGCCAAGGAAAAGTCGATAACTTGGGGCGCTAGTGGCGTGGGGTAGCAATCAATGATTCCTGCAGCGGCTGTTCCCTGCGCTATTTCTTGCATTAGTTGCATTGCTCGGTTGGCACCTACAAGAACCATTTCTGGGTGAATGCCTTTACTGAATCGGGTTGCAGCTTCACTAGGAAGTGCGAGAGATTTCATTGTTTTACGAATTGCAAGAAAATCAAAGTTTGCGCTTTCAAGAAGCACACGAGTCGTCTTTTCTGTCACTTCGGTTTCAATGCCACCCATTAAACCTGCGATAGCAATGGCTCCAAGGGAATCGGCAATAACCAGTGTTTCGGAGTTTAGTTCGCGAACTTGGCCATCTAGAGTTTTAAGTTTTTCGCCTGTGGTAGCAAATCGAACAATAATTTCTGGAGTATTACCATTGGCCCTTAGACAAAGTAAGTCGTAATCAAATGCGTGTAAAGGTTGTCCTTGTTCTAGCATTACATAATTGGTGATATCCACAATACTATTGATGGGCCGCATTCCAGATTGTATCAGCCTGCGCTTAATGATTGCAGGTGAAGGGCCGACCTTAATGGCTTCGATAAGTGAAGCTGTGTAGCGAGTGCAGGCGGAAGAATTTTGGATAGTAACTTTAATTTTGCCCGAGATATTAGGCCCAAAAGAGGTGATTTTAGCGGGATTGCTTTTTAATTTACCCCCCGTCATAGCAGCAACTTCGCGCGCTACCCCAACTATAGCCAGGCATCTCGATTTATTAGGAAGGATATCGAGTTCAATAATGGAATCGCCAAAATATTCGACAAGAGGCATTCCTACAGGTGCATCATCTTCAAGAATAATAATGCCATCGTGATCGTCAGAGATGCCAAGTTCAAACCCCGAGCAAACCATACCCTCGCTGACAATCCCCCGAATTTTTCCCGGCTTAAGTTCTTTCATTACCTTGGGTGTGGCGTGCCCATCAAAAAGAACAGCACCTGAAAGAGCAAGTACCACCTTTTGGCCCGAATCCCCTACAGAAAGATTAGGCGCACCTGTAACCATAGTGATAGTTTTACCTGCACCGTATTCCACGGTTGGTAGTTTCAGCCTATCTGCGTCGGGGTGTTTATCAACTTTAGTTACTAAGCCAATTACGATTTTATCTTTATCCCAAACAGGATAGGGTTCATCGGCGCCAAGTTTTAATCCATCGGGAAGGGGAACCCCCCAATGTTTGACCCCAGAGATTTCAAGGCCAGCAAGAGCTAACCTGTTAATCAGAGCCTCCAGAGAGAGGTCGAAATCTACATATTCTTTAAGCCAGCGAATCGGAACCTTCATGATTCAAAACCTAGTTAATATTGATGTAAAATGAAAAGCCAAAGGGTTAACAACCGGCGTCAATAAGCAAGCGGGGCCTACCTTTAGAACTGCGACAAAAAGCGCAGATCATTGCCCCAGAATTCTCGGATATCTTCTATTGCGTGCCTTAGCATTGCAATTCGTTCAGGCCCCATACCAAAGGCAAATCCAGAATAGATCGAGGGGTCATAGCCCCCATTTTTCATTACTTCAGGATGCACCATTCCAGCGCCCATAATTTCCAACCAGCCAGTTTTTTTACACAGCGGGCAACCCCTACCCCCGCAGACTATACAATCCATATCCACTTCTATACTTGGTTCCGTAAATGGGAAGTAACTGGAACGAATACGAACTTTGCGGTCGTCCCCAAACATCTTGCGAGTAAAGGCGGTGATGGTCCCTTTTAAATCGGTCATCGAGATATTAGTACCAACCACTAAACCTTCAACTTGATGAAACATAATTTCGCTGCGTGTGGTGATGGCTTCGTAGCGGTAGCACATCCCCGGAAGAATAACCCTGATTGGTTCGGGGTAAAACTTACGCATAACATGAATTTGACCAGGTGAAGTGTGTGTACGAAGTATCAGCCCAGGTTCCGTTGTGTGAAAGGTATCCCACATATCGCGCGCTGGGTGATGCAGAGGCATATTAAGTAAGCCAAAATTGAATTCGTCTTCTTCAACTTCGCGTGATCGAAAAACCTGAAATCCCATTTCTGCAAAAGTTGATTGTATGTCGCGTAAAGTTTGGGTTGCGAGGTGTAGCTTACCAGAAGATGGGATTTTTCCTGGTAATGTTATATCAAGCTTATCGGTTTGAAGGCTTTGAAGCATAGCTTGCTCGAGGCAAAGCTTGAGTGCAGAATCGTAAGCTAGATAGATTTCTTCTTTGACGAGGTTGGCAAGTTTGCCATATTCTTTGCGAGATTCTGGAGGCAGTTCGCTGACCTTTTTGAGGGCAGTAAGCATTTCTCCATTTTTTCCGAAATAACGAGAATTCCAATTCTTTAGGCTAGACTCATCTTCGCAAACAGCCAATTCTTCTAGGGCTCGTGCTTTTAAAGAATCCAGATCAGACATGGTAGTGGCTTCAATCTAAAGGATTATGAAATCCGAGGGTTACTTAAGCCCAACAGGCTGATTCATTTTGGCTAGTTCCGCAATTTTCGTGAATGTTTCTGGGTCGTGAATTGCAATTTCTGATAACGATTTTCGGTCTAAGGTTACTTGAGCATTAACCAATCCTGCAATTAACTGGCTGTAGCGTATTCCACGCATCCTACAAGCAGCGTTAACGCGGATAATCCAAAGCCTGCGGAATTCGCGCTTTCGCACTTTTCGATCACGGTAAGCGTAAACCCCTGCACGAATCAGCGTTACGCGTGATTGGCGTTGCAAGTTATGCCTACTGGCACGGTAACCCTTGGTCAATTTTCTTAATCGCTTGCGATCGCGAAGTACAGTTTTTCCGCTTCTTGCTCTTGTCATGGCTAGGCTAATCTCCAACGCTGATAAAAAGCGTTATATTTTGAAAGAATCTAAGGAACTAGGATTTTCCACCCATCAGCCGAATATATTTCCGTGCAAGTCTTCCGGTTTCGATGCAAGTACCGCGAAGTTGTCGTTTTCTTTTACTAGTTTTATGGCTTAAAAGATGTTTCTTACCAGCTTTATGTCTTTTTAATTTGCCATTAGCTGTAACACGAAATCTTTTTTTGGAAGCCTTATGAGTCTTAAATTTGGGCATTTAACTACCCTTCCATAGCTTGAAATACTTGATTACAACAGTTTCAGTAAATTATGCATTAACTAGCATAAAAAACAAAATCAAAACACCTGTAAGCACAATAAATAAATACTGCAGAATACAGGAATAGATGATATAGGGAAATAATGCCCAGAGGGCAAATATAGAATCAGGAATTAATCTTTTTTAGGAGAAAGCATCGCGGTCATTTTCTTGCCTTCCATCGAAGGAGGTTTCTCCACTTTAGCTACATCCTGCAGCTTTTCTAGAATCGAATCAATGATTCGCTTGCCTTCTTCTATATGTTGCAGTTCTCGGCCTTTAAAAATAACATTAACTTGCACTTTATCCTTATGCTCAAGGAATTTGCGTGCTTGCTTAATCTTAGTTTCGATATCGTGGTCACCTGTTTTTGGTCTAACCCGAAGTTCTTTGATTTTTTGCTGGTGAACTTTACCTTTGTTATTTTTCATTGATTGCTGGTAACGAAACTTGCCATAATCAAGGATTTTGCAAACGGGGGGTCTTTCGTTGGGATTGACCTCAACAAGGTCTAATTCTGCCTCACGGGCTAGGTCTAGAGCTTGAAAAGTTGGAATAACGCCTAGGAATTCTCCGTTGGCTCCAATAACACGAACAGGAGAGATACGAATTTGTTCGTTAGTGCGAAGGCCCCTGTCTTGCGGGGGAGTGGTTGGGGAAGGACGGTCGTTGATACAAAAATCTCCAAAAAAACAAGGATGCTGGCCACGCCGGAACGATTTGCCAACAAAAATTAGTTATAAGTCCGGACCTCAAAACAAACCCAAAGCAGGCGTACATTAGGAATATATAGAATTTAACACGATTATTTGGGATTTGGAAAGGAAAAAGATTCAATAATTTAAGGAATTGCCTCTACAAAATCGATTTGAGGCAGATGCTTTTGAATTTCTTCTTCGATCCCAAACAACACCGCTCTAATCGAACTAGGGCAAGAACCACAGGTACCCAGAAGTCTAACCTGCAATATATTCCCGTCTAACCCCGCGACTTCAATACGCCCCCCATCCATTTGCAGTGCAGGCTCAACATATTCCTTAATCGCTTTTTTACAAGCTTCTAGAAGGTTGTCTTGATTCATTGCAAAACCTTTTTGAGGAGAAAAGCACATCTTAATAATAATTGTAGACGGAAGGGAATTCTGAAGGAACCTCAATTTTTAAAATGCGAGGTAATTTCTCGAATTTTGGAAATATCGAACTGGATTTGATTAACCAACTCCTCTTTGTTTAAGAAGGCTTTGGTATCACGAATTTTTTCAATGAACAAGATTTCAAGGCATTGGTTGTATAAATCGCCCTCAAAATCAAGTAAATGGGCTTCTACTTTTTGAAGAGTTTCGGCAAAAGTAGGGTTTGGGCCAATATTAAGCGCTGTTGTGAAAGTTTTAGCCCCGATTTTGCAAAGTCCAGCATACACGCCATTTGCTGGCAAAATTGTTTGAATGTTTTCCAAATTTGCAGTGGGAAAACCAATGGTACGGCCTCTTTTGGCCCCGGTTACTACGCTTCCCTCGATGGAATAAAAGCGCCCTAAAAGCGATTTGGCTGCTTGCAAATCACCTGTTTGAATTGCGTTTCGAATTTTGCTGCTAGAAATGAGGGTATTTCCAAGTAGCATCGGTTGTGCGGTGTGAAAAAGGATGTTATTAGCTAGGCACAATTGTTGTAAAAGTGCCATTGTTCCATTTCTACCTTTGCCGAATTGGAAATCGGGCCCTTCGATAATACCTTTTGCCTTAAATTTTCGCACAATAATCTTCTCGAAAAAATCCTCTGCTGACAAATCAAGTAAGCCGTCGTCGGTTTTTAAGACCGCTACGAACGCGACGCCTTCCGAATTTAAAAGTTTTTTCTTCTGTTCGATTGTGCTTAAGAAATTAAGCTTTATGTTCGGCTTTAATTGCAATAGTGGGTGAGGGAAAAAAGTGATCGGAACGATGGGCGCTTGGTGCTCGTTTCCTAGGCTTTGCATTTGATTTATTAGGCTTCTATGCCCTAAATGCACTCCATCGAAGTTTCCAATTGAAATGATTCCTGCCTTGGCGTGATCTGGAATTTCCAAGGTTTTCCAAGAGGGGGACAATGAATCCGTGCTCATCTTTCTTGCCAGTCAATTTAATAGGTTCAGTTTACTATTCTTAATCTTATTTCTTTCTTTGCTAGTATACTGGAATTATTCACAAGCTGGCTGGATAGTCGCTGCTGTTTTGCAATTTCGGTTGCAAGGTGGAAGAGGAAAGTCCGGGCTCCACAGGACACGGTGGTGGGTAACTCCCACCGTCCGAGGCAATAAGCCTTGTGTTTATTGCTGAAGGGCAGGGAAAGTGCAACAGAAAGATACCGCCCCAAAAGGGTAAGGGTGAAATGGCGGGGGAATGTAAATTCCTTAATGTAAGAGCCCACCAGCAACCTGGCGACAGGTTGGCTCGGCAAACCCCACCGGGAGCAAGGCCAAATAAGAGGGAAGGACTGGTTCCGGTCCACTTGACCCTCGGGTAGGTCGCTCGAGCGTTCGGGTAACCGTTCGCCTAGATAAATGGCTATCTGCCCATCTTTAAAGGATGGGGATACAAAACCCGGCTTATAGGCTGGCTTGTGAATATTTCTTAAAAAAGTAGGACTTACGCAGTTGGAACTAAATCGCCCCTAAGCCTACCCACCTCTTGATTGCTAACAGGGGGTGGGGCTGTATTTCTGCATCTTCTTCTGTCTTCGTGCCTTCGTGTGAGTCGGTATTCATAGTGTATTGCTTACCTCGGCGAGGTCGGTGAGAGGTTTCATAAATCTCGTTCTTTTGTGTCCTTCGTGGCTTCGTGTGAGTCCCGCTCCTTCAGCGTCTTTTTGGTTCACACGAAGACACGAAGGTTTGAAGGAAAAAAGGGACAGGCACGAATGCCATAAAGTTAAGCTATAACTCTCTGTGTTTGCGTAATTCCTCACGCGGACGGTAAGGACGCAAACGGCAAACGGAGCCGGAAGCGTTAGCGACGGTAATGACTTAGGTAATGACCTAGCTTACTTCATCACCTTCACCACCTACGGAGCCCGGCTGCAAGGGGCACGATCCGGGCTGGGCAAACCGTCGCTAACGCTTCCGGCTCTGACAATGGCTGGGAATCTTAATCCCGGGAACGCCAATCTCCTGATTGGCATTTTTAACCTTGCCAATCAGGAGATTCCACACCGAACAACCCAAAAGCCCAGGGGAAATCCAAAACACCCGCTGGCTGGGGTTCCCTAGTTGGGGCTCTCTGGTTGGGGCACTCAAGGCCGGCAACTGCGGAAGTCCTAAAAAGGTGTCCGTTTGGCGAAGTACAAGTCCCAGCGAATTCAATCAGATTTTTGATTACCTGATTGGCAAAAGTGTGTGAAGCTCGCTTCGGCAGGCTCAGCGACCGATCCGGTGGGTACGGCTGGTGAGCTAGTCGGAAACGGTTGGTGAGCTAGTCGAACCAAACTCCAAGGCGAACAGGCCACGCAAGAAGGGTTTTCACTGAACGGCTACAAAATTTCTATAATCAAAGGTAAGTAAAAAAATAAGAGTTAGAAAGGAGCATTTTTGTGTCAATCGAAGTAAGAAAAAAATTAAAAGAGATTATAGGAAATCAGGGTATTGGGATAATAGAAGACCAAAAACGGTTAGAGAATTTGCTAAGGGATTATTGCCCCCAGAATCGAAGGGAGGTAAGGGCATTAATAGATGCCTTAAAAGAAGGTGTGCCAGAGG
>JBDNHI010000079.1:0-8569 GCA_041694635.1 Gemmataceae bacterium | reverse complement strand
CTAGCAACCCAAAAAACAGAATCAGAATTACCCCAGCAGAAAAGAATCTTATTTGAATCTAGGTTTTCAATAAGTGCCGCCTCATTTTTACCTGATGCATGAAAAATCCGAATGTCTTTGTTATTTTGAAAAACAAGTGAAGTTATTTTACCATTAGATTTGTATGGCCATAAAAAATTATAACTGTTAAGCTCTGGATGATCTTTATAAATAGAAGTTACAATCTTTTCATTCTCAAAACCTAACCCAGTTTTTTTATAGTTTTTTTGGAAAGATGGAGATTCATTTTTAAGAAAGTGAGCATCTTGATTATTTTCGTATATTCTAAATTCCTTGTTACCTAGCATATATAAGGATTCTAAATTTAAATTATTATTGTTTGAAAAGTCCGTAAACTTTATTGTTGTAAACCCCTTTTCCTTACTTATTAAAAGCCAAGAATTATCATTATATTTTTTACATACAAATACAGAGGAATCGGGATTTAAAATAATACCATTCGAAAAGGTAGAATTACTTTTGTCATCAAATACAACTTCTGGTTTATTATTTTTAACTTTAAAAATTCTTGCTCTATCTGTTGTTAAAAAAAAGTTATTATCATCGTAAGGAAATATTGAGTGAAAATATTCATAGTTTGGCAATTGTAATAAAGGGGGCAATTCCATTTTAACCCATTCTTTTGAGTAACTTTTGTTCGGATAATTTTCATTAACCGAAAAAAATGTGATTTTATTTGCGTAATAAGTTGAAATTGAAACAACCACCAAGAATAGCAACAAAATAAATGCTACTTTGTTGAATAAAAATTTAGGAGCTAAAAATATTAAACCTGTAAAACTCTTATAAAATTTAACTATGTCAGAAACATCGTTAACAGGAATGGGTGGTGGTAAAGGAACCCCTGGAAGCATTGGCAAAACTGCAAAAGAATCTAAGCCCAATGATTTTAAAAAATTCCAAGGGCCATTTGGACTATTGGAGAAATAATCTTTATTATTAATATTGCAATTGTCGATTAGATATTTAATTTCACAGAAATCTAAAGGCCCAAAAATTTTATCATCAATTTTTAAAAAATAATCATCATTATGCGATAAGTTGGAATTTAATAACATTTTTAACCCCTATCTTGTTACTTTTGATAAATTTTTCTTAGCCAGATTAAGAAGAGCTCTTACAAATGTAATGTCGCGCCTTTCTTGAAAATACATCCCAACGATACCAACAGTCGAGTAAACAAAAACATGAACAACCAAAACCCCTAAAATTTCTAAAAAATTGTCTTGAATGATTTTATCAAATTCAGCAAGGTCACTGTTAATACAGCATAGCATAGCTTGGTATCCCCAGTAACTTGTTACTGATAATTGTCCTACTAAAAGGGCTAACCCTTTTAATGGAAAAGCTATCAAGCCAGAAAGCATAATCTGTGGAATTAATGCTAATGGAATTACATTAACAGCGGTAGTTTCTGTATTAGAGAAAACCGAAATAGCTAGACCCAAAGCAGTTCCTGCCATCGAGACAATAAAAAGAATAATACTGGCTAGGTAAAGAATTCCTGGGGGAGAACAAAAGTGCCATATTGCAAAAAGGACAAGGAAAGACTGTAGAAGGCTAATAAAAGTAAAAACTAAAAATTTTGAAAAATAAAAACTAATAATACTTAAATTAAAATCTCTCTCACGCTTAAACATAAGTCGATCTTTAATAATTTCTTTTGATGCATTGTTACATCCAAACCAAAAACAACAAATCTGAGTCAAAAAAAAGAGTTCTTTTACAGAATGGACCTGTTGTAACTTGCCTTTTGTATCTAATCCATTAAATAATAGGATTAATAGAATAGAAACTAAAATAGGTTGGGCTATTAATGCCAGAAGAGCTTTTTTATCTGAAAGTAAACACTCAAATTGACGAGAGACCAAAATACTTAGTTGTCTGCAAATTTCAAAAAAAACTTTTTCTATAGAGGACGGCCTTGGAATTACATTTATGGGTTCTATGGAAGCTCCCTGGGGAACTCTTTGTTTAATATAAGTTAAATATTCAGGACTGCTTAAAAAATCATTTTGCCAAGTACTAGGATCTTTTTGCGACAAAACCTCATAAATATCTCCTAACTTGGTTACTTTAAAATAGTTTAAGGCTTCTTGTGGAGAACCTAGAAATGCCAGTTTTCCTCCTTCTGTCAAAATACAAACCAAATGACAGGTGGACTCAACTTGGCCTAAAGAATGAGTTATACAGACGACAGTTTTGCCACTTTCTGTTAATGATCTAAAAAGATTCATCAAATCTTTATCGCTTTGCTCATCAAGGCCCGATGTTACTTCATCTAAAAAAATTAAAGAAGGTTTGCTAAGTAATTCATTTGCTAAAACTATTCTTTTACGCTGACCCCCACTAAGGCGATGAATAACTGTTTTTTTATGTTGAAGCATTTTTGTTGTTTCGAGCATTTCGTTTACAAGTTTATCAATCTCTTGATTAGAAGTATCCGGAGGAAGTCTTAACTTAGCCGTGTAGTAAAGCATCTTTTCAACAGTAAGTTGTTCAAACAATAATTCCCTTTGTGGGACAACAATAAGATCCTGTTTTAAATTTTCAAAATTTGAATAAAGATCTCTATTGTTTAGCAATACAGAGCCAGAATCTGCAGGTTGCCTAGCAGATAAAGCGGATAAAAGTGTTGTTTTACCAGAACCACTAGGACCAATAAGAGCAATCATTTCTTTAGGTTTAATTGCAAAAGTAATGTCGTCAAGAAGAATGCGCCCAGAAGAAAGAACCCGACTCAATGATAATGCGATTACTTCAATATTACCTTCACGGGAAGCCGGGATAAGACTTATACCATCAAATTGTAGTGAGAAAGGCCCGATATCAATTTTATCCCCAATTTCTAAGATTGTTGGATTCTCAATTTTTTTTCCATTAACAAAAGTGCCATTAGCGCTTCTTAAATCAGTTAATGTGAAACCTGATTTGTTTTTAGTAATTTGAGAATGAACCCTTGAAACCTGAGGATGATCAAAATGAACATTTACCTTCGCAGCTTCCCGGCCGAAAAAAACAACTTCTGATAACTTTATTTTTTTATCGATAATTATTTCAGGAGTATCTCGTGAATAAGCTAAAACAGTTCCATCGCGGGGTGGTTCAAAAGTAAAGGGTATATCTGGTTTTTGAAGAACAGCTTCTTTTTTTAGAATTTGGTTAGAGTCATCTTGTTCTAAAAATTTAAATTGATTTGTTCCGACCTGAATAATTGAACCATCAGATAATGAAATTTTGCTTTTAATAATTATTCCATTGCAATATGTTGGATTACTTTCTGAAATTGGATATAAAAACCAACTTGTTTCAATTTTATCTAATTGAAATTGCTTTCTTGAGCAACTTTCATTCAGAACGGGGAGGTCAGCATCTTCACTTCTACCAACTAAAAATCTAATTTTATTGGCTAAAGAATACTTTTTATCCGAAAAGCAGTCGACTAAAATGGGATATTTAACTTCATTATCCATAAAACTCCTTTGAAACGGTTGAGTACCAGATATTATTTTAGAAATTTTGTAATCCAATAAATTCCAACAATGTTTAAATTAAAAAAAACAAATAGAAAAACTATTTTATGCCAGACTTTAATAACATCAGAGATATTCACAGAGGACAAAATCTTAAAAGTACAATAGATCAAGAACGAAATAAACAAAAGGTAAAAAACAAAGGCAGTTGTAAAAAGTGTAGTTGGCAGTTCTATCGATAAGATTTGATAAGAAAAAAAACAGAAAAACAGAAAAACAGAAGAACAGAAAACGATGAGAGGATTAGAAGTTGATTCAAATTTTTCATTTTTCATTTTAAAAGTTAAAAAGCTACAAGGCTTATATTTGTTATAAAAGAAATATAAAGAATTAAACGAAGTAGTTTGATTAAACAATTGATTAGATGAAGTTAACCCCCACAAAAATGTCCAAATCAATATAAAACAAAAGAGATATGGGTTTTTTAAAGTCACTTCCCATAATAGCCATGAAAAAATTGGGATTAAAAATGAACAAACTAACAAAGCTATATTAAAATTATTTCTTAAAGAAAAAAGTAGCGTACCAATAGGAAGGACCCAATACAAAACAGGGACCAAAAAAGCATTATCAGAATTTTGTTCTTCAGGTATTAAAAAATAACATAATAAACTTCCCATCACAGGAAGATAAAAGTTTGTTTTTGAAAAGCCAAATCCGATGACTTTACTTGTCCCTAAAATCATAAGAAAATAAGGGAAACTAATCACAAAATCATGGTAAGTTATCAAAGTATCTTTTGATTTAATCGCAGTTGTCCCAAGGAAAAGACCTGCGAATATTAATAAATATAAAATTTGCAATCGAATATGTTTGTCAATTTTAGTTGAACAAGTAAAAATCTGAGTTAAAAACAAATTTAAAATTAAAACAAAAGAAATTAAGATTAGTGTGCCATCTATTATATTTGAAGCATAATAAACCAGGCCTTGGCTAGGCACTAAGGTGCTCAGAAATTGCATAGATAAACTATTTAATGCGACTGCCCCCAGTAAAAAATATTTGGAATTATTGTTTTCAGAATTAAGCTTAGGGGAAACCATCCAACCTTTAAAAACAAAAGGTAAAAGGGAAACTGTAATGACAAACAAAAAGGTTTTATCCATACAGGACAACACCCAAGAATAATTATCCAAATCTATCTGAAGCTTCTGGAAAATATTGGAAAGAAAGTAATTAAGAATAATTCCACAGAACAATATTAGAAAAACCCCTAAAAGCCAAGTTACTAAAACATTTTGAAAATTTTTGATCCTATTAATTCCTGTAATTATCTCGCATTTTGCAATCCTTGAAACTGGTTTAGCAGAATTGTCCCTTTCTTGAATTAATTTGTCAGCTTTTAAATATTGGTGATTTTTCAAATAACCATCTAGTATTTCAGTGAATTTACCAACAGTTTCTTTTTCACTTAATAATTGGTTTTTTAAGAGTAATGCTTTTGGATAATCAGAAATTCCTGATAATAGCAAATCAATAAGATTTAGTACTTTAGCCTTATCATTTTTTTCTAAAGCAACCTCAATCTTTGCCATTATTTGATCGGCTTTTTGAAATAATTGTTCGACTTGAAGAGTTATTTTATCAATCCAAGCAAACGGAATGCCGAGACTTTTCAAATAAATCAGTTCTTCCCGAATGGCGTATATTTTTTTTTCTTGTTTATAAATTGGAAAGGAATCTAATTTAAGTTTGATTTTATCCTGTATACTTTTTATTTCATTTAAAGTTAAGTTAATGAATTGTTCTTCCCCCCACACTTTTTTAGCTTCTAGCAAAACATTAATAGCTTTTGAAAAAGAGCCTTTTTTTAATTCAAGGGTAGCCTCGTCTTTATATTTTTGAAGGGTTTCGGAAACTTTCTTCTCAAGATTTTTAAGGGGGTTATGATCAGGTTGGATTCTTTTAATGCGATTTAAAAGGTCCTTGCAAGCTTGAAATTTGTTATTAGTAAAATTCTCGTAGGCTTGTTTTGTAAATAACACAAGCCATTCATCGCGCTTCTTTTTTGCTTCGGCAATGTTTTTTTTGACCGGGATTAATTTGTTTAAACGATCCCAAGATAAAATGGTATCTTCAATTTTAGAAAAGTATTCTGCCCCATTGGGAAGCAGCGATAATTCGAACTCAATTCGCTCGGTGTTTTTTTTTATTTCTTCATATTGGAATAAATTTCTCAAATCAAGGCCACAAACGCCGCAAAAAGGTGTTCCACCCGACATTTCGTGGTTACACTCCAAGCATTTGCACTTTAAACTTTTACCACAACTTACACAAAAAACCGTTTGTCCAAGGATTGGAGTTTGGCAATGGAGGCATATGGTTGGAGGGGTTGTATTCGGGGTTCCGGGTACTGTTTCTCTCGTTTTAAATTCATTGTTACCAATAGTTGGGGTTATAACCGCAGGACTTTTTGGATCTGGTGAAATTAATTCGAGAACTTTTAAAACCTCACCTAAATCAGAAAAGCGGTTTTCTTTTTCGGGGTAAAGCATTTTTTCTATAAGTAAATCCCAAGATACATCAACTTCAGGGTTATCCCTGCTTGGTGGGAAAAAAATTCCACCTGGCATTTTCCCCGTTAAACATTCATAAAGAACAACGCCAAAAGAATAAATGTCGGCACGCTGATCAATACCTTTAGCATCTCTTGCTTGTTCAGGAGCCATATAGCCATAGGTTCCCATAGCCTGACCCGATATAGTATTCCCAAATGAAGAATTATTGTGAGTCCTAAGGGCAGCAATACCAAAATCAGTAATTTTAGCATTTTCATGGGAATCAATAAGGATGTTCGCGGGTTTAATGTCGCGATGAATAATTCCGTTTTTATGAGCATAAGAAAGACCTTGTGCAATTTGTATTCCTAATTTTTTGATATAATGTATATTGAGAGTTTTTTTTTCAATTGCTTGTTTTAGATCAAAAACACCAGTTAAAATATCTCCCTCAATAAATTCCATAACAAAAAAAACGATATTATTTTTGCAACCTTTATCAAAAATGGTCACAATATTCGGATGCCTTAACCTTGCCAAAGCATTTGCTTCCATTTGAAATCTGGAAACAAAATCCGGAATTTTCGCAAGGTGCGGTGGTAAGATTTTAATTGCTACTTTACGGTCAAGGGAAAGTTGGACTGCTTCTAACACTATTCCCATTCCACCTTGGCCAATTTTTTTAATTATTTCATAACCTTCGTCCCGTAGATCAGGAATTCGATCTGAAAAATCTTCTTTTTCTTTAAACGAAACCCCAAGATTCGTATTAAGGTTAAAAATATTTGGATCATCAAACAGACCTGAAGAAATACTATTATTTTTTAAGGAAATGTTTTCTATTTTATTTGTTATTTTTGATTCAGAATTTTCAGGTAAAATTTCGCCAATAATTGTAGATTTTTCAAAAACATTATCCTTTTCGACACAATTTAAGTTCCCACAAACACCTTCATCCCCAATCGGATTTTGACAAAAATCGCAAAGTTTCATTAAAAATTCCTAATCTTATTTTTTTAGACAGGAGTAGGTTAATTTTAACACTGGTTGGTCAATTAAAACAGATTTTTCCAGACCTTTACCTTTAGGTTTAGCTTTAATTTCAAAATCGCCAAAAATCAACATTTCTTGAACACATTTATTCTTAAAGGAATATATTATTTCTCCTTCTGGAATAACATTCATCAATATTTTTGAGTCTTTATCTTCTTCTTTTAAGGATAATGAACTTTCTTTTTTTCTTATTAAAAACTTTGCTAGCTTGTTATCAGCATCTCCTAAATCGTCTAATCGATCCACAATTACAAATCCTGTTATGAAAGGAATTTCATCCTCTTCAACCAGTTCAAAAGCTTCCCTAAACATAAAACCAGGTATTACAATTTTTTCTTTCTGCTTTATGTCAGTTTTTAAAACAGTAGAAAAAAGTGCCATAGGATCTTTGTTGAAAAAACCTTGCCTTTCTGAAGCATTCAATTTACAGTCAATTGGTTCAACGGAAATCACTCCTTTGCCTTGAACACTTGTCAAACGAACTTTTTTTCCTTCTAGTTTTCCTGCTAATTTATAGAGCAGAAGATCACTTTTCTGTGCAAAAGATTGATCTTCAAAAATTGATGAAATAGATTTTTTTTCATCTAGCAAAGGGAATAAAATCCCTTTTTCTATTAGTTCTATTTTATCTAAATGTAATTCAGTTGGTTTTTTTAAAGAAAATTGAATATTCGAAGATGGTGACAGTACTTTTACAACTCTATCTTGCAGGATAGTTCTAACTTCTACTAAAGTTGTACCATCATTTTTTTCTATCTCACGCTTATAGAGGTTTTCGACATAAATTCCAATAAGCACAATTTCATCTGGATTAGACCAATCTCGATCCCTCCCTTTACCTACAAATACAGATTTTCTTCTAACTTCAAAAGTTGAACCTGGGGGTAAAGATTCCGCTATTATTTGGATATCATTTTCAATAGGTGCTGGACTGATCTTGCTCTTAGTTTGCTGTTCAGGTTTTTTTTCAATTAATCCATCAACCGGTTTTTCAACAACTGGAATCCTATTTTCTTTTAGAATTTTACTGCTATCCTCAATTATTATTTTTTTGGTTGAAAGGTAAAAAATAGCGATTGTAAGGCCAATTATCAATAATACCAAGAAAAATATAAGGGTTGTTTTTGCATACCTTCTTGTTGACTTTGTAACCATCAAATCCTCCATTTTAATTACTAAGGTAGTTTTTATACTTTTGTTTTATAATAACTATTCTTATTATCGTAAGCAAATTAATATCGTGCCAAAATTTGCTAATCTTTTTTAATCTGCAAAAAATTCTTTAAAAACCTGCTAAAAATCCTATCGAAAGGGTTCCCGAGCTTATCGGTATCCTTAAAACCGATGGCGATGAAGATAAACGAGCAGACGCCGCTTCTGAATTAAGGCAATATGATATTGCAACCTTTCCTATTATTGTGCCGG
>JBDNHI010000078.1:0-34080 GCA_041694635.1 Gemmataceae bacterium | reverse complement strand
TTTTGCAAAGCGATCACAAAATAATTGAAGGTGATAAGCCTAATAACAATACAATTCAGCGTCCCTTAGAACTTATGATAATTTTTGATCTGTTAGTGCTAGAATATCCTGATAATTTGGAACTATACAATCAGTTCGAAGGAGGTTTATTTTCGCTTGCAGAATCAATTGCTAATGAAAAAAGATTTTACTTAGATGAATCTAATCTAAGTGATTTTATCAAGTCAAATAAGGGTGCTTTGAATGCGCTTTTTAATTTTGACCTAAATAAAAATAATGTCAACTTGCCCACGGTTAAGTCCCCAGTTAGTGATGATGACTGGAGTAGATTTTCAAAAAAGTTTCAAGAATATCTTAAAGCAAAAGAATATAAAAAAGACCCAGATCCCACAAAAGATCTGCCTCTAATCTTCAAACATTTAAGAGACTTCACTGAAGAAAAAATCAATGCTTTTAAGGCGGAGAAAAAATAATGGTAACTCATAATAAGCCAAATAAACGGCAAGGTTGGTTTTTAATATCTAGCTTGATCATTCTTTTTCTTTCCATTGCCTTAACTACCGTTGTTTTTTTACTAATTGATAATCACGGGAAAATAATTCTAAGTGATATGGCTGAAGAGTTTTCTAAGAATGATGCTGAAAAAATAAACGCTGCTCTTTTGTCGGAATCTGAAACCTTGGCAAAGGGAAAAACAAAAACAGGCGAAGATTTAGATTTAATAAATACTGATGAATTAGATAAGAAGTTGAAAGAAATCGGTCCAAAAAAAGATGAAATTAAAATTAACATTGCTTCAATTAAAGATGGACCTTTGACAGATAAATCGATCTTTAAATTAGAAGAATTTAAAGAACTAATTGGTTATCAAGATGGAGATAAAAAAAAGAAGCAAGATGAAATTCTAAAAACTAAAATTGATAAAGGTTTTAGTCGAGAAAAAATCAAGGGGAAACCGGTGGTTTTAAATGATGAATTGATTAAGTTTATTGCAGATGAAAATAAGAAAGAGAAAGACTTCCCTAAAGAATTTGGAAAAAAATGGTTAAAAGAAATAGAAGATCAGTTTAAAGTTGGTCGAAAAAAAGCACTTGGTCAAATGGATATTAAAGAAAAAGAGAGTGTATTAAAAGGAAAAGAAAAAGCACCTTCCAAAATATCTGCGTTTAGTGATAAGAAAGCTGAATTTGAAGGTGGAGTAAATATGGATGGGTTAAAAAATCTGCTTTTAGAAATTTCGCCTAAGAATGTGAACCTGTTCTTTGCATTTAATTATTTTCCAAACCATAAAGGCGTTCTTAAATCAAGAATTAGCACTGATAATTATAAAATGATACCTAAAAATGATCAAAGTAAAATAGATAAAAAAAGAGAAGAAATGCTGCAGTATTTTAATGCTTATGAAGAATTCCTTGAGTCATTAAATGTTAAACCTCAGTAATAAGTGTGAATGATATGATTCGCTATTATGTAAAAGATGGCATCTCTAAACTTGGCCCTTTTAGCCTTAGTTCACTTGCATCAATGCGGGATGCCAAACAGATCGACCCTAATGATAATGTTTCAATTGATGGCAAAACTTGGATCCAAGCTCGCTTTATTCCTGGGTTATTTGATGGATTTAGCGAATTACAAAAAGTTTTGAACGAACCCGTTATTAATGCGGCTACTCCCCCTTCAATCCCTGCCTTTGGTTTGTTTATTAAATTGCTTGTTGGGGCTACAATCCTTGCATTGCTGTTTGGCCTTTTCCTAGGTTGGGTTTCTTTTTCTCCAGATCATAAATCAATTGCTAATTTAAAAGATAATTTCGCAAATTTAGAAGGTAAACATACAAGCCTAGAAGAAAATCTTCGAAATAAATATATTCCTAAAGAATTTCATCAGGTTGAAGTTGCAAAAATATCAGATGAAAGCAATAAAAAAAATGAAGATCTCCAAACAGAACTAAAGAAATCAAAAATCATTTTTAGTACTTCAATGGGTGATGTTGAAGCAAAGCTTAAAAAAGCAGTAATGGAAGTGAAAAACTATTCAGGCAAACTTGATGAGATTGAAATGTTAATTCTGCCCTTCAAAGAACTGATAACTTCTTTGCCAGATAACCCAAATTTAAATGAGATGCTTATAAGGTTACAAAAAGTACCTGTAGCAGAACGGGGTTTAGTAATAGATGATTGTTTAAAAGTTTTAGCTTCCTTAAATTTAAACGATGCCCAGAAACTTCGAACTGAGTATAAATTTTTGAAATCAAAAAGTACTGATTCAATTCCAGAATTAATTTTAAACTGGGGCATTTGTGTTAGTAATCTGCATCTTCTTGCTACCGAGCATAAAAACACCGAAGCTTCTAAAGGCTTGATGAATGAAATTAAGACAGGCACCGATTTAGTAGGTTTGTTTATGCTAAGGCAATTATCTGATCCAAATAAAATTGAATTAATGAATGATAAAATCAAGAATTCAAAATCGAACGAAAAATTTAAAGAAAAAGCGACGAACTCACTTATTGATGCACAAAAAAATGCTAAGGACTTTGAAACTGCTTTGGGTATAGAAGTTTCAAAACTTATCCCTAAAAATGAAACAAAAACTACAATGGTTTCTTTACTTAAAAAAATTCAGGATAGTCAGAATAATCTTTTAGATAAAACTAAAAATGAAGACCCTGTGCAGATTGAACGGTATACCATTGAACTCGAAAATCTTGCTGAATTAGTTAAGGAATTAGCCTTTCAGTACAGTGCTAAAGTTGATCCTATGGATGTTAAAAATGATCTTTCTAAATACAAAATTTTTATTCCTTATGCAAAACAAATGGAAACTAAAGATCTTCGGGAAGAATTTGTAA
Organism: Gemmataceae bacterium; assembly: GCA_041694635.1. GTDB lineage: Bacteria > Planctomycetota > Planctomycetia > Gemmatales > Gemmataceae > UBA969. The sequence goes on along the minus strand of JBDNHI010000078.1, from coordinate 31,229 downwards.
AGAAAGTAAATGAAAGTGGTGGTGGTACAGACCGTCGTAAGCCAGAAGATTTACGAAGATATTTAGAAAAAGTTGCTTTTAATATACAAATTGCTGAGATGGCAGGTTTTATAGTTCGTTAACTTAGGGAATTGAGATTTTTAATGAGAATTGATAAAGCGGTAATGACTTTGAAGAACTATGTGGAGTCGAAAGAAAAGACGCCTAGTGCTGCGGTTCGGGAAGCAGCAGAAGATTATGTTAAGGCCTGTGAAGGGATTAATAACGAATTAATACGACTTGAAGAATTGTTAAATAAAAATTTGCGTTCCGAGGCTATTCATTATGCAAATATCGAACCAAGGTTTGAAGATCAGGTAGCAAGCCTCGATTTTTCAGGTCGAGGTGATTTTGAAATGATCGCACCATTTCAAGACCTTCCAACTGCACCACCTTTAAAAATAGATGTTATCGGAAACCTTCAATCTGCTCACGCAGAATACCAAGTGTTGGAACACCAATACCGCAACTTAAGAAAACTAGTTTTGCAAAGGGCCCCTATTGCGGATCGATTGTTGGTAATGCGAGAAATTGCAATGGTTGACCGAATAAATGCTGTATTGATAGAAGATATAGGTGTGATAGAAAAGCAAATACAAGTTGAATTATTAAATCGAATCCGTAAGGCTGCAAAAAATGATGACATCAATGGGATGTTTGCAGCACATGAGGAATTTAAGAGCCAGAACTGGATAAACCCACCTGATCCTAAAATAATTGAAGAGATCGAAAAGATCACAATTAAACGCCGTTCAGATTATATTTCAAGCGAATTAAATGCACTTTCGAACCAAGGTATTGCTTATGTTCGGGCAAGAGATTTTCAAAATGCTAAAACAAGCCTTGCGAAATGGAATGATCTAGCAAGATCGTTTGGGGTTCAAGAAGGGGATCAATACTGGTCGAGAGTAGAACCATTAAGTAGAGCCATCCAAGAATATGATCGTAAAATAAATACGACAGAAACAATTAATATGTCAATAATGGGTTTTAGAAAAGCCCTAGCAGATGCAGTTCCAGATTCTAATTCTGGCAGAACGATTGCGGAGTTAGAAAAGATGTTTACACAGTTAAGTAACTCTGGTGCGAAAATTCCAAAAGATATGGTTGATTTATTTGATAAACGAATTGAAGAGCTTTCTGCATCTCGTAAAAGTCAAGAGTTGCTGATTCTTGCTTCCTTATTTGCAGGGGGTATTGTGTTATTACTTGCATTCTTAATCTGGATGTTTGCAAGGTCTAGATAAATAGTAAAAGAGGTAAAAGCATGGCTTATTTTTTAAGGATACAGGGAAAAACTTTCGGCCCCTTAAATCAATCTGAAATGCTGCAACTAAAACAAAAAGGTAGGCTCAAACCTTTTCACGATGTCTCTATCGATCAAGTCGAATGGTTTGCTGCATCGAGTTACGCTGAATTGTTTTCACAAGCTGTTGCGCCTAGTAATGATGTAGCAGTATTTACTGCAGATGTGGTTCCCGTATCGACATCGAATCAGGTGTTTTCATCGTCTGAGATTCCCAAAATTCATAACCCCACCGATTCTTTTTATGCAGACCTTTCCCTTGCTTGTATGATGACAGCAATCGCCTTAACAATGCACTTTATAAATATTCAGTTACAGTTTTTCACTTTGTCGTTTTCATTGCATTTGAATAACAATCTGAATCCCGATCAGGTCATTTTGGTGGTGATAACTATTTTTTCACTTTTGGTGATGTATGGTTTGTTTATAGTAGGATGTGTTTTTTTTATAAAGGCAGCGAATAAATTGCGTTGTTCAAGTTATGGAATAAGTACCTTAATATTGATTGGTTTAACGCTGGTATTTTTTATGGCATCCTCCATAACATTTAGTTCGGGTAAAACTTTAGAAGCGGTAAGGATAGGCACGATTTTATCAATTGTGGGTTCGAGTACATATTATTCGGCATTGGCAGTACTTTCGTTTTTATACAATATGGCATTTAAGAAAATCAATCGTCCTGGTCTTGCCTATAGTTCGCATTTACTAGGTTTTGCCCTAATTGGTTCATTATTTGCATTTGGTTTGGGTTCGTTTATTTATGCTTTAATGTTGAATCGAGAGGGGGAGTTTAACGCAATTTTCTATATTTCCACCGTAACAACTGTAGAAATTCTAGTTTTTTTTCAAATTCTTTCAGTTTGGTTTCTTTATCATACTTTTGCTTTGCGCTTTTATTTAACAAGAATTCTTACAGGTCATTCCTAGCCTTCCATTGACCCCGATACCCATTTTCTGGCATCATCTAAGACTTGTAGAACAAGGGACAAGTTATGGATGGTACTAATAAGCCGATGAACCTTCAGCAATGGTTTAATTACCTTTGGTCGGAACTTCTTTTTCTGGGTTCTGAAACCGAGAAGGATGCCTCCGAAAATAAGAACTTAAGATTTGGGAAACTTTCGCATCGAGTTTTATTACTAATCTGTGCAAGTCTATTTTTATTTTGCAGGATAGATTTTTCGTTGTTTGAACCCGATGAAACCCGTTATGCAGAAATACCACGCGAAATGCTCGCTCGGGAAGAATGGCTGATCCCTATTCTTGGTGGCGAACCTTACCTCGATAAACCACCCCTACTTTATTGGCTAACTATTTTATCCTACAAAGCGTTTGGAGTTGGAGTTTGGCAAGCAAGGCTTATTCCAATTCTAGCCTTGTTCATAGGAATAGTTCTTGCCTATGAACTGGGAAGAAAAATCGTTGGCTCAAAGGAAGCCTTTATAGGAACTCTGTTTTTATTATTTTGCCCAGGCTTCATTATTATGGGTAAACTTTTGGTCCTTGATGGATTACTTGCTGTTACTGTTTTAGGTTCGTTGCTTTGTGGCGTACTAGCTATTAGAAATATAAGTTTTGAATATCGATGGTGGATTGCATCTGGAATCTTTGCTTCCTTAGGGGTAATTACGAAAGGCCCAATCGCTATAGTATTAACTGCACCTTGTTTTTTTCTTATAGGCTGGATTGATTTACGATTCTTAAGACCATCTTTAAAATCTTGGTGCGTTTGGTTATTATTATCGATTTCGATTTTTTTTCCGTGGTTTATTTTAGTTGCATTACGCCGGCCCGAATTCTTTTCCCATTTTATATGGGAACATCATTTAATGCGATTTCTTGAACCGTTTGATCACCAACGGGGAATTTTCTTTTATATCCCTGTGCTATTGGGCGGAATGTTCCCGGTAATGTTTGTGTTATGGCCTTGGTTGAAATCGATGGTATCAACCAAAGTTGAACAGCGGGCAATGAGATCAAAGGAAATAGGGTTTTTATTACTATCTGGTTTTTGGTGTTTGTTTTTCTTTAGTCTTTCGGGGTGTAAGTTACCAACTTATATTTTGCCTGCATTTGCCCCTTTAGCTTTAATGTTTGGTTCTTTTTTAGTTCGCAATAATTATCTTGAAGCAAAGATGACTAAATTTATTGCTTTGGTTTTTTTTATAATGATCGGGCTTTCTCAATGGGTTGTAATTCCTTGGTACGCTGATTATCGGTCGCCATTATTGGCTTCCAAAGTGATAAACGCACTTTGTGATGATTCGGGTCAATCGGTGGTTTGTTATCCGCGGGAGTGTAATGCGGTAGCTTTTTATCTAGGCAGGGATGATTTAAAGAATTATCGGAGTAAAGATTTTGACGAGTTTCGTGAGGAGTTACTTTCCAGAGAAAAAACTGTAGTACTTTGTACGCATCGTCACGCATTACAAGGTTTAAAGCAATTGCTGCCCGCTGAACTTGTGGTCCAGCAGGAATACCGAGTGAATTTAAAATCGCCAATATTTCTTCCCAAAGATATTGCAAGGAATATTCCGAAATTGCTAGGAGAAACAGCACTTGGGCTTTGCGATGTTGCAGTAATAGAACACCGGTTGCCCAACACGATTCGAACAACAAGTTTTAAACCTACGATTAAAGAGTAGAATCAGGCGCCTAAAGCCCCTACATAACTGCCAAACATTTTTGAAATAAGATAGATGATGAACCCAGCGGTGCCTAGCCAAACAAATCCCCCCGCAAGATAAAAGATGAATGCAAGTTGTCTGCCCGCTTCTTCAGAATGATGAAGAGCGAGTCGTTTGCAGGTTTCGGGAATGGAGCCCGCTTCTTCAGCTACTTCAATTTGAGCTAAATATTCTTCGGGAAAGATGGAACAGGTTGCAAGTGCTTGGACGATTGGTTGTCCTTTTTTTACGGCTGCTAAGACTGGTAAACAGGATTGAATAAAAGCTTCGTTGGCAGTTGCTTCCATACTAATGCGAAGAGCTTTTTTAACAGACATAGGAGAATCGAGAGTAAGTCCTAACCCGATAGAGAATTTTCCCAGAGCGCTTTCCCTTAAATAAAGCCCGATGAGTGGAATGCTTACAAAAATAGCTGCGACTTTTGCTTTAAAAGTTTGGGTGGTTAGTATGACTTTCCAAAGTAAAATCGCAACAATCGCAATTCCGAAAACTAGACTTAAAAAGATGATAGAGCCCATGGGGCCTTGAAGTCCCCATCCTAAAGGATCGAATGAAGGTTGGCCAGGTGTTTTAGGAAGAAAACCAAGCACCAAGATTAAAATTGCGATAACCGCAATTGCCATTCCGAACTGAAGAACTGGCATGGTGATTTGGCTGATAAGTTTGCGCTGGAGGGTGGCTTGTTCGCCATAATGCCTAGCAAGTTCTTGTAGGATTTCGGGAAGTTTGCCTGTTTCTTCAGCGACTTGGATCATAGAAAGCATAAGGATTGGGAAAATATTTGGGTGTTGGTTAAAGCATTCTTTCAGAGAATCACCGTGGGCAATTCCGTTTGCGATTTCGCCACTTGCGATAGAAAGTTTAGAACCACCCCGTTTTTCTTCCATACGAAAGATCTTTTCGGGATCGAGCCCAGCGTGAAAGCTTCGAGACAAGGTTCTGCAGAAGTTTTCTAATATTGGTGCACTAAGTTGCGAAGAAAACAAAGGCAACCTCTTTCAGAAAATTCTTATTCTAGGGTCGAAATTGAATGCAGATTCAGACTATTATAAAGAAGGCGGCGTAGATAGCTATATTTTTAATTAGATATGATGATGAGCATAGATTCCCCCAATTTAGACGATTTTGATGGCACGGTAAGGCTTTTTCCCTTACCTAATGTTGTCTTATTTCCCCAAGTTGTTCAGCCACTTCATATCTTTGAGCCTCGATACAGGCAGATGGTTGAAGATGCGTTGGAAGATAACCGGTTAATTGCTTTATGCTTGCTAAACCCCTTTGGTAAGATTGAATTTAAAGGTAAACCTGTGATTTATCCTTATATATGTATTGGGAAAATATTTCAGGAAGAGATATTGCCCGACGGTCGTTTTAACCTTTTACTTCACGGGGTTACTCGGGCTAAAATAATAACTGAAATTGAAAATGACAAGCTTTATCGCACTGCAAAAGTTTTACTTATAGAAGATATTGTTTCCATTTCTGAAATGAATGCTTCTAAGCTGAGGTCAAAACTTTGTAAGAATATGGCTAAATGGTTCACCTACCAACCAAGTGCAAAAGATCAATTAGATAGGTTGGTTAATAGTGACTTAAGTTTAGGAAATTTGTGTGATGTTTTTAGCTTCGCTTTACCATTAACGGTGGAATTAAAGATCCACCTTTTAGAATTATTAAATGTTGAAGAACGCGCCAACTTTTTAATTCAGGTGATCGAGCATATGACGCCTGAAGTACCAAAGCCTCCAGAAGAGCCAGGTTTCAAAAAGTATCCTCCTGATTTCAGCGCTAACTAACACTTTCTAATAATGTTGCAATGCCTTGGCCGCCGCCAATGCACATTGCAGCAAGACCATATTTAGCATTGTTGCGTTTCATTTGGTGCACCATCGTGGTGATAATGCGAGCGCCCGAGGCTCCTAGAGGGTGGCCTAAAGCAATAGCACCCCCTTGGATATTTATTTTATTGAGGTCAAGTTTTAACTCTTTGAGAACGGATAATGCCTGTGCAGCAAAGGCTTCGTTGATTTCGATGATTTGGATATCATTAAGAGAAAGGCCGGTTTTACTGAGTATTTTTTGAATAGCAGGAACAGGCCCAAGGCCCATATTTATGGGCTCGTTTCCTGCAACCGCCATAGCTTTAATTTTAGCAAAAGGTTTTAATCCTAAAGATTTTGCCTTTGCATCGGACATAAGAAGCACGCCCGCTGCCCCTGCACTGTAGGTACTGGCATTGCCTGCCGTGATGCTGCCTTCTTTTAAAAATGCTGGATTTAATTTAGCAAGTGATTCAAAAGAAGAAGTACCCCGAATGGTTTGGTCGCACTCAAAAGGTTGGTACTCGCCCAAGGGAGAATGCCCCCAAGTTGGAAGAATTTCATCCTTGAACAACCCAGAATTAAACGCAGAATGGGCTAGCTGATGACTTCGCAGTGCAAAGGCATCTTGTTCTTCTCTGCTGATTTGATATACACGGGCGAGGTGTTCGCAAACCAAGCCCATATGAAAGGCATCAGCACAATGTCGTTTAAGCATTTGTGGGCTAAGCTCGGGGATAGCATCCCACCCCGCTTTATGCATATGTTCAACGCCACCTGCAATAGCGACATCATTTTCGCCTGAAAGAATAACCCTAGCAGCCTGATGAAGAGCTTCGAGGCTAGATCCGCAATTTCGATTGACCGTGGTTCCGCACACAGAAAAAGGTAACCCAGCAATGAGAACTGCTTGCCTAGCGACATTATAACCCTGCTCGATATTTTGCCTGGCACAACCCCAGAAAACATCTTCAACAAGTTTTGAATCAACACCCGAGCGTTCAATCAAGGAATTTAAAATAAGTGCACTTAAGTCATCTGGGCGAACAAATCTATAAATGCCTTGTTCTGGATGTGCTCTGGCAACAGGTGATCTAACGGCGTTAATAATCCAAGCTTCAGTCATAAAGGTACCTAAAAGTTATTTGGCATTAGCAGACTTTATTTTATCAGAGACACAATAAAGAGAGTTCCAAGTCCGGATAAAAATTTCCCCGTTTGAAATAGCGGGGGAAGCGTAACACATTTCTCCAAGTTCATTTTTAGCGAGGACTTCAAATTTCGGACTTGCTTTAACGACCCAAGTATTTCCATCATCATCGGAGATATAGAATTTACCATCCCCGTAGACAATGGAAGCGTGGTGCTTTTTCCCTAATTTTTCCATCCAGAGTCGTTTGCCTGTTTTTGATTCGATGCAACCTAGGTATCCAGCATCGGAAACGACATAAAAATGCCCTTCATAAGCAATGGGTGAAGGAACATAAGAGGCACCTTTAGGGCCATTTTCTTTATGCGGGATGTGCCAAACGATGTGGGATTTGGTGACATTACCTCGGCCATCAGGGCTGATTCCCATTAGGTGGAATTCTGGGAATCCGGTAGAGAGGAAAAGGATTTGATCAAGGAAAACAAGGCTAGCGACATATTGTTCGGTAGGGCCATCGATAATCCAAAGTAACTTGCCTGTGTCGGCATCGTAACCGGTAACACATTTGCTACCGCTAAGAACAAGTTGGGTTTGCCCGGGGGATTTTTCAGTTTGGATGAGAACGGGTGTGCAATAACTTCTGGTTTTGTTAGGTCGATTCACGCGCCATTTTTCAGTTCCTGTTTTTTTATCATAAGCGACAATATAGCCATCAGAATCTTGGTCACAGTTTAAGATTACAAGATCTTTATGGAGTACCGGGGAGGAGCAAAAGCCGTGTCGGGAAAGAAGTTTGCCCGGTGCTTGTTCCCAGATTTTAGTGCCTTGTAGGTCGAAGCAAAACAATTTAACAGAGGGAAAATCCATAAAGCTGACCCAGAGATTTTTACCATCGGATGCTGGTGTAGCAGAACTAAAGCTGTTTTCACCGTGCTTTTTTTCAAGCTCGGAGACAAGAAGAACTTTGTCCCAAACAAGTTTGCCTGAATTTCGATCGATAGAAATAAGCCTGCGTTCTTGTTTTTCTTCGATGCAGGTGGTGAGAAAAATTTGGTCGCCTACGACGATAGGGGAAGAATGCCCCTTGCCTGGTATGTTTGACTTCCATCGAATGTTTTCAGATTTAGTCCACTTAAGGGGTAGGTTCTTCTCGGTGGAAATACCATCGCCTCGGGGTCCACGCCAAGCAGGCCATTCTTCTGCTACTAGGGAATTAACTAAGAAAAGAAAAACACCAAGGAAAAGTAATTTCTTGATCATACCAATAATGCTCCGAGGAGGGAAAGTTAGTCAATTGAACTTATGGGTATAGCCTAACGGCTGGAGTGGTACTTTACCTTCTTTATTTTGGAGGAAAAAGCCTTCGGGTGTAATTTCTCCGATTTGGGTGAGTTTGATTCCATTTAAAGGTTGCTCTTTTAATAAGAATTGGGCTTCTAAAAAGGGAAGAGAAAAAAGCAATTCGAAGTCTTCGCCATCACTTAAAGCGTGTTCTAAAGGGGTTTTATCATCATTCATTAAGCAAGCATCTTGAGAGATTGGGATTTGGTCAGAAAATAGAGTAGCACCACAGCGGCTTTCATTGCAAATACGGTGTAAATCAAGGGCAAGGCCATCACTGAGGTCGATCATTGAGTGGATATTTACCAGTTGGGAAAGGAGTTGAGCTTCTTTGATTCTAGGAATAAAATCGAGATGTTTTTTGCGAATGCTGCCGCCTAGCTGCCCGGTAACTAAAAGAGCATCCCCCGGCTTGGCCGTGCTCCTAAGAATAGGCCCTTTGGGGCCAGGGGTTCCAATCAGCGTGATACTAATAGCAAGGGGGCCGTTCCAGGAGTTGGTATCCCCGCCCACGATGGGGGTATCAAAAAGGTCGGCAGCTTGTTTTAAGCCAAGAAAAAGGTCTTGTGCAAGTTGTTTTCCGCCTTTTCGTGGTAGTGCAAGGCTGACGACCGCAGCACGAGGGAAACCAGCCATTGCTGCAATGTCACTTAGATTTACATTCATAGCCTTTTGGCCAATTCTTTTTGGCCCCGCTTTTTCCAAGATAAAGCAACTGCCTTCTAAAAGCATATCGGTGGTGATCAGGCAAGGTTTATCCTTAGGCCAATCAACGACAGCGGCATCATCGCCTGGCCCAACAGTGACCCAATCTTTGTAAGTAAGTTGGCCTTTAAGCCAAGCTATGTATTCAAGTTCAGGAAGATTTTCCATAGTTCATAATCCTTTAAGAATTATTTATTATCTTATTGTTACGATAATGAATGCAGATTGTACTAAAGTGTGTAAAATTAAGTGAATAAGATTTCTAAACTATCGTAGTAAAGTGCTATGCGAACCGACTACTCATTAAATTTACCAAAAGAATCGGCATCAATCCTCAAGCGGGTTTTTGCTAAAAGCCCCCTCCGAACGGAAAGCGAAATTTGTGCCTTGGCGTTTAGCAACGACCAGACCACGCTTACTATCGAAGAAGATGGACTTCTGCGTACTTGGAATATTAGCACGAATCAAGAGCAGGGGAAAATCGAGCTTGAGCCTGTTATCCCACTTTGGCAAATTAGTCACGATGCCAAGTTTGCTGTTGGTGCTACCGATTTTATTCACCTTTTCGATATTGCAACAGGCGAACCTAAATGGGGTGCTCGCGCTTTAAGTTGGGTTACCGCACTAGCTTTTTCAACAGATGGAAAATTACTTGCCACCGGCCACGAAGATGGCAAAGTTCGAATCTGGAACTTCATCCTTAAAAAACCTTGCGCCGAAACTCATATCTCTAAATTAGGGGTTAGTGCTTTGGCCTTTTCCCCTAACGGCCTTGAACTTGCTGTGGCTTGTGAAGATTGTAATATCACTCTGTTAGAAACCTCTAATTTGAAACAAGTAGGAAAACTCAACGGCCATAAAGATCGTATCCCTTGCATCGTTTGGTCTGCTGATGGGAGTAGGATTTATTCCTGTGGTTGGGATACCACGGTTCGTGTGTGGAATGTAATCGATCGGAAGCCAGTAATTCTTCTTAATAGCCATTCCATTCAAGTACAAACCATAGCATTAAGCCCAGATGGAAAATACCTAGCCTCAGCAGATTCAGATATGTTGGTAAGAATTTGGTCGACGGAGAGTTTTCAAGAAGTTGCGCCCGCCCAGGAGATGGATGAAGAGGTAAGGCACTTAGCATTTAGCCCTGAAGGGAAAAAAGTTGCCAGTGCTGGGGCTAATCATTTAAGTTGTTGGGAAAATACATTAGGATCCAAAAAAGCACTTCCCGTTCATCCGGGAATGCTTAGACATACCCTTTGCACACACCCTTCCCAAAAAGAAATTCTTGCTTTAAACCCTGGCTGCGATTTAATCATCTGGAATATCGAATCGCCAATTCCTGCACCAACCCCAAGTTCTTTAAATGATTCCGAATCACTTTTATCCTTTGCACTTTCACCCGATGGTGAAACTCTAGCAGTGGCTTTCGTACTCGATTTAGCACATTCCACTGCAAAGAATCCTTCTTGTTTGCTTGCACTTTGGAATTATAAAACCAAATCAATAAGCAAAATCGTTGATAGTTCTTGCCCGCCTATAACTTGTATTTCGTTTTCACCCTGTGGCAAATACCTAGCAAGTGGCAGTGTTCTTGCAACTGAAGTTTGGGTGTACAATTTAATTACTGGATCATCTTTGCTGCAACTTACCGATGCTGCCTCGGGTAATTCCGTTTCCGATGTTGCATTTATAGCTAATAAAAATAGGGTCGTTGTTGCTGGGGTCGATTGGCTCGCCACAAGTGGTAAGGATGGCGCGGTGGTGTTATGGGATTTAGATCAGCAAAAAGTTTTGCACACTTACAATGCAGGGGCTTTTCATATTGCTACTAGTCCAAACAATCTCTATTTAGCTTGTGCTCTAGTTCGCAAGCAAGTGGTAGTATTAGATCTAAATACTTTCGAGCCGATTGTGTTATTAAATGAATTTCAGCACACAATTAATTCACTTGCATTTAGCCCAGATGGAAAAATACTTGCAGCAGCCTCGGAAGACCAACAAATTAGATTTTGGTGTGCAGAAAAATTCTCCTACTTGGGATCGTTGGGCCTAGAATTTAGAGTAAAAGCGATTTCATTTAGTAAAAATTCCTCCGACCTTTTTGTTCTTGGTAATGATGGTTATTGCTGTCAGTTTGATGCACGACAGTTTTTAGACATTCCCCAGAATGATAAGTAACAAATTTTGAAGGATTGTTTTAACCCCGCAAGCTATTTATGAACTCCCCTGACGACCTTAGTAAAAAAGAGTTTGGTGTTTTTGCGTCAGAAATTGATCTGGCAGGCAAAGTGTTAGGCGATTTTAAAATCCTTTATAAGCTTGGTAAAGGGGGTATGGGGCAGGTGTTTCTTGCGGAACAACTTTCCCTCAAACGAAAAATTGCTCTGAAAATCCTTAGGCGTGACCTTGCTGAGGATAACGATTCCCTCCAACGCTTTAAAAAAGAAGCCGAGGCCATTGCTCAGGTTGTGCATCCTTGCATCGTACAGGTTTATGCAGTCGGTGAAGCCGCAGGCTTCCACTTTATGGCACTGGAATATGTTGAAGGACGAAATCTAAGAGAATATTTATCTTTGCGCGGAACTCTTGATTTGCAGTCTTCCATAAGTATTCTAAGGCAGGTTGCATCTGCTTTACAAAGAGCAAGCGAACTTGGTATCACCCACCGCGATATCAAACCAGAAAATATTTTACTCACCAGAAAAGGCGATGTTAAGGTTGCAGATTTTGGCTTGGCTCGCTTTGCAGCTTCCCTTCAGCCACTTAACCTTACTCAGACTGGAATGACCTTGGGTACCCCGTTATATATGGCGCCCGAACAAGTGGAAGGTAAAGCGATCGATCAAAGAACCGATATCTACTCATTAGGCGTAACAGCTTATCATATGATTTCTGGGCAGCCGCCTTACCAAGGAGAAAATGCATTTGAAGTGGCACTTAAACATTTAAAAGGCGAATGTGTTGATCTCGCACGCCTTCGCCCTGATTTTCCTAAGGAACTATGCGAACTGGTTCAAAAAATGATGGCAGTTGATGTTAATGCAAGGCCACAATCATTTGCCGAGATAATTCATCTCTTAATGAAAGTTTGTAAAAATGCAAACCTTGATCTTGATATTCTTGCTTCGTTTCCCAGTATAAGTGCAATCCAAAATAAGGAAACTCAAAGTTTTTCTGATAATACAGAAATTTATACAGCCCCTTTTAAGGCAACAGTTTCTTTCCTTAAACCTAAGCTATTTATTATTGGTTGCGTTGTGGTATCCATCGGTGTTGGCTTATGTGCTGGAGTTTATCAAGCAGTTATAAATAACTCGCCATCTACTTTAGGGCTGCTTGAAATCGATGATGAAAATCTTGATTATGGATCAAGCGAGCAATCGTTGAAAGAAACCTCGGAAAGGTATTTGAACTTAAATTCTAAGTATAAGAATACAAGTGGTGGCGTTGGAGTTTGTATTGATCTTGGATTGATTTATTTGGGGAAGCATCAATTAGAAGATGCTGAAAAGTTATACCAAGCTTGCATTCCAAACAGCAAGTATAAGCAGATAGGTGAGCTAGGATTAGGGATTGTTTACGGTCTTAAAAGTGAATCCGTAAAGTCACACGAATATTTAAACAAAGTTGCGCCCGCCTTTGCCCTCAATATATCGAATACCTATCCGGAGATGAGATATTGGATTGCAGAAGCGATTTATTTTAATGGAAAAAATGGCCAAAAAGATGCGCAAAAGTTTATTAAATTACTTAAAGACCTTAATAAAAATACTAAGAAAAGTGCTGAGTCCCCAATGAAAAAAGGCTCGCCCCCAAGTATGTAGGGGAAAGCCTTTATCTTTTTTTAAAAGCTTGGTTCGACTTACTTCAAACCTTTTAAAGCTTCTTCAATTGCCTTGCCTGGTAATTTACCTTCCATACCTAACATCTTGCCTTTGGAACTTAATTTGATCGACTTAAGAAATTCAAGTGCTGGGGTTAACTCTTTTTGTTGCGCTGCCATTAAACCAAGAAAGCCTAATGCTTGTGCCATTCCTTGATCCATGGTTTCTTTAAGTTTCTTAGCAGATTCATCGTCTTTGGTGTAAACATTGATGGCTAGGGTTACATCGGTATCGATGCCAAAGCCCCCACCGATCGATTCAATTCCTTCGACGATGCCACGAACACCTTCGGGTAGACTTTTAAGGGGTAAGGCAGAACTAACCGCAACCATCGAAATACTTAACTTAGTGTCAAGCTTTTCAACCAAACTAGAGAAATCTTTGTTAGCAAGTTTACTTTCTTTGCCCCCGATAGCCTTAATCAAATAATCTTTATTTGTGGAGGCAACGATGCTGCTATTTGAAGCAATCATAACAAACATAGGAAGTTGTTGGTCGGGAATAAGAATTTCGAAGATAGTCTTTTCGCCAACTTTGGAAGTTTTGACCATTTCTTTATTGTTTTTAGCTTCTTCTGTAGCCTTAGCAACGAGCTTATCGGCTTTGAACTTACCAGCAAGAATAATGAGGCTTTTTTCAGAATCGTTGCCACCTGGTGCAACGAAGGTAACGGAGTCTATATCTTTAAGAGGGTTAAAACCAAGTTCTTTGAGGATTTCAGACCCTGGCAGAGCCTGAATGAAGTCCATTCCTTTTTCGATACCCATTTTTTTTGCAAGGGGGGAATCGATCAAAGAGCGAAAATTAATCCGCATCATTGCTTGCGTATCTGATGGAAGCTGAATTTCTGGTTCCGCTGCATTGGAAACTAGTCCACCAACCATTAACGCCGTTACTAAGGCAATCGGAGTGAATCTAGAAAAAATAGCCATGAATAAAATCCTTTCAAATCAAAGTTTCAAAATAAACTCTAAATTACAACACCTAACCAAACTAAAAATTACACAACCCGAGTGATAATACACTTGAGGTAGTGAGATTCCAGACAATTTGCAGAAACCGGGTGATCGGGAGAAGGCCCCCTGCGCTGCAAAATCTGAAAGTTTCGTTTTTCATCGGCACCCACTTGGGCCAATAGTTGTTCCATCATATCCATTGTGATGAGCCCGGAGCAACAACAACTGACAAGAAAACCACTTGGTTCAAGAAGTTTTAAAGCTAGTGTATGAAGTCTACGGTAGCCATTTAGGGCCTCATCGATAGCGCTTCTAGAGCGAGCGAACTTAGGAGGATCCAGTACAATAAGGCCAAATTTCTCGTCATTTTTTGCTAATTCAGCAAGGGATTCGAAAGCGCTGCCCCGAATCCATTTGGCAGGGCCAAGGTTGTTTCGTGCCGCATTGTCTGCGGCAAGAAGAAGTGCAGGTTCTGATTGGTCAATGCCCACAGATTCAAGGGCACCGTGTTTTAATGCGTGTAGCCCAAACCCCCCACTGTAGCAAAAAACATCCAAAACTCTTCGACCTTTTGCCAGTTTTGCTGCCTCCAGCCGGTTTTCTCTTTGGTCTAAATAAAAACCTGTTTTTTGGCCTTCCGCCAAATTGACCCTAAATTCTATGCCGTGTTCCTGAATGGGTATTGGCCCATCGGGCGGGGTTCCCCGAAAGAGTTCATCCTGAAGTGCAAGCCCTTCTAATTTTCCTATCCCCTTTTCGGTACGAAGATAGATTCCTGCAGGTTCGATTAACTCTTGCAGAATATCTGCAATCATTTCCCTCCGATTTGCCAGTGCAAGAGAGGTGAATTGCATAACCAGCCAGTCTGAGTATTTATCGATACAAAGGCCAGAAAGCCCATCTGCTTCGCTAAAAAACAACCTACATCCACCATCCTTGTTGAAAAGTCCTAGGTGTTTTCGAAGTTCAATTGCTTGTTCGAATTTATCCTTGAAGAAATCTCTATCAATATTTTGATCTGGGTTCCAAGTATAAAGGCGAACTTGAATTTTACTATGGCTATTGTAAAGGCCAGTCGCAATAAAGTTGCCCGCAGAGGAAATAAGTTCCACTTCATCGCCATCGGTGGGGGTAGGTTCAACCGAAGCAATTGCCCCAGCAAAAACCCAAGGGTGCCTGCCATAAAAAGGCTTAGCCCTACCTTGTTTTAATATGATCTTTGGTTTAATGGATACTTTTTCTAATGACATAATTTGCAAGCAACTAACGGCTGGAACTCGCTGTTCCACACTGTTGAAGCGCCTCCAGATAGGTAAGAGTGCGGGCTAGGTCAGTGGACGAATTTCTTGCTTTCAAAAGGGCATTGATACGCAGTAATAGTTCGTTTTGTTTGATCGGCTTCGAAATAAAATCATCGGTTCCCGCTTCTACCGCTCGCTCGACATCTGCGTGCTGATCAAGGGCAGTAACCATAATGACTGGAATATTTTTAGTGTTGGCATCACTTCTAAGGCGTTTACAGACTTCAAATCCACTCATTCTTGGCATCATAATATCTAAAAGAATGAGATCCGGGTTCCATTCAGAAACAAGCTTTAGGGTTTGTTCGCCATCGCTTGCGGTTTTTACCAGAAATTCTGTATCTGCAAGATAGGCATCTAAAAGTTCTGCCCCTTGTGGGTTGTCATCTGCGATTAATATTTTTACTTGAGTGTTCATCAATAATATCTCCGAGAAACTAATTTAATCGTCTTAATTGATTATTGTATTAGATATTTTGTAAGAATGGAAAAAGAAGCAGGGGCAGGGAATATTTCCCCACCCCTGCTTTCGTTTTATATTAATTGAAATTTATAAACTGAATTCTACACGCCTGTCGGTAAGTTGTGTTTGTAACCTACTTACTATGCTTGAATGCATCTGACTAACGCGAGATTCACTAAGATCAAGTGTTGCACCAATTTCTTTCATAGTCATATCTTCATAATAATAAAGAATAATGATAAGGCGTTCGTTGCGATTAAGGCCGCGCGTAACCATTTTCATCAAATCGCGGTTCTGAATTTTTAAAGTAGGATCTTCGGCGCGCTTATCTTCGATGATATCGATTTCGCGAACATCTTTGTAACTATCAGTTTCGTACCATTTTTTGTTTAAGCTAACTTGGCTAACCGCAGTGGATTCACTGGCAAGCTTGTGGAATTCATCGAGTGGCACGCCCATTTTTTCAGCCATCTCTTCGGGAAAAGGAGCCCTGCCCAAAGAACCTTCAAGAAATTTTCTCGCCTCTTCCATCTTGCTTGCCTTGCTGCGAACTAGCCGTGGTACCCAATCCATCGACCGAAGTTCGTCAAGCATTGCTCCTCGGATGCGTGGTACACAATAAGTTTCGAATTTAACACCCCGTTCAGTATCGAAGGCATTAATTGCATCCATAAGGCCAAAAACACCAGCGCTAATTAAATCATCTAGCTCTACGCCTTCAGGAAGGCGGGACCAAATGCGTTCTGCATTGTATTTCACTAGGTGCAAAAATTTCTCAATCAGGTGATTTCGTACTTCATCTGTTGGATTCTTTTTGAAATCATACCAAATTTGCATCGTATCAATACCTGCTTGAGTTACCATTGAGTTCTCCGTTTTATCAGGCAAGTTTTTCTGGTTATCGTTCATAAGTCCCCTTAGTTTCCATAACATCCGATTGAAATCGGTGTACTAGTTTCTTTTTGGAGAAGATTCAGCGGTGGAGTTATATAACTAAGTTTTTTAAGATCTTAAAATATCTTATTGTGATAATGATGGCTTTATTAATGCTCAGTCCCCCGACTGATGGTGTTTTCACACCTGCACTTTTACAACCTGCATTTCCTTAGTAAACTTTTCCCCCAGCGAATCTGGGCTGATGATTCAGTCCAGTATGCTTGCCTCTAATCCCCCGTTCACAGAATGCCTCGCATTAGCGAAACACTCCTTATTTCGTCTCATCGACAAGTTTGAGTGCCTTCTTCAACAAAAATTCCGTAAAGGAGGATTTTGTCGGATTTACAAGCAAACTTTATGTCAATGGCCTAGGCAATCCTTGCCTAGATCCCCAAGCCTTCATTTTTCGGGGTTATACCCGCCTCGTTCTCTTTACAGCTTTGGGTTCCCCAACCCGTTTGCTGCAAACCGTTCGAGAGACTTAAGTAAAAAGCGAGATATACTTTTTGTAATTACTGTCAATACAGAATTGAAACTATTTCAAAGGTTTGAAAATATTTCAAAACAGCTATGGTCTGAAGCTTAAACAGACTGTTTTTAGTGATTTTATTATTTGTATTTCTGAAAGGTTAAGCTTTTATAATGCTATTATAAATTCAAGTATTTTGATTTTTTATGTAGGTTTTGAAAAGTCAACGCTCATCATTGATTCAAGTTAATTTATGTTTAGGGGAGCTTCCTTTGTTAACTCTAGAGATTCAGCAAAAAGATGGTTCCGTTTGGAATACTCAGATTATTGGTGCAATCGAAGTTGGTAGGCAGCGCCTTGACGATCCTAAACCCATTCAGCTTGTATCAGGCACTGGGGATAACGGTTTCGACAGATTAATTATTGCGCCCCTGAATGAAGCCTCCTTTAGTAGAAGACAAATTACGATTGAGATTTTAAGCCCCAAGGTTCTAAAGCTTACTAATACTTCTAAAAAAACTTGGCAGTTGGATGTTGAAACAATCTTAGATTCAAGTCAATCGGTCGAACGAACCGTTCCTTTTTCGTTCGCTTTGCAAAATCTATTGTTCAAGGTGTCTTTTAATAAAGAAAATGCTCTTGGCGATTATGAAGAGATCTTTCAATCGATTAATGAATCGTTTAATTCAAGCGTTGGTTCAAGTATTCTTGAAAAATCCAACAAGCTTGCCAATGTTCCTGATTCAGAATTTAATGAAATTGTAGGCTGGTTACAAATGACTACGCAGGTGCTTCAAAGCACCGTAGGAAGTCAGGATTATTTGAGACAAGCTGCAATTGCTCTGGTGGATATTGTGGGCCTTGAATCGGGTCGTGTGCTTTTAGGAAACCCCGAGAGCCTTACGGTTTGTGCAGTCCATCCTTTAGAGCCCATAGGTAATAAAAATTGGCAGCCAAATAAAAATATCATCAAACGATTGTTTGAGCATAAAAAAACAATCTGGCACACGGGTTCAAACGCGGTAGGCAAAACTAATTTAGGCGCAAATGCGGTAGTAGCAGCCCCCTTAGTCGATTCAACAGGAAAATTTCTAGGCGTTCTTTATGGTGAAAAACCTGCCAACCAAAATCAAACCCGTTCTGCTATCATCGAAGGTTTATTGGTGGATATGCTGGCCTTTGGTATTTCTGCCGGACTTGCTCGACAAAATCACGAAAAAGATGCCATCCAAGCTAGAGTTCAGTTCGAACAATTTTTCACTCCCGAACTTGCTAGGCAATTAACCCTAGATCCGACTCTTCTTAACGGAATGGAAACCGATGCAACTTTACTTTTTTGCGACTTACGAGGTTTTAGCCGCATTAGCGAACGCATTGGCCCCGAAGGAACTAATAAACTTATCAGCGCCATCTTTGATGCTTTATCTAAATGCGTTCAAGATCAGGCTGGTGTTTTAGTTGATTATTTGGGCGATGGTATGCTTGCAATGTGGGGGGCACCCGGTTACCAACCCGATCACGCAAAACGATGTGTGTTAGCAGCGCAAAAAATGCAAATGCAAATTCCCCTGATTAATGAGCGATTTAGCAAAAAGATTGGTGAACCCGTCGCCTTGGGAATTGGTATAAATACTGGCCGTTCTTGGGTGGGAAATACCGGTTCTTCTATCAAGTTTAAATATGGCCCTTTAGGACCTGCGGTAAATCTTGCTAGTCGAGTTGAAGGCCTCACGAAGTACCTGCGCAGTTATCTTTTAGTAACAGGCGAAACTAGAAAACTGCTTGATGATCAATTTTTAGTGCGTAGGATTTGTAAAACCCGCGTTGTCAATGTCTTAGAACCAGTAGATATTTTTGAGGTGTTTGTTGAGGTCAATGAAAAAAATCAAAAGCTTAAACAGATAACCGAAAAAGCATTGGAAGAATTAGAAAATAAGAACTATGGCGATGCTGCTAGAATTTCAGGATACTCTTTGGCAGAGTTCCCAGGAGACGGCCCGATGATTATGATTCTTCATCGTTCGGTTCAGTACTTGATGAATCCTGCTTTACCATTTGATCCTGTTTGGTACCCGCCCAGGAAATGATGTATCAGTTACAATTGTAAGTTTTCGAGCATTTCCTTACGGGAAATAAGCCGAACTCCTCTGCATTCATCAATATGAAGAACTTTTAAAAGCCTTTTGCGTAATTTCGCCATGGTTTGTTCAACTGCATTAAACGAAACGCTTTTTAGTTGAATTGCACCACCTGCCCGCCGGTCGTGGCCACCTGCCCGACCCATCCGACCAACTGCCTTTTTTAGAAGTTCGCCGGCCTTTGCTTTTTCACCAGAAGCCCTTG
This sequence comes from Gemmataceae bacterium, assembly GCA_041694635.1. Lineage (GTDB taxonomy): Bacteria > Planctomycetota > Planctomycetia > Gemmatales > Gemmataceae > UBA969. The sequence goes on along the minus strand of JBDNHI010000078.1, from coordinate 11,832 downwards.
CAGAAAGTATTAATTTGTTTTCAAAAAGACCCGCACACACGGCCCAATCCACTTCTTCAAATCGAATAAGAAAATCCACAACTTCAGCTGCAAGTTCTGGCTGTGGTAAATCGTGAACCCAACTAATAATCAGCCGATCATAAATAAACGAACTTTGTAAAGCATGTACGACACCTTCAAAATGAGACTGTGGCAGGCGGGCATTTCTTATCTGCGCTAGTAAATCTTTATCCGCTTTGGGAAATAACCATTGCAACGCTTCGTCATCTGCGGTGCAGGCGTGTCTTGGATAGCCGGTTAGCTCTGTCTCCATCCCGTACATCATTGCGGTAGCAACTTTAAGGCTAACTTCGAGGTTTTGTTCCCGTAGGTATTCGGAAACAATGGTACAAGTTGCACCTAAACTTTTGCGAATATCAACAAACCCTACACCACGAACTTTCCCCGGCGTATTGTGATGATCTATAACTCCAACCAAAGGCAATTCTTGCTCTGTTGAATGACGGCCTGTTTTAGGCTGGCTATCAACCATCACCGCAACATCACCTTCGTTCCACTCTATTTCTTCAATGGGGGTTAATTCTAATCCTAGTAAATCTACCATAGCCCTGTTTTCAGCACGGTTGATAAGTCCATCACGGGTCATCAATGTCTTTTTCCCCAAGACCCCTTTTATCAGGTGAGAAAGACCAACCATACTGCCCAAGCTATCTGGGTCTGGGTTAATATGAGAAACAAATACCACCCTGGTAGCATTTTTAAGTTCTGCGAGAAATCGATCCGAACGCAAAACGCCAGCCGTGCGGTAATTAACTTTTGATTTACGAGAAGAAGGTTTTCCTTGGGCTTTCACTTTTTTTATTTTTCCAATGCGAACAGCAGTTTTCCTTGCTTTGGCTTTTTTTGCATCGGCTTTGGCCAATACGGTACTCATAATTTTTCTATACTCAATTCTTGAATGCGTTCCCATTGTGCTTTGGTTACAGGCATAACCGAAAGCCTGGGTATTCTAACTAGTTCCCAATCTGCAAAAAATGAATCTTGCTTAATCCGATCTAAGCTTACAGGGTTTTTAAGTCTTTTACTAGGAACAACTTCCACCACGACTAATTTTGGATCATCTGAATTAGGATCTTGCTTTGGGCCATTACTTATGGTCATCTCGCCAATCACTGATTTTTCCTTACCCGTATGATAAAAATAGACTTTATCGCCTTTAGATATTTGCCTTAAATACTTTAATGCCAATGGGTTAGCTACGCCATCCCAAGTGGTTTTCCCCTCGGACTCTAAATCTGAAAAGCTATAGCTCTCAGGTTCCTGCTTAAAAAGCCATAAGTTCATTGCTGATAAGTACTTGCGCTTGTATTACTTAAGCTGGAAACCTTAAACCCATTAAAGCCCATTCCAGCAATTAAATTTAAATATTAACCGTTAGCAACAACGATATCAATAGGCCGGTTACTCTTTGTCATTAATTATGGAATTGAGAAGGGTGCGTTGCCGTTCTGTTAGGCTTCTTGAGGAATTTGAGAATAACTTGTCCAACCGGAACGATTCCATTGCTTGGAGTAAAGATTCACGCCTAAAGTCGCGAGAATCGGTGCGATTAGGCTCTAGTCGGTATGCCTTATTGAGGGTTTCCGCCAAGTGAAAATGAAGCTTGACCTCAAAAGGATCTATGGGAAGGGCATTTCTTAAGGCTTGTGCAGCGTCCAAATACTGATTGTAAGCCTGTGCCTTATTTCGCTCCGCATATAGAGACCTAATCTGGGTTCTAAGAAGAACCGTCTCAATAGAATCTGGATTAAACTTAGCAGTTCGGTCCAATTCTTGGAGTGCTGCATTGCCATAACTTAGCGATTGGCCATCACCAATTTTGAAAGCTTCTAAAAATGCAGCAGGGTACCAAGTTGCCAGCATTAAATGCCAGCGAGAATTAGAAGGCTCGAGAGCAACCGCTTGTTGCAAAGGTTCAAGAACATTTTTGCGCAGTCTTTCAAGCTTGGCGCCATTATTTTTGGCAAAAGGTTCTGCAGAAATTAGGTGTGCATTTTGAATGGCTCGAGTTGCTAGGGTGTAAGCATTAGCAAGGGGGAAGAAAATGCTCACCATAAAAACCGCCGTTATTCCAATAATTATTGTACAGGCCCAAGCCGGCTTTAATCCCCTCTTTATAAATGGTAAAGAAAAAGCTTCAGACGAATTCCACGCAAGTGCCACCACCACCCAAAAGGGAACCATAACCGCTGCAAAAGACAGGCTTCCAGAAACACTTAAGTTTAAAAGCATTGCGCCTATACCAGCGAAAAGAACTTGAGTTCGAAAGCCCTTGCTTAAATGAATATTTTCTAAAACGCCTAAAGCAATGAACCATCCTGCGGTTCGTAAAAGTGCCCCAATACTTTCCTGAATTAAATCGGAAGGTGGCCTGTATTCAATACGCAGAACAAAAGCTAATAAAAGCCCTAACATCCCCCCCAGATAAGTGATCCAAGGTGGCAAGGGTTCGCCCGCATAAACCTCAGCGTTTTCAGAGGTGTCATTTTTTATAAACCTTCGGAATAAGGAAATGATAATTAGGATAAAAAGAATCGGAGCAGCGATGCCCGCGCTACTCCAAAGCTCCAAGATAAAATTATGAGGATCTTTAATTTTCTCCTCAGCTTTTTCGTTCATAAATTGTGGATAAGTATTGGCGAAGTTCCCCGGGCCAACGCCCAAGAGTGGTTGTTTTTCAATCATACGCCAAGTGGCATTCCAATAATCAACCCTTGCACTTAAGCCGCTTGAAGATTCTTTTTTGAAGATTCCCTCTAAGAGATTCGTTTTTGACAATAGAAACCCTGAAGCAAAAAGAAAGACAAAAGAAAGTATAAGCCAAGTCCTTTTTTTAGGGAAAGTTCGCCAAAGATATAGACAAAATGAAAGTACAAGCACAAAGGCTATGGATGCAATTGCCCCACGAGAAAAGTTGGCCCATAAAGCAATTAAAAACGCTAAGGCAATTCCCATTGCTAAGGGAAATAATAGCCACCTCCGAACCCCAAACCACGATGCAACCACCAACCCCAACGCACCGGGTACCGTGAGGGCAAGAAAACTAGCAAGAGAATTAGGATGAGAATAGGTGCTATAAATATGGGTTTGCATAACCCGTTGCCTAAGTTGATCCAAGAACAGAGAATCTGGATCGATGCTGCCCGAAGTTTGTCCGATAAAATCTTGCTTTAACTTTTCGATGTTGTTGCCATACTGTTCCCGCAGTGAGGGCATTTCCCAAGCATACTGATAAAGGCCATAAACCACGACAGAAAAAGCAGTAGCAAGTAAAACATTCCACAATGCTTTTTGCTCACGATCATATAAGGTCGCTTGTCGAATTGCGAAGAAGCAGCAAACCATCCCTAGCATTTCCCAAGAGAAAAGGCTTGCAGCATATTGGTTGCGTGCTACCAGTTCCGCCGAGATAAAATAAACTCCCGCTAAGAGAATCAAACCAACTTCAATAATGCCAAAGGGTAAAACCCTAACTTTTGATAAAAAGGCCCAAAGCGACCACGCAGATGCTAGTAGAAACCACATCAGGGTCAAAGTAATACCACTAGGGTCGGTGACGGTGCTGGAAAGAGCCGGGTCTTCTCCGCTAACTAGAGGGCGTGCCACAACTAAAGCAAAGGTTGCAATGATTAAGAAAATTCTTCCAGCATCAGTAGGGGGTGTAAAGGAAGAGGGCGAAAAATTGCTGCCTTGCATTGTATCAGTCTTCGCAAGCAAGTCCGATTTGCCAAGGTTCCTTTTTCCCAAATGGTTTTTAGAATGATGCTTTTTGCGGTCGATGTTGCGATACTCCCAAAAAAGAAAGCAAAAGTTCAGGCAGGTCGAGACCTGAATTCAGCACTTACTAAAGCGATAATTGCTAAGATAAGCCAGCTAAAAACGGCCAAGCCTTTAAAAAAGTCATCAACGGTTAAGATTCCCAGTCCAATCATAATTCCAGCATATTGCAAAAGTAAGATGATAGAGACCGCCCTTTTTCTAGAAAATCCACGGGACTCTAATCGATGAGAAAGATGCTGCCTATCAGGCTTAAACGGGCTTCTCCCTTGCGATAATCGTATCAGCACCACACTGATCAGATCGTAAAGAGGAATAAAGAATAAAGCAGGCAACGCCATCCAGCGCCAAGCATTTTCAAGTCCTAAAGAACTAAGGATATGAAGAACGAGCCAAGCTAAAAAAAATCCGAGTGGAATGCTGCCACCATCTCCTAGAAAGATTTTCGCAGGCGGCCTGTTCCACCAAAGAAAACCTATCAGCGTTCCGGCAAGGCAAGGTAAAACCACAAAGGTAATCGAATCTTCAACCAAAAGAGTTTTATCTAACCCCAGATAAATTAATCCTAGTACTAAAAGTAATCCCACTCCCCCCGATTGCTGATCCATATTATCAATCAAATTAAAGGCGTTGGTTATTAAAGCGATTATGAAAATGGCAGGTAATAATAATATTCCACTTATTTCTTTTTCTGCAAAAAATAGTACTAATGTTGCACAGCCAAAATGAACTATCAATCGTGGCCACCAAGGCAGCGGGCGTAAATCATCAATCAAACCAAGTGCAGCTAAAGCTAAAACTGCAAGCGCAGGTAGGATAAGATCCGTCATACCCTGCGAAAGATTAGGAAAAAAGAAAACATATGCAGTTATGCAAATTGAAATGCTAACCCAAATAGCTACTCCCCCTGCCCGAGGTACCACCGAGGTGTGAACTTTTCTTTCTTCGGGGTGATCAAGAAGTCCAAGCAATGGAGATAACCAGATTGCAAAAGGTTGCATCAGCATAGAAATAACCCACCCTGCCAGAAATATTAAAGTTCCTGAGAGAAGATTTTCTATTTCTGTAGGTTTCATAGGCATAGGAAGTTGATTTCTAGTTTTGTTGCCTAGACAAGATCGGGTGGTGGTGGTAATTTTTTGAGTTTATCACGGTAATGGCTGCGTGCTTTTTTCAAAAACTCCTTGACCTCACTGATGCGATAATCTGCATAGGTCCAAGGCCAATCGACAAATTCTTTATCCTGAAAATGAAGTGTTACTTCTGCAAAGATTCCATCCTTTAGATAAATGCGGTGTGCCTGATCCTTGGTGGTAGCAAGCATAAACTTCCCCAGATTTAAAAGCCCTGGGTCTAAATTTAAAGGCCTTTTTTGTTCGCTCATTCCGGTACAGGGCGCCATCAGTTCGATTTCATTCGTCATGTTTTTAATATCTGCAAGCTTCGATGGATCGACTAATTCTTCAAATGCAATCAGCTTTTTGAAAAGGTGTGCCCCCATTTCTTCACTGTAGTACGAGGTTTGATTGAAATGAAATGCCTCCGATTCCATTGCTACTGGGCCAAGGTAGCGCATCATCTGTTCGGTGCCCCAGTTAATGAGGGAGAGGCTTTCGCTGAAAGCTGCGGTAACTAAAAGACAAGGAAGAGAAGGTTTAATACTTGCCATAGTGATGAAATCCAAAAGAAGCTAAATGAAGCGGGGGAAAATTTAGTGCGCCTTGCCTCTGGTTATACTGTTTTCCACAGCAATGACTGTGGAGGTTGCATAATTTCTACAGTGGGCCAAGCTAACGATGAAGTCACCAACCCCAGCGGTTCGTGCTAATAATTTTGCAGAGCCGTGCAATTGAATCACAGGCCTTGGGTCTATATTCATTACAATTTCAATCAAGGTTCGCGACAACCCCTGCCCTGCATACCCCATACTTTTTAAGGTGGCTTCCTTGATGGCCCAAAATCCTGTGAAATATTCCAACGCTCTTGCTCTTCGTTGGCAAAATAATATCTCTTTTTCGCAATAAACCCGAGTGAGAAAAAGTTCCCCATGCTGTTGGATCATTTTCCCAATTCTTACACATTCAACTATTTCGCTTCCCATCCCTTTGATTTCCATATTTCCTTCCCAAACTTTTCTGACTTGTTTTGCTACTATGGTAGCAAAATTTCTAATACCGAGTACAATCGATTTCTTAGGAAGTTTAAAAGGAATTAAATAAATGTTCACGGATTCTGATGAATTGTTGGAAGGTCTAAACGACGCTCAAAAGCAAGCTGTACTCCACGAGGATGGACCTTTGCTTATTCTTGCAGGCGCAGGGAGTGGCAAAACCCGTGTCATTACGCGCAGAATCTTGCGCTTAATGCAAATTGGGATTCGACCCTACAATATCCTTGCCATTACCTTTACCAATAAAGCTGCAGGGGAAATGCGTAAGCGGGTCGATTCTTTGGCGCCCGGGCATCGTGTGCAAATCAGCACCTTTCATAGCCTTGGTGTTAGGCTGTTAAGGCAATACGCAGATCGCCTGGGCTTAAACAAAGACTTTAGCATTTATGATCAGTCAGATCGTTCGCGCCTGACAAAAATAGCGATTGAAGATTCTGGGTTAAACCCCGAACGATTTACCCCCGATACAGTTTTAAATGCGATCAGTCGAGCCAAGAACCAGTTATTAAGCCCAGTAAAATATGCCCAAAAAGCACTCGACTTCTTCTCTCAATCCGTTGCTCAGGTCTACCCCTTCTATGAAAAACGATTAAAGGAATCTAACGCACTCGATTTCGACGACTTGCTTTACTGGCCTGCACTTGCTTTACGCAACGACCCCGAAATGCGTTCCGATCTTGATGCCCGCTTTCGCTATGTGATGATTGATGAATACCAAGATACTAACCTCGCTCAGTATGCGATAGCGCATGGCTTATCTCAAGATTATCCGAACCTTTGCGTGGTGGGCGATCCGGATCAATCCATTTATAAATTTCGTGGATCTGATATTCGTAACATTCTCGATTTTGAAAGAGATTTTCCTAACGCAAAAGTTTTAACCTTAAGTGAAAATTATCGAAGCACCAAAGCTATTCTTAGCGCTGCGGATGCACTTATCAGCCATAATACTCAGCGTAAGCCTAAAGTACTTATTTCAATGCAAGAAATTGGTGCCCCCGTTAATCAGATCACTTTTGAAACTGGTGCGGATGAAGCGGATGGCGTCGCTAGGCGCATTCAGAAACAAGTAAACGAAGGTAAGTGGACCTACAAAGACATCGCAATTTTTGTAAGAATGAACGCCCTAACACGAAGCCTTGAAAATGCTTTTTCTAGATATCGTGTTCCCTATCAGATTGTAAAGGGGTTGGCGTTTTTCGATCGTAAGGAAATTCGTGATCTTCTTTCTTACTTACGGCTTTTGGTCAACCCTTGCGATAATATTTCATTCATGCGCGCTGTGAATGAACCGGCCCGAGGCATTGGTAAGGTCTCGCTTGATCATCTTAAAAATTATGCTGAACCTCGCGAGATTGGTCTTCTTTCTGCTGCTGGCAATGTAAATAAAATAGCAGAGATAAAAGGAAAAGCCGCCTCTGGCCTAAAAGACTTTGCAATTCTGATGAAAGATTTAGGCGAAATGCTCGAGCATCCACCTCACGAAGTGATTGCCAAGACTTTAGATGCTTCTGGGTATCGTGAAATGTTACGCCTAAGCACAAATCCAGAAGATCAGGAAAGACTTGCGAATATTGAAGAACTTGTTTCCGCTGCTAGGCAGTTTAAGGCAGAAGAAGGCGAACCAACTTTGGCTGGGTTTCTCGAAAATATCGCCCTTGCTAGCGATACCGATGCCCACGATGCCGATAAAAATTCAGTTTCCGTGATGACTTTGCACGCCGCCAAGGGGTTGGAATTTCCTGTCGTTTATATGTTGGCAATGGAGCAGGGTATTTTGCCTCACGATCGCTCGCTTGAAAATGATGAAGACCTTCAAGAAGAAAGAAGGCTGGCCTTTGTTGGCATAACCCGAGCGATGCACGAACTAAACCTTTGCAATGCTCGAATGCGAGATTTTAGAGGCTCGGTTATGTTTACCGCACCGAGTATGTTCTTAAGCCAATTGCCCGAACGCGAAATCAAGCAGCAAGAGGAAGGCCCAACCACTAAAATGTCTGCGATGTTACAAGGGCCAACCCAATCTTCGATGACCCAAGGTTGGAAAACCGGATCTAAAAAAGCTGTTCCCATTGCTCCTTTACCCGCTCGCGATGGCAATTATTCCGAAGGAATGATTGTCAATCACCAAAACTATGGCAAAGGTATGATTACCGAAGTCAGTGGGAATGGTGCTTTAAAAAGGCTTAAAATTCGCTTCCAAACTGCGGGAGAACGATCTTTCATCGCGGACAAAGTCCAACTCGAAATCTTACGCTCTTCTTAGTTTTGAAGTATTTGTGAATTTCGTCCCTTTTCAACTTTACCTTTATTAAGATAACTTCTTCGTGCTACGATAGCATCCAAATTTACTGGAGATTTTAATGGCGGAATTTAGTCAGGCCGAATTGCAAAAAAAGAAATGTCTTCCCTGCGAAGGATCCCTTAATGGGCTCACCGCTGGCGAAGCTGCTATGTACCTCGTTGCTGCACCAGGTTGGCAATTATCCCATGATGGTTTGAAAATTAATAAAGAATGGAAAGTCCGTGACTTCAGCACTGCTATTTCTTTCTTTAATGAACTCTCGAAAATCGCAGAAAACGAGGGACATCATCCCGATCTTCACCTTACAGGCTACCGGAATGTAAAAATCGAACTTTGGACTCACGCTGTTGGTGGGTTAACCGAGAATGATTTTATTCTTGCAGCCAAGATTAATTTGCTTGAAGTACCACTGAAAAACTAAAAGGAATTGCTTATGGAAGGGCGAATAGTAAAAGTTGGCCAATGGGAAATAGGTTCACAAAAGCCATTGCTCTGGATTTTAGGCCCCTGCGTGATTGAATCGCGTGACCTAGTCTTTTCTGTTGCTGAAAAGATTTTAGAAATTAGCCAGAAGCTTAAAATTCAGGTTGTGTTTAAATCTTCCTTTGATAAAGCGAATCGCAGTTCGGGTAAAACCTTCCGTGGGCCGGGCATTGATGAAGGGCTAAAAATTTTGGATGAGGTTAGGCAAAAAACTGGTCTGCCTGTTCTAACCGATATTCACGAAATTTCTCACGCTAAACCTGCTTCTCAAGTCTGCGAAGTCTTGCAAATTCCTGCTTTCCTTGCTCGACAAACCGACCTGCTTTTTGCAGCAGGCGAAACAGGCAAAGTTATCAATGTTAAAAAAGGCCAGTTTATGGCTCCTTGGGATATGAAAAATGTTGTTAGCAAACTTGCTGAGGTTGGTAACAACCGACTCCTACTTACCGAACGAGGTGTTACCTTTGGCTACGGCAACCTCGTCAGCGATATGCGGTCGATCCCTCTGATGCAAGACCTTGGCCCACCTGTCGTTTTTGATGCTACCCATAGTGTTCAAATGCCGGGCGGCGCTGGCGACCGCAGTGGGGGCGATAGGCGTATGGTGCCTTATCTTGCCAAGGCTGCCGTGGCTGCTGGTTGTGATGGTGTCTTTATTGAAACACATCCCGAGCCAGATAAAGCTTTAAGTGATGGCCCTAATATGGTGCCCTTAAATGCTCTTTCAGATTTGATTTCTACTTGTCTTAGAATCAGGCAGGCTATTAACCTACCTTAAATTATTTTCTATGGGATTTTTATGAGCTCTAATATTAATTCAACCAATGTTCCTCATAACACCGATGACCCCGCAAAAAGAAATAAGTTTCTATTTCTCGGGGGTGCAGGCGCGATTGCATTTGTTGCCCTTATCCTTTTCTTTACCTTTAGCTCTAACCCCGTTAAAAAAGATTCTGATAAAAATAACGCCGATGCTTCCGAAGATACTTCCCTTAAATCTGCTCAAGATTTGCTTATTAATGATAACGATATAACTTCCTGCAAAACTGCCTTACAGCAAATTAATAATCACCTTGCTACTCATCCCGATGAAAAACCAGCTACCTTTACCCAATCTAAAAAAGATCTCTTTCTTAAGTTCGGAATGAACGACCAACAGTTTAATGAAATTGATAGCCCTACCTTTACTTTTCTTGATGCCTATTTTCTCGAAGAAAGATTGGCCTTCAGAGATATCGCACGATTCCTTGAACCACCCGCCGTTGGGGTTAAACAACCCAGGCCCACCATTAGCGAGGTCTCGGTTCAGGCCTTTTCTTGGATCGTTCGGGAAATGCGCCTTACCCCCAGAACCAATAACGCGGTCCCCCCCATTTATGCCTTACGAAGAGGGTGGGGCAGCAGCTATGAACGCGCCTTGGCTTTTCTTGCTCTTTTAGACCAGTTCCTTTTTGTAGGGGAAAAGCTTGAACAACCCCTTGCTTGCCTTCTACTTCTACCAGGGAAAGACCCTAATAATCCCAGAATTTGGGTCGGCGTTGTTAATGAATCCGGAAATGACCTCTACCTTTTCGACCCAACTTTAGGCCTGCCACTTCCTAATGGCAAAGATGCCAAACCTCTTCTTCTTACCGAAGTTAAAGCCAATCCTAAAAAAATTAGACTCCTTGATTTTGATCAGGCTCCCTACGATGTCCAACCCGAGCAAATCGCAAAAATCTTCCTCGCTATGGCACCCCTTCTTTCCTCTCTTTCTCCCCGTATGAAACTTTTAGAAGAAAAGTATCTTCCCTCGGGGGCCAAGGCCAGACTTAGCTTAGACCTCGAAACCCTGATGGCTAAACTTGAAGTCGCTTGCAGACCTGCACTTGGCTCTTCTTCAAAGGTTGCCTTGTTCATTCCCGCTTTGGAATCTCAACGAATGTTTCTTAGCCCAGAGAATGGCGGGCTTGCTTCACCTCAGGTTTTTCAAATGTATCAGGGTGAATTAATACCTCAAACTGCTTTTCCCCCTCAGCTTGCAAAAGCTCCTCATCCCTTGATTATCGAAAACATAGGCAACCTGATTGCACGACCTTTTATCGCATCCGCCCTCGGGCCTAAACTTCCACGCGACCAGATGCTTCACGCCCGCTACGCCAAAGCTGTTCCCGATCTCGTACGCGAAGCAGATGAACTGCGAAATCAGTTGCGAGGCGCTGAAGGGGATGTTGACCTACCTAACCGCATCAACCTCTGGATGGAAAATGCCAAACTTGTTTATACGAACATGGAGAAAACCATTCAAAAAAACGATAAATCACAGGAAGAGTTGATGGCGGCTAATAAGCAAATTACAGACCTTTGGCGCCTTGGAGAAAAAGATCTTCTAAAGATGATTTCTGGCTCCATTGGCAGGCCCCGTGGTGAACAGATTTCTTGGCTGTTAGCACTTTGTAAACACGAACTCGCAGAGCAACAGCAACGGCGGTTCAATGCCCAGTCTAAAATTTCTACCCCAACCTCTATTCAAGAACAAGACCGCCTTAATAAATGGAAAGATTCTGAAAATGCTTGGCGGAGATATTTGGAAGAATTCCCTGCAGGCCCAGGAACTGGGCACGGCCAACTCCTTTGGGGACACACCTTAGCTAATGTTGGCGATAAGGAAGCTGCAATTAAAACTTGGCAAGATGTTTCTAGACCGATGGCTAATCAGGAAAAATGCGCCCGCCTTTTCCTCGCCCAATCCCTCTCTTCAAAGAAATAAACAACCTTTAAGAATACTTTTGTAAGTAATGTTAGGGCTTACGCAGTTGCCTGCCTTGAGCGCACCAGCGAGTGTTTCGCATTTCACCCGGGAACGCCAATCTCCTGATTGGCCAGGTTAAAAAAGCCAATCAGGAGATTGGCGTTCCCAGGATTAGTGAATGGCAATGCCTTATATCTTCACCCAAACCAAGTGCAGCGAAGTCATATTGCGCATTCACTTGCACGGCAACAAGGCAACTAACCTTCGACTGATCGCAATTTTCTTGGAGGTGGGCATCACCCGCAA
>JBDNHI010000077.1:0-22883 GCA_041694635.1 Gemmataceae bacterium | reverse complement strand
GGCTCCTCAGGTGGCACCCTAGCACCCTCCCAATTAGTCTAACCTATTCTAGTCTTTTCAATTCTAACTTATTCTTTTCTAGTCTAGGGGATAGCGGTGGCTCCGCAGGAGGCATTCCCCCTCAATCAAAAAGAAGATTTTCTGATTCGAGGAGTTCAGCGATCTTTCCGAGAATACTTTGCCTAATCGAGTTCGGTTGTTGGCTTAAGCAAAAATCAGCGGTACAATTTCTATGAAGCTTAAACTTTCTATAAAGTTTGAACAAGGTTTAAGTTACAGAGGGGCATTCATGCGCAGACCGACCACAACACTGGCTTTAATTCTTTTTTTGACTGGGATTTCAATCAATTGGGGGCAGCAAGCTCCGCCCCTGGTAGCGCCCTCAGAAGCGCTTTCCCCAGCGGAAGAAATGAAAGGATTTAAGCTGCCAAAAGGTTATGTAGTGCAGTTGGTAGCAAGTGATCCAGATATATTTAAGCCGATGAATCTCGCATTTGATTACAAAGGTCGCATCTGGCTGACCGATTCGCTTGAATACCCCTACGCAGCAAAAGAAGGCACCAAGCCACGCGACTCGGTAAAGATACTTTCAAACATTGGCGCCGATGGTAAAGCCCAAAAAATAGAAACCTTTGCAGATGGTTTAAATATCCCAATAGGTTTACTGCCACTGCCTAACAAAAAGGGTGCGCCACAAACCGCCCTCGTGCACAGCATTCCGAATGTCTGGAAAATGGAAGATAACAATTTCGATAACAAAGCAGATAAACGAGAACCCTTCCTCACGGGTTTTGGGTTCCGCGATACCCACGGTATGACTAATAATTTTCAGCTTCATTGGGATGGCTACATTCACGCCACCCATGGTTTCTCCAACGATTCTGAAGTTAAATCTCCCGAGGGTAAAATTTTGAAAATGAATTCGGGCAATACTTACCGCTATAAACCCGATGGCACAAGTCTTCAATCTTACACCCGTGGCCAAGTAAACCCTTTCGGCCTAACGGTCGATGAATGGGGAAATTTTTACACTTCCGATTGCCATAGCAGGCCTATTTATCAATTGCTTCAAGGTGGAGTGTATCCAAGTTTCGCTAAGCCACACGACGGCCTTGGTTTCGCACCAGAAATGATCAAGCATTCTCATAACAGCACAGGAATTGCAGGCATTGTTGCCCTCAACTCCGATTCCTTCCCCGAAGAACATCGGGGCACTCTGATCATCGGCAATGTCGTTACCAGCAGAATTAATCACGACCGTATAGAGCGTAAAGGGGCTACTCCCAATGCGATTGAGTTACCTGAATTTATGACAAGTGAAGATTTATGGTTTAGGCCAGTTGATATTAAACTTGGGCCCGATGGCGCACTTTACATCGTCGATTTTTACAACAAGGTGATCGGGCATTATGAAGTACCCCTTACCCATCCAGGCCGTGATAGGCATCGAGGCCGTATCTGGCGAGTTTTTTATGCAGGCAAAGATGGGAAACAAACCCCTCCGCCGTTACCGGATTTTTCTACCATGTCGATTGAACAGCTAACATTTAAGTTAGGTGATAAAAACCAAACCTTGCGCATCATGGCAGGCAATGAACTTGTTGCAAGAGAAGAAAAAGAAATCACCAACCAACTTCTTCTAACCTTAAACAATGCAGAAGAAAATGATTTTAAAAAGGTCCATTCAATGTGGGCCTTACTTCGTCTCAAGGCACTGCCTGACCAAGCGATCGAAGCAGCGATAAAGCATTCATCGGCCTTGGTTCGGGTACACGGAATTAAAATGGCAACTTCTAAAACTGCAATGCCAAACCCTCTAGAAACGCTGGTACAAAAGGCGTTGGAAGATAACGATGCCCGAGTTCAGATTGCTGCGGTACAGGGGTTGGCACAACACCCCAATGATTCTAATCTACGGGCCATTCTTTCTTTCCGCACCCAAGCGCTCCCCCAAGATACGCACCTTTTTTACGCCTCTAGATTGGCATTAAGAGAACAGGTTAGGTCTCCGCAATCTTGGCAAGGTATACCCCAAAATTCAACCGATCTTAAAGAATTAAAAGCCCTTGCAGATGTGGCACTTGGATTACCAGGGGTTTCTTCTGCTTCTTTTCTTGCTAAAAATTTATCTCAAATTCAACCTGAGGGCGAACCTGAAGTCGCTTTCGTTCGATTGATCATCCGCGATGGTGCAGAATCTGACCGTAAGAAAATTGCTACCTATCTCAAAACTGGAAACAAAACTATACCTAGGCAAGCAGAGTTACTTCGGGCAGCTTCACTAGCCTCCCAAGAAAAAGGTGACAAACTCGATCCTGCATTGTTGATTTTAGGTTCAGATCTTTGCAATACTTTACTTTCCTCGGGGCTGGAAAACGATACTCGCATTGGCGCAGAACTTTCTGCTTCTTTACAACTTCAAGGGCAGTTAGAAACTCTTGTAAAAGTTGCTATCGATTTAGCTAAACCAAGCGGCTCACGCATTGCCTGTATGCAAGCAATTGCAACTTTTTCCAACCCGATGGCAACCGCAGCCTTAACAGATCAGGCTAAACACCCAGCGAACAGTATTGAAATTCGAGATGCTGCAATTACCGCTTTAGGAAAGCTGCTTAATCCAGAAGTTCGAGCTGCCTTGCTTACAATGTTTGCAGGTGCCCCAGCACGAATTCAATCCTCCTTAGCCTTGGCGATGGTTTCCACTTCTGAAGGTTCCAACGATTTTCTTAATGCAATCGCAGTAGGAAAAGCCTCTGCACGGTTGTTGTTAGAAAAACCAGTTGAGACCAAGTTAAAGCAACGAAATTTAGCAGGGTATGAAAAACGAGTTATGGAACTCACGAAGGGGTTGCCCCCCGCAGATCAACTGTTGCAAAAGAAGATAGCAGATAAGAAAACTGCTTATCTGCAAAGCAAGCATAATGATTCGAATGGTGAAATGTTGTTTGGTAAGCATTGTGCAGCGTGCCATCAGATAGCTAACAAGGGTGCAAAAATTGGGCCACAACTTGATGGCATTGGGTCGCGTGGCTTAGATAGGCTGCTTGAAGATATGCTCGATCCTAACCGCAATGTTGATCAAGCGTTTCGCCAAACGACTCTTGCCCTAAAGAATGGCCAACTCGTGAATGGCTTATTATTGCGCGAGGAAGGGGTCTTGCTGGTGCTTGCAGATCAACAAGGGAAAGAAGTGCGAATAGCAAAAGATCAGGTAGAAGAGAAAAGCATCTCACCTGTATCGCCTATGCCAGCAGGATTTGTAGACCAGCTTTCGAATGCTGAATTTGCAGACTTAATGGCTTATCTTCTTTCAGTTCAATTAACTAAAAAAGCTCCATAAATGATTAAGGTTCTCGCCCTATGAGCATTCCGTTTTTTAGCAGCATCGATAAACAGCCTCTTTCAAATGAGGAACTCCAGCAGTTGGATTTATGGTGGCGCGCTTCCAACTATTTAACTATTGGTCAGATTTATCTACTCGCAAACCCGTTGCTACATACGCCCCTTAAAGCTGAACAGGTGAAGCCAAGGTTGCTGGGTCATTGGGGAACCTGCCCCGGTTTGAATCTGATTTATGCGCATTTAAATCGCTTGATCAACAAAGAAAATCTTAATGTGCTTTATGTCACTGGGCCGGGGCACGGTGGCCCTGCGATTATCGCAAACGCTTGGCTTGATGGCACCTATTCGGAAATCTATCCAGCCATTAGTAGGGATGAAGAAGGCCTCTTGGGCTTGTTCAAACAGTTTTCATTCCCAGGTGGAATACCAAGCCATGTTGCACCAGAAACTCCAGGCTCGATGCACGAAGGTGGTGAGCTTGGTTACGCACTCGCCCATGCCTATGGGGCTGCGTTCGATAACCCCAACTTGATTGTTGCTTGCGTGGTAGGGGATGGCGAAGCAGAGACCGGGCCTTTGGCCGCGTCTTGGCACTCCAACAAATTTCTTAATCCCGTAAGAGACGGTGTGGTTCTACCTATTTTGCACCTTAACGGTTATAAAATCGCTGGCCCTAGCCTGCTTTCCCGCATTGGCCAAGAAGAACTTAATCATCTTTTCTTGGGGTATGGCTATCAGCCATTCTTTGTTGAAGGCGATGACCCAAAATTGATTCATCAAGCTTTTGCAGCTACCCTTGATCATTGCAATATTGAGATCCGCAATATACAAAATAAAGCCAGAAACTTTGGCGATACTTCAAGGCCCATCTGGCCTATGATCGTTTTGAAAACTCCGAAGGGGTGGACCGGGCCAATTAGCCAAGATGGCAAACAACTAGAAGGTACTTTTAGATCTCATCAGGTTCCGTTTGCGAAGGTGCGCGAAAACCCCAACACTCTTGCTGCCTTAGAAGCTTGGCTAAAAAGCTATAAGCCTGAAGAATTATTCGATGAAAATGGCGTTCCTAATAAAAGTATTTCTAGCCTTGCACCTAAAGGCAACTTGCGTATGAGTGCCAACCCACACGCTAATGGTGGAACTCTTCTTCGAGACTTGATCCTTCCAGATTTTAGAGAATATGCAGTCGAGGTGCAGAAGCCTGGTTTTCACCTCGCAGAATCGACACGCGTGCAAGGTTCTTTCTTAAGAGATGTCATGAGCCTTAATGCAGAAGCAAATAACTTTCGCATCTTTAGCCCTGATGAAACTAACTCCAACCGCTGGAATGATATTTTTGAAGTCACTAATCGAGCTTGGATGGCACATCTTCTTCCCTTTGATGAATCTTTAGACCCTCAAGGAAGGGTGATGGAAATCCTCTCCGAGCATCTTTGTCAGGGTTGGCTTGAAGGTTATCTTCTTACAGGTAGGCACGGTTTCTTTTCTTGCTATGAAGCCTTCATTCACATCATCGATTCTATGCTTAACCAGCACGCTAAGTGGCTTAAAGTTTCCCGAAGCATTCCTTGGCGTAGGCCGATCGCATCGCTTAATTATCTGCTTAGTTCTCATGTTTGGCGACAAGATCATAATGGGTTTAGTCATCAAGATCCTGGCTTTATCGATCATGTGGTTAATAAAAAAGCAGAGATCATTCGGGTTTATCTGCCACCCGATGCCAACACCTTGCTCAGTGTCACCGAACATTGCCTTCGCAGTAAAGATTTGATTAATGTCATCATTGCAGGAAAACAACCAGCACCTCAATGGCTTGATATGGATAGCGCAATCAAGCATTGTGCCACCGGCTTGAGTATTTGGGAATGGGCAAGTAACGACCGTGGGTTCGAACCTGATGTGGTTATGGCTTGTTGTGGGGATGTGCCTACGCTTGAAACACTTGCAGCGGTTGATCTGCTAAGAACAGTTGTGCCACAACTTAAAATCCGAGTTATCAATGTAGTTGATCTGATGAAGATGCAATCGCCTGATGAGCATCCACACGGCTTACCCGACCGAAATTTCGACCTCCTCTTTACTACCAATAAACCTGTTATCTTTGCTTACCACGGCTACCCCTGGCTTATTCATCGGCTTGCCTATAAGCGTAATAATCATCATAACTTTCATGTGCATGGCTACCGTGAAGAAGGCACCACGACCACACCTTTTGATATGACCGTGCTTAACAAACTGGATCGTTTTCATTTGGTCTGTGCTGTGATAGATCAAGTTACTTGTTTAGGTAGTCAGGCTGCGTACATCAAGCAAGATATGCAAAACAAGTTGGTGGATCATAGAAATTATATTCGTAAGTATGGTGATGATATGCCAGCAATAAAAGATTGGAAATGGCCGGGGTTGAAGCCCAAGGATCGTGAGGTTCCTTCGTGATTGCGCTGGTAATCAACTCTGGGTCAAGCAGTCTGAAGTTTCATCTGATACAAATTAAAGATAAAAAAATAATCGCCCACGGGATCGCTGAATGGTCAGGCCTCGCTTGCAACTACAACCTAAACACTGCGGGCAATTCGCAAAATACTACCCTTCCCTTTGTTAGAGCAAAGCCCTGCTTTAATCACATTATTACCGACTTACAAACTAAACTTCCCTTAGAGATGAGCCTTCTCGTTGTTATTGGGCATCGGGTGGTTCACGGCGGCAACCTTACAAAAGCTACACTTTTAGATCAAAGCTCGATTTTAGAAATTAAAAATGCCTCTTACTTTGCTCCACTTCATAACCCACCTGCACTTGAAGTAATCGAAGAGGTTGCAATACTATTTCCAAATCTTAAACAGATTGCTTGCTTTGATACTGCATTTCATAGCACGATGCCCAGAGAAGCTTATACCTACCCTATCCCCTTTAATTAGACCTTAGAAGATAAAATAAGGCGCTATGGTTTTCACGGCTTAAACTATGCTTGGTGTAGTGAACAGGCAAATCTCCTGCTTGGCCACAATAATAACAAGCTTGTTATTTGTCATTTAGGGCACGGTGCATCTGCTTGTGCGGTAAAAGATGGAAAATCAATTTTCACCACGATGGGCCTTACCCCACTCGATGGCTTGATGATGGGAACCCGTTCAGGAAGTATTGACCCAGGTATACTATTTCATTTAGCACGGTCTAAGAACTTATCAATCGAACAGATTGAAGAAGCCTTATTAAAAGAATCTGGCTTATTAGGCATCTCGGGGAAAAGTGCGGATATGCGCCAAGTTATTGAGCTTGCTAATGCTAATGATGATAGGGCGCAACTTGCTATCGATATCTACTGTATGAGGGTTCAGCAGGCGATAGGTGCGCTTGCAACCAATATGGGTGGGATTGATGCGGTGGTATTTACAGCAGGGGTTGGGGAAAATTCTGCTTTCATTCGTAAGCAAATCATTGCGCCTTTATCTTTCCTTGGACTTGAACTTGATGCAAACCTTATTCAATCGTGTAAAACCGATAAAGATATTAGCTCAAAGGATGCTAAAACTAAAACCTTGATAATTGCAGCAAGGGAAGAGTTGCAAATGGCAAACGAGATTGAATCGCTATTAAAATCGCTATGATTAGCGTGTCCGTTCGGTGAAGTACAGGTGGCAAAAAACGAATTGAATCAGACTTTTTAATTACTTGGTTGGCAAAAGTGTGTGTAACTGGTCTGCAGGGGTCGTGGGGTAACTTGGTCGCTGTTCACACTTATAAAGTATACGCCGAATAACCCAGTTCAACGCTTGCTCCGGCTTTGAGTAACTTACCCCATCTGCTGAACCTGCACACATAAGAAAGCCATCATACCCCGCAATCTGCTACAGAACTTGGTTTGGCGCACCCTTCGGAACGGAACCGCCTTCTTGCCAGATGCGAAGTGAGAGGGCCGTCAACGCAATTGCGCCGAGCCATTGGAGCGTGCTAATAAAAAGGTAGCACATATGAAGAAATCGGTATCGAGTCGAATCGAGGATTCGAAATGATTCCACATCAAGAAGTTCATCCATATGACTGTGAATCCACACCTGCAAGCACAGCGCTAGCACCAACAGGCTCCACAAACTCCAGAGGAGCCGACGATGCCATCGAACCGATCCCTGCTCGACCGCAACATCCCAAAACCATACTGCGAGACACACCGCCCCTGCAAGGTTGAGATAGTTGGTAACCGACTGAGTGATGAAGCCCTGCAGTCGATGGGAATTAAGAACATCGCTTCCAACTGGAACGACAACACCCCCGTAAAACATAAAGCCGCCCTGCCAAAACATCAGGGTAAGTATAAAGAGCAGGCGACGCGATAAAGTTATCACGGGTTTCAATCTACCTCGACAATGGTGCCATCGGGCTTCACTTGAATATCGCGGACTTTGCCGTTCTTGGCCTTGCCGCGCACCTCGTAGTTGCCGTTGCGCGTCTTCCACGCCTGATCGAATTTGACATCCGGCAGCTTTTCCTTCGCCGACTTCATAACCGGTTCGGGCAACTGTTCGAGCAGCACGGTCTCGGTCTTCTCCGATCCGCAGCCGATGAGGAACAACAAAACTCCGAGCAACAAGATCCTTTGCATTAGTAATCTCCTCCGACAGGTTCGGCGCCATCTCGTGTGGAGAGCGCTTTGTAAAAGTTATAATCCATCGACGATTTGAGGAAGCTCACATGCCCATCCGCAAAGACGAAGTTGCCGCCGCCGCTATGCTGGCTGAAAAACTGATTCACATAGCTGTTCGGTGCCCCCAGTTCGTTTCCATCGCCAGTGTGCCCCAAGACCATACCGGAAGCATTGTTCAAGATCGGCGGGGCCGTCGAACCCAACTGAGGGTACAAGTTCGTCCCAGTGACGGACCCTACCCATGTCGTTTGGCCCAACCGGAACGACCGCTCTCCCAGAATGGTTGTATTGCTGGTGCCGTCCGTAATATCTGCGATGCGGGTTTTACTGTTACGGTAGAACACGCCGTCACCATCCACGCCCGGTTCGGTGGTGCCGAATACGCCGATGTAGTTGGCCGAAGCCACATCGCAGATGGTCGCGATCGAATTGCCGGATGAATCATACTTCTTGGCCGTCCACGCCAGCCCCGGAATGCTGTCCGCTGGGCACCTATACGATTTGATGAACTGAACCCGCGCGTTCGCATTGGTCGGTGCTTCGATAGGCAGATCAAACCGGATGCTGTTGTCGATGGCTTGCTGTTCCATATACGGAAGGATGTACGCTGCCCAACCCCACCCCGGGCCGGTGTCGTTACCTGCAGCATCGAACGCCGAAGTGTACCCGGACGGGAATACCTTTGCGTTGTCGTGGTAGTTATGAAGGGCAAGCCCGACTTGCTTCAGGTTGTTGACGCACTGGGTTCGATCTGCAGTTCCGCGGATTTTTTGGACGGCAGGCAAGAGTATGCCGATTAGGATGCCAATGATGGCGATCACCACCAGCAATTCGATTAGCGTGAAGCCATCTCGATGTGACCCGCGACTGCGATTATGTTCGGACATGTGATATTCTCGGTAAGCATTCTTGCCGCCTAATAGTCTTTTTTACCATAGGGCAAGGGGTAGACCTTCTTGCCGCCTAACAACTCAACTCTACAGCGGCGAGGGTGGCATCTGCCACTACTCGGTCAACCGCGACGCAAGGTAAAGCACCGAGGCAAGGTAAAGTGGCGGGGCGACCGAACCTTGAAAAAACCATCATACCCCGCAATCTGCTACGACACTTGATTCAGCGTTCTTTGTGTGCCCGTGGCTAACGGATACGCTTGAAGTACTCCCGGATGCCGCCGATCTGTGTGTACAGCCAGTACGAATCCTGACCATCGAACTGGATCACCGTGAACTCGCTAAACTCTCCCACATCATCCAGCAGCGACGGCTTGTCTTGGATCTCGCGGATAGCGACCGAGTGCTTGTCCTTGCCAAGTACCTCGTAATTTATAGTCCCGGCCCTGCCGTCCAAGTCAGTGGAGGTGTATCCATTTCTTAATTTGTCCAGTGGAGAAGTCTCCACTGCTTAGATGGGTACTCCGACTTTGCGGAACTTGCCCTGATTGCTGAACCTACACACATAAGAAAGCCATCATTCCCCATCGACTACTGCGGCACTTGGTTCGGCTTTCTTCATTAACCAGTAATGCGCACCAGTACCTGCGAAGTGATTCGATAAATCCGCATCAGTAACAAATCCAACATCTTCCAAAACCTTACGGACGATCTCTGTTGGCCAATACCTGATATGAAATTCATCAGAATATGACGACTCGTCCCCGTTTGACTGTCTCACCTTCAAATTTTCCGAATAGATGAAAATATTGTCTGGTTGTTCAATTATTAAAACAGTGCGTTCAATAAAATGATCTTTTCTTGAATAGCTCTGGAATAGGGCTCTGGATGGAATGTCTATAAGCAGCATACCGCTTGGTTTCAGAGAGGCATAGGCTTGCTCAAGGGATTTTCTTAGCAAATCTTCGTCTAGCAAATAGAGCAAGACACTGAAGACACAAAGGGCAATATCAAACTCCATATGGCCATTGTAGTCTGCCATCTTTGAACAGACGGGATTCAATATCATCCCACTCTGCTTTTTCTGCATCAATTGGCCGAGCATTTCCGCGCAAGGTTCAACGGCGGTAACATCGAATCCCTTTTGTGCAAGTGGAATCGACAGGCGACCGGTTCCCGCACCATAGTCTAAAATCTTACCATTGGGGCGGATTCTGTCTGCTATTACTTGGATTGTTGCACGGGTCAACTCGTTATAGAGCTGGCCGAAGGATCGCTCGTAAGCAAGGTCATAAACATCTGCCCATGAAGAATGCGGATTGAGGTTCACAGGCACAATACATTCCTACGAGGGAAATAACCGGTGACCCGATTGGCCATTATCTGATTGCCTATGATCCCTTGTGTATCAGCCATCATAAGAGTCGCACCAATCAAATCAGGAAGGGCGCCAAAGCGAAGAGTGAAATCAACGCTACAGAGTGATACTTTAACTAAGTGCGTATCGGTTTGGAACCTACCAACACCCGGATAAAAATCAGTAACACTGCCACAGGCCGGAAAATCTGCTAACGCATCGTCTTGAAAATAAGAAATCTGGGCACCCGTGTCGAAAAACATACGGTATTCAATGCCAGAAATACATACCGTGATAATCGGGATGCCCATAAACTCGGATAAATGAACGGTCTGTCCGCTGTGCTTTAATTCGTCTAAAGAAATCGTGACCTGCTCATTGGCGCAATCAAAAAGATGGTCAAAATGCCTGAGAATATCGGCACCGAGAAGGCCAATACACTGAACCCCAACAAATTCAGAAAGCGTTTCAGATGAGAGCCCCAAATAAGCTTTCCCGATAGTGAACGATTTGGTTGCAATTGTAAAGTTCGTTATATTGCCGAAACTTGTCGGAGCACCTGTATCAAATAACCACAAATTCCCTTCCATATTGACGAACAGGTGTCCGTCTTTGAAAATTAAAGGTAGTGTCTGCATAGCCTATCCTCCGGTCTAACAAGTATTCATTTGCGCAAGCGACCACCAACAACGATGAGTCGCAGGAATGGGCGTAATGATTACAGAATTAATCTAGTAGCATAGTACGACAATGAGAAAAGTCCCGTCAAGAAAAAAGAGAGAAATATCAATGGCGATTGCATCACCAAGAAGAGCCCTGTTTTGACCCACCGATGATTGTTTTAAACTTTCACTTGAGATGGTATTGCTAGAGGTCGTTTTTTAAAATAAACCGTATACTCTTTTCACCGGCTGGATCCAGTATCTTGCTAGTTGCATTTTGAGTTCGTTCACTAGTTTCTCACCAAAGCCGGGTCACGCCGTAGAGGTCTAAAGCCGCATCGGCGCCGACCACCGATAGACCATTGCGAACAGCAGGTATGACAATCATACGGTCGAAAGGATCTCGGTATTTCGGGTCGGGAAATGGCAAAGCTTCATAACGAACGCAATCATCCGTGGTGATAGGCAACACGATCAAGCCGTAGCCGTTTATCGCCGTATCCAGAAAAGTCGCATACGGCACGGACAATCCCATTTTGCCTATTCCGGACTTGATGCCGATCTCCCAGATGGATGCCATGCTCAGATAGAGGCTGTTGGCAGGGTCGGCAATTAAACTTGCCGCAGTTCCGCTCAAGTTCGGGTTCGCTTCCATGATCCACAAAAGCGTATGCGAGTCAAGAAGGAGGTTCACTCCGTGTACTCCTTAAGGCAATCCAGCGGGGCATCGAAATCAGGGGAGATGAAGGTAATCATCCCCTTGCCCAGACCGGGGCCGGGCCGCTGCTTGAGTAGCGGCTTCGCAAGTTCGCTCACCAATTTCGCCACCGGTAGTTCGTTTTCGGTAATGACAAGCTCTTCCCCAGGGGCTAATTGATGGATCAGTTCCTTCAGATGTGCCTGAGCCTCTTCCATCGTGACGGTCGTTGACATCGCTTACTCCTTTTTCCTTCTTCATTATGCTATTGCGGGGTTCGCAAAGCCGTCTCTAACTGCTCCAATTTGCGGTACGCACCGAAGCCCTGATACATCCAGAACAAGGCGTACCCATGAAATGCAGTGCTGAGAAAATCAGACAAAATCAAATAGAGCACGCCGTCGAGCAGGTACAAAGCCATCCCGATGCCAAACACCCAGGGCAATCGTTTGCGCGACAGCCAGCCAAAGAGACTCAACACGACCGCCGCACACAGCGAGAAGGCAATCGCGATCCCCATCGCGAGGGTGGCCGATTCCGGATGCTCTTTTCCAATGCTCTGAGCGACCGCATCCACAACCGCCGTGACCGCCAACCCAATGATGAAGTACAGGTCCCCGCCTCCATGAATCATCGCCGTGTTGACCAGCGACAAACCCGCGATCCAAAAAAACCAGTTGGCTCCACTGTTTCCCCCCTGCTTCAGAACCAACAAGGCCAAGCTGGTTTGGTTTGCGACCGCTTGCGGATCGGATGCAGAAGGGATGTTTGTAGGCTCTGCAGATTCAGCAGATTCAGACATATTCAACTCCAGATAAAATTAAAAATCGGCGACGACGAACCGCAGATCGGGCGCTCAATCTTCTTAGGTCAGTACATTTAATCACAACCAATTTAGAGGGGCAAATCCTATCTAAGAATTTATTAGATGTTTTTTAAGTGCTGACGCTCTAGGCTCCCGGTTAGGGAAGATGCCTCCACCACGCCCAGGCTTTGAAGGGCCATGCCCCGACAGCGCACCCAAGTCACTTGACAGCTTCGATGGTTGCGGTCTTGGGATCGAACTTGAGGCTAAACACCTGGCTGTTCGTGTTTACGGCCCAGACCAATTTGCGGTTCGGGTCGTACATGACGCCGATGTTGTAGCTTCCTTCTTTAGTGATCGCTGGAGCATCGCTAGGCAGTATTGTTTTGAACCAGGCGTTTTTCCCACAATCGTAGAGCAACCCGGTTGCCCCGATCATAACTAGATCGGCATCGGGCAAGTAGACCGCCTCACGGAAATTCGCCTGCACATTATTTGCTCTCACCGGCGCGAGAACTTTCGCGTCCCCGGTCGCAAAGCTGTACGAAGTCATCGTGCTGTTTTCTTTGCCTTCGCGGTGGAAAAAGTACATCATATCGCGCTTGGAGTCGTAGGCCATCCCGGAGTTATCCGAACTCGGGCCAAAGAGCGGCCCCTTTACCGGCAATGGCTGCCATGTCTTGTCTTCAGCCTTGAGCCGCCAAAGACCAACCTTTTGATCCTTGATCCCGTAAGCCCAGGTCACTACACCCGCAGGGGTAGGCACCATCGTGACGGTGTAGAAATCAGGGCGATAGGGATTGATTTGTTGGTTTCGACTCCAACGCCCAGTCTTTGGATCGAAAAAGTAGGTGTAGTTGTGTGGGCCAAAGACCATACACCGGAGGTTCGGGTCGTACCCAGTGGCCTTGTAAGTATGACCCGTCATCCACGGATTGCCTTTGAAACTCCACTCGCCGGGAACTTGATCGTTGGAGAAGCACCAGTCGATGGGCATTTCCGGCGCGAAGGGAATCGACCATCGGTCGGTTTTGACATCGTAAACCTGTGGAGCAGTACCGCTGTACGCCGAGTGGCCTCCGGAGAAGCGCATGATCAGATCGAGTTCAGGAGAAAAGACCGCCGAACCCCAATCCATGTTCGGTGCGGGCCGCTTGGGTGTCGGCCGAAGGACCCACTTGTTGACGGGTTGGTCTTTGAGATCTGCGACGACCTTGGCCGGATCTGTGGGGGGAACATCTTTATACCATTCGGGATCATATGCCCCAGTTCGACGGTCCACGGTGCCCGGCTTCACGCCGAGTTTCTCGGTTCCAGCCGCATCGGGCTGACTCACATCGAACCGGCACAACCACATCTTGCGGTTGGCATCCACGAGGGCCACCTGATCGTCAGAATTGACCGTGGCCATAAGGAAGCGATTGATTGGAACATCGGGATTGTCTTTGGCCGGTTCCAATCGCTGGACGAGTTGCCAGGTGTTGTTTTTCTCATCGTAAATCCACGCTTCCAGAGGCAGTTTACGATAGGGAGCTTGGCTGTAAGCCACCGTGGAACTCACCGAATATCCACCCAAGAGGAGCAACTTCTTGGCTTTCGGCAACCAGAGGAGGGCGTGCCCTGCGCGCGGCGAGGGCGACAGCGAGGGCTTCTTTTCTTCCCATTTCTTGCCATCGAAGACCCAGGTGTCGGCCACGGTCTGATCGAGTTGATCGCCGCCGAAGAGGACGACCTTTTTGTTGATGGGATCGTAGGCCAGTTGCGAATTGGCGCGCTGGGGCGGTTGCCGATCCAGCTTGAGTTGTTGCCAGGTGTTCTTGGCCGGATCGTAGGTCCAGGTGCCGGGGTCGCCGCGCTCAGTGTCGGCATTGCCACCGCCGAAGAGGACAACCTGTTTATTACCTTCGTCGTAACAGATCGACCCCCAAAACAATTGCCGCTTCAGTGGCGTGGTCGATTGTGGATCGCCCGTCGCGGCGAGGTTCTCCCATGTCCGCTTGACCGGATCGTAGCGGAAGGTATTACCGCTGATGTAGAACAGAAATGAACCGGTGTCGGGAAGGTAGAC
The DNA here is from genome assembly GCA_041694635.1 of Gemmataceae bacterium. Taxonomy (GTDB): domain Bacteria; phylum Planctomycetota; class Planctomycetia; order Gemmatales; family Gemmataceae; genus UBA969. The sequence continues at coordinate 8,420 of JBDNHI010000077.1, read as the reverse complement.
ACAGTTGCGACCAGCCCCCAGCAGCCAGTAGTACTTGGGCCAATTCGGGCGAACATTGCCGTCCAAATCCTTGAACAGTGAGTTGTTATTCCAGAGCGGCGGCTTGCAGATGCCAAACCGCGGCCCCCACTCTTTCCCCTCCGGATACCAGTTCTCCCACTGACCGCTTTCCGGATCGAACGCCAGTTCGTCGTAGCTGTACGGCTGACGGCGATCGTATTGGCTGCTGATCCAACCCAGCGACATGAACCGCTTGAGTTCCGGCGACCACACAACCGCAATCGGCCGATCCGGACCCATGGTGGCCTTGTCGAACAGAACCCATTGATTCATGGCCTCCTTGAGTTTCACCGACGATGGTTGGGCGAGCGCAATAGAGTCGCCGCCAATGCTGATGGTCGGGAAGAAACAACAAGCAAGGAGGACGGCCCTACCGCCCAAGACCAGAGGCTCCCATTGCCGGCGACGGAGGAATAAGTTCATGACATCGGTTCCTTTCAACAGAATGACTCGGAGAGTTTTCGGAATGCTATGGCTTCGTTTCAAGAACATCAAGCCGGGGTGAAGGTTCCAGAAACTCTGCGATCGGTTCCCGATCATCCAACACCTACATCGGCCGGCCGCGGTGATCCGGAAACAACAAGTCGCAGTCGATGCCCAGCAGGTGATGCAGCGTGCGGCCGGGCCATCGGCTGCACTTGACGATCGAAAATTTCTTTCCCGAGTTTGGCGAGCTCATCCAGGCTTCGGGGCGATTTGGTGGCAGGCACGGTAGATCCTCTCGATTGTTTGATGACCACCTTCTTTATATCGCACGCAGCGACCTCGCGCGACACCATAATGTGGCCCCGGTCGTCGGTTGCAGCGGTTGGTTAGCCGGCGCATCCCATTCTACGACAGGGCTCAACGAGCACCGATTGCATTCTCCGGCCCTTGACAAAACAACCATATACCAAATGCACCAGCGCCAACCATAATCACAATCACTGCAACTGCTTGCCCGACAGTCAGGGAACGATTGGATGGGTCGCCGGACTGAGAATATCGCTGCATAAGGGGACGGCCAACGAGCGCATGGAACATGAACAACGCAACGCTGATCGTGAATGCTGCCCACTCGCGATGCGGACCGAACCAACCAGGGCCGAACAGCCAGCGCCCTACAAACATGGCAACTGTAAGCTCCCAAGAAAGAATGCAAAGAACAAGGCTTATCAAGGCCGTTGTCGATTTCCAAACGGGACGCTCATTCATACGAGAACCCCGCCGGCGAACGACTGCGTTCACTTGCCGGGCCAGCCAAAAGGAACATGATGCCTCGAAAAATCGATACTGCCACCGTCTGCTTCAACGATTGGTTCGGCCGGCTAGACATCTGCGACTCCAGTCCACGGAGGCAGCTTCTCAAAACCGTGTCCAATTCCAAATCTGGGTCGTAGCTGGATCCGCAGCCATTCCTTCTTAGACAACCAAATCTCAAACACATCGCATCCAGGAAAATCAAGTACGCAAACATCTTCGACACCGATCGCCTTCAGTTCGTATAGCGGCCGATCATCACGAACGGCGACGAACTCGATGTCTTTATACGAGGGATGAACTTTGAAGGTCACATTAAACCCGGCGGCCTCGGTTCGGTAAGTCGAATCCACATAACACCACGGTATGTCGGCTTCCGCAAGAATGGGCTCGGCGCCGAAACAGGTAAGGAGGTCAAGCTCGGTTGCTGTGATTGCAATAAGGCACCATCGTTTTGAGGCCTAACAGGTATTTGTTTGCGCAAACTTACTCCAGCGACGACAAGTCGTGAAAACGACGCTCAATCTTCTTAGATGATTCCATTTGATCACAACCACTTTAGAGGGGCAAATCATATCTAAAAATTTATTAGAGGTTCTTTTAGCTGGTGACTCTCTAGGCTTCCAGATCAGGAAAAATCTTATTGGCCTGCTCAACAAACACCATTAAGGACGGTTAAAATATTTAATTAGTTTGGAAGAGTTGTTCTTACTTCTTAGATGAGTGCATCGGATTTGAGAAGCCAGCCAAGACTGCTGAACCTGCATATAGAAAAGCTATCATCTACCATCATCTACTGCCGGTACCCTAAAAGAATTATAACCTACCGACAATAATATGTCCTATGTTTATCAAAAATTTAAAACTAAGCACACTTTAGCGAACCTCAGGCACAAGAGAATAATCTTGAAAATTGCCAAAGTCCCGATCACCAACAGGGCCATGAGTCACGGCATTAACAAGGTATTTACCCCCTACGAAGTGGCCCTTCCACGCCTGCCCAATGCCACCAAAGACCTCTTCGCGGTCGCCGCGTGAGCGCATCTTATTGACACCCACCTTAAACGCACGCAATTCACCCGCAACGCGCGTTGATGTAGGGAGGTCATCGCAGGCGATCGATGCAACAAGGCTACCGTTAGAAACATTCATCTCTGCGACGAGTTCATCTAAACGATCTACCACAACAATGGTATCAACAGGGCCGAAAGGTTCTTCATGATATAGCCTGCTGTTGCGTGGCACATTTAAAATTGCAGCAGGAGCAAAATATGCGGAGGTATCTTGTTCAGGCAAAAACAATGAAGAATCGAGCTGACCTTGATAAACCGGCAGACCCCCAAGACCGACAGCTTCACCCACGAGGCCCGAAAGAAGTTCAACTTTCGCAGCATTTATAAGGGGCCCGATTTCAAACATTGGTGGCTCACCATCGGCAGACTTTGCAAGAAGAGGATGCCCAACTTTGATGGACCGAAGAACCCCAAGATAGGCTTCTAGGAACTTAGGCAAGAGGGACCGCTGAACAACCCATCGAACATACGCCGTGCAGCGCTGCTTACCATAATCGAAACCTTTACGCATTTGTGAAGCGAGACCGGCCCAGTCAGAAAAATTCCAAACCCCATAGGCATTAACTCCTTCCATCTCAAGCATGTAACGCTTGGTTCGACTCGTCAAACGAGCTGCAATCTCCCTGCCGTTACTCTTGCCGCCTACAAATGCAAGGCAATCGATATCATCGCTTAAAACAAGCGCCTCGCTGAGCTGACTACCAGAACCACTAATTAAGAAAACTGGCAAGCCACATCGTCGTGCAACGGCACACGCAGCGGTAAGACAGAATAACCCACCATCTGTGGGAGTTTTAGAAACGGAAGCATTGCCACAAAGCACTTGCACTAGAACCGAGTGCATGAGTACAGACATCGGATAGTTCCACGATGCGATATTTGAAACTAGGCCAAGTGGTTCACGACCGTGCATGAGTTTTGGCATCTGCTCGACATACCATTCAACACCCTCTAAACAGCGGTCTACATCAACTAATGCAAGATGATATGGTTTGCCGATTTCCCAAACTAAAAGTAGCGCAAGAAGTTCGCGCTCTTTTCGTAGTTCATTTACGCATTCCGTAACGCGCCTTTGCCTTTCAGCGAGGGGCACTTTTGCCCATTTCTTACCTTCAGCAGCGGCGAAACTTACCGCTTCTGCAGCAGTTTGCAAATCCAACATAGGATATGAACCAAGCAGACTACCATCGACCGCCGAAAGAAACGGCTTACCACGGCCGGGGTGACCCCAATCCTTACCCGAAAGGTTCAAAACATGCCCATCAGCGAAAGCCTCGGGTGCCACCTTATGAAGACGATTTAATAATTCGGGCCAAGCGGCATAAGCAATTGGTTTTAAGAACATGTAAAATCCTTTAGTATTAGCACCCAATTTATATTAGGCCCTAAAGGACAATAGAAAAAAACCAGAAAAAGAATAAGTGGGGATTGCGCAAACAAAACAAGAGCTTGGTTTTCCAATTCTGATTCAACCTCAGCAATAGCCTCGGGTCAATTGGCATGAAGTTTAAACCTTAGTAAACCTTTCCACTCGCATTTTCTGTACATTATTTGCAAATCTTTAAGAAATATGTGCCTAAGGACTAATTAACACTTGCACAATACGCTTCAAAATAATGAACTCTTGGAAAATGATATTTGGACTGCTGGCCTGCTACACCATTTGGTTCGAGCCCTAGGCTACCGATATTAGCACGCCCGATCGACGACCGGACCGGAGGTCATGGCATCAACAATGAATTTACCCCCTAAAAAGTGGCTCATCCACAGGTGCCCGATGGCGCCGAAGACTTCCTCGCAATAGGCGAACGCTAAAGTTCAGCCCTAGGGGTTGCCTGCAGAGACTTTGAATCATGGGAAATCCCACTGGGAGCATCGATCTGCTACTCTTGGTTCGGTTGATTTTGTTGTCGTACAAGCCTTGCGTCCATAGCGGTCTGTCGCTTGTGAAGGTCCGCAAAGAATGCCTTGATGTCAAAATTGTATTGGGCAGCTAGCTTTTTTTGGGTTCAGTGCACTTCTGCGACTATTGGATCTTCCCACATAATGCTATGCTCCCATAAGTTCTTCCGGCGTGCAGATAATTGGTATGCGGTGGCCCAAATCCTCACACACCACTGTTATTCTCCGTGCGACCTGTGCGTTTGCCAAGTGCTTGCAATTCCAAGTCAGCAGATAATCAACAGCGTGAACCGCTGCAGGAAGTACGCCGGTAGGCATGATGGCCTGCATCAACCGTTCAGGCCAGACCCGCAGCGGTGGCGAGGCACCACACACCCAGTCCGCCATACACCCCGCCCCACGTCCAAAGCGGCGCCACCAAGGGCGGTGGCGTTCGCCGCATCGCTTGAGTAAAGAACCGGTGGTGAGAAAACCAACTTTCTTTGCTCTCTGTCTGGGCAGCAACAAATTTTTGAATCTCAGGATGCCCGGTATCTGCGAATCTAAAATATGCCACTCGCTGCTGCTTTGGCGGCATAAGCAGCGGCATGAGGGGCGTGAGTAGCAACATGGGCCGTCGCTGCGGCGTGACCTGCGGCACGGGCGGCGAATCGAGCCGAAGCGTGACTGGCATCGCGTGCTGCTGCGTGTGCAGCAAAGGCCGCAACTCGCGCCTCAGTCATCGCCAACTCGCCGCAAGCCCAAGCTCGCCCTGCTTCGATGGCTCTGCGTGGCCTGCTATCTTCTGGATGTCGCTCCTCAAAATATGAAAGCACAGACACGGCGCGGTCGGCGGCGCGAAGTGCATTAGCTCTATGCTCTTGTATGTCGACTTGCTTCATAGTGTGAGGCCTAACAGGTAATCGTTTGCGAGAACTATTTTCAGCAACGGCTCATTCCCAGAAATTCACCCAGAATGTATACATATTGAACTTGCTGCTGGCTTTGCCACCAAATACGACCAGCGTGTTATCGCTGGTCAGCGTGTAGGCACCCGTGGTCTTACCGTCCAAGGACATCATATCCAGTTCGGTCAGAGAGCCAAGGGCTTGGACCAATTCAAAAAGCCCGGCGGTGTGGCACGACTGATCGACTGCCAACTATTACGCCCTAAGCGAAAGTAACAGATGAACAGATTTTCGACTTGCGACTTGAATGATACATTTGAGGAATCGAAAGCAAACTCTGCGATGGTGATGAAGGGTTGGTGCTATAACTGCCCTGCCCTTTTCTTTACTTTTAGGAGATTAGTGGTGCAATGTTTAAAGGGTTAAAAATACTAATGCGCCCGTAGCCTGAAGTTCAATTCTAAAAAGTTCAACACTAAGCTTCACGCTGCTTGCCCTAATTGACTTGTTCCGTTTGCTACAACCCAACCACTAGGCCCACCTGTTATTTATCTGGTACGAAAAGTTCCTCGCTGAATTGGCGGAAAGTCAGTGAAGGATTTAGCCTCGCCAAGTAGCCGATATTCCAAGCATCTTCAGAAAGAACTACGGTTCTTCTACGGTGGTCCTCAACGAGTCGTGAACTGTTGGTCAATGAGAGTTTGTCGATATTTGGCTTTTCACCTTTAACCCAAGCCGCAGCTTTGTAACGCAGCGGTTCTATCTCCGCTTTGACCCCGTATTCCACATCGAGACGAGACTTGACGACATCAAACTGGAGAACGCCAACCGCTGCTAAGATCGGTTCGCGTACATTGGATTGATCTTCAAAAACTTGAATCGCCCCCTCATCTGCAAGTTGCTCTAATCCATCTGCCATCTGCTTCCTGCGCGAGGTATCTAGGCAGCGAATGACTGCGAAGCATTCGGGGCTGAATTGCGGCAACCCCTCGAAGTTAAGTGGCTTGCCTTCGTGGATCGTGTCGCCTAGTCGTAACCCACCGGTGATGGCTAGCCCCACGATATCACCAGGGAATGCTGCACCAACTTCTTCTCGTTCACGGGCGAAGACTTTATGTGCGCCTTTGATGCGCACTCGTTCTCCGGTGCGTGCATTCTTGGGGCGAGTATCCTTGGTAAATATGCCCGAGCAGACTCGCACGAATGCAATTTTATCTCGGTGCATCGGATCCATATTGGCCTGAATCTTGAATACGATGCCTGCAAAGTCGGGCCGGTTAGGCGGGACCATGCCGGTATCGCTACGGCGCAAACCCGGTGGCGGGGCTAACGACAAGAAGGCGGAAAGGAATGCCTCCATCCCAAAGTTGTTCATTGCGCTGCCAAAAAAAACGGGTGTCATCTTACCTGCGAGGAATGCGCCTTGGTCAAATGCGGGGGCCGCCCCATCGAGAAGTTCCATATCCTCTTGGCATCGATACGCCAAAGATGGATCGATATGTTGTTTAAGGTCTTCAAGTTTCACTCTACGGATTGGCACTTGCAGCGAACCACTGCCGGTTGGTTCGAACAGCACCACTTCTTTTTGCAGCCGATCGTAAACCCCACAGAACTCTGGCCCATTGCCTATCGGCCAGTTTACAGGCACCGCAACAATACCCAGCACCTCTTCGATTTCGCCCAGCAAGGCAAGCGGGTTTCGGCTAGGTCGGTCCATCTTGTTGATAAAAGTCAGGATGGGGATTTCCCGAACTGCGCACACCTTAAACAATTTACGAGTCTGGGTTTCTATACCTTTGGCTGCATCTATAACCATAACAGCACAATCTGCTGCTGCGAGCGTTCGGTAGGTATCTTCGCTAAAATCTTGGTGGCCCGGGGTATCTAGCAAATTGATGATGAAGCCTTTATATGCGAAACTAAGCGCTGTCGAAGAAATAGAAATGCCCCGTTGCTGTTCAATTTCCATAAAGTCTGAGGTTACTGTTTTACGAGTCTTTCGGCCTCGCACCGTTCCTGCAACATCAATGCAGCCTGCATATAGCAGGAATTTCTCGGTAAGGGTCGTCTTGCCGGCATCCGGGTGCGAGATGATTGCAAATGTGCGCCTGCGGTTTGCCTCGATGGCGAGCGAATCTGAGCCCGGTGCCTCTCCTGCTGCGTCGGTAGGAATCTGTGGTGGATCGAGATCAGTATTCAAAGGTCAGACTCCATAGATTTGCCGTTATTCGAAATAGTGGCCAAAAGTTGCAATTGAGCAAAGAAGATTTCAGCCGAGCCAAAGGGACGGTTACCAGAACATTGCGATACGCTTTTTGGGGAAGTAAACATCTTTTTTACGCCCGACTCGGTAGCCCATCTTTGCCGTGCAAATGAAGGCATGAGCGAATTGCTAATCGAAATCAAAACTGGATTTACAGATGTTTTATGACGGTTTACAAGAGTTCCTTGGTGAATAGGCAGATCAAAAGACGCTATATTGGAAATTTGCTGCACTATCATCCCTGCCGAATAATTAACTCACCATTTAAACTAGCATCCCACCCACAAAAAACAAGAGCGAGATAGGGCTGATATTGGGTTGCCTTAGCACAACCCACAAACCCAAGGATCGCATCCCCAATCGCAGCTTTTTAAATCTTCTACCCACACGCCTAACCTTTCTCTTTTACTTTTTTACTCTTTTTACTTTTCTTCCCCCAACTCTCAACCCTCTACCCTTTGGGACAAGGGCATCTCGCTTCATTAACCCGGTTATTTTAATTTACCTTTACGCTTTTCTTTCAAACCCTAGTAAGCAGCCCCAGTAGGAAGATATGCTGTAGCAATGGGCGTAAGCCCGTGGTCAGCATCCCGATATGCGCCAAGCCCCAATGGGACGAAATGAATGCCCGCAGCGCCCCTCGTGCCGTTACGGCTGACATTTGGAAACTGGAATGCTCCCGCTTCCAACCGTTTGTACCATAAGGCATAGCCATCCCTGTCCCAGTACAAAATCTTCAAGCGGTCATTCTTTTTTCCATGAAACAAAAACCAACTTACTGACAATGGATCACCTCCCAGGTGACCCCGAACCAGCATTGCCAAGCTGTCAAAACTCTTCCTCATGTCTGTTGGTTCAACGCACAGTAATATATTTGAGGTGGGGAGATTCAGCATGATGCACCTCCACCTAGAGATGAAAATAATGCTGATAATGTTTGGTTGTCCATTCCGGCAATGGACACCCTATGTCCCGATGGGCAATGCACCTTGATTC
>JBDNHI010000076.1:0-31921 GCA_041694635.1 Gemmataceae bacterium | reverse complement strand
TTTTCTTATCATTTAGCACTCCTAGTTTTGTTTTTAGACCAAGACATAGACCCAAACCGAGACCTAGTCCAAGACCAAGACCAAAACCAAGACCCAGGCCAAGACGCAGACCGAGACCGAGACCAAGACCCAGACCAAGACACAGACATAGCTGGGTGACATACGGTTACTTTTCTTATCATTTAGCACTCCTAGTTTTGTTTTTAGACCAAGACACAGGCCCAAACCGAGACCGAGACCAAGACCAAGACCAAAACCAAGACCCAGACCAAGACACAGACCTAGACATAGACCCAGACATAGGCCTAGACATAGGCCTAGACCCAGACCAAGACCCAGACCAAGACCCAAACCGAGACGCAGACCCAGACCCAGGCCAAGACTTAGACCAAGACACAGACATAGTATCTGGGTGACATATGGTTACTTTTCTTATCATTTAGCACTCCTAGTTTTGTTTTTAGTCCAAGACACAGACCTAGACCTAGACCAAGACTCAATACTACTGTCGTTGGCTTGTAAACTTAGAGGTAGAAAACAGCATAGATAAAGACGCGCTCGGGCCTCTAGACCGGTCCCAATATGCAGTCCAAGATTGAGACTTATAAAGTCGCCTAGACCACCCATGGGATCTGGCTGTATTAAAATCAATTGTTTTCATTATCATTGATAACTCCTAAAGTGAATTTTACCTTATTGGTTTGTGCCAACTTTGGCTGTAAGGATAACAAGTACGCCAATAATGTAAAGATATAGAACGACCCCAACTCCAAGATACAGATCTAAACTTGGCCCAATTACTAGACCAAGGGGTAGGCACAGACCAACATCTTGATTTGGCGACAAGGCGTGGTCTGAATGCTAGTCTTATCATTTTTTATGTCTCCATTATTTAGCGTTTTTAGAAAAACCATGAAGTCTATGGATGAGTGCCCAAGACTTATAGCAAGTCTTGGGGTTAGGCCAAAGTTCATTATCATTATTGATCTACCGCCGTGCGACTCTTGTTACATTGTACGATTCTTGTTGGGCAGTAGACCAAGACGCAGACCAAGTCTGCCGTAAAAGTTTAGACCAAGATACACACCTAAACCAAGATTCAGATTTATGCGTTGTGCTAACAGACCTTCTTATCATTGCATCACTCCTTTTATGTGTGAAGGTTTCATTGTGCTAAAACACGCCCACGGGGCTAGAGCGATGCTCTAGCCCTTATATCTACGATTTTACGCATTATTATTTATCCAACGGTGCAAAGCACCAGCGTGGCTGATAAATGATTTCTATCGCACCTAGGCTGATTACTATGCTCGAAGTGATGATATCTTCTGTTTGCGGTTCTTCCAGTGAGGATGCCCCTGAAGTTTCCACGGCACGAGCTTGTGCCAATATTATGAAATCTGAACCTACGGCGCTCATAATTCCACGGTAGTTGTACCGTGCACAGAGTACAGCACATTGCTGCCCTATGTATTGTTGTGCCACTTCGCTCAGGCTTAGAGCGGGGCTGCCAGTAGGGTTTACTAAAGACGACTGACTTTTTACTTTTTCCATAACATTAATTCCTTAAAATAAAAACTATCAATTCAAATAAAAAAGGGAGTAAACACTTACTCCCTTGGTTCGACGATTAAACTAGACTAAAACTTAATCTTCAACTTTACGCTGTCTACTTTCTTCCATTGGACTATATTCCCGTTGTCGAGTAACTTTGATCCATTTGTTGGCTGGCAGCTCTGTATCGGAATGCTCGTCGTGAACAACGATGGTTCTTTCCTCGGAGAATAAATAAATATCTCCTTGTATATTAATATAACGCTGCACTGCTGTCCCTTCTTTGAGGGCGTGACTGTGACCAGTCACCTCACCGAACGCTAGAATTCGGGAGTCGTGTATTTTCATACCGTGTAAATTCTTTGGTTTAGCTACTACCGTAAAAAAGATATCACCTTGCCGCGCTTGAAACTTCTTCATAATAACTCCTTAGGATTCTTGCGAAGGACAGTATTCATCTGCCTTCATGTAGTTGGTCCACGCTACCGCCTCTAAACAGGTCTTCATCGTTGGTGGTACGCACAAGAAATAATTCTTATAAGTACCATCGGGTTCTGCCGTTGAATTAACTACCTTTACATACAAGGTAGGTTCGTCAAACACTTTTGGGATTTCAAATAAAATTCTTTCTCTTCCAAACTGATCCACATCTTTGTGGATCACCAGTGTGGTCGGCAAAGCCATAATATTACCCAGCCCAATGATCTTTATCCCCACATATCTTACTTCCGCATTCGGATTTTGCAGTACCTCCTTTAGTGTAACGGATTTAGGCTTTGTGAAAAAGTGGGGAGGAATCCTCACTCCTTCGTAATAGTATAAAATACTACCAAATTTATCCGCATCCATGCCGTGTAGTTGGCCGTTTTTGTACCAGATTACTCTGGTAAGACTAATGTAAGCTGGACCGTTGTCACAGTGCAGCCTACCGTCTTCGTTTTTGATTAGTTTAAGGGGGCCAAAACCAAATTCTCCATTAAAGAATTGCAGCCGAGACGCCCACGCTTCGTAACCTTTGTTTTTCATAAGTTCCCTTCCTAATTAAGTGTGAATGCTCCACAAAACATTTTTTTGCACGCACACCGAAAATGTTTCTCCCGCACCTGGCCCATGATAAATAAGCCCGCCGTTGTAACCGTAGGTGTAATACTGCGTATATTTATACCCATTTTTGTACGCATGTTCATTGATTAATTGTTCGTATCCTTCGTGGTTACGAATCCCTGTTTCTATCTTCAACTCCTCCACTACGCTTTGATGCGGATTTTGCTTTTCCTCTGCGTGCTTTTTAAAACATTCCCAGTATAGTTTATAGTCTAACGGAAAATACACAACAAAATTGAAACTATGGAGGCAACCATCATCGTGTAAGATAACTTTTTGCCTTGGCACTCTTATGTTAACCGGAGAAGTATCTTCGGCTGAAAATAAAAGTTGGGTCTCTATCATGGATTCTTGATGATTTATTACGATAGAGTTTGAGTTGTAGTTAACTCGAGTTAACCACGCCATTTTAGTTATAAAATCTTCTGCCATTTGTTCCGCAAGTTCTTGCTTGCCAAGATGCTTTAATGCGGTGATGTACCCCGCAATGGATCCTAGGCGGGCTCCACCTTGGGGGGTGAAATATGCGTAGTTCTTCCAGTGTTCTGCCAGAGAAAACAAATGTCGGTACATTTTGGTTTCTAACAAATCTAAGCAGGTTGCTCCGTAATTTTCTATTTCTAAATCATTAGCATTCATTAATTTTTCTCCTTAGTTTTTTTTTATTTATTCTATTTCTAATGCAACAGAGGCACCGTCGCCCTCGACTCTTTGGTAATACCATTCTGCTGTGTCCACTTCCATATTCATGAGATCATAAGTGATATCGTCTCCATAATCCGAGCCGTCGCCGGCTCCGCTGTACACATAGGCAGACCATGCCCAGTCTTCTATCTCGGATTCAAATGTATCGAAGTTTTTGTGAGGCTGGTTGCCCTTTCTTTTTAAGTTTATCAGTAAATTTCCTTCGTCACTTCCTCCTTGGAAATTAAGTACAATAGCTTCTATCCCAAACTTGCGAGCTCGGTCAAAAATTTCCCTTGGTAACGCTATTGGGTCTAACATTGTTTTTCTTCCTCCTCTGTGGGCGTTTGTTCGATTTTTAAAACGCTTTTAGTGCTTTTTTTAGCTACTCTCAACATCCAAGATTCTGGCTGTTCTGTGAGAGGTTTTAACCAAGTTTGAATCGTTGGGATAAATCCACAGTCTTCCTCTATGTGCTGTTCGGCAATGAATTTGACTGGGACTTTAATTTTATCACTGTTTACTATGGTGTGTCCAAATTTGTGTGTCGCCCATTCTACCCCTGCGGAATGGTGGCGCATAGCCCGATGAGTCCAATTACCTGTGAAGCCTTTGGTCTCATCGAACCAGTTGTGGATTTCCATATAATCCTCGGCATTACCACCAAATCTGCTGGCGGAGGATACCGCATGATGATACGGTGTCATTTCTAATCTCCTTTTTATAAATTTAACTCTTTACCATTGAGTTTTAATTGTTGTGCTTATGTTTATTTTTTGTATCACGTTGGGATTGGTTGGATACACTTCGGTGCTGGTGGTGTATTCCAGCGTGCGTGTACAGCCTATGTTGCCTAACAACACTAATGTTAACAACACAACACTTAGCTTTATCCTCATTCAAACCTCCTTTTGGGTGTGCAAATACGCACACAATATAATTGATAAAATTACTTCAACTTGTCGATTCTTTCGCCAATCCACCGCATTACAGGCACAGCCATTGAGTTGCCTAATGCTTTGTAACGCAGACCATCGGGACATTCGCTTGCTGATTTTTTACCCCAAGGAATCGCGGTGTAATCGTCTGGAAATCCTTGAAGTCGCTCGCATTCACGAGGGGTCAGACGGCGAACTGCCAAAGGGAATGTGTTAATAACAACCCCCTCAACTGGAGAACCGTCTGACTGAAAACCACTGTCTGGGTTGGCACGCAATGTTCCAGCCTTTTTTGCTGTTGAAAAACAAAGAATTGAAGGTTCATGCCCTTTTGTTTCTCTACGCAAAGTTCCAATTGTGCCATCTGTCATTACATTCATTACGCTGCCACCCTGATCCATTAAAACAATTGGATGTACCACGATGTCGCTTGCACCTTTGTGATCGCGGGCAGCCATGGTCGAAGCTACTGGTGCAGTCCCATACTCTCCACTACTTTGTCGATCAAAGCACATGGCTTGCATAACTGTAGGACCTGACGCATTAGAACTACTACCCGGTGTGCCTAGCGTTGCCGCTACCTCACCAGTGATCGAACCGTTGTAACAATCCGTACCAATTGCATAGTTACCATTGGCTATTTGATCGGCATCGATGCCGCGCTCTCCAAAGCCAGCTGTAAGAGTTGCGGCAATTTTTTGCCTCTTTTCTCGGCTCGGCGTAGGATTCCTGCGCACGCTTTCGGACTCAAATAAAACTTGGGCAGCACATCCTGCGTCTCCAAGACATCCAACAACGAACACACGACGGCGTCTTTGCGCCACTCCGAACCATTGAGCGTCCAGCACCCTAAAGGCGAACCCATACCCCAAGTTCCCCAGCGTTCCGAGGAAGGTTCCAAAATCCCTTCCCCTGTTACTTGACAGAACGCCAGGGACATTTTCCCAAACGAGCCACCGAGGTTGGTAACTTTCAGCGATTGCAAGATAGGTAAACATAAGATTACCTCTGGGGTCTTCAAGACCTTTGCGTAATCCTGCGATGCTAAAACTTTGGCAAGGAGTTCCTCCGACGAGTAAGTCGATTTCTTCATAGGGTTTCCATTCTTTATACTTAGTCATGTCGCCAAGGTTAGGCACGGTTGGGTAGTGATGTCTGAGTATTGCGGAAGGAAACTTATCAATTTCAGAAAAAGCCACTGGCACCCATTTAAGTGGGTGCCATGCTGCAGTGGCTGCTTCTATGCCGGAGCACACAGATAGGTATTTCATTTTTCAGCGCCACAGATTAGATTTAACAACCCCAAATATACAGCTTTCGCCATATCCTCTTTAGTTGCATAATAAATTGGAGTATTTCCTGTCTTTACTAAATACCCATTTCCTATGCAACTGATTCTGAGTTGCGTACTCGTGTCACTGCCGTCTTTTCTAACCACAAACACTGGAACGATCAAAGCTTGTGTTCCATCTGATGCGATATCGGAGCTAGGTGTAATATAATTTTCCTTTTTCATGCCAATTCCTTTCTTTATAGTAGCTTAGAAATTTCATTAGCCCTGTTTTCCGAAGTTTGTTTAAGCTCCCCCAACAGTACTTTTAAAGATTCAAAATCAATACTTGTTTTTTTATGTCGCTCAAACAGCCCTTCGAGCTGTTGAGTTGCGGTCTCTAGCAAAGAATTGATAGATGTAGTTACCGCACACTTAAATGATTTTTTTTCTTTGGTGCCACTAGCCACCCACAACTTGACCAACCGAATTGGGCCTTTACGCCCAGTTTGAACCGGGCGAGTTCCGTGATACTTGACCAGCCCATTGCGGACTGCATTGTACCGTACCATCGTAACGGCGACACGATCGCCACCAGTTAGTGCAGTTAGTTCTTTGTCGGCTACCCCATCTGGATATTCTAGAATAGTGTCCAGAACCTTCTGTCTTAAACCTTTGGTCTTTTTGTACATATTATTCCTTTTTTAAAATTTCCATTTTCTTTTCTAAGATTTGTTTAGAAAGTTCCACTAGTTGCGTTTGCATCGCTTGATGTCGAGCAAACATTTCATCCAAGATATGCGCAGTACTTTGCAATAATGCGCCCAACGAACCCGCAACTGAGTCTATTGGTTTTTTATCACTGTTTTCGGCTGTCAGCCATAAGCCCTTGCTGATGTCTGGCATGTCGTTTAGATTCCTATAATAATCATATACTACTATCACGCTACGCAACTCTGGCACTTCCAAAAACGCAGCATGTGCTGTCTCTCTAAACTTATTGTTTAATTTTTCATCAAACATGAATTTAGTTTCTATTTCTGATTCTTGACTCATTAATTTTCCTTTTCTTCAAAATTTACATTTATTTTTGGAGTCAGACAAAACCGTTTAAAAACATCGTTGCACAGATTGGCAAGTCTAGATATCGCTAATGCCGTGATCATCAGTGATAATGTGTAACCCGCCAAACCATAGTCAGTCAACTCTAAACCAAGTAGACAAAAGAGACTTACCCAAACTGATAGACAAAAGGGACAGCTAAGCAGTTCGCCTAGCCAGTTATCCCACATTTCGGTGCGACTACGCAGCGGTGCCATTAGTTTTGAATGTCTCCATATCTCCACGATCTGCCAAGCGGCTAACGCAGCAACGATAATTATCATAAAGATTCCTTAATGGCCCGCTAGACGCAAGCCAACATATAATATACCCCCTGCGAGTATCGCAGGAAGGTATAATCCCAAGGAAAACATAACAACGGCGGCTATGCCGTAGCATAGCGCCCAAAGCGCAATATCTGGATCCATTTTTATGGCTCTTCCGGGTTAGGAGGAGACCACGATGACAATACTACTCGATCCGGGGGAGGTGTGCCTTCACCAATTATTAATTCGCTCAAAGGTTTTCCAGTGGGATCTGGGTATTGGTGAATTAATAGTTGTTTAGTAGAAAACGATGGCGACAGCCCTCCGAGCGGTCGCATTCTTTTTCTGATTTGGTAGGCGTAGGCACTGCGAGATGGCATAGTAGCCTCCCCTTGGGTTAAGTTAATCTATTACCTTAGTCGGTATTAGCCCGCTTGCATTTATCAAAAAAGATCCAGCACTTGTCAGGCCTGCTCCAGTATAGTAACATACTAGTCCCATAACAAGTGCTGGGTAGGCAATTAACAAGCCAATTGCTCGGCTAATTTCTGGCTTCGACATTATAAGACTCCTTACTATGAGTAACGAAATAAACGCAATAAAAAAGACTTCTAGTCAGATATTGGCAGAAGAACAAAATTCAAAGACTGACATTGATTTTAGCTCGATGCTGGAGTCGTCGCTGTTATCTGATTATATAAAGAATTCTTTAGATACTCAGCAAATTCAACAGTTACGCATGGTCCAACATGTTATGGCGAAAACCGGTTATTTAACTTTGAAACCTTTATTACCACTGCTGCTATCCATACGAGGGAAGCCTTATCATTTACATGACCATTTCCCTTTTGCTCCTTTCTTTAGAACAAGGATGCCGCGTACTACCCTATTAAAAACAGGAAGACAGGTGTCAAAGTCTACTTCGCTTGCAGCGCAAGGAGTATTATTTGCTAACTGTATTCCTTATTTTTCAACGCTTTATATCACACCATTGTTTGAAATGGTGCGAAGATTTTCGCAAAATTATGTAGCTCCTTTTATAGAAAGCAGCCCTGTGGGTCGCTTATTTTCCGGGGAGACTACGGTTAACAATGTGTTGCAACGCTCTTTTAAGAACAAGTCTCAAATGCTTTTTTCTTTTGCTTACACTGACGCTGAAAGAATTCGTGGCGTAAGTGCAGACAAAAATTGTATTGATGAAATCCAATATATGGACATTTCATTTTTACCTATCATTCACGAGACCTTGTCGGCTTCTAGGGATTGGGGAATCGTTCAATATGCCGGTACTCCCAAAACACTAGACAACACAATTGAAAAACTTTGGAATGATTCGTCCATGGCCGAATGGATTATCCGTTGTCCTCACCCCGGCTGTGGGCATTGGAATATCCCGGCACTGGAGTATGACCTAATCAAAATGATCGGGCCTCCACATTCTGGCATTAGCGAGGTTGTGCCGGGTATAATTTGTGCCAAGTGTGCAAAATCTATAAATCCTCGTCCTGCCGCACAAGGCGGTACAGGACGCTGGGTGCACCGACACGCCGATAGACGGTGGTCGTTTGTCGGGTATCATGTTCCTCAGATAATTATGCCGATGCACTATGCTGATCCAGAAAAATGGCAAAAACTTGTAGATAAGCTGCACGGAAAAGGCAATGTTCCGATTAATGTTTTCTACAACGAAATTTGTGGGGAATCTTGGGACAGTGGTTCTAGATTAGTAACAGTGACCGATATAAAACAAGCTGCTTGTCTTCCTTGGGCTTGTCTTGTTGACGAAGCAAAAATTAATATTGATCATTACATCTACCGATTTGTCTCTGTTGACTGGGGTGGTGGTGGTGTTAGCCGTGGCAAATCCAGTATGAGTTTGCAATCTTACACCGCGGTAGCGGTTTGCGGACTAACTCCAGATGGTCGTGTGGATGTTATCTATGGTTTACGCAGCTTGACTCCGCACGATCATGTGCGCGAGGCTAGGCTTATTCTTGGTATTATGCAAACATTTCATTGCAGTCATGTGGTACACGACTACACTGGAGCGGGTACTGTCCGAGAAACTCTACTAGTGCAGTCTGGCGTGGACATTGCCAACATATTAGCAGTAGCCTACATCGGCCCGGCTAAAAGAGGATTAATTAACTTCAAACCGGCTAATCAGCTGCACCCTCGAAATCATTACACGATGGATCGTAATCGTGCTCTAAACTACTGTTGCCAGTTTATTAAGTCTCACATTATTAGGTTCTTTCAATACGATTACAAAGGTTCAGAGGATGTAGGGTTACTCCACGATTTTCTTAACCTTATTGAAGATAAGGCTGAGTCTGGTAGCGGGCGAGACCATTATCGTATATTGCGAGATCCGGCAGGCCCAGACGATTTTGCACAGGCAGTTACTATGGGAGCTATGATGCTCTATCAAATGCATGGTCGCTGGCCTGATTTGTCCGCTTACGAGCAAATGCATGTCAGCGACGAGGTTCGCTCTGCTATGCAAGGTCGTGCGTTAGTTGACCCAGACTAATCCAATAGAGTTACTTTTTATAACTACGACACGGGCAGACCCAGAAACCACACTACAGCATGTCTTCTCCCAAGCTAATGTCTTCCATGACCCTTATGGCGTTTTGCTGACTGGGGTTATCCCCATCTAGGGCAATATTAAGATTCAATTGTCTACAGTCGAAAACTAACGCAGCTTGGGCTTTAAACGCTACTTGCAGGAACTCGCCGTAGCAATCGTTACAATATATCGGCACCATCCGCTTTTTTATTTTATTAACATGGTGATGTCTGAACCCGCATGATCTACAGCGTAGGGCTGCAAAGCTAAAATAACAGTAAAAATCAAGAGCATCGTAGCCTAAATTTTGCAGGCCTTTTCAAGTTCATTAAGCTCGTCCATCTCTATCTCCTAGTTATGTTATGTGCAAATGACTTGCAGCATTGTCTAGTGCTTTAGATTTTATAAAGCTAAACAATTGCAGCATCTGCGTTACTGTGTAATCTTTCCACGCCTCCCAACTTGCAGGTTGAGCGTGATCTGTTTTGCTGAACTGTTTTAGGTACTGTAGCACGATTTTATCGCAACTGTGCGTTACCTTTCGAGGTTGTAGGTTCTTTGGAATGTTTGTAATTTTTATTAAATTAGTCGTGCTGCTACTGCATTGCCTTTTTGTAAAGCTAGTAATAAAAAAGCCGGTATCGTCTTGTGTCAATGCAGTAATAAATCTTTTAATTTTTCGTGGCCATTTATGTGCCCACCCACCAGGCAACCCACACTTTATTTCAAACCTGTGGTAGACTTCTTGTAAAAACAAATTATTTTCAGCTTGGTCTATCCATATGCCGTAAGCTGGAAGGTCTACAGCAGGTGCAGTAACTTGTGCACATATAGCCATAGCGACAGCCCAGATTATTTCTAATTCTAAACTTTCATCACTGATTGCAGCGATTACATCGTCTCGCAGTCGGCAAATTAATTGCTTAGGTCCTGGCGCATCCTCTGAAAATGTAAATTCCGGATTTGAAGAAAACTCTCCTCGGTACAGCCTAGAGTTACGGAATTGAAACCCGCTTCCATCCCAGCCAATAGAGGCTAGCCCATTAACCACTTCGGGTAATTCAATCTGGCAAGCTGCTACAAAAGGATTAAATCTTTCTAACCAGTGGTTACGCCATATGTTGTAAAAAGAATCAGACTGTAATATTATTCCGTGGCTTAATCCAAATTCAGTCAACCAAGCTAAGTCGGCTTTCTCTACAGGTACACGAAATGGATATTTACCCTTGTTCGTCTGTAAATACCCAATGTATTCTTTGGATTTGTCTGGGCGTACCACAAGTTTGTCTACACGGACAATGCCTGGAAATCTTACATTTCCTGCGTCGTCATGCCACTTGTTATTCTTTTCTACTATTACCATAAAATTAGTTCCGCCCATAGTTGCAATTCTTTGCATTGTTGGAACTCTAATGCGCCTACCTACTTCCGTTAGCAAACTTGGTTCAATATGAGAGCGTACTAATTTAGCTAGCTCACAATTCTGTTGTTCTGCATCTTGTAACAACTTAATCTTGTCCGCAGGGGCAGCATATATTGCCCAGTTGCGTAAAGCCCTTTCGTAGGGCTTAGCTGTGCGAACTATCTGTTGATAGATTTCTGTTGCGGGCATATCTGCCATCCAGCGATGCCACCTCTCGCCATTAACTTCTTTAGGTTGTTGCCGGATAACTTCTGGGCCAGTGAAGCTTATGGCGGCATTAGACAACATAGCTTGGTGCAGTAACGCTGCGGTTGGGTGACATTCCCAAAAAATAAGTTGTCTTCCTCCTAACATTGTCCATTGCTTCTTTCGCTCCGTAATCAAGAACTGGCGCCACGCTAGAACAGGTAGCGGTAGCTCGCTGCTGTTAAAGTTACGCAGTTGCAGCCTTACCATATTGGTTAACATAGAGGTGAGAACAAGATTCTCTGATTGCATTTGCCATAAGAAAGGCAGTCCAACAAAACCCACTTCACCGCCTGTTCTTGGGTTAAGGAATACTTCAGTACCTTCGTTGAAGCAGGACAATGCTCCTACTTGTGTGGGCGATCGATAGTATGGCACTACTATCGTAGGTTCTTTATTTTTAAATAATCCACGGATTCTTCCGCCTTTAACCACTTGTTCCGGAGATAAAATGCCTAATATCTGACCAGGCCCAGCTTTGTGCCGTTCTTGACTCATCTGGCCAACTGTATTCCAACCCAAGCGAACCAACGCTCTGTAATTTTCTTTACTTTTGATTTGGATGGAGAATTGAGATTGTTTCCATAATTCTTGTAATTTTGCACAAAATCCTTGAGCACGCCGGTATAATCGGACATCACTGGGACTTAGGGTTTGGTTTAGTTGTTCGGCTAAATACTGCATAGCTTCTTCTGGAAGCATATTTAATCTCTCAGCTGCCATTGCCAAGATAGTTCCTGTGGCTTTACACTGAGAGCAGTAATACCATTCTTCTAAAGTTCTGGTATCTTGATTAATAGACCAAGCTTGTGCCTCACAGTACGGGCACTTAGCCGAAATTGGGTAAGCTGTGGCTGGTTCCATTCCGATCAATGGAGCAATAGCCGTGTATGCTAATCCTGCATGAATATCGAGGAGAGACACAATGCCTTCGCCTTCTATGATTTTAGACCCTACAAGTGACAAAAATAAAACTGAGCTAGTTAAAATCGCTCAACGTTATGATTTTCCGCAATTTGTGCGGAATGCCGATCTGGAAGCCACAATGGTTCCAGAAACTATCGCCGTCACTGCTTATGCAGACCCAGTGCATAAAAAATACGCGTGTCATTCTGCATCAGCCACTTGGCTGTCTGCTGCGTACTTTCACGAGAAGTCCGCTGAATACCATCCTAACGAACAAAACCGAATTTGTGAACGCTTTCAAAAGTTTGCAGACTACTTTGCTATTCGACCAGCCTATGACGCAATAGTCAAGCGTGCAGCTGAGTTGAGGGGCAGTGACCAACTCCCAGACAGCATCTATGCCTATGTTTGGCAAAGCAAGGACGGTAACAAAGAACGATATTATCCGATGACTAACGCATTGCAAGTTAAAACTGCAGCGGAATGGTTGCAATCAAATTGTGACAGAATACCATTTGTTGATCGTAATAGAATTTCAAATAAAATTTTGGAGAAAGCTGCCAGATATGGGACAAATATGGGCGAAGCCATAACTGACTTTGTCGAGAAGCAAGCAGGTCGAGGAATACCTGATCCAGCTGAAGTTTGTTATATGCTGGAAAATCGAGCAAAGCTTGCCAAGAAACAAGACCAGCGTGATGCAATTATGAAACTTGCTGCTGCTGTCCGCACTACACCTCGTACCGCGTTGCAACCAAAAGAGTTAATTAAGCTAGCAGCAATAGTCGATCTAATTGACCACAATATTGGGCTTAAAGGCAAATACACTGATTTGATACCAAGAGCCGAAGATGTAATTTTTAAAGTTAGTTACACCAAAGCTGCTGCAGATATTGGGGAGTTGTGCACTTTACAAACAGGTAACGCTTACGACAAGTCACAATTTGCCAAGCTTGCGCGTGAAGATGTGATTAGTTTATTCGGTAATGACTTCGCTGATGAAGTATGCCGTGGGTTTGATATAGACCCAGAAAAAATTGCAGAAGTTGCTCATACCCTGCCTCGCCCAGATGCGGAGCTGCTTGAACGCTTGATGAGCGAAGCTGGACAGCATCCACAACTGAGCAAGTCGGCAGAGTTTAGAGAAATCGACGACAAAACTCTAGAAGAACTAGCTAAAGCCTATGGGCACAGCTAGTTACTTTTGCTTAGCTGATTTAATTTTTTTTGGGTCTAGTGCTGCAAATGATAAAGTATCTGGCAACCGCAGTGCCTCTGGATTAAAGTCCGAGTCTGTGCTTGAGGCTGCGATTTTTTCTAGCGCACCCACCACCACTGTGTTTCCCGACCTATCTACCTTTTGGGTCACTTCTTGAAACTTTTCTTTGGCCTTTGCTTCAGCAATCGCCCATATGCCGGTTAGTCCAGCATCTACCGACATCAATACAGCTTCAGACCCTAACTGAATCACCGCACCTAAAGCCCCTTGGCTGTTCATTAAATTCTGTAGCCATTGCCGACCTTCTTCCTTCCCTAGCGTCTCAGCGTACTTAAGCAACATAGGTTTCAGAAAATTTGCTAAAAAGAAGGATGGGAAAGCTTGTGTGTCGGCTGCTCTTGAAATACTGCCATCAAGATGTACATCAAAATTAAAGGCATGGTTGCCAGTGGCAACCACTTCGCCCCCATCCTTCAATGCTTTTAGTTGTTTTTCAACTAGCTTTTGTAATGCAGTAACTTCCACGATATTCAAATTATTAAACTTATTCATAATTAACTCCTAATTTTGTTTCAATCCAAAGAACTTCCGCTTTGATGGCATCTTGCCGGTTTCTGAACGGGCCTATAATGGGCCCGTTAACAATGTTTGCACGCCACGGACAAGGCCAGCAACGAGTGAATGCTACGAGGTAAGGGGTGTCCCAGTACCGGATACGATAAAACAACCATCGCAATACCGCATTAGTAGGTTCAACATGGCTTACCCTTCTAATGTTACCCAGCCGCAGTAGTCGGGTAACCGGACTGACTAACCCTTTCGTTGTACCGTCTTTTTCTATGAAGACGATCACTTGATTCCCCCTACTTTAATCATGCGGCGTGCCGCTTTACTTTTTGCTTTAATTTCAATGTCTTGCGTAACAAGACGGTTGAAAAAATTGCCAAATGTCTGCTTGGTTGTTGCCCTAGCAAAATTGGAATTCTTTAACTGTTTGGTTATATCAGCTGCCGAGCCCCCTAATTGGCCTAGAGTTGCGGTGATCTCGTCTGCCAGACTGGTTAGGTCGTTGACTTGATCGCTTGTTCCCAGCATTGTTTTTACTGCTGAGATCTTTTGCGCTAACCACTGAAGATTCTCAAATGCTGACTGGGTCAACGCTCGATGCTCTTCAGTTTCATATGGTTGCAAATCCTTGTATTCGGTTGCTGTCATAAGCATCGTTATAGGTTTACCAGTCTGGACAAACGAGTCCACAGAGCCAGTTTTTAAGCTGGCCGTCTGCACGGTGATTAGCACCTTGCCTACTGGCACTTCTTCGTCATCGCTATGCTGCACAATCTGCTGCACCTCCGCATAACGCAATTCTTGGTTTTTGTGCGTAAGAGACGGCAGAAGCCTAATTCTCTTGCCGCAATTTTTAGAAACAGCTTCAACCATGTCTTTGAACTCAGCTACGAGTTCGGCTGTAGCCCCTTCCACTGATGCATTAAGCCTAGCCTCCGCTTGCTCCCTTAGGTACTTTGCGGTTGCTGGTGCAACATCTGCTAATGTGAATGTAGCATCGAATGGTTCGATGCGGGGCATATCACATGTAATCGAGTCCGCCAATTGCGCAGCAGTCGGGTACTTACTGCATATAATATCCCAATCCTTGGCGAGACTGACTCTATCAGCGTCCTTGATCCGATCGTAGTTAGAGGTTTCAGCTACCCGTTTTCCCCACATGAGGTACTGCAAACGAACGTCGCTGAACCTTTCCATAAACTCTTCTACTTTGCAAGACTCGATCAAATAACTCCCCTTGATTTTTTCTGGTTTCAGGTGGGAGACATCGGAAGCAGCGGAAGACACCAAGGTATACTCCGGAATTGTATAGCCATCCCTGATTAGGGCTAGCAATCTTCTAAGAGCTGCTCCTTCTTGGATAAGCGAATCTCTTGACGCACCTAAGATTGCATACGCTCCTCTAATAACCTTAGAGTCAGTGCCGAGGTTGGCGGCTAACACAGCCTTGGCCTGCTCTGTAAATCCTATCGATCCCGGGAGCCAGCCTACCGTAAACTTTACAGTGCAATAGGTCACTGCTTTATTATTCACTATTGCCTCTCCGGAGGTATTGAACATTTCTTTTTGCACTTTTGTCATACTAGTTCCCCTTAAAAAATTGGTTTTAAATAAAAAGGGAGCAACACGATTGCTCCCTTGCGTGTTCTATTTGTCTGCTGTTTCTATGTTTTTAATACGAGCCAGCAAAGCTTGTGCTAACGCAGCATAATCTGCTGTAAAACGCGTGGCGACTGCATTCACATCTAAATTTTCTGCTAAATCGTTTAGATCTATTTCTTCCGCAATGCTCTTTAAATCGAGCTCTGACGCAATGTCACTGGGGCTAAACTCACGAGCAAGCTTTCCCAGCTTGATGTTTTTAGCGATGTCGTCTGTATCTACGCTGTTTGCAACCACTTCAAGATCTATCTTTTTAGCCACTTTATCTGCCAAGTCATCTAAATCCAATTCGTTGGCTATGTCGCTTACTGCAATGTTAGCAACTACTTTATCTGCCAAGTCATCTAAATCAATGACATCGGCAACGGCCTCCGCAATTTCTTCCAACTTCCACTTTTTTGCCATAGTCGATTGAAGATCTAAATCTTCAACCACTTTTTTTGCCTCAGCTTCTATGAAACCTTTTATGGTTTCATTCATCAAAGCTGAATTAAACTTTTCTTCTACCACCTCTTTGATAAGTTTATTAATTTGCTCTTGCCCTAACAGAGTTGCCATTAGACTTGAAAACATTGAGTGCTCCTTAAGAAATTGTTTTTACTTTTCGGGTAACTTTTTTTGAACTGATGACTGAGCTCGTTTTTACGCGCTTAAATCGTTCTCCGCTTTCGGAGCATATGCAACCAGCCGATTCAGCCCATTCCATAAGCCCGTCCATTTGCTTTTGGTTTTTATCGTACGACGGCGTGATCCAGCGGCTTGCGTGTTTGATTGACACACCTTGTAACTCGGCTAGGCGACAGCAAGACATAATATCCGCTGGAGTCCAGTAGTTATCTTCTGGCCTATCTTGTGCGACAAGCTCGTGCCTTTTCGTATACATCTCCCAAGCTGCGTCCTTAGCTTCTCGGCCTGGGAAGCCTACAAACATTAACGCATCTACACGACCAGACCTGGTGATCTCGTCAGGTAGGTTGCTGATGTTATTCGCAGCGGACAAGACTAAATTACTCTGCTGATTGTTAAACCAGCTAAGCAGCGTGCTCAACATCCGGCTCTCTACACCACCGCTTTCGCCCCCACTTCCGCCAGTCGGTAGAAATCGTTGAAACTCGTCTATGGCAAGAATACCGCCGATCATCTCAACTGTGGCTAGCATTCTAGCTAAGATCTTGTCCGTGTCACCAAGCCACTTTGAATACAGATTGGATGCCTGCATTGAAGACAACGGAGTGTTGAACTCTCCCGAGCAGCATTGCATAGTAAACGACTTGCCAGTGCCTGGGACACCGAGCATTAGAACATGCTTCATGCGGGCACGATCTGGGACACTGGGTCTAAAACCTTTACGAAGAAATTCTTTTAAACCGCTCAAACCCACGACTGATTTGAGTGAAAAGAAATCTCGCTCAGGCCGGTACCTATTTTCAAAATCAGATAACGGCATAGGGTCTAGCCATTTTTCAATTTTTTTTCCGCTGCTTGTGCTCACATACTTGATGCGAACTCGGACTTCTCCTTCCTTCAGCTGCTTGTTATTAGCATGGCTTTCTTCTTGCACCATTGTTACATCAGTTGCCTCTTGCAATTCAATGCACGCCGGCGTTGGCCACAGTTTGATCTGCGTTACGAACTCTGGGCTCCAAACATCTAGTTTTGAGGCACGAGACAGATGTGCCGCTTTCTTTTGAAAGATAGCGGATGGGTTTAAGTACCCAAAGTTTGCCATTGTCTCCGCCACATACTGTGCAGTCTTTGCCCTAGAAAGTCCCGCTGTCGCATTTAATAAGGCTTGGCTAACTTCAACTACTCCAAGCTCTGTAATAATGCTACTACGCTCCTCGCTGGCAGGCAGTTCGTGTGCCACATACTCGCAATGCACCATAAGCTCCGTAGGCAACTCGAATTCTGGCGTTGTTTGCATTATCAGAAACACCTGCACCGCTTGACCTTCGTTGATGATTTTCTGAGCTTGAGCTAACAACAGCCCGTCCACCGGGCCTTGTTGTCCTTGCGGCATCAAGTGTCTGTCAAAGTTTCGCACCAACAAGATGCGTATATTTTTATCCCCGTTGCTGCTTTCGCCCGCCGCCTCTCGATAGCTTCGATCTCTGATCATTTGCAGCACCAACCCAAAAGTATCATGTAATCCTATTTTTTTGGAAGTTGGGGTAATCCCCAATGCTGCAATATCCTGATTTGTGTTGTCTTCTCCTAGGTTTACCATCTCTCCCGCCGCATCCGTGACGCCATCCGCTGCGTCCCAAAACAATAGGTCTAGCTTGTCCTCGGTCCCTTGCGAGAACCTAGACATTTCGGCCAGCTCGCGCAGGCATTCTTCCGGCTCGACCGAAGTTAATACCAGTCCCGACTGGCCCGCTGCAAAGTATCCTGACAACTTTTCTATAATTTTCATTTTTTTCCTTTAAGTAGTTATTCAAATTCTGAAATTGTAATTTTGAAATCGCCTTGGTAGAATTCGGGTTTTTCCTTCTCTTCTCCTTTTTCACCAATCAATGTTTTGACTAAAGGACTTGTTGCCTGCTTGCAACTTCCTCCTTTGTGCCCGTGGGCTTCTACTTGCACTGCGCCTTTGCCGTCGATAATGACGACAATTCTTTTATCATTCATCTTAACTCCCTTTTGGAAAGACTTCGATCTTGATTTTGCCGTCGGAAAGTACCGTTTTCTCGTACCTACCATATTCGGGGTTACCTGATTTAATCTGAGCCACGATGGCTCTTTCTGCAGCCATACTTGCATAGGCTTGTTTCAATTCTCCGCCCCAGCTATTGTCTTCGCTTATGTGCACTCCGACACCCTTTGCGTTTAGCAATCCATTGCCTTGGGCGTAGAAGTCTGTCAACATCATATACTCCCCTTTACGTATGGGATGGGGTATTAGCCCTATCTCGTACGCATGATTGGCCCCTACTTCTTTCTTGTACCTAATAATAAATTCGGCATCCTTACCTACCGTTTCCGCACAGATCTTTTCATACGCAGCTTTAAATGTTTCATCTTGCAGCAACAGTCGTTGTTGCTTTAAATCCCAAGACTTTGTCTCTAAATCTGCTAAGTTATTAGGAAGCTTAACCCCAAGTGCTTCAGCTTTAGCGTGAACATTAACGCCTTGCTTTTTCAACGAGGCTACCATCAGCAGTTGGTACAACCCCGGTAAGGGGTAGTCTCCTACCAGGCTACCGCCGTGGTCTGTCGTCCACGTTCTATATTCTTTTTGGCGTACTAACTCGAGTTGCGGGCATTTTTCTTTTACAGTCAACGCCAACGCCTCGATGTCTGTGACACAAAACCCGCTTGCAAGGTGACTCATTTGTTATTCTCCTGATATTGTTTATTAAAGTCCACGCAGCCTTATACAGTCGTATTTTAATATCCGCATTTTGTTCTCCGTATTAGTTTTAGGTGGGCTCTAAAGACTCAAGGGCCGTGTTATTACCCTCATTCATAAACCACCAATCGCTTAGTGCTAACGGAGCCAACCCATAGTAATCCTTCAAAGCTTCATCTGTTCCACAGTCTGAGCATATTTCATAGTCCGATATTCTAGACAATGCTCCTGGGTACTTACCGACCATCGCCCCATTCGGAACCATGGCGCCACAGCGGGGGCAAATATTATCTTTTGCATTAATCATTTTAAATCCTCCTGTTTTGGTACTTGCGCTTCAATATATCTATGTAGTCATAGAGTATAAAAAGCACAGCAAAAATAGCAACGACGGCAACAATTGCTTCGTTTTCATCCATTTTAAATTCTCCCGGTAAATGTTTGACGTACTTATGCCCGCAAAAAGGCTAAATCCTTTTTGCCGCGTAGTTCCTTGGCTTCTGCCTCTGTAAGCCCAATAAATTCTTCTGGACAAAACATTATTTCGTCTGGATAGAATGAAAAGAGTTCTTTCGTAAATCCGTCGTCAAACGTAACCACAACTTTGGGCATTGGATCAAACATGCTCTTGGGCATTGCTGTGATGATTGCCGAATAAATTTTTGCACTAGTCATAATATTTCTTTCTAATTAAGGTTTCACGTTATGTAATAAAGAAAAAGGACTAGCATCTGTAAGAATGCTAGTCCTTGCGTTTGGTTAAACTGTGTCGTAATTTAGCGACAGCGTTTCCCTCGGGCCGTTTTTGCCGAACAACTTTTTGTTCTGGTTCTAGTCACTACTGCTTTTTTAGCGGTAGCGGTAGTACCGCAAGAAACTCCTGCACATCTTGCAGGTTCGGAAGTTACAAACGCCAACGCCAACATCAAAGTCATCATAGTGACTCTCCTTCTTGTCTATCTCCCAGCCCTGCCTTCTGTACAATATCCTGTAAGTGTTTAACTAGAGGTTCTGTGCTACCGTTTTGCAAAGATAGCGCAGATAATTGCTGAGACAGTGCTGAGATATTATCCAGATATATACCCCGCATTTCGTCCGTTTTCCCCTGCTGTGCTTGATAAATGGCAGAATACATCTCTGGATCATCGGCGTAATCTGCGTCAACATTTATCGACTGGTCGGCGGGAAACGCCAGTCGCAGGACATCGAATGGCTGAAGTATACCTTCAACGCTTAATGTTTGTTTAATATATTCTCGTATTTCTTCTGAGAATTCTGTGTCTTGTTTATCTTCGTCCGGCGGCCACAAAAGCATACTTTCTGTGATTCCAAGTAGCATTTCGTCAGGATCTGCTGGGTCAAAGACCGTGGGATTAAAGTCATCTCCAGAAAATATGTTGCAGATAGAAATGAATCTGCTTACATCTTTGTAGAAAAAATTAGTGGTTACAATTGTGATTGCAGCCATAATTTTATCTAACGATATTGAAGGAAGCTTACAGTGAAAATCGTCTTCCAGCTCCATACGAATGGTCTCGGGAGTCCATTGTAAGGCTTCTGCTCCGTACCGGTCCATAACCAGCAGAAATAAAGGAGTAGCAAATGCGTCTTCAGATAGCAGCAGTGTCCGCTGTAGCAGCTTCGGTACTGGCTTCGACAGTTGACTGTTCGCCTGTTTGAGCAGAGTTTTCAGTAGGCGGTCGTTCACTTGTGTTTCCATTGAACATCCTCTTTCGGTGCTCCATCCTTAGTAACAACGCACAAAGGTCGCAAAAGATAACTGTTACGACAGGTTGAGATAACACCTTTACCACTTCCCCAGTTTGCGTATCCAAAAATCCATCTCCGCCTGATACGGAAACCCAGCGAGAATCGCACACACAGATGGTAGTCATTATTGGACAATGTTCCCGTAATGCTGTTGCAAATTCTTCAATTCCGGATTTTACGAAATTTAGTGCATCATATATCTGCGCGTCTGAAAAGATATTCAGATGGAGCAACCAGTCTGCCAACCACAGTAGCTGTTCGAGATCGCTGTTAATGGCTTTAATGAGTCGTTTTTTAGCCGACTCATTAAGCATAATAAATTCTTGATTCACTGACGTGCCGTAACTTCGTACTTGGCCCGGTATCGTTTAGGGGCTGCACGTTTATCCGTAAGCGGAATTGGATTACCTTTGTCGTCCTTTAAGGTTTCCAGTGATTCCCCATCTTTGTTGACTGGATAGGCTGAATCTACGGTTCGGCTTATGCCGGGTAAACCTTTAATGCCAGCCTTGATGGTAGCGTTCAGCACGAACTCTCGGGCCTTAGCCGAGCCTAGCTCCTCAATCTGGTCTACAAACGAGGGTAAATCGCTTTCGATTAATACCATTCCTCGACTGCCATCCCCTAGGATATCTACTTGTAATGCTTTAACGGCCATTTTTAGTTCCTTTCTGTAAAACTAATTATTGATATTCTATTGTATCCTTTTATAAAAAGGAACTAAAAATTAATGCGTACCTTCTGATTTTTGTTTTCGTAGCACCCGTTTGACATGCCGGCATGCTTTGCGAAACTTTTGAAAGTCTTCCACCACTTCTGCAATGATGTCTAATTTTGCTTTTGCTGCAAGGTTAGCTTCTAGCACAGTCTGCACTTGCAGCATAAAGCTTTGATAGACATCTGACACATTGTCTCTTTCTAACTTGTCCATTTTTACCCCTCGTTGTCCAATAGCTAAGAAAAACCTCCTTATTACAATATAGTAATAAGAAGGAAGATCGCAGTATGTGATTTGTTATTGGTGCTTTTACAGCATCAAAAAACAAATCGCATACTGCGACCATTGGTTACCCAATTACTCCCGCCATACTGGCAGGATTTTTAATCCTGCCCCTCGCGATTGTGATTTCCTTTGGGGCGATAAACCCCAAAGAAACTCGACCAGTGTGGGTGTGCAGAATATGCACTTCCACTTCTTTGTTTTCGAATTTTATGGTGAGGGTTTCCCCGTTTTTTCTTGTTAGTACGAGCATTGTTATTCGTCCCCCTCATAAAAATAGCAGATGTCCGGATCAATATGTTTCGGCCACAGTTTTACCAACTCTTCCGGTGTATACGCATCTGATGCGCACTCCATCACGCCCACACCGGCAGGGTCGAGACTATCCAGCTGGAATCCAGCTGGAATCCCCGAACTTTCCTTTTTCAGTTCCTTCCCCTTTCGGGTAAGGATTTTTAATATGCCGTCCTGCAGGTGAAGCAGATTATCTTCATCCGCCCAACGCCTGAACATTGTCTTCGTCACGACCATCTTTTCGATTACTATCTGTACCATATAATCTCCTTCGTAGAAATGATAAAACAATTACAGCTACCCTAAAGTTCACAATGAACTAAAAATAGGTAGCTGAATCAAATGCCCGGACTTGGAACCGGTGTGGCTAAGAAGCCACAGTGCATTACACCCAAGGGGGTGTCCTCTGAGACAAAGCATAACTCATCAGAAATACTCCTCTAAAAAGAGGAGAGATAGACATACAGGGACGCTAACTAACTCATTGATTTGAGTTAGTGTAGTTTGTAAGTATCCAGACCCCTGCAGAGATCTTTCGTTTGCCTTACAAACTACCCCTAACAGGTATGTCTATCCTCTATATAATAATGACACGGATTTGCCTATTCTTTAGGTGGGGTAATAGCTCAAAAAAAAGCCCACCAACACCCGAGGGTATTGGTGGGATTATCTTTAGTATTGTAGGTAAGCGACGAAAGACTTCACAAACCGCCGACGGTATTTTTCCAATGTAGCCTCGGTGAGCGCATCCCCAGATCTGGCTCCAGCGGCCTGGAGATAACCGCTGTACACGTGCCAGAATCCCGAGGGATCCCGGCTTATCCCGTAGGTGCTCCCCAGCACCCTACCAAGCAACCTTGGGGTGATATTGGAAGAACCGCCCATGATGCCCCGCAAGCCGTCCATTGCGTGAAAAAATTCCCTATTAACCCTTGTTGACATTAGCTCTTCAGCTCCTGTATTGTAGTCCATAATCATTCTATCGAACATATGTATCTCCCATAGAAACAAAGAAACAAAGAAACAAAGGATCAACCTTAACACACATTAGTTAAGGTTTCCCTCTATATAATAATGACACGGATTTGCCTATTATTTAGGTTTAGAAAGTATGTGCAGTAACCTTACCATTGGCAGATATAAGAACACGGACTTTTTCAGAATTTACCATTTGTTTAAGCTTTTGCTTTTTCTCTACACTCATAGAAATGATTGATTGTTTAATGCCATTGATTGCATGAATGCGTCTTCCCGCATTCTGGTTACAACGACCGCACCCAGTTGCCTTAGCCTTGATGACGCCTTCAGCTCCAGTAAGAAATGGAAATTCTTTTACGAAGTTTGGATTGTTAATCATGCCTAGCAGCACAGACTCTTCCAAAATCAATAGTTTGTTTAATTCGGCCATAGTTCGTATTCCTTGTTTCTAGGGAGGCGGTGGTGATGGAAACCATACAGTTTGAATTACTTGTAGCTGTTCTAGCCGATCCATGGCTTTTAGAAGTGCTTGCACTTCTGCTTTAATTTCTGTCCATATTGAATCTGCTTGTGACGTGGAAGCTACATCTAGTTCAATATAATCTAAGCGATAATAAGGCCAGCTTAGGTTAGGATCGGCAGCCCCTGCTGGCATATTAGCCAACTGTTGTGGCCCTGCCACCGCCTCAAATATATCCGTAGGTAGTGTAGTATACGGGCTTGGGGCATTATGCCTGTATACAAAGATGTTGTTGTCGAGGTCTGCTCCTTCCGCTAACGTGGCATCAACGCGTAGTCTGTAGGTTCCATAATTAACCTGCTCAGTGGTTGTGGTTGCCGATCTAGTAAGGCATATGCGCCGAGTCATGTAATTAATTCCTAAAAAGAAACACTTGATCTTTTTGCCCAGCTACAAGCGGCAGTACGATAGCTTCAACACAATGTTTTCGTTTTTTCTGAATATAGGCAACTAGCTGTTCTATGTTATTGGGCTTCGTTGTCACCCACTCTTGTAGTAGTTGCAACCATAAAGTATACAGTAAACTATGTTTTACTTTTAGGCTACTTTGTAAAATATTCGCTTGTGCCGCCACTTCCTCGGCTTCTTCCCGGTAGTTTTCAAAGCAAGGAACACATTCCCAAAATAGCGGGTCCTGCCACAATGTGTACATTATATTGTGATCAAAAACCAACATTAAATTTTCCCTTTAAAAAACTCAAGATTTTTTTGCACCCTAGGTAAATAGTGCTCTGGAACTTTATTCAAAAGATTTTCAGTTACTTTTAAGCCGTCGGCATAATGCCCTGCCCAATAGGCACTTATGCTCAGCTCGTCTTCTATCCCGTAATCCCAAATCCAAGGTTCTACAAATAACCCGTTTTTATTGACAGGAAGGTTTTGCCCCCATTTTGAAAGTATATAAGCCTGCTGGTATTTTTCGCTTAGGCGACAAAACTTTGCAGCACCATGCAGTGCCTCGATACGGTGAGGTGCACTCTCGTGTGCCTGCATATAACTTTGGATAATATCTTCGGAAGGGTACTGCAATTTTTCTTTAAGCCTAGCCACGTTTAAAAGAGACATAAAAACTTCTTCAGACCAGAAACCTTTTGTGGCACGGTCACAGTATAAGTTTAACGCCTTTAAATCTTGGCCAAGATCTAGAAATGTTTGTGCAAGATAGAAGGTGTATCTTGCCACCATAAACGGGTCTTTTTCTTCTACCAACGTGCGCTCTATCAAAGATGCATCATTAGTAAACTTTAAGCCGGATGTGTTTCTCGCAGAGTCCTGAATCGGGACATTGTATACTTTAGCCAAAGTGTCTCTTGTTCTTATAGCCGCCCTACACTCAAGAAATTCATAAACAACACCTTTGTAGTAGTAAGGCATGCTGTTTTTAGTTAACGTAGGTCTTACATACTCAATAGCCCCACTCCTAGTGATGACATGATAAAGATCTAATGTTAAGCTATTTCTAGCTTCTTCTTTATCAAAGCCCTCCTCGTACTGTAGCACCTCATCTGCATCAATCA
Organism: Gemmataceae bacterium; assembly: GCA_041694635.1. Classification (GTDB taxonomy): domain Bacteria; phylum Planctomycetota; class Planctomycetia; order Gemmatales; family Gemmataceae; genus UBA969. The sequence goes on along the minus strand of JBDNHI010000076.1, from coordinate 6,978 downwards.
TAAGAGCGTAGTCTACACTTTCAATCTTACGAATGTTCTCTAAAGCTACTGTCCTATTGTGAGCGAAATCCTTCCATGGCTCGCTTAGTACCTTGCCATCTATGTTGTTAGTTTTCATCCAATCGTTTATGACTTCAATTGTGTTGTCTGTTGACCCTGTGTCAGTGATGCAGACATAGTCAATAAGCGGCTTGACACTATCTAAGCACCTTCTAATTATCTTGGCCTCATCTTTAACGATCATGCATAAACCAATTTTATTCATTTTTGTTATCCCATAAGAATTTTTCAGAGTATCCTCGTCTTCCGCCTTGTTCCCTGCTAGGACAAGCTACCAGAGTTTTTCCTAAATTCCACTTTTTAACATTAAAGCCAGCTTGGTGTATAGCTTCTCCACAAGCTATGTCTCCCCCGTTATGCCCAAGCCGTATATCGGGAATGTTTGCTTTACGGATGGCTTCTGTTGCCATAGCCCAGCACCATCCTACAGCAAAGTCAATTACACTTCCATTGGGTTGTTCTTGCTGACTACCGCGCATTCTAAAATTACGGCCTTGATACCAGTCGGCAGCTTTAAACCAAGCGGTAGGATCGTTGCCATCTTTAGCATACATAGCTAAATCGTGGTACATCAAAGACCCAAACATACGATAATTGTTAGGGTGATTTTCAACTATGGTATGGCATAAATCAGTAATCCAGTTTGGAGTAACTATCCAGGTGTCGTCATCAAACCACACCACATAATTAGTGGTGATAGGTCGTTGTTCATCCCAAAACATATCTCGCATAACGGGGTACTTGTAACGGTTAAGGTTGTTTGCGTAGATTTTTGTAGCTGGCAATGTTTTAACATAAGCAAATGTATCTGGGTGGACATCGTTAAGACCGATCCGCAAATCTAATCGCTCGACTGGTACGGTAGCTAAAATGCTAGATAGACAAGTTTTAGCCAATTCCGGATAAGGGCCATAACAAAGAACACAGATAGTCAGCTTACCCCCTATTATCGGGTTATCCATAATAGGCAGACTTCGTTTTATCTGCCCAACGCCAGCTTTTGTAAGCTCGTGCGGATGAACTTTTTGGTAGGGTTGTTGTGCTTTACTGGCAACAGAAGGTTCTTGTGTAACTTGTACTGGAACTGTTGGCACAGGATTACCATCTTGCACTGGCACTATGCTTACAGTTGGAATTTTAATAGGTGGAAATACTGATTGCTTGTAGTAATCCATAACTGCCTCCACGACATGGTCTGAAGAAATCAAGTCCTGACACTTTGGAACTGGGTGCGAATCATTGGGTCGTACTGGCTGCCTGCAAAGAGTATAAGCTTTCTTTGTCAAGTCTTGCGGGTCTAAAGCTACAGTTCGGTTTTTCCAACAACCTTGTATTTCGCAGCATTCCAGTAGCCCAATCGTGTGTAAAAATTTATGCTCCATGCGTACTGGTTTTGCATTAGGTCCAAAAGCTTGAAACGCATTTACATAAGCTTCAAACCAAGGGTCTTCTCGCCCACCTGCGTAAACCACACAAGGTTTTTCAAACGCAGCAGCAATGTGCATCGCACCTGTTACACCACAGATAACCCCAGCAGAATAACGAATGATATTCCATAAGTCTCTTACATTCTCAGTTTTACCTAACATATTGGTAGTATTTTGCAATGGCGGATGTATATGGTTGGCATGAGTGGCTCCTACTTGAACACAGTGGATGTCTTTGGTTATGAGCTTATCCACTACTTCTTGTGCTCGGTGTGTGTGCCAGTGTTTGGCAGTGAGATCAAGCTTTCCTCCCGACATGATAACCCAGTAATTACCATTAATCCTAGGAATCAGCTCTTGCTCGGACATATGTAAGTCGGGCCAAGGATCGGTGACTGGGACATGAATATTAGTTTTGCGTTCAAAGTCATAATGGTACCAAGCTAGGATATGTTTCATCTCTCGCCGATCTCCGTACTTGGCGTAAGAGTTACAGCGGATAGCATCACCCCAGCCTATTTCTACTTGCGTAGCCCGACTTGATACAGTCGTGTTTTTAGGCAAAACATAAGGATTGTTCCACCAAACATTTGTCCAATTGGTATTAACTAGAATTTGGTAGCGCTCGGGGTATGCCCGATGGATATCGCGGACGAGTGCAGTCAGCAGCATGGTGTCGCCCAACGCCCATTTATGCTTAATAACCAGCTGCGTTTTATTCACATATTTTCGCTTGGGCTAAGAGTGGGTGTTTTAAACAATGCCGTTTTAAATGGTCGTTTAGCTGAAGGCTACCTTCAGTCTCGTTCCAATTTTGAAAAAATTCTTTTCCACCTTCTTCCGGAGTAAAAGGTATTTGAATTGCGTCAAACGCTTTACGCTGAGCAAGAAATGCTTGTTCGTTACGCCAGCATTTGAACACAGCAGTAATAGCTCCTTGCTCAAAATTCATATGCACTTCCACAAGTACGCAGTAAGCTTGTTCAAGCGGGGCTAGGTCCTGCGGATCTTCCATCCTTAGCCGAATTGCAATCTGTCGTTTCATTGAGATTATCCAATTGTTAAAAACGCCATGTTTATAGATTTAGTTATCCTAATAACAAACCTTGATTTTTTCAAATTAATAGTTAATATTTGTGTGGTGGTTTAAATTCAAATTTGAAAGGATAGAATATGGGCGATATAATTTACGATCAGGCAGCCATTCCAGATCTTGTAAGCGTAATCATTAGAGATGAAAATAAGTTTACGCAGATGAAAAATGAGTTCCCCAGCATCTTGGCGGATTTAATTAGCCTTAAGCTAAATCCCAACTGTTCTTGTAGGGGTAAAGTAGGTAAGTTTTTTTTCGACCAATCTGCGTTAGTCCCTACAACATTGACCAAATATTACACACAAGAAATTGTGGCAGAAATGGCTTTGTTAAAGCTAAAGAGACTGGAGAATAATATCTCCGGTAAAATATTTAAAGTTGGGGAAAGCGCTGAGGCCTGGAAAACATTTCAAGTGGGCCTGTCTGGTAAGATGTTTAGAGGCTTTTCTGTAGTAAAAGAAGCAAATGAACTAACTGTGTATTTCTTATGACCCTATTTATAATCTATCTAATTACATGCCTAGGGGTTACGTACGCTTGGACTGATACAGATGTGTCCGCCCCAGCTAGAAACTTAGTAGCCAGAGTTCCCTACATTAGATCCGCTATGCTCTGCCATGAGTGCAGTAGCTTTTGGTTTTCGCTAGGGATTTCTTTTTTGATCAACCCACTAGAGGGGCTAAAAGAACCAATGTACTATGATTATCTAATCTTAGCTTTCTGCGGATTCTTCACAAACCTACTGTTTGTTCGTAATAGGTTTGTGGCTTTTAAGGACTAGCTAAGAAAATACTACGGTAGGCGGAAAGGTATACCCACTACCGGGGTTAGTTATTACAACTCTAATTATCTGCCCATCTTTAACTATAGCGTACCCCTCAGCCCCAAAGCCCCCTCCTCCAACAAAAGTTACAGTTGGGGCAGAGGTATACCCTTGGCCTGTGCAACCAAAACAGTCTACGTTATTGTTAATCATATCTACAGCGGCTACTCCACTCGTAGGCGGGTCCCCTACTGGCACATCAAGCTGAACCACCGCCGTAGCGGCCACAAAGTTGTGGCATGGCTCTCTAGTTAAAGTTACTTCACCATATTTATATGTGGTTACTCGGGTGCTGCCTGGGAGCTCCAGGTAGTTTTCATATGTTTTACTGTAGTCTTGTGCGGTCTCGTAGTTAATTTCCCATGTACCTTTAAAGGTAATAGTATCTCTAGATCTAAAAGATGGGGCATAACCATCAGAATAAAACGAAGCGGATGCCGTAACACAACTAAGCATGCCAAAGTCTGGGTCGGCCCATATGCTGTAGGGCCCAGCCTGATTTATCTCTGCGTAAGGGGCATACAAGTCAACGCTCTTGTAGGTATTCCAAATCCCAGGAGAAAAGGCTATCTCGGTTGCACAACCATAACTGAACGCACCCACTCGAAGGTAGCGGTCTCCTGGCCCCACACTGAATACATCCCCCCCCAAGACCATAGTGTTTACGCCAGTTGTAGTAGTCGTAACCACCTTGTCGCCTATACTGGTTGTTATTGTAGTCCTCCCTATGTCCTCGGCCGTGTCTATCACCATTACCCACGCTGCTGGGTGGCCGGGGGCAATGCTAAAGGATGAAGGCAGAAACGATGGTTTGCCACCCCCAAAGGACATAGTAACGGGAGAGTAGGCCCAAGAAAATGCTTCAACACCCGATGGATTCCAGCCTATGGGCACTCTAGCAGGCATGTCCTCTTCTGTCCAAGGCGACGTACACATAGGGTCGATTACTCTGACTATATCCGGATTACAGACTATTGCTATTTCTACCCCCTCTGTACCACCTGAAAACCAGTCGGATGGCAGATTAAATATCTGGGAGAACGTCGGGGGGTCCTCTGCCACCTCTTCATGCTCGTTCCAAGGGTGTGCCAGATCAAACGCTATGGTGAGGTCCGAAGGGGGTTCAATGGGCGGGATTACTTGGGCTACATAGCCAGGGCTCCAGCCGTAGTTATAAAGATCAGCACTAGCCGCATTGGCGGCTGCTGCGTTAGCATAGGGCCCAAACTTTCTGGCTTGAAAAACGATTATGCCCCCTACGCTGGTCATTCTCCAATTGATTATCAGCACTTGTCTGCTTTCATCTGGATCAGGGGGCGGGGGGTCTGGCTGCGTAGTCTGCCAGTATAAAGAATCCGGGGCCAAGGACCCATTCCATAGCTTAACCAAGCACCAATTATCTATAGGGCTAAAAAAGGTACCGGCTGGGGACCAATACTCCCCACTTCTGACGCTGTTCCAGTTACCCCCCAGTAGGGTACCCGGAAATGCAGGGGGCCATTCCGGGTCCGGGGGCTGCCCTGGATACAGGCCATTATTACCTAAAAACCAATCAGAGGCAACGAGTGTGCCGCCTAAGTACGAATCGCGCCACACCGCTGTATCATTAGGTTCAGGAAATGGTCGGGCTATGAAAGCATAGGCCGTCATGTAACAATGGGCGCATTCGTACCAACCGCTAAACTCAAACGTACCCCCAGACGCGGTAGAGTCCTCTATGCTACAGTAATTATTTAAACAACAGAAAGGATCGGGATCTGGGGGATCCTCCATGCAAGGGTCCTCTTGGTCAGGGCATTCGCAGGGGTCTTCTTCTGGCATATTAGCCCTATGGGTTAGAACCTAAGTGATGTATAAAGTCCTTTTTTATCCGATCAATTTCGCCTGACAGTTCTTTAACGGCTTCTATCAATAGGCCTACGAGCTTGCCGTATTCAATAGTTAAAAATTCATTTTGATGGCTTACAACTTCTGGGATAACGAGGTCCACTTCCTGGGCTATCAAACCAATAGCTTTGATATCATCTTTTTTCCATTTAAATACAACCCCTCTTAAAGATTTAACTTTTTCTAAGGAATTAGTAATTGTGATTATATCTTTCTTCAATCGGATATCCGAAAGTGCACCAGCGGGCCCGGTTGGTCCTTGTGGTCCAGTTAATCCGGTCTCTCCAGTAGCTCCGGTCTCTCCAGTTGGTCCGGTTGGTCCTGTCTCTCCGGTAGCTCCTTGTGGTCCGGTTGGTCCAGCCGGTCCGGTCTCTCCAGTAGCTCCGGTTGGTCCTTGTGGCAGCGTAAAAACAAAGTCTACATCGGTAGCACACTCACCATCGGCAACACAATTAACTGATACGCTCTGTGCTAAGTTATCCGCGGTACAAGGTTCAGTAGGTGCGGGTGCCGAGCATCCCTCCCCTACACAAGGGTCGTCGGAAAGAACCCAAGCGTAAACTGGACCTACGCATGTGTAGTGAGCTCCGCCTACGCACGTGGTAGGCTCAGATATTATTGTGAGAGTTGGGGCTCCAGTGCTCACGGACACCGAACCGGTTAAATTTAAAGTAGAGCACGGGCCAACGGATCCAGCCGGCACGCAGATGGCAATGGCAAATCCGGCAGCACAACTAACTTGACTGCTACAATCACCAAGTACTGGGTAGTCCCCTGCAGTCCCTAGCGTAGTTGGGGCATGAGCAGCAAGTTCACAGTCGGCATATGCATATTGACTTTGTGCAGTTGCCCATTCTCCTGCAATATCAAAACTTTCTGGGACACATTGATTCGTCTGAGGTGGCTCCGAAGTACAGTCTTCGCCACAACTGACACCATCAGGCTGCCATAGTGGAAATCCATCTGTGTAATTACAGCGATAAGTTTGCTGCCCTGTGCATTTAGGCGTGGCGTCATACGCACTGTTTCCAAACCAAGTACCCCAGTCGCACCCAGAGGGCTCGGCATAACACCCACAGTCAGCACCAGAACAGTCGGTGCCAGATACAGACATTCCAGCAAAAGTATAGGCTTCTATGTTTCCATGGTATACATTTACATCTGTGTCCCAATGACACAACCAGCTACACGAACCGGTACAAATCTCCGGAGGAGCATCAGTAGAAGTTATAGTAAGGCTAGGAGCTCCGGCAGCCACGGATATTCCGCCAGAAGTTAGGGTTACAGTAGGGCACGGCCCTTTTTCACCTTTCATTCCATTTATTCCATTTATTCCATTTATTCCATTTATTCCATTTATTCCATTTATTCCATTTATTCCATTTGTTCCTTTTGTTCCTTTTGTTCCCTGTGGTCCTCGCCGTCCCTGTGGCCCTTGTGGTCCATCCGGCCCTTGTGGCCCTTGTGGCCCTTGCGGTCCTTGTGGCCCTTGCGGTCCTTGTGGTCCTTGTGGTCCCTGCGGTCCCTGCGGTCCTTGTGGTCCCTGCGGTCCCTGCGGTCCCTGTGGTCCTTGTGGAATAGAAAAGTCAAGCTGTAAGCTATAATTACAAGGGTTTTCGTCTGGAATTATACTAGAAGTAACACCTGGAGCATTAGGAAACCAGCCACCCGTGGGGACTCCGTTAGTA
>JBDNHI010000075.1:0-2688 GCA_041694635.1 Gemmataceae bacterium | reverse complement strand
CTTTAAGTTCCTTCTCCTTCGTTTCTTTTTCCATCTGTTTTAACTGTAAATCAGATTCAGCTTTATCGTTAGCTTTTTTTGCAGTTGCGTTTTCTATTTTTTGCTTTTTATTTGAATCTTCAACTTCAGCAATTTTAGCTTCGTGTTCTTTCTTTTTTATGGATACCATTTTATTTTGCATTTGAGTGCTAATGAGCCAAACGAAAAGAGAAGGCAGAACAAGCAAAAACAATAAGCCGAAGATTCCACCCACAAACCTTATTGTTTTCCAAGTATTATCAGGCCCAGATGGCTTTAAATTGTCGAAACCATTAAAGTTGGGGCCTGAATCGATAAACAATTCCGACTTACTAAAGAGTGGATCTTTAGTTGGTATTAACCCTGGTAAGTCAGATTTAATTGGATCAAAACCTGGTAGTAGAGAATGCGCTGATGTTGGGTTAAATCCTGTAGTTGATACGATGTCTTTGGGCGTTTCGCCACGAGCTAAGTTTACCAATGCGCCAACAGGTGCTTTACCTAAGCTTTTTGAAAGAAGATTTAGTACCCCATCATGAAAGGTTTTATCATAAAAAGGCGCAGCAACGGCGTCCGCATCCAAAGGAATAAAGCGCCAAAGGCAATTTGGCCCTCTTCCCCCTAGTGTGTAATAGGTACTAAAAGTGATTTTCCATCTTTGGTGTTCGGGTAATAGGGCAGTCGCTTCTTGGATTAATAATTTTGGGTTAACGGTATTTGGATAAAGAATAACGGTAACTTTTCCAGCTTGACCTCTTTCAGCAAGCCAACCGGCCCAACCAGCATCGCCACATTGGCTTTGCCAATTACTACAAAGCTTAGGCTGGATATTTCCTTGGGCAATATTATTGGGTGAAATTCTTGCTAAGGTTGGGTTCCAATTTAAAATAAAGTTGCATTGATTCATAAGCCAGCCTGGGCCTGCCTGGCATTTTTCTTGATCGTCAATAATAATGTGATGGGCGATGAAATTAGTACGATTTGCATAAAGGGGCGCTGGGCCAATACGAGAAATAACGGAAACATCTTTAGCACCTGAATTAATACGGTAGTGAGAAAATCCGATTGGATTACTTTTCTCGTTAGGGCTATTTGCTTTATAAAGTTCTTGATAATTATTAGTAGGAAGCAAGTTTTGCAAAAGAATATTATTAGATAAAGCATTAGAAGATGCCCCAGCATAGCAAAGGCAACCCCGAAGGCCGTCAACGCCTAGATCAGCGGCAGTGTATAAAAGTTCCCTGGGCATAAGTTAATCTGGTTTACTTTCTATTTGGATTAATAACATCATTTTTTATATCCTTAAAGTTTAAGTTGCAGAGGAATCAGCTTTTTTGTTGTTTTTGCAAGGGCGTAAAGCATAGGGACAGAAGCCCAAATTGGCTTTAGCTCGCTCGGTTTAATTAGTGGTTTATTTTCGGGTCCTTGTTCTGGTTTTTTTCCAAAGGAACTTACTGGAATAAACATAGCATCTTGGGCAAAATTTTCGCTTGCTTGCACAATTCCAGGTGCATAAGTTTCTAAAAACTTCTTCATTACCCGCGATACTTTTTGTATTACAGGAATTGAAAACAAGTTCGCATTTCCTGCTAATTTTACAATCGGTTCGGACATATCTACCTGTGGAACCAGATGACACCAAGAATCCCACTTGGTTAAAATTATGATCAAGGGCTTGGTATATTTATTGTTTGCACTTAGCCCCTTATGGCGCCAAATCCTGCTCAGCGCTTCCGATAAAATCGTTTCTTGGCGGTCGTCAATATTTTTGTAGGTTGCCATCGATTTGGCTTGTAATCTCTCCGATTCCTGCCTGATGCGAATACTCTGAGTTGGGTCAAACAAGTAAAGCAAAGCATCCGCCTCACGAAGATGAATTGTCACTTGATTTTCTGAAGTATCTTTCCCTGATTTAAACGATTCGCCTGAATTATCATAAAGGGAAATAAGTTTATGCTCGCTCTTGGATGAATTAGCTAGTGGGTGCCCATTACCCGGTTCCACCTGAAAGATAAAAGGCTTGGCAAGGTTAACTGCCTGCCCACTGATCAGAACTTCATTAAAAAGGCTGTTATCTAATTCCTGAGTACGCCTGATCAAATCATCGGGGGTGCGCAGTTTATCAGGTTCTGGGTTATGGAAAATGTTATTTTCATATTGGATAAGGGCATTGTTGAAGGATGGGTCGGGGTCAAAAAACTTGAGGTTAAATTTCTCTTGCATCACCCTTCTTAGTTCGTGGGTCATACAAGCCAGTAGAAAAGATTTGCCACTCCCTGGCGTACCAATAATAGAGAAAAACTTCGTTGGGCTTTCAAGGATTTCTCGGGGTATTTCAAGATGGCAGTTTGGACAAGCCAGCTTTTTACAAACAAAATTCTTGGGGTCTATCGCAAAACCTTCTGGACTAAATCTCGAAGGAAGAAAACGCATCATCGCATCTTCTCTTGCTAATTTCCTATCACCTGCAAGGGCCTGATGACTGGCTATCCAAAGCACATCTTCGGGGGCGAATTTCTCCATACAATTTGGGCAAGTTGCAGATTGCTTTAGTGGCGTTAGAACCGAAGACATAATTTACCCGAATGCTTTCTGGGGACAAAACACTCTTTTTGAATTTTATCAACACTCAATATACCATTTTACCAAATAAAATATGCTTAAAAATTG
>JBDNHI010000074.1:0-2529 GCA_041694635.1 Gemmataceae bacterium | reverse complement strand
GGCCCACATCCTAGGACTATCACGAGGGGCAATAGCAAAGCGAAGCGAAGCATAAAAGCCAACTTCTGTAAAATTAATTTGTGTTTTAAAAATAGTAACTAAAGGATAGCCCTAAGTCAACGAATAAGATTTAAATATACTTTTTTGTGTTTGGTTGTTTCTTTACTAGGGTCGTGGTAAATATAGCTACAAGCTTATTAGCGTTATCTTCACATAAATTTTATTTACTCTAATTTTGTTTACTCTAAATGTCAATTAAGGACTAACTATCATGAACCAGCATTCATTATTAATCCAACCATACACTTTTAGGCTTATCTTAATTATCTTTTTAGGGTTGTTTGCTAATGCGAACTTAAATGCTGGAGTTATGAAAGCTGGGGTTGGCAAGGAAGATATTACCAACAAATTGGCTACTAAAAACGACCCCTTGTATGTTAAAGCGTTGGTGCTAAAAAATCTCACAACCACTGCGGTTATCATTACGGTGGATGCGGTTGCAATTGAGGAAATTGGCTCGATCAAAAACACTTATCTTCCCACGGTTCGGGCACAATTACTAAAAGACTGCGATATTCCCGCTGCAAATGTGTTGGTTAATGCTAGCCATTGCCATGGAATTGTTTGCGACGATGTGGCAGCGAAAACAGTGCAAGCAGTGAAGATTGCGCTGAAGAATATGGTGGAGGTTGAAGTAGGAAGTGGAGTTGGATTTGAAAATAAGATTATGGAAAATCGCAGGGTTAAGCTGAAGAATGGCAAGGATGCCGACATGAGGCGCGCTTATTCCTTGCCTCCAGATCAGGAAATCGCCAGCGTTGGGCCGGTGGATCCGCAGATTGGAATTTTGCGGCTAGATCAGAAGAATGGCAAGACTTTGGCGGTGGTCTATAATTTTGCCTGCCATCCGATTCAAGGTGTTCCAAACGGGGGTAATACCGCAGACCTCACAGGTTTTTCTTCTAAGGTGATTGAAGATTGCCTTGGTGATAATGCGATGGCGTTTTTTATTCAGGGGTGTGGCGGGGATATTAACCCCGTCCTTTATAAAGATGTTGCCTACCCTCCCAATGCAGAGCCTCTGGGAAATATGCTTGGCATTAGTACGATGCGCGGTTTGAAGCAAATTAAATGCAAGGACGATGTGCAATTTAAAGTTATTAACGAGTCTATAGAACTTCCTCGCGCTGATCTTTCTGGGCGCATTGATTCCCTGCAAGCAGAACAACAGCAGTTGCTTAAATCTCTTAGTCCTAATAATTTGAATTTCAAAACATTCCTGCCTCTTATGATCAAGTATGGTAATTCTGAAGAGTTCCCCTCCTTTTATTCACAGCATTATTTGCACGAGAAAATGCTTGGTAGAACGAATATTGATAAGTTCGATGCGGAGAACCGGAAAAACATGAAAGTGTACCTTACCAACATTCATCTGATGGAAGAACTAACTAGAGTGCAGACAAACCTTGCATTGCTTAAGAAGAATCAGGCCAAGAACATTGCCTCTGGTAAGCGAACCATCACGGTGGAAATAATGGGATTAAGGCTGGGTGATTTTGTTTTAGTGACATTTCCAGGGGAATTAACCGTGCAGATTGGATTGAACATTAAAAAGATGTCACCCCATAAGAGTACCTTTATTGCGGGGTATACGAATGGCTATATCTACTACGCCCCGACCGCAGAGCAGTTAAAGAATGTAGGTAATGCGCAAGAAGATAGCGATTGTATATTAGCGCCAGAATGGCAAAAGATATTCGAAGATAAAGCCGCTGAAATCTTGAAGAAGTTATAGTTTCTTTTTTAACTGATTGGGATGTTTTTATGAATGCAACATTATTTGATTTCGCTTTCATATTTCTGGCATCTTTACCTGGTTTTGAAACAACATCTGCACCCCAGTATGAAGACCGAAAGCAGTTGCTCTTTTTCAAGAACGAGCAGGGAAAATTGGAGTCGGTTAAAACCCAGCAGGATTGGTCTATTCGGGTGAAACATATTCAGGAAAATATGCAGCTTGTGATGGGGCCATTACCTAAATCGACGAAACTTTCGCTGGACATGAAGATCAATGTAGAAGAAAAATTGCGTCATTATGTTCGTAAACATATCACCTTTACTGTTGAAAAAGATGATTCGATTTCAGCGTATTTACTTGTTCCCCATAGCGCAAGTGAAAGTAAAATGCCGGGGATCATCTGTCTTCCCGGCAGTGCCCCGCCCGGGAAAGACACCCCTTGCGGGCTTTCCAACTCCCTCGGGTTTTCTTATGGGCATGAACTTGCTGAGAGAGGTTATGTCTGTTTGATTCTTGATTACCCTTTGCTTCATACCAAAGAGTATAAAACTGATCCGTATAAATTGGGGTATGAAAGTTGTACGATGAAAGGGATTGTCAACCATCGCCGGGGGGTTGATCTTCTTCAATCTTTGGCATTTGTAGATGAACAGGCAATAGGGGTGATCGGCCATTCCTTGGGTGGGCATAATGCATTATTTCTTGCAACTTTTGATCCAAGGGTAAAAGCG